>DGBP01000003.1 GCA_002384855.1 Nocardioidaceae bacterium UBA4001 | reverse complement strand
ACTGCACTCAAGCAGAGATCCAGGTTCTCGAACCGCCACCTGGCGCTAGCCGACACAAGAGGTGGGGTCATGAGGAAGGACGCAGCGTGGGGCTCGGCCCGGCGCGGCAACAAGGCCCTGGCACTGGCCACGGCGGGTCTGCTGACGGCCGGCACCGGGATGGCACTGACGATCACGAGCGGGCCGGCCCTCGCCGGCGCGCCCCAGGACCCGGCGGGCAACAACGGCATCGTGAAGCTCGGGGGCGTCGAGGTCGACGCGATCCCGAACAACCATCCGCACCAGGTCTGCACGTTCCCCGTCGAGTGGTTCAACTTCGACGAGGGCGTCGGCATCTGGTCGCAGGTGACCTTCGAGCTGCAGGCGCCGACCTCGGGCGAGGGCTACGGCCTGACCCCCTCGACCGACTCGGTCTTCGTGGGTGAGGACCCCGCGGGCGGTGGCGACGACTTCGAGGCCGCCGTGACCTACGCGTTGCAGTTCACCGGCGAGCCGCATCCCAACCAGGGGTACCACGTCACGCTCACGATCAACACCCCCGGCAGCGTCGGCAACGACTCGAAGACCAAGACCTTCTGGGTCGAGCCGTGCGAGCCCGAGCCGTCCGAGCAGCCGTCCGAGGAGCCGAGCGAGGAGCCGTCCGAGGAGTCGTCCGAGGAGCCGAGCGAGGAGTCGTCCGAGGAGCCGTCCGAGGAGCCCAGCGAGGATGGCAGCGACGAGCCGACCGTTGCGCCCACCGAGGAGGAACGGACCGAGGAGCCCGAGGTCCTGCCCACCGAGGTCGAGAAGCCGGAGGCAGTCGGGGTCTTGCCCGAGGCGGAGGTCCTGGGCACCGAGGCAGCCGTCCCCACCGGGGTCGACGCCGGCCTGGCCGCGCCGCAGTCGGACAGCGACGCCTGGGGGATGGGCCTGGTCGGAGCCGGCCTGGTCATGATGCTGGTTGCCGGCGGGATGACCGCGCGTGGACGGGTCCGCGGTGAGCACCAGCTCTAGGGGCTCCACCCTGCGCGAGGACCCGGTCGTCCGGGCCCTCGCGCTCGGGGGTGCCGCGATGCTGCTGACCGGCGGGCTCGTCTCGTCGCAGCCGGTGGGGACCGCCACGGTCTCGACGGCGTCCGGGGTGACGGTCGTTGCGCAGGCCCCCCGCCCCGGCACCGTCCCCGTGCCGTACGACGCCGGCAGCCCGTCGTACGACGTCGCGCCCACCGTCACGCTGGAGGGACGCCCACGCGCCCACGCCGCCACCGGCCGGCCGGTACACCTCGACATCCCCGCGCTCGAGGTCGCCGCGGACGTCGTACCCGTCGCGACGACAGGCAGCGAGCTCGTCCCGCCGT
This sequence comes from Nocardioidaceae bacterium UBA4001, assembly GCA_002384855.1. Lineage (GTDB taxonomy): Bacteria > Actinomycetota > Actinomycetes > Propionibacteriales > Nocardioidaceae > Nocardioides_C. The sequence continues at coordinate 222,842 of DGBP01000003.1, read as the reverse complement.
CGGACCCCCAGCTGCTCGGCTGGTGGGCCGACGGGGCGGAGCCCGGTGCGCTGACCGGGACCGCTCTTCTGTCCGGCCACACGGTCAGCACAGGCGGGGGCGCCCTCGACCTGCTCCACGAGCTGAGGCCGGCCGACCGGCTCACCGTCCGGACCACCGAGGGGCGGATCCACTACGAGGTGGTGCGCGTGGCGGTGTACTCCAAACCGGCCCTGTCGCGAGCCGCGGACCGTGTCTTCAGCCAGGTGGTGCCGGGCCGCCTGGTGCTCGTCACGTGCACCGACTACAACGGCTCGGAGTACCTGTCCAACACCGTGGTCGTGGCCGCTCCCACCGACGGTCCCGGCCGCTGAGACGAGTGCTCCGATCGGGTAGAGTTCCGGGCACGGGCACAGCGTCGTGCACGGCCTCCTCGCCCCGCGAGATGCAGGCCACCCAAGCCGACTCACCACAACGAGGGACTACCCGTGAGCAAGCCCGTCGTACTCATCGCCGAAGAGCTCAGCCCCGCAACGGTCGACGCGCTCGGCCCCGACTTCGAGATCCGCCACTGCAACGGCGCCGACCGGGCCGAGCTGATCCCCGCCCTCGCAGACGTCGACGCGATCCTGATCCGCAGCGCCACCAAGGTCGACGCCGAGGCGCTCGCCGCCGCCCGGCGCCTGAAGGTCGTCGCGCGCGCGGGAGTCGGCCTCGACAACGTCGACGTCAGGGCCGCGACGCAGAACGGCGTCATGGTGGTCAACGCGCCGACCTCCAACATCGTCTCGGCCGCCGAGCTGGCCGTCGCGCTGATGCTCGCCGCGGCACGGCACATCGCCCCGGCCTACACCTCCCTCCGTGACGGCGAGTGGAAGCGCAGCAGGTACACCGGCGTCGAGCTGTACGAGAAGACCGTCGGCATCGTCGGTCTCGGACGGATCGGTGTCCTGGTGGCCCAGCGGCTGTCGGCGTTCGGCATGAAGGTCATCGCCTACGACCCCTACGTCCAGGCCGGCCGCGCCGCGCAGATGGGTGTGCGCCTGGTGAGCCTCGACGAGCTGTTCACCGAGGCTGACTTCATGTCGGTGCACCTGCCGAAGACCCCGGAGACCCAGGGCCTGATCGGCGAGGAGCAGCTGGCCAAGGCCAAGCCGAACCTGATCATCGTCAACGCGGCGCGCGGCGGCATCGTCGACGAGCAGGCGCTGTACGCGGCCCTGAAGGAGGGGCGGGTCGGCGGCGCCGGCCTCGACGTGTTCGCCAAGGAGCCCTGCACCGACAGCCCGTTGTTCGAGCTCGAGAACGTCGTGGCCACCCCGCACCTCGGTGCCTCCACCGACGAGGCCCAGGAGAAGGCCGGCGTCGCCGTGGCCCGTTCGGTCCGCCTCGCGCTCGGGGGCGAGCTGGTCCCCGACGCGGTCAACGTGCAGGGCGGTGTCATCGCCGAGGACGTGCGACCCGGCATCCCGCTGGTCGAGAAGCTCGGCCGGGTCTTCACTGCGCTGGCAGGCGAGGTCGCGCAGCAGCTCGACGTCGAGGTGCGCGGGGAGATCACGCAGTACGACGTCAAGGTGCTCGAGCTCGCGGCCCTCAAGGGGGTCTTCAGCGACGTCATCGAGGAGAAGGTCTCCTACGTCAACGCGCCGCTGCTCGCCGCCGAGCGCGGGGTGGCCGTCCGTCTGGTCACCGAGCCCGAGAGTCCTGACCATCGCAACCTGATCACGCTCCGCGGCACGCTCGCCGACGGCCGCCAGCTGTCGGTGTCCGGCACGCTCGTGGGCATCAGCCAGAAGGAGCGGCTCGTCGAGGTCAACGGCTACGACGTCGACATCGAGCCCACCGAGCACCTCGCGTTCTTCCGCTACACCGACCGGCCAGGGATGGTCGGCACGGTCGGCCGGATCCTCGGTGACGCGGAGGTGAACATCGCCGGGATGCAGGTCGCCCGCGACGCCAAGGGCGGCCACGCACTGGTCGCGCTGTCGGTGGACTCGGCGATCGCCGCCGACGTCCTCGAGCAGATCAAGGTGGCGATGGACGCCGAGGCGGTCTGCGCGGTCGACCTGACCGAGTAGCACCCCGGCCCGACAGCGACAGAGCCCCGCACCCGGCGCCGCCCGGGGGTGGTGTGGCGTTCCTGCCTGTCCGTCGGTCAACCGAGCCGACGAGTCCGTCGTCCAGCGGTGCGCCGACCGTTCACCGGCGGTCGCGACCCGTTCACCTTGCTCTTGAAGAGTCCAACCGTGCCCGGAAGCCGGGCACCAGGACTCATGGAGGATCTTTCGTGAACAAGCACCTCATCACCGGGGCCACCGTCTGCGCGCTCCTCGTCGGCTCGGCCGGCATCGCCGCAGCCGCGAACGGCCCCATGGCGTTCGAGCCGATCGACGGCTCCGCCTATGGCCAGCAGAGCACCGACTGGGCCGAGCCACTGGTCGCCCCGGAGGGCTTCACCCAGGAGCTCGTCTCCGACGAGACCGTCCTGGACATCTACGGCGGTGGCGTCGACGACCTCACTGACATGAACGTGCAGAACGAGACCGGCCCCCGCGCCGGGCGCTACCTGATCCGCACCCACGAGGTCGGCAGCAACGGCTCCGTCTCCGTCGTCGACCTGGAGACCGGTCGCACCGAGGTGGTCGCCCAGGACGAGAGCTTCCGCCGTCTCGACGGCATCGAGTGGACACCGTGGGGGACCGTGCTCTTCGCCGAGGAGACCAGGGGCGGCCGCCTCTTCGAGGGCTACTTCGACGCGAAGGACCCGTTCGCCCGGATGGAGTGGGTGGAGCGGCCCGAGGTCGGCATCATCCGGCACGAGGGCATCGGCGCCACCAGCGACGCCGTCTACGTCATCGACGAGTTCAACGGTGGTTCGATCTTCAAGTTCGAGCCCAGCAAGCGCGGAGACCTCTCCGACGGACAGCTCTACGCTTTGAAGCTCACCGGCCTCGAGGACGACCAGCAGGTGTGGGACTACGCCACCTACACGGACAAGGTGGGTGCCTTCGAGTGGGTCGCGCTCGACATGGACCAGGTGGTCGTCGACGCCGACGCCGCGTCGGACGCGGTGAACGCCACCGAGTTCGGGCGGCCTGAGGACGTCGAGGTGATCGGCCAGAAGCTCTACGTCGCGAACACCACCGAGGACCGCGTGGTGCAGATCGACCTGAAGAAGCAGGTGCTCTCCAGCTTCGTGCACGCCGGCGACAACGTGCCCGTCGAGGACAAGGCCGGCGAGGTGACCGGCTTCAACGGCCCGGACAATCTCGCGAAGGGCGCCGACGGCCGGCTGTGGATCGTCGAGGACAACGTGCCCAGCGACATCTGGGTGACCCAGCCCGACACCGACCAGGACGGTGCGGCCGACGAGGTCGAGCTGTTCGCGTCACTGAAGGACCCGGGCGCGGAGATCTCCGGCATCTACTTCGGCAAGGACCCGCAGACGCTGTTCTTCAACGTGCAGCACCCCGCCAAGGAGCTCGCCGACGGCACCTGGAGCATCATCCGCCGCTGAACGACTGCGCGGGACAGGCACGCCGCGCCCCGGTCACGCACCGGGGCGCGGCGTGCTGGCGTCTCAGCGCTTGGCGGCGACGAGGACGGCGGCGTCGGAGGCGACCATCACCTCGACGGTGGTGAAGCGCTCGTCGGTCAGCCACTGCTCGCGCAGCACGTCGACCCGGCCCTCGAAGATCGGCGGCCAGGAGGCGCAGGGGGTGAAGTCGTCGAGGACGACCACGCCTCCGGGCTCGACGAGGTCCACGATCGTGTCGGGGCCGCCGTTCTTGGGCTCCTTGGCGTCCAGGAAGAGCAGGGAGAACGGTCCCCGGTCGCTCAGCGTGGACCAGTCCGCCGCGACCACCTCGACCCGGGGGTCGTCGGCGAAGATCTCCGAGGCCGCCTCCGCGAGGCTCGCGTCGAGCTCGGCGCTGAGGATCGTCGCCTCGCCGCGGATACCGCTGCGCAGCCACGCCGTGCCCACCCCGCAGCCGGTGCCGAACTCCGCCAGCGTGCCGGTGCACGTCGCAGCCAGCGTCGCCAGCAGGCGGCCGGTCTCGTTGCGGCAGAACGAGGCGTAGCCGCTGCGGCGGGAGACGTCGAACGCCCGGTTCACCAGCGTGGGCAGCTCGAGGGGTGCGCTCATGCGGTGCAGTGTGCCAAAGCCGGGAGAGGGGGCCGCGATCCCGCCCGTCGTCTCACATGGTGAAAGAGTCGGTCGAACCGCGGACATGCGCTGCGATGCATGCCTAGGCTTGGCCCATCATGCGGAGCTTCTTCGTACTTATCAGCCGCCGCGGCGAGGCCTCTTAAGTAAGGCCACCTCGCCGCGGAGTTCGGCGTTGTCCGGCCCTACGAAGAACCTCCGCGGCGAGAAGCACGAAGCACGCATCACCTGCATCCTCGTCAGAGATCCCCTCGCAGACGCGCGACCCGCACTCGAGGATCGAGTCTCATCGGCTCGCAGCGGAGCCGGCTGTCGGAAGACCGACGGCCGCGTTGCACCAGATCACCGCACGCCACCTCGTGCGATCCGCTGCAGCACCCGACCGACACACGAGCGCCGTCCCGGCGCACCTCGATCCCTTGGAGAAAAGGCCATGTACGACATGTATCCCGAGTGGGGCCCCGCCCAGCACCGCGACCACGAGACCAGCGACGCGGTCCAAACCGCTCTCGACCTGCGGGACAACGGCGGCCAGCGCCCCGACGACAACTAGAGTCGCGCTCCATGACGCAGTCCGTGAAGCTCGCCGTGGTCCCCGGCGACGGCATCGGTCCCGAGGTCACCGCCGAGGCACTCAAGGTGCTCGAGCAGGTGACCCCGGCCGGTGTGAAGTTCGAGTCCACCCGCTACGACCTCGGTGCCGAGCGCTACCTCGCCACCGGTGAGGTGCTCCCCGACGCCGTGCTCGCCGAGATCAAGGAGCACGACGCGATCCTGCTCGGCGCAGTGGGGGGCAGGCCCGGTGACCCGAACCTGCCGCCGGGGATCCTCGAGCGCGGGCTGCTGCTCCGACTGCGTTTCGAGCTCGACCACTACGTCAACCTCCGACCCTCGCGGATCTTCCCCGGGGTGACCTCGCCGCTGGCCGACCCGGGTGAGGTCGACTTCGTCGTGGTCCGCGAGGGCACGGAGGGGCCGTACGTCGGCAACGGGGGCGCGCTGCGGACCGGCACCGCCGCCGAGATCGCCACCGAGGTCAGCGTCAACACCGCCTTCGGGGTGGAGCGGGTCGTCCGCGACGCCTTCGCCCGGGCGGCGAAGCGGCCCCGCAGGAAGCTCACCCTCGTGCACAAGACCAACGTCCTCGTCCACGCCGGGGCGGTGTGGTCGCGCCTGGTCGCCGAGGTCGCCAAGGAGTTCCCGGACGTCGAGGTGGACTACCTCCACGTCGACGCGGCCACGATCTTCCTGACCACCGACCCGGCGCGGTTCGACGTGGTCGTCACCGACAACCTCTTCGGCGACATCCTCACCGACCTCGCCGCCGCCATCACCGGTGGCATCGGACTCGCGGCCAGCGGCAACATCAACCCGGACCGGACCTTCCCCAGCATGTTCGAACCCGTGCACGGCTCGGCCCCCGACATCGCCGGGCAGCAGAAGGCCGACCCCACGGCGGCCATCCTCTCGGCGGCGCTGCTGCTGGAGCACCTCGGCCACGACGACGCCGCCCGGAGGGTCGAGGAGGCGGTGGTGTCCGACCTGGCCGAGCGGACGGCGGGCGCCGCGCGCCGTACCTCCGAGATCGGCGACGCGATCGTCCGGCGACTGGCCGGCTGACCGCGCGAAACCGGTACCGTGCACCTCATGGACAGTGCATCCTCCGAAGCCACCTTGAAGATCGAGCTCTCTCCCGCCGCCCGGCGGGTCGACCGCGGCCGGCTGGCCGAGATCCACGCCAACCCGGGCTTCGGGGTGCACTTCACCGATCACATGCTCCTTGCCGAGTGGACGCCTGAGACGGGCTGGCACGACGCCCGCGTCACGGAGTACGCCCCGTTGTCGCTGGACCCCGCGACCGCCGTCCTGCACTACGCGCAGGAGATCTTCGAGGGCATGAAGGCCTACCGGCACGCCGACGGCTCGGTGTGGACGTTCCGGCCGGAGGAGAACGGCGCTCGGATGATCCGCTCCGCACGCCGGCTCGCCCTGCCCGAGCTGCCGGTGCAGGACTTCGTCGCCACGGTCGACGCCCTGGTGAAGGCCGACGAGCGCTGGGTGCCCGGGGGTGAGGGGGAGAAGAGCCTCTACCTGCGCCCGTTCATGTTCGCCTCCGAGAAGTTCCTCGGCGTGCGGCCGGCACGGCACGTCACGTACATGGTGATCGCCTCGCCGGCCGGCGCCTACTTCCCCGGCGGGGTCAGGCCGGTCAGCATCTGGCTGAGCGAGGACTACACCCGCGCGGCGGTGGGGGGCATGGGCGCGGCCAAGACCGGTGGCAACTACGCCAGCTCGCTCATCGCGCAGCAGGAGGCCGGCGAGAACGGCTGCGACCAGGTCGTCTTCCTCGACGCCGTCGAGCGGCGCTGGATCGAGGAGCTCGGCGGGATGAACCTCTACTTCGTCCACGACGACGGCACCATCGTGACTCCGGAGCTGTCCGGCACGATCCTCGAGGGCATCACGCGTTCGTCGATCATCGAGCTGTGCCGCCAGCTGGGCTGGAAGGTCGAGGAGCGGAAGGTCTCCGTCGACGAGTGGCGCGACGGCGTCGGCTCGGGCCGGATCACCGAGGTCTTCGCCTGCGGCACGGCGGCGGTGGTCACGCCGGTGGGCACACTCAAGTGGCACGGCGGGCAGGTCGGCGACAACGACGACATCGGTCCGGTAACCCGGCAGGTGCGCCAGGCGCTCGTCGACATCCAGTACGGCCGGGCCGAGGACACCTTCGGCTGGATGCACCGGGTCCTCTGACCCGAGTCGCCGCCGGGGTCACCGCGCGTCGAGCGCTCCGACCGCCGCGGTGATCGAGTGCGGCAGGCTCAGGACCCCGGGCGCCAGGTCGTGGGCGTGCCCTCCGCCGGCGGCCACGACGAGGTCGCCCTTGGCCTGCAGGAGGCTCCGGGCGGTTTCGGCGGCCGGCTCGCGGTCCTCCGCGGTCGGCACGGTGATGACCGCGGCCCGCGTCGGGAAGGCGCGTACGGCGCGCAGCCAGCTGTCCACGGGGAGGTCGGCCCCCACGTAGACGACCCCCAGACCCTTGCGACGGGCTGCGGTCGCGAAGGCCAGGGCACCGAGCTCGTGGTGCGCCCCGGCGGGGAGTCCGACCACGACACGGGGACCTCCGCTGCGGGAGGCGGCGGCACCGAAGGCGTGGGAGAGATGGCGCATCACCGCATGGCTCGCGGTGTGCTCGCCGGCCACGTCGACCCGGCCGCCGGCCCACGCCTCACCGAGCGCCCAGAGGGTCGGCATCAGCCACGTGTCGGCGACGGTCTCGAACGGGCCGAGCGAGAACGCCTCCTCGAGCAGGGCCTCCACCGCCACGACGTCCACCTCGGCGGCGGCCTCGACGAACGCGTCCGTGAGCTGCTGCACGGTGGCGGTGTCGAGCTGCCGGTCGCCCTGGCCGGCCTGCCCGTGAGGGGCGGTGCCGTCGGCGACCTCGGCGGCGGCCGTCGCAGGGGACCAGCCCTGGTCGACGAGGCGTCGCATGGCAGTGAGCGTGGCGAGCGTCCGTTCGTCGTACACGCGGTAGCCGCTCTCGGTCCGCCGGGGCGAGACCACGGCGTAGCGGCGCTCCCAGGCGCGCAACGTCGCCACCGGGATCCCGGTGCGTGCCGAGGCCTGCTTGATGGTGAACATTTCGTGACCAACCTACCCTGACTAGCATTAGACAAACCCAGAACAAGGAGTTGACATATTGGCGACTCCGTACTTGTCTTCTGCGGGGGATACGGGCATTCGCTGCCCGGAACGGGGGGTCTTGCACCCACGCGATCGCCGCCCCGCCGGACCTCCAGGGCACGTCCGGCGGGGCGGCGACGGCCCTGACGGGCGCCTCACCGACCGGCGGCCGGTTACCGTGGTCCGGTGAGCACGACGAGCCCGCACCAGGCGCCACCGCCCGACCTCCGCGTGGGGCCGTACCGCCTCCTCGCCAAGATCGGCGAGGGCGGCATGGGCGTCGTCCATCTCGGCCAGGGGGTCGACGGCACTCGGGTCGCCCTCAAGGTGCTGCGACCGCACGTGGTCGGCGACGACGAGGGGCGGGAGCGGCTCGCGCGTGAGGTCGCCTCGATGCGCCGGGTGCGCAGCCCACGCATCGCCGAGGTGCTCGACGCCGACCCCTGGGGCCCGACGCCCTACATCGCGACCCGCTACGTGCCGGGCCTATCGCTCCACCAGCACGTCCGACAGGTCGGACCGGTGGGCGGCGACGACCTCCGCCACCTCGCCGCCGGTCTGGCCGAGGCGCTGCTGGCCGTCCACTCGGTCGGCGTGCTCCACCGCGACATCAAGCCGTCCAACGTGCTGCTCGAGGGGCGCTCGCCGGTGCTCATCGACTTCGGTCTCGCCCGGCTCGCCGAGGACCCCCGGCTCACCGTGACGGGGTGGCTGCTCGGCACCCCGGGCTACCTCGCCCCGGAGATCCTGTACGGCGACGACGCCACCGTCGCCTCCGACGTGCACTCCTGGGCGGCGACCGTGGCGCTCGCCGCGACCGGCCGTCCACCGTACGGGCGTGGACCCGCAGTGGCGATCATGGACCGGGTCCGGCGGGGCGAGCACGACCTCGACGGTGTTCCGCCCGAGCTGCTGCCGGTGGTGGCCTCGGCGCTCGCGCCTGACCCGCAGCAGCGGCCCTCGCTGCCGGCGCTGCTCGCCGACCTACGTCCCCGGCCGGCCGTGTCACCGGCTCCGTCACCGGCCGCCCCGCCAGGACGGCACGACTCCCAGGACGTGCCGACGATGCCGTTCGCCCTGGCCACGGCCGGCACCGACGGCGACGCGACCGATGTGTTCGACGCGGCTCCTGCGACGCGGCGCCTCGACCCGGTGCCCGAGAGCCCCGCGCCGGGACGTCCCGCGCCCCCGCAGGTCCAGCAGGCGGCGCGGGGGCCGTACATGCAGCCCGCCCCTCCGACGGCCTCCTCCCAGGAGCCCGCTCCGTGGCAGCCGCCGCCGGCCGGCCTGCCGCGGGTGCAGCGGGGGCTGGTCCTCGCCGGTCTCTTCGCGCTGGTCGCCGTGGGCTTCGCCTTCGCGCCGTACCTCGCCCTGGCTGCGTTCGGCGTGGTCACGCTCGCGGTGCAGACCTGGTCGTGGACGCAGGAGTCGGCCCAGGACCGGGTCTGGCGCCGCGGCGGCCGCCGGTGGTACGACGCGACGCTCGCCGTCGTGAGTGCTCCGTGGTACCTGCTCGTGGCGACCGGAGGCACGCTGCTCCTCCTGGTGTGGGCGGCGGCGCTGACGTTCCTCGTCGGGCTGGGGCTGCTCATCTCCGCGCTCCCGGTCGAGGGGCACCTTCTCGTGATGGGGACGGCGCTGGCCTTCTCGGCGTGGTGGGGGCCCGGGGCCCGCCGGCTGCGCACGCCGACCCGCCGTGCGGTCCTGCTGGCGACCCGGCGGCCCTGGACCGGCTGGGTCGCAGTCGGCGTGGTCGCCCTCGCCGTCGCGGGTCCGGCGTTCCTGCTCCTCACCCAGGGCGTCACCTGGGAGCCGCAGCCGGGCCCGCCGTGGCGGTCCGAGACGATGCTGGGGCGCCTGGTCGGCTGACCCGGCGTCGCACCGACCGCATCGCGAGATCAGCGGCCACGGGCCGGAGTGGTCTGGCACACTCGAGGCGTGACCAGCGGACGGATCATTATCAGCTAGCGCGTCGAGCCTCGCCCGGCGCGCTGACCTCTCGTGACCACGGGAGGTCTTTTTGTTTCCCGACGCGGTCATGACCGCACACCCCAGCAGCTGAGGACCACCACGATGAGCACTGCCCCCGGTGACTTCCACGTCTACGACACGACGCTGCGTGACGGCGCCCAGCAGGAGGGCCTGAACCTCTCCGTCGCCGACAAGCTGACCATCGCCAAGCAGCTCGACGGGCTCGGCGTCGGCTACATCGAGGGCGGGTGGCCCGGCGCCAACCCGAAGGACACCGAGTTCTTCCGTCGTGCGCAGACCGAGCTGGACCTGCGTCACGCCCGGCTCGCGGCCTTCGGGGCGACCCGACGGGCGGGCATGAAGGCCGCCGACGACCCCCTCGTGGCGGCGCTGCGCGACAGCGGCGCCGGGGTGGTCACCCTCGTCGCCAAGGCCCACGACCGGCACGTCGAGCTGGCCCTGCGCACGACGCTCGAGGAGAACCTCGCGATGGTGCGGGACACCGTCGAGCACCTGCGCGCAGAGGGGCAGCGGGTGTTCCTCGACGCCGAGCACTTCTTCGACGGCTACCGCGACAACCGCGACTACTCCCTCGAGGTGCTGCGCGTGGCGGCCGAGGCCGGTGCCGAGGTCGCCGCCCTGTGCGACACCAACGGCGGCATGCTGCCGCCGTGGGTCGCCGACGTGGTCGCCGACGTCATCGCCACGACCGGGGTCCGGGTCGGCATCCACTGTCACAACGACACCGGCTGCGCCGTGGCCAACACCCTGGCCGCCGTGGACGCCGGTGCCACGCACGTGCAGGGGACGTTGAACGGGTACGGCGAGCGCACCGGCAACGCCGACCTGGTCTCCGTCGTCGCGAACCTCGAGCTCAAGCTCGGCCGGCAGGTCCTGCCCACCGGCCACCTGAAGGAGGCGACCAGGATCGCTCACGCGGTCGCGGAGGTCACGAACTTCCCACCCGCCTCGCGCCAGCCCTACGTGGGCCACAGCGCGTTCGCCCACAAGGCGGGCCTGCACGCGAGCGCGATCAAGGTGGACCCGAACCTCTACCAGCACATGGATCCCCTGCTCGTCGGCAACGACATGAGGCTGCTGGTCTCCGACATGGCGGGCCGCGCCAGCATCGAGCTCAAGGGCCGTGAGCTCGGCTTCGAGCTGGGCGACGACCGTGACCTCGTCACGCGGATCACCAACCGGGTCAAGGACCTCGAGTCCTCCGGCTACACCTTCGAGGCGGCGGACGCGTCCTTCGAGCTGCTGCTCCTCGAGGAGGTCGAGGGCGCGCGGCCGTCGTACGTCGACGTCGAGTCCTGGCGCGTGATCACCGACTCCGAGCCGGGCGGAGAGGCGGTGTCCGAGGCGACGATCAAGCTGCGTGCCGGAGACGCCCGGATCATCACCACCGCCGAGGGCAACGGGCCGGTCAACGCCCTGGACCAGGCGCTGCGCGAGGCGATCGGCCAGGCCTACCCGGAGGTCGCGAAGTTCGAGCTGATCGACTACAAGGTGCGCATCCTCGACCAGGGCCACGGCACCGACGCGGTGACCCGGGTGCTGATCGAGACCAGCGACGGGGCCGGGTCGTGGGTCACCGTCGGCGTGGGACACAATGTCATCGAGGCGTCGTGGGGGGCCCTCCTGGACGCGGTGACCTTCGGTCTTCGTCGTCACGGGGAGCAGCCGCAGTAGCCTTCACCGCATGGCTGACCTCCACGACCTGACCGCCCTCGAGCAGGCCGCGGCGGTCCGCAGTCGTGAGGTCTCGCCGGTCGAGCTCGTCGACCACTACCTCGCCCGGGTCGACCGGCTCTCCGACGGCGTCGGCGCGTTCGTGACCGTCACCGGCGACCGAGCCCGCGACACCGCCCGCGCGGCGGAGCGCAGGCTGTCGCGTGAGGGGGAGGAGCTGCCACGGCTGTTCGGCGTGCCCACCGCGATCAAGGACCTCAACCTCACCGCCGGGGTCCGCACGAGCTTCGGCTCCGCGACGACGGCCGACTTCGTGCCGGACGTCTCCGATGAGGTGGTCCTGCGCATCGAGGCCGCCGGGCTGGTGAGCCTGGGCAAGACGAACACCCCCGAGTTCGGCTCCCCCTGCTACACCGAGCCCGACGTCGCACCGCCGGCCAGGACGCCGTGGGACCTCGACCGCATGGCGGGGGGCTCGAGCGGCGGGGCCGGGGCCGCGGTGGCGGCCGGGCTCGTGCCGTTCGCGCAGGGGTCCGACGGCGGCGGGTCGATCCGGATCCCCGCGAGCTGTTGCGGCCTGGTCGGGCTCAAGCCGAGCCGTGGCCGGGTCAGCGCCGGTCCGGTGTACGGCGACCCGGTCGGTCTGGGCACGAACGGCCCGCTGGCCCGGACCGTACGCGACGCAGCCGTCCTGCTCGACGTGATGGCCGGCCCCGCGGCGGGCGACCCGTTCTGGGCGCCGCCGCTGCCTCCGGGGGAGACGTTCCTCGACTGGTGCGACCGCGACCCGGGCCGGTTCCGGATCGCGCGGTCCAGCAGCCCGTTCCTCGACGGCGGCGTTGTGCATCCCCAATGCCTGCAGGCGTACGACGACGCCACCGCACTGCTCGAGGGCCTCGGCCACCACGTCGAGGAGATCGACCTCGCACCGCCGGCCGAGGCGATGCCGGTGTTCGAGACGTGCTGGAGCGTGCTCACCGCGCTCTCCCCTGCTCCCGCAGGGACCGAGCACCTCCTGCGACCGCTGACCCGATGGCTCCAGGAGCGCGGTCGGGCGGTCGGCGGACCGGAGTTCGGCCTGGCCGTCGCGGAGATGAGACGGATCGCCGCGACCCTGCTCAGGCGGCTGGCGCCGTACGACGTCGTGCTCACCCCGACCCTGGCGCAGCCGCCCCTGCGCGTGGGGGAGATCCGCGACGACGCCGACCCGGCCCGCGACTTCGCGAACCAGAAGGCGTTCACCCCCTTCACCTCCGCGTGGAACGTCACGGGCATGCCGGCGATCTCGCTGCCCCTGCACATGACGCCGGAGGGCCTGCCGGTCGGGGTCATGCTCGCGGCCCGGCCCGCCGAGGAGCACCTGCTGCTCGCGCTGTCGGCGCAGGTCGAGCAGGCCGCGCCGTGGCACGACCGACGGCCGCCCTGCTGGTGATCGGTCAGAGCGCGGCTGCAGCCACCAGGCGCGCGACCTCGTCGATGAGCCGCTGCCTCAGCGGGGCGCCCCGCCCGGCGAAGTCACGCTGCGCGGCGACGTACTCGGCCTTGCCCTCGGCGGTCTCGACGCGCACGGGGGGGTAGCCGAGGGTCGAGAGGTCGTACGGCGACGCACGCATGTCGAGCACCCGGATGTCGCGGGCGAGGTCGAAGCAGTCTGCGACGAGCTCCGAGGCGACCATCGGAGAGAGCCGGAAGGCGTGTTTGTACAGGTCCATCCCGGCGTGGAGGCAGCCCGGCTGCTCGAACGCCGCCCTGTCGTCGCGGCCGGGGGAGAGCGTGTTGCGGGGGCGCGCCGCGTCGGTGAAGAAGCGGAAGGCGTCGAAGTGCGAGCAGGCGATCCGGTGCCCCTCGACCACCTCGTCGGTGCCCGCAGGTCCCAGTCGCAGCGGCCACGACGCGTGGCGGACGTCGGAGGGGTCGAGCCGGTAGACCATGGCCCACTCGTGCATGCCGAGGCAGCCGAGCTGGGGATGCCGGGAGGCGGTGGCGGTCAGGAGGTAGTGGAGCCCGCGGAGCAGCCGCTCCTGCGACGCCACGTGCTCCCGGGACAAGGTCGCGCCGCCGGAGGCCGCGACGTACCCCTTGAGGTCGGCGTACTCCTCGCCCTCCTCGAGCACGACGCCGAAGCCGGGGTGCCACCGCCGAAGCGCGGCGGGGCGGTGGGCGTAGTAGGTGAAGAGGAAGTCCTCCACCGGGTGGGACTCACCGCGTCGGCGACGCTCGAGGTGCGGCTGCGTCCAGGCGTCGACCCGACGCTCGTGGGCGGCGCGACGGGCCTGCCAGGTCGGTGCGTCGAGCACCTCACGGGTCACCGTCGCCTGTTCCTCCACACCCACGAGGGTAGCCAGCAGGCGGTGCCCGTCCCGCGGGTAGGCTCGGCGCGTGCGTATCGCAAGGTTCACCGCCGGTGAGGACCCCGTCTACGGCATCGTCCAGGGCGAGGTCGACGACCTCGGCATCCCTGCCGACGACGCCACCGTCGTCGCGCTGGCAGGCGACCCGTTGTACGTCGGGATGCACCCGACCGACGAGGTGCATCGGCTCGCCGACGTGCGGCTGCTGGCGCCGGTGATCCCGCGGAGCAAGGTCGTGGGCATCGGCCGCAACTACGCCGCCCATGCCGCAGAGCTGGGCAACGACCTGCCCGAGGAGCCGCTGATGTTCCTCAAGCCGAACACGTCGGTGGTCGGCCCGGGGGACCCGGTGTTCTACCCCGAGCAGACCCAGGAGCTGCACTACGAGGGCGAGCTCGCCGTCGTGATCGGCCGCATCTGCCGTGACGTCGAGCCCGAGCGGGTCGGCGACGTGGTCTACGGCTACACCATCGGCAACGACGTCACCGCGCGTGACCTGCAGCGCAGCGACGGGCAGTTCACCCGGGCCAAGGGCTTCGACTCGTTCTGTCCGCTCGGGCCCTGGATCGAGACCGAGCTCGACACCTCCGACCTGCGGGTGCAGACGCACCTGAACGGCGACCTCAAGCAGGACGGCTCGACCAAGGACCTGATCTTCGACGTCGCGACCCTCGTCGCCCACGTCTCCTCCGTGATGACGCTGCTGCCCGGCGACGTCATCCTCACCGGCACCCCCGAGGGTGTCGGTCCGATGCACCCCGGCGACGAGGTCGACATCACGATCTCCGGCATCGGGACCCTGACCAACAAGGTGGTTACTCGTGACTGACGCCCCGGCGTCCCCTGTCCGTGTGCGCATGGCGCCGTCCCCGACCGGCAGCCCGCACGTCGGCCTGGTCCGTACGGCGCTGTACAACTGGGCGTTCGCGCGGCACCACGGCGGCACGTTCGTCTTCCGGATCGAGGACACCGACGCCGCGCGGAACACCCAGGAGTCCTACGACAACCTGCTGGACCTCTTCCGGTGGCTCGGCCTGGACTGGGACGAGGGCCCGGAGGTCGGCGGCTCCTTTGGCCCCTACCTGCAGTCCGAGCGCTTCGACATCTACCGCGACGTCGCCCGCCGCCTCCACGAGGGCGGCTACGCCTATGACTGCTACTGCACGCAGGAGGAGCTCGACGAGCGCCGCGAGGCCGCCCGCGCCGAGAACCGCACCCCGGGGTACGACGGCCACTGCCGCGACCTCGACGCCGACCAGACGGCGGAGTTCATCGCCGAGGGACGGCTGCCGGTGCTGCGCTTCCGGATGCCCGACGAACCCATCACCTTCACCGACCTGGTCCGCGGCGACATCACCTTCCAGCCCGAGAACGTCCCCGACTACGTGCTCGTGCGCGGCAACGGCCACCCGCTCTACACGCTCGTCGCCCCCCTCGACGACGCGCTGATGGAGATCACCCACGTGCTGCGCGGCGAGGATCTGCTCTCGTCCACGCCGCGGCAGGTCGCCCTCCACAAGGCGCTGGCCGACATCGGCGTGGCGAAGGGCGTCATGCCGCAGTTCGGCCACCTGCCCTACGTCATGGGCCAGGGCAACAAGAAGCTCTCGAAGCGGGACCCGGAGGCGAACGCGCTCGGCTACCGCGACGCCGGCTTCCTGCCGGAGGGGCTGCTCAACTACGTGGCCCTCCTCGGGTGGGCGATCGCCGAGGACCGTGACATCTTCACGCTCCAGGAGATGGTCGAGGCATTCGACATCGGCCGGGTCAACCCGAACCCCGCGCGCTTCGACATGAAGAAGTGTGAGGCGATCAATGCCGCCCACCTGCGTGCTCTGCCTACCGAGGACCTCACCGAGCGGATCGTGCCGTACCTCCGGCGGGCCGGGGTGCTCGGCGAGGAGGTCACCGCGGAGCAGCGCAGCCTGCTCGAGAGGGCGACGCCACTTGTCCAGGAGCGGATGGTCACCCTCGGCGAGGCGGTCACCATGCTCGACTTCCTCTTCCTCGACACGGAGACGTTCCGGATCGACCCCGCCGACGCGGAGAAGATGCTCGACGACGACGGCAAGGCGGTCGTGAAAGCCGCTCACGCCGCGCTCGTCGAGCTCGAAACCTGGGACACCGCCGGCATCGAGGAGGCGCTCCGCCAGGCCCTCGTCGAGGGACTCGGTCTCAAGCCGCGTCTCGCCTTCGGACCGGTGCGCGTCGCCGTCTCCGGACGCCGGATCTCGCCTCCGCTCTTCGAGTCCCTGGATCTGCTCGGGCGGGAGCGGTCGCTGGAGCGGCTGCTCAGCGCCCAGGACGTCTGACAGGAGGCCCGGTGAGCCAGCAGGGTCCGGAGCAGGGTCGTCCGCCGCAGGTGTGGGGTCCCCCGGCACAGCAGTGGGGCCCGCCTCCGGGGGCGGCGGGCCCGTGGGGTCCGTCGCCGTACGGGCCAGGGCCCTCCGCGCCCGGCCCCTACGTCGAGGGCCCGAGCGCCACGCGCCCCTACGGCCAGGCCCCCTACACCCCGGGCTCACCCCCGCAGGGGTTCCCCCGGCCGCTGCCGCGCTTCCCCCACCCGGAGCCGCGGGAGTACCACCAGATGCTGCGGACCTGGAACTACGCGTGGTGGAAGCCGGTCCTCGGCACCGCGCTCGTCCTCTTCGGCATGATGCTGGTCGCGCCGCTCCTGCTCATCCCCGTCCTGGTCTTCGGCGTGCTCGCCGAGGGCGGGTCGTTCTGGGAGGGGCTGGAGCAGGCGCTCACCCTCGAGGCGGTCGGCCCCGCGGCGCTGCTCTACATCAACCTCTCGCTGGGCGCGTCCATCCTGGTGACCTGGGTGGTGATGCGCTACGTCCACCGGATGCGCCCGCGATGGCTGACCTCGGTCGTGCCGAAGATGCGGTGGAGGCTCTTCTTCATCTACGTCGGGTTCTCCGTCGTGGCGCTCGTGGCCACGATCGCGGTCGGGTTCTTCATCCCCGGTGAGAGCTCCATGGAGATGTCCACGCAGCTCAACCCCGTGACCGGCACGACCGTGGCCCTGGCGCTCATCGTGCTGCTGACCACACCGTTCCAGGCAGCGGGGGAGGAGTACGTCTTCCGGGGTTACCTGCTCCAGGCGATCGGCTCGTTCTGGTCCTTCCCCTCGGTGCCGCCGTGGGTGGCGCGCTGGCTGGCGATCGTCATCACCTCGGTGATCTTCGCCCTCGGCCATGGGGTGCAGAACTTCCCCCTCTTCTTCGACCGCTTCGTGTTCGGCCTCATCGCGGGTTGGCTCGTGGTGCGCACCGGCGGCCTGGAGGCGGGCATCGCCATGCACATCCTCAACAACTTCCTCGCCTTCGGCTACGCCCTCGCGTTCTCGGACCTGACCTCGAGCCTCACCGCGACCGAGATCGGCTGGGAGAACGTCCCGTTGACCCTGACCCAGGCGGGGGTCTACGCCGGGCTGGTGCTGCTGTTGGCGCGCAGGAAGGACGTCCAGCGGCGCACGGCACCTCCGCCGGAGATGGCTCTCGGGACGTCCCCGGAGCGGAGTGAGGCACTCTCCCCGAACGGCTGATGTGAACGTCCTCACGAGCGGCCGGGAAGGGAGCCACCCGTTTTGGAGGCCGCCGTTGAGACGTGTATTGTCATGCCTCGGCTTCGCAAGAAGCCACAGCAGGATCCCATGGGGTATGGGGTAATTGGCAGCCCGACTGGTTCTGGTCCAGTTAGTCTAGGTTCGAGTCCTAGTACCCCAGCGATTGGCCGAAATCCTCAGCGTAGGCTAGGGTTTCAGTCGCTCAGGCCCCCGTTGTGTAGTGGCCTAGCACGCCGCCCTCTCAAGGCGGTAGCGCCGGTTCGAATCCGGTCGGGGGTACCCATCCGAGAAGCGGTCCTGACCAGCGGAAGCGCTGGGAGGGGCCGCTTCGGCGCTTCGGCCCGGAGCGGGCTCGGGCGATACGGGGGGCGACACGGGACGACGCACGGAGGTCGTCCCGGCATTGCCGAGACGCTGCGCGGGCGGCGTCCATCGCCGCGGCGACCTCGTCGAGCCGGTCTCCGAAGGTTGTCCGGTGGACGCCCGTGTCGGCGAGGAACAGCACGACCAGCCGGTACGTCTCGTAGATGGGCAGACAAGCCGCGTCCATTTCGCCTGGACGCGGTGTCAACGTCCTCTGCCGCGGCGGTCCACGCTGGAGGTTCAACCCGGTTGCGCAGCTGTTCGCGGCAACGGGCTCGGTAGGCGTTCGGAAAATTGGACGCCCGTCGGCAGGATTTGGACGCCCTGTCCACTACCTCCCGCACGCTCGCCCTGCTCTAATTCGTCCTCTGAGGAAGTATCGGCTTGAGGGAGGACTGGTTATGGCGGCAGCGAGACCTGTATTCGTGGAGGCAGCACGCCGACGATGGTGGCCCGTCGCCGCGCTCGTCGTGCTCCTGGTGGTGTGGACCATCGCTGCGCCCATGGCGCTGGGGGGTGGCAGGTCCGCCGCGGGTGCTGAGCCACGCCGTGCGCTGACGCTGATCCACGTGGCAGATACCCACGGTAAGTTCGTCCCGCACTGGGAGGAGCTTCGCGACGAGAGGTGGCACGAAGGGGTCGGCGGGTTCGCCCGGACCTACACGGCTGTGCAGCGGATCCGTGAGGACGCCGCCGGTCGAAACCTGCTGCTGATGAACGGGGACAACTTCCACGGCAGTGGCGAGCTGCTCTTCACGCGGGGCCAGGCCGTGAACCCGATCATGAACAAGTTTGCCCCCGACGCCTACTCCCCGGGGAACTGGGACTTCGCCGAGGGGCCGCAAGCCCTTCGCGCACGCTTCACCGGGATCCCGACTGGCTTCCCGGGCGCGACGCCCGGCGGCAAACCGCAGGTCGACTTTCCCGTTCTCGCCGCGGGCGTCTACAACGACGCGGGGGCGCCGAAGTACGCCGAGCAGGGTGAACGGATGCTGCCGCCGTACCTCATCCGCGACGTCAACGGTGTCAAGGTAGCCGTCATCGGGCTCAACGACGACAAGCCGGCGGAGCAGGCCGCCACGTTCACCGTGGGTCTGCGTCTCACTGCCGGGTTCTCCGAGCTGCCGGCTCTTGTGCAGGAGGTCCGTGCGAAGGGTGCCGAGCTGGTCACCGTCCTCTCGGACACCGGACTGGCCCAGAACCTCGCGATGGCGCGTGACGTCCCGGGCGTCGACGTCGTGTTCAGCGCCGACACTCACGAGGAGACCTACCGTCCGGTGCAGGTCCGCAACGTCGTCGATCCGAGGCACACCACCCTCGTCGTGGAGTCCGGGGAGGGCTCGCACGTCGGTCGCCTGGATCTCGTGGTCGGCGGTTCGGGCGACAGCGCCCGGGTCGTCCGGTCGGAGTGGGAGCTGCAGGAGGTCGACTCCTCCGTCCCCGAAGACCCGGGCATGAAGGCGCTCGTCGACAAGATCCGTGCACCGTTCCTGAAAGACACGTGGCAGGGGCCGTTCACCCGTGGCTACCCCGGGGGTGGGTCGCCGCTGGTGCTCGACAAGCCGTTGGACACCGTGCTCGGAACCACCGACGTCGACCTCGAACGACATCACGTGCTCCCGACCGAGGGCGACGCGTTTATCGCGGACGCCATCTGGAAGCTCACCGGGGCCGATGTGGCGGGCACCAATGGGTTCCGGTACGACATCCCGATCCCCGCGGGGGAGAACGTCACGGTCGGGGACGTCTACACCTGGCTGCCGTTGGGCGCCCAGATCGCTGTGGGCACGGTCACCGGTTCTCAGCTCCTCGAGCGGTTCGAGCGCTACATGTCGTCGACGCTCGACCCCAACCCGTACCGCCGAGGCGGCGGGTGGTTGCCACAGATGGCGGGAATCCGCTTCCATGTCGACCTCGAAGGCCCGTCGGGACCCTCCGGAGACCGGATCATCGCAGCGGAGATCTACGACCGCGACACCGGGACCTGGGAACCACTCGTGGCGGACCGTGAATACCTGATGGGTGGCTGCTACTCGCCGGGCGACCCTCTCGACCGCCTTTGTCGCACCAACGGTGTCCGTGATCTCCAGTTCGTCATGCTCGACGGCACCCGGGTGGACCCTTTGATCGACGAGATGCCGCCGGACAAGATCACCTCTGTCCGGGCAGCGCCGGATGGCACCGCCGCCGCACCCCAGGCCCTGCTCGCCTACATTGAGGACAACGACGGTGTGCAAAAAGCCGACCTGATGGGTCCGACCTGGATCATCGAGAACGGTCAGTTCCCTGTCTCGAAGGCTGTGCCGAACGCCGTTCAGCCCCTCATGGGTGTTGGCCCTGACTGGCTTGCGGCCCAGCGCGTGACCTACTGAGGAACAATGCGGACTGCTGGCCGCCGGAGACCTCCGGCGGCCAGCGCCGGTCAGGCCGCGACAGAGCGGCTGGGCTCTATCGCCCGTGCAGCGCCGGAGTCGCTTCACCGTGCAAGGCCACTCGACGCGCCACACGAAACAGCTGCTCCGGTCGCCGAGATCGAATCTGTGGCTGATCGGGCCAGCACCGCCGCCTCGCCCACCTCCTTGAGTCGCAAAAAAAGGCGGGCGGCGAGGTTGTCCAGGGCTACGTCAGTGCGGCCCGTGAGACGGCCCGAACTTCCCATCGTCAGGTCCGATTTCCGCTAGCGCGGGTGCCGTGCCGGGGGCGAGGATGTTCACGTGCTGATCGACGACCCCGAGTCCTGCTACCGCGCTGTGAAGAGCCGCGACCGCAGGTTCGACGGAGTCTTCTACACCGCGGTGAGCTCCACCGGCATCTACTGTCGTCCTTCGTGTCCGGCGATCACGCCCCAGCGACGCAACGTCCACTTCTTCCGCACGGCCGCGGCTGCCCAGCAGTCGGGCTTCCGGGCGTGCAAGCGTTGTCGGCCCGACGCCACCCCGGGGTCGCCCGAGTGGGACGTCGTGGCCGACACGGCCGGGCGCGCCATGAGGCTGATCGGTGACGGCGTGGTGGAGCGGGAAGGCGTCGAGGGTCTTGCCGCGAGACTGGGCTATACGCCTCGTCACCTGTCACGGCTCCTCGGCCGGCAGCTCGGCGCGGGGCCGCTGGCACTCGCCCGCGCACACCGCGCCCAGACCGCCCGCATCCTCATCGAGTCGACCGCGATGCCTTTCTCCGAGGTCGCCTTCGCCGCGGGCTTCGCGAGCATCCGGCAGTTCAACGACACCGTGCGGGACGTGTACGCCTGCACGCCCACGCAGCTGCGTGAGCGGGCCACGCCCACCCCCGGCCGGAGCGGCAGCATCCAGCTGGCACTGGCGGTCCGGCAACCCTTCGACGGGGCCCGGCTGTTCGACTTCCTGCGCGCCCGTGCCGTGCCGCTGGTCGAGGAGACCGGACCCGGGTGGTACTCCCGCACCCTGCGGCTCCCACGTGGCACCGGCCGGCTGCGGCTCGACCTGGACGAGACTCCCGCGGACGGGCGGGTTCGGCTGAGCCTCGTCCTGGCCGACCTGCGCGACCTCGGGCCGGCTGTCGAGCGGACCCGTCGCCTCCTCGATGCCGACTGCGACCCCGAGGCCGTCGACGCGCTGCTCGGGGCCGACCCCCTGCTCGCGCCGCTCGTGCGGCAGCACCCAGGTCTGCGGGTGCCCGGACACGTGGACGGCGACGAGCTCGCGGTCCGGGCCGTGCTCGGCCAGCAGGTCTCGGTGGCTCGGGCCCGGGCCATGGCTGCTGACCTGGCCGCAACCCACGGCGAGCCGCTCGACGACGGTGGCCGGCTGTTCCCGTCGGCCGTGACCCTCGCCGAGCTGGACCCCGGGGACCTGCCGATGCCGCGCGTGCGTGCACGGGCCCTGGTGACGCTGTGCCGCGCGCTGTCCCAAGGCGACGTCAGGCTCGACCGTGGCGCCGACCGGGACGAGGTCCGGGACAGTCTGCTTGCGGTCCCGGGGATCGGCCCGTGGACGGCAGGTTACGTCGCGCAGCGGGCCCTCGGTGACCCGGACGTCTTCCTGGCCGGTGACGTAGGCGTGCGCGTGGGCCTCGGAACCCTCGGGGTCGACCCGGGGGAGACGGTCGCCCTCACCGAGCGCTGGCGTCCCTGGCGGAGCTACGCCCAGATGCACCTGTGGACCCTGGCGGCGTCGTCGCCGCGGTCCGCGCCGCGCACACCCGGTGCGCGGCGGGAGAGGAAGTGACTGTCATGTGGACCCAGATGGACTCCCCGGTGGGAGTGCTGCGGATCGTGGCGCACCGTGACGCGATCACCGCGGTGGAGTTCGCGCCCGAGGCCGATGCTCGGCCGGGGTCGTCGCAGGCGAGGGCTGCGGCGGTCGCGTCGGGCCGGCCGGTGGGGGACCGCGACGACTCCCACCCGCTCCTGGTCGAGGCGGTCCGCCAGCTGACGGCGTACTTCGCCGGGGACCTCAAGCACTTCGACCTGCCGGTCGACCCGCAGGGAACGCCGTTCCAGCGGCGCGTCTGGGACCAGCTGCGCGAGATCGGCTACGGCGAGACCGCGACGTACGGCCAGGTCGCCCGACTGCTCGGGATGACCGCCGCGGCCTCGCGTGCCGTGGGACTGGCCAACGGCCGCAACCCGATCCCGATCGTCATCCCCTGCCACCGCGTGGTCGGGGCGGACGGCACGCTGACCGGCTATGCCGGAGGGGTACGACGCAAGCAGCTGCTGCTCGACATGGAGCAGGGCGCCCTGTTCTGAGTGGCTCCCGACGAGCGCGGGAATGTCGTCACTCGGCGGCGCGACGCAGCGACTCCGACAGCCGCTCGGCGGCGGCGAGGACCGCAGGCGCGTGCATGCGCCCGGGCTGCCGGGTGAGCCGCTCGAGAGGTCCGGAGACCGACACCGCGGCGATCACCTTGCCGGAGGGCGACCGGACAGGCGCGGACACGGAGGCGACGCCCTGCTCGCGCTCGCCGACCGACTGGGCCCAGCCGCGCCGACGGATGCCGGACAGTGCCGTCGCACCGAAGGCGGCGGTCTGCAGCCCACGGTGCATACGCTCGGGGTCCTCCCAGGCCAGCAGCACCTGGGCGGCCGAGCCGGCCCGCATCGTCAGCTGGGAACCGACCGGGATCGTGTCGCGCAGGCCGGAGGGTCGCTCGGCGGCGGCCACGCAGACGCGGTACTCGCCCTGGCGCCGCCACAGCTGTGCCGACTCCCCGGTGATGTCGCGCAGCCGTGCGAGGACCGGACCGGCGGCGGCGAGGAGGCGGTCCTCGCCGGCGGCCGCTGACAGCTCTGCCAGACGCGGGCCGAGGACGAAGCGCCCCTGCATGTCGCGGGCGACGAAGCGGTGGTGCTCGAGGGCGACGGCCAGTCGGTGCGCCGTGGGCCGGGCCAGGCCGGTGCCCGCGACCAGGCCGGCGAGCGTGGCCGGGCCGGACTCGAGGGCGGCCAGGACCAGGGCGGCTTTGTCGAGGACGCCGACTCCGCTAGTGTTGTCCATATCTTGATAATGCCGTCTCGTATCCTGGGATGCAAGTCAGACTGGCGGCATCGCCGGAAACCGGCCACCACAAACCACGTGAAGGGAGCAGGCAATGGGCAGGACCCTTGCTGAGAAGGTCTGGGACGAGCACGTCGTCCGCAGCGCGGAGGGGGAGCCCGACCTGCTCTACATCGACCTCCATCTCCTCCACGAGGTCACCTCCCCCCAGGCGTTCGAGGGCCTGCGCCTCGCGGGCCGCAGAGTGCGCCGTCCCGACCTGACCCTGGCGACCGAGGACCATAACGTCCCCACGCTGGACATCGACCGCCCCATCGCCGACCCGGTGTCGCGCACGCAGGTGGAGACCTTGCGCCGCAACGCGCAGGAGTTCGGCGTGCGGCTGCACCCGCTCGGCGACGTCGAGCAGGGGATCGTGCACATCATCGGCCCGCAGCTCGGCCTGACCCAGCCGGGCATGACCATCGTCTGCGGCGACTCGCACACCTCCACCCACGGCGCCTTCGGCTCCATCGCCTTCGGCATCGGCACCAGCGAGGTGGAGCACGTCCTGGCCACCCAGACCCTGATGCAGGCCAAGCCCAAGACGATGGCGGTCACCGTCAACGGGTCCCTGCCCGACGGCGTCACCGCCAAGGACCTGGTCCTCACCCTGATCGCCCACACCGGCACCGGGGGCGGGCAGGGCTACATCGTGGAGTACCGCGGGCAGGCCATCGAGGAGCTCTCGATGGAGGCCCGGATGACCATCTGCAACATGTCCATCGAGTGGGGCGCCAAGGCAGGCTTGATCGCGCCGGACCAGACGACTTTCGACTACGTCGAGGGGCGTCCCGAGGCGCCCAAGGGGGCGGACTGGGACGCAGCGGTCGCCCACTGGAAGAGCCTGGTCACCGATGCCGACGCGACCTTCGACAAGGAGATCGTGCTCGACGCCTCGGAGATGACGCCCTTCGTCACCTGGGGCACCAACCCCGGTCAGGGCGTGCAGCTCGGCGCGTCGGTGCCGTCGCCGTCGGACTACTCCGACGAGGGCGACCGGATCGCGGCTCAGAAGGCGTTGGAGTACATGGGGCTCGAGGCGGGCACGCCGATGCGCGACATCGAGGTGGACACCGTCTTCGTCGGTTCCTGCACGAACGGCCGCATCGAGGACCTTCGGGCGGCCGCCGAGGTCCTGCGGGGCCGCAAGGTTGCCGACAGCACCCGCCTGCTCGTCGTCCCCGGGTCGGTGCGGGTGCGGCTCCAGGCCGAGGACGAGGGCCTCGACGTGGTCTTCAAGGAGGCCGGAGGCGAGTGGCGCAACGCCGGCTGCTCGATGTGTCTGGGCATGAACCCCGACCAGCTGCAGCCGGGCGAGCGCAGCGCGTCCACCTCCAACCGCAACTTCGAGGGCCGTCAGGGCAAGGGCGGCCGCACCCACCTCGTCTCCCCGCTGGTTGCCGCGGCCACCGCCGTGAAGGGCCGGCTCGCCTCGCCGGCCGACCTGGACCCCGCGACGCCCGCAGCGCACGCCTGAGCCGGAAGGAACAAGGACATGGAGAAGATCACCAGTCACACGGGCACGGTTCTGCCGCTGCGTCGTAGCAACGTCGACACCGACCAGATCATCCCGGCGGTGTACCTCAAGCGCGTGACCCGGACCGGGTTCGAGGACGGGCTCTTCGGAGCCTGGCGCAACGACCCGGACTTCATCTTGAACAAGCCGGAGTACTCCGGGGTGTCCGTCCTGGTCGCGGGGCCCGACTTCGGCACCGGCTCGTCCCGGGAGCACGCGGTGTGGGCGCTGATGGACTACGGCTTCAAGGTCGTGCTCTCCTCACGCTTCGCCGACATCTTCCGCGGCAACGCCGGCAAGGCGGGGCTTCTCGCGGCCCAGGTCGACCAGGACGTGGTCGAGCGGCTGTGGGCGCTTGTCGAGGCCGACCCGGCGACAGAGGTCACCGTCGACCTCGAGGCCCGCGAGGTTCGCGCCGGCAACCTGGTGGCGTCCTTCCAGATCGACGACTACACGCGCTGGCGTCTGCTCGAGGGACTCGACGACATAGGCATCACGCTCTCGCACGAGGAGGACGTCGCCTCCTACGAGGCTTCACGACCCTCCTGGAAGCCGGTCACCATGTGACGTGCTCCTCGGCCGGCGAGACGGCTGAGAACAACTGCGAACGTCGCCGTTTTTCCTTGTGTACAAGGGAAAACGGCGACGTTCATTTCAGGCAGGAGACTGTCTGAGACCGACACCGTTGCTCACCGGCCGAAAAGGAGCCGGAAAAAAAACTGCACGGACGTCGCGATTGTGATTGTGACGTGGCTTACTTTTCCCTAGCGTGCAAAGGGAAAAGTCGAGCACGGGCTCGGCTTCTGGGTTCACGGAAAGGTAAACCAGTGAACAAGAGCCAGCTGATTGACACCCTTGCTGCCCGGTTCGAGGGGAACCGCAAGGACGCCAAGCACGCCTTGGAGTCGGTTATCGACACCATCACCCGGGAGGTCGCAAAGGGTGAGAAGGTCGCGATCACCGGGTTCGGTTCGTTCGAGAAGCGCGTCCGCAACGCTCGCATGGTCCGCAACCCGCGCACCGGTGAGCGGATCCGCGCCAAGAAGACGGCCGTCCCCAAGTTCAACCCCGGCGCTGAGCTCAAGGCCGTCGTGTCGGGTGCGAAGAAGCTGCCCAAGCTGACCGTGACGGCAGCCACCGGGACCGCCAAGGCCGCCGCCGGCCGAGCCACCAGCACGGCCAAGAAGGCTGTTCCGGCCAAGAAGACCACGACCGCGGCCAAGAAGGCGCCCACCACCAAGTCCACGACGGCGAAGAAGTCGACGCCGGCGAAGAAGTCGACGCCGGCGAAGAAGACCACGACCGCGGCGAAGAAGTCGACGCCGGCGAAGTCCACCGCCACGAAGACGGCCACGGCGAAGAGGTCGACGCCGGCGAAGTCCACCGCCACGAAGACGGCCACGGCGAAGAAGGCACCGGCCAAGAAGACCGCGGCGAAGAAGTCGACCCCGGCCAAGAAGACCGCGACCACCGCGAAGAAGGCCCCGGCCAAGAAGGCCTGACGCCGTCCGACCGGCGATCCGCCCGCGAAGTGGGCACCTGTTGCAGGTTCCGTGCCCAGAGACTTGCAACAGGTGCCCACTTGCCGTGCTCGGGCAGCGGTCAGAACAGTGTGAGGATCTGCAGCGCCAGCACCTTCCGGCCGGCACCCTCGCCGGAGGTCTCGAGCCGCACACGCTGCCCCGCGCGGAGCAGGCGCAGGCCCGAACCGGCCAGGGCCGTGGCGTCGAAGTCGAGCTCGACCCCGTCGTCGAGGAGGACGCTTCCCGAGGACGACGCGGCGTCGAAGGCGGAGACGGTGGCCTGCATGGGTCAGAGCCTACGGCCGGACACCACCGCCGTGGTGCAGGGACCGACACCGAGCCGGAGAGCCTCGCGGAGGTCGTCGGGGGTGTCGACGTCGCGACGCAGCGTGTCGGCCTCGACCGCCAGCAGCTCGTGTGCCCCGTCGGCGGCGTGGGCGTCCCGGGAGCCGGGCCCGAAGCTCGGCCCGAGGTCCGTGCCGGGCAGCGCGCACACCATCGTCGTACCGTCGCCCTGCTGGTCGGGGACGAAGGACCATTCGTGCTCGGTCGCGGAGGCCAGCACCCGCGTCAGGTCGTCGGCGCGGAGCGACGGGAGGTCTGCGCAGAGGGCCGCCAGGGCGAGGTGCGGCCAGCGACGACGCGCCTCGGCCGCGCCCTGCTCCAGCGATCCGTTCAGGTCGTCGAGCACCCCGTCGGGCACCACGTGCGCGCCCGCGCCGTGCAGCTGCGCCGCGAGGAGGTGGTCGTCGGTGACCACGAGGACCTGCTCGACCAATGGTGAGGCCAGCGCGGCGGTGACGGTGTCCATGGCGAACGCCTCGACCAGGGCGCGCCGGGTCTCGTCGCCGAGCGGTGCCAGGCGCGACTTGGCCCGCGCCGCGGCCTTGACGGGGACGAGGACGCAGAAGCGGATGAGAGGGGGGATCGGCATCGTCTCGATCCTGCCAGGGCCCGCCCGACGAGGTGCATGCACGGCCCACCGCCGGGCAGTACGCTCGGTCGAGCATCGAGCTGGACGAGGGAAGAGGTGGCCGTGGCGGAGCCGCAACGGGTGAGGCAGAAGCGGGGGTGGGCGTTCGCCGTCGCCGTCGCCATCGTCCGGCCGCTGCTGATGATGTTCACGAAGCGCCGTTGGTACGGCGCCGAGAAGCTCCCGGAGACCGGCGGGTGCGTCGTGGTGAGCAACCACATCTCGCACCTCGACCCGTTCACGTTCGCCCACTTCGTCTACGACAACGGCCGGCTGCCGCGATTCCTGGCCAAGGCGTCGGTGTTCGAGATCCCTGTCGCGGGCACGATCGTCCGCAGGGCCGGCCAGATCCCCGTCTACCGGCTCACCACCGATGCCTCCCAGGCCTTCCGTGCGGCTGTGGAGGCGGTGGACCAGGGCGAGGTCGTCGTGGTCTACCCCGAGGGGACGATCACCCGTGACCCGGGGCTGTGGCCGATGACGGGAAGGACCGGCGCTGCACGGATCGCGCTCAGCACCGGGGCACCGGTGATCCCCGTTGCGCAGTGGGGGGCGAACCACATCCTCGCGCCGTACGCCAAGAGGCCACACCTGCTGCCGCGCAAGACGATCACCATGAAGGCCGGCGACCCGGTCGACCTCGACGACCTGCGCGCGCGGCCGCTCACCGCCGAGACCCTCCGCGAGGCGACCGACCGGATCATGGACGCGGTGACCGCACTGCTCGCCGACATCCGTCGAGAGCAGCCGCCCGCGGCAAGGTTCGACCCGCGCACGGCCGGGGTACGCGAGATCGGCAACCCCAATGTCGACCCCGGGCGACGACGCAGGCACCACTCTCACGAGAACGACGGGAATCAGGCATGAGCAAGGTTGCGGTGATGGGCGCCGGGTCGTGGGGCACGGCGTTCTCGATCGTTCTCGCCGACGCCGGCAGCGAGGTCACGATCTGGGCGCGCCGGCAGGAGCTGTGCGACGAGATCAACCAGCGTCACGAGAACCCCGACTACCTGCCCGGTATCGAGCTGCCCGAGGTCATCGGGGCGACGCACGACCCCGCGGTCGCCCTCGAGGGCGCGGAGTACGTCGTCCTCGCCGTCCCCTCGCAGACGCTGCGGCAGAACCTCACCGAGTGGGTGCCCCACATCCCCGACGACGCGGTGCTCATCTCACTGATGAAGGGTGTCGAGCTCGGCTCGCTCAAGCGCATGAGCGAGGTCATCGCCGAGGTCACCGGTGCCGGACCCGAGCGGATCGGCGTGGTCAGCGGGCCCAACCTCGCCAAGGAGATCGCCCGCCGCGAGCCGGCAGCCAGCGTCGTCGCCTGTGAGGACCAGGACGTCGCCAAGCGGCTTCGGGAGCGGTGCCACTCGCCGGCGTTCCGTCCCTACTCCAGCGTCGACGTCATAGGCTGCGAGCTCGGCGGTGCCTACAAGAACGTGATCGCACTGAGCGTGGGCATGGCCGTCGGCCTCGGCTTCGGCGACAACACCACCGCGTCGGTGATCACCCGGGGCCTCGCCGAGACCGCCCGGCTCGCCGACGCCCTCGGGGCCGACCCCATGACGCTGATGGGGCTCGCCGGGTTGGGCGACCTCGTCGCGACGTGCTCCTCCCCGCTCTCGCGCAACCGCACCTTCGGCGAGAAACTCGGCCAGGGGATGACCACCGCGGAGGTCACCGCCTCGACGCGGCAGGTCGCCGAGGGCGTCAAGTCGGCCTCCTCCCTTCTCGACCTCGCCGAGCGGGCGGGCGTCTACGCCCCGATCGTCGAGCATGTCCACGCCGTGATCGAAGGTGAGATGACCGCGGCAGACATGCTCAAGAGCCTGGTCAACCGCGACACCAAGGCCGAGCGGGACTGACTCTGTCGCGCGACGTCAGGCGTCGGCCGGCTCACCGGTGACCTGGTCGAGGGCCCGGTGCAGGTCCTCCCAGAGGTCCTCGACGTCCTCGATCCCCACCGACATGCGGACCAGGCCCTCGGGGATCGTGGCCGGCTCGACCTTCCACCGGCGACGCCGCTCGAAGGTCGACTCGACCCCGCCGAGGCTGGTGGCGTGCACCCACAAGGAGGTCTTGTGGGTGAGGAGGTCGGCGGCCAGGGCACCCTGGGCCAGCACGATCGAGACGATCGCCCCGAAGCCGGGGTACCTCACCTCGCTG
Organism: Nocardioidaceae bacterium UBA4001; assembly: GCA_002384855.1. GTDB lineage: Bacteria > Actinomycetota > Actinomycetes > Propionibacteriales > Nocardioidaceae > Nocardioides_C. The sequence continues at coordinate 193,363 of DGBP01000003.1, read as the reverse complement.
ACCGCCGGGTGCTCCCGGAGTCGGCGCACGAGCTCCTGGGCGTTCGACTGCGCCCGCTCGAGGCGGACGTGGAGGGTGCGCATCCCCCGGAGGGCGAGCCACGCCTCGAGCGTCCCGGGCACCGCACCGACCATGTCGCGCCGCTTCTTCAGGACGTCGTAGAGCGCGGCGTCACGGGTCACCAGAGCCCCCAGCAGCACGTCGCTGTGCCCGGCGAGGAACTTCGTCGCGGAGTGCACGACGATGTCGGCGCCCATCTCGAGCGGGCGCTGGAGCAGGGGGGTCGCGAAGGTGTTGTCGACGACGACGTACGCCCCGGCGTCGTGCGCGGACCGGGTGATCGACTCGATGTCGGCCACCTCGAGCGCGGGGTTGGTGGGCGACTCCACCCACACGAGCGAGGAGTCGTCGCAGGCCTCGTGCACGGCGGTGGCGTCGGAGATGTCGACGAGCGCAGCGCGGATCCTGCCGCGGGCCTCGAGGTCGGCCATCTGGAGGATGCTGCCGTTGTAGGCGTGCCTGGGGGCCACCACCTTCTGGTCGTGACCGACGAGGTCCAGGATCGTGGCGACCGCAGCGAGGCCGGAGGAGAACGCGAGGGCGCGACCGCCCTCCAGCTCACCGAGTGCCTCCTCGAAGGCCGACCACGTCGGGTTGCCGTACCGGCCGTACTCCACCTCGCCACCGGCGACGTAGGTCGACGCCATGGTGAGCGGGGTGTTCAGGGGGTTGTCGGGCTCATGCGGGGGACGGCCGGAGGTGACCAGCCGGGTCGCGGGTCGCAGGGTCCGGTCTTCGTCGTGCTCGGGTGACATGCCCCCACACTAGGGCGGCGGTCCGGGACCGTTCCGCGTGCCCGGGTAGGGTTCGGGTCGCTATGGAGACCACCCCCCGCCGTCCCCGCGTCGCCGTCGTCTTCGGCGGGCGCTCCGGCGAGCACGCGATCTCGTGCCTGACTGCCGGCAGCGTCCTGAAGGCCATCGACCCCGAGAAGTACGACGTGGTGCCCATCGGCATCAGCACCGAAGGCCGGTGGGTCCTCGAGTCCGGCGACACCGAGCGGCTCGCGATCAGCGGCCGCGACGAGCTGCCGCAGGTCGACGCCTCCCGCGCCTCGGTCGCGATCGCCAACGGGGGCGGCACGAGCGAGATCGTCGTGCACGAGCCCTCCTCGGTGCCACGCACGCTCGGCGAGGTCGACGTGGTCTTCCCGCTGCTGCACGGCCCGTGGGGCGAGGACGGCACGATCCAGGGCCTGCTGGAGATGGCCGGTGTGCGGTACGTCGGCGCCGGTGTCCTCTCCTCGGCCGTCGGCATGGACAAGCACTACACGAAGGTCGTGCTCCAGGCTGCCGGGCTGCCGGTGCTGCCCTACACCGTGGTCACACCCCGGCAGTGGGAGAGCGACCCGGCCGCGTGCCGTGAGGCCGTGAACGCCCTCGGCTACCCGGTGTTCGTCAAGCCGTGCCGGGGAGGCTCCAGCATCGGCATCAGCAAGGTCCATGACGCCTCCGCGCTCGACGAGGCGGTCGAGGAGGCCCGCCGCCACGACCCGAAGGTGATCGTCGAGGCCGCGGCGGTCGGTGGTCGTGAGATCGAGTGCGGCGTCATCGAGGGCAGCGACGACGAGCCGCCGGAGGCCAGCGTCGCCGCCGAGATCAGGATCGACAGCTCCCACGAGTTCTACGACTTCGCAGCGAAGTACCTCCCCGAGGAGCACACCGAGCTCGACGTCCCCGCGGACCTCCCCGAGGACGTCGCAGCCCGGGTCCGCGAGATGTCCGTGGAGGCCTTCGAGGCGCTGTCGTGCGAGGGCCTGGCCCGCGTCGACTTCTTCGTGATGCCCGACGGCTCGTTGACGATCAACGAGATCAACACCATGCCAGGCTTCACGCCGTCGTCGATGTTCCCGCGGATGTGGGCGGCCAGCGGCCTGGACTACCCCGCGCTCGTCGACCGGCTGATCCGGCTGGCGCTGGCGCGGAGCACCGGCTTGCGCTGATCCGCCTCAGGTCGCGTCCCCGTGCCCTCTGCTGCGCTCGCAGGCGGCCTCGGCGCTCGAGGCGCGGGCCAAGGAGGCGGACCGGCGCTGGCCGCGGCGCGGGCTGTGAGCCCGACGCCTCAGACGCACCCGTCGAGCTCCTCGGTGGTCTGCTTGATCGCCGGAGCGAGGTCGACCATCGCGGTTGCCGGGGGCCAGTGCACGGACGGCAGAGCCACCTCGATGTTCACGTCGCGGCCGATGGTGGTCATCGTGATCTCGGTGGCCGCCCCGGTCACCTGGTCGTCGGGGATGAACCACCCGACGCCGTCGGTCTCGTGGCAGGTGGCGTAGTCGTCGAACTCCGAAGGCATCGGGACCCCGCAGCGCAGCACGATCGCCGGGTCGCCCCACGCGGCGGCCGGGGCGTCTGCGGGGGAGACCTCCACCTGCTCCGCGCCGTCGACCTCGTCGGGAAGCGCCTCGATGAGCTCGGCGCAGGCCCGTGCCTCGGCGCCGGCCAGCTCGGGCGTCTCCACCGCGACGGGCCCTCCGCAGGCGCCGAGGAGGAGACCCAGACATGCCACGACGCCTGCCCTGCGGAGAGGGACGAGGCGTCGTGGACGGGACCGCGAGAGGTGCAGGGCGGGCCTCAGATGTGGACGACCGGGCAGGTCAGCGTGCGGGTGATACCGGGGATGTTCTGCACCCGGGCCACGACGAGCTTGCCGAGCTCGTCGACGTTGCGGGCCTCGGCGCGCACGATCACGTCATAGGGGCCGGTGACGTCCTCGGCCAGGGTCACGCCCTTGACCTCGGCGATCGCGGCCGCGACCTCGGCGGCCTTCCCGACGTCGGTCTGGATCAGGATGTAAGCCTGGACCACCATGTGCACTCCTGGTTCTCGTAGGGCACCGAGCGCCGCCGGTGCCGGCGGTGGTGCTCGTTCCGGCTCAACCTACCTCGTGGCGTGCCCCGCCCGGAACACAGCCTCTTCATCGGTTTGAATAGCCGGCATGACTTCCCCCCACCCACCTGCCGACGCCACTCTCGCCGACCTCGGAGAGTTCGGCCTGGTCGACGCGCTCACCGTCCGCTTCCCCCAGGGCGACGACGTCCTGATCGGTCCCGGCGACGACGCCGCGCTGGTCTCCTTCCCGGGCTCGCGCGTCGTGGTCTCGACCGACCTGCTCGTCGAGGGGAGGCACTTTCGTCGGGACTGGGCCTCGGCGCTCGACATCGGCCATAAGGCGGCTGCGCAGAACCTCTCCGACGTCAACGCGATGGGCGGTCGGGCGACGGCCCTGACGGTGGGCCTGGCCGCCCCGCCCGACCTCCCCGTGCAGTGGGCGCTCGACCTCGCCGACGGCATCGCGGACGAGGCCGCGCTGGTAGGCGCCTCCGTGGTGGGCGGTGACCTCACCCGGGCCGACGAGATCGTGGTCGCCATCACCGTCCTCGGGGTCGTCGACGGAGAGCCGGTGCGACGCTCCGGCGCCCGCCCCGGCGACGTCGTGGCGATGGCCGGACGTCAGGGGTGGGCGGCCGCCGGCCTGGCCGTCCTGGCCCGTGGGTTCCGCTCGCCGCGGGTGCTGGTGGAGGCACACCGCCGCCCTCAGCCGCCGTACGCCGAGGGAGCCGTGGCTGCCCGGAGCGGGGCGACCGCGATGATCGACGTCTCGGACGGTCTCGTGGCCGACGTGGGCCACGTCGCAGACGCGAGCGGCGTGGCCATCGACCTCGACTCGACGGTGTTCGACGTCGCCGAGCCGCTCCGGGCGGTGGGCTCCGCACTCGGCGCGGACCCGATGCGGTTCATCCTGACCGGCGGGGACGACCACGCCCTCGTGGCGACCTTCCCCGTGTCCACGCCGGTCCCGGAGGGCTGGCTGCGGATCGGGACCGTCGCCGAGGGATCGGGCGTCACCGTGGACGGCGAGCAGTTCGAGGGCCCCGGTGGGCACGTGCACTTCTGACGGCCCGTCCGGGCCGACCACGACGAAGGCCCGCTCCCGTGAGGGAGCGGGCCTTCGTGGCGTGTGCGGTCAGGTCAGCGGGTGACCTTGCCGGCCTTGAGGCAGCCAGTGCAGACGTTGAGCCGCTTCGGGGTGCCGTCGACCGTCGCGCGGACGCGCTGGATGTTGGGGTTGAAGCGACGCTTCGTAATCTTGCGCGACCAGGGCCGGTTGTGACCGAAGCCCGGCTTCTTGGCGCAGATGTCACAGACGGCAGCCACCGTGAACTCCTGAGAAGACTAGATTGCTCTTGACACTGATGCGTGGCCCCGGCCGCTCGCGACGCCGACGAGGCGTGACACGGGCGGAGGCAACCGCACAAGAGTATCCGATGGCCCCGCCCGGACGCGAATCGCCGCCGACGCACTACCCTGTCACCGCCCCCGCGTGACCGCCGTCACCCGGAGGGACGTCGACGCAACGGAAGGGGGCAGCGCCCGGTCATGGAGGACGACGCGGTCGCCACCTTCACCGTCCCGGTCGCCCTGCGGTTCGCCGACGTCGCGCTGGAGGCAATCGGGGCCGCTCGTGAGGAGATCGACGCCCTCAACGTCTACCCCGTCCCAGACGGGGACACCGGCACCAACCTGTTCCTGACCCTGGAGTCGGCGAGGCAGGCCCTGGTGGACCGGGTCGAGGCGGACCCGGCGTGCGACCTGACCGCCGCCCTGGCGGCCTACTCCCGCGGAGCGTTGCTCGGCGCGCGAGGAAACTCGGGCGTGATCATGGCCCAGCTGCTCGGTGCCATGCTGAAACGGATCGCCCGGGCCACGTCGGGGGAGCGGGCGGCCACCGTCTTCGCGGAGGCGATGGCGCAGGCCGCCGACGCGGGCTACGCCGCCGTGGGCCAGCCGGTCGAAGGCACGATCCTCACCGTGTCACGGGCCGCGGGTGACGCCGCCGTCCGGTCCGCGCAGGTGCCACGCAACCGGCTGGGGCACGTCCTCCGCGCGTCGGCGGCTGCGGCTCGAGAGGCGCTCGAGCACACACCTGAGCAGCTCGCGGTGCTCCGTGACGCCGGCGTGGTGGACGCAGGTGGCCGCGGCCTGTGCGTCGTGCTCGACGCCGCCGAGACCACCGTCACCGGGAGGGCGGCACCGGTGGCGCACGCCGCCCTGGGCAGGCACGCGATCCCGGTTCCGCTTCCCCGCGACGACCTGCGGCCGGACGGCCCGGCCTACGAGGTGATGTACCTCCTCGACGCCGACGACGACGCGGTCCCGGAGCTGCGTCGCAGGCTGGCCCCGCTCGGCGACTCGCTCGTGGTGGTGGGCGGGGAGGGGCTCTGGAACGTCCACGTCCACGTCGACGACGTGGGCGCCGCGGTCGAGGCGGGGATCGCGGCCGGGCGTCCGCACCGGGTGCGCGTGACCCACTTCGCCGAGCAGATGGAGCGCCTCGGCGGGCAGCGGGACCGTGCGGGGGCGGCGGAGGGACGCAGCGGTCGGAAGGTCGTGGTGGTCGCGGCCGGCGAGGGGCTGGGCCGGCTGTTCGCCGAGGCGGGCGCCACCGTCGTGCCCGGAGCCGGACGCAGGCCCTCCACGGGCCAGGTGCTCGAGGCGATCGAGGCAACAGGCGCGGCGGAGGTCGTGGTGCTCCCCAACGACCGGGACTCCGTCGCCGTCGCCGAGGCGGCCGCCCAGACCGCCCGCGACGACGCCGGCGTGCGCGTCTCGGTGATCCCCACTCACGCGCAGGTGCAGGGGCTCGCCGCTCTCGCCGTCCACGAGCCCGGGCGCAGCTTCGAGGAGGACGTGCTCCAGATGACCGCCGCGGCCCGGCACGCCCGGTCCGGCGCCGTCACGGTCGCGGCCCGGCAGGCCATCACCACCGCCGGACCGTGCGAGCCAGGTGACGTCCTCGGCGCGGTCGAGGGTGACTTCGCGGTCGTCGGCGAGGATCTGTACGACGTCGCGGTGGATGTCCTCGAGCGCCTCCTCGGAGGCGGCGGGGAGCTCGTCACGATCGTGGCGGGCGCCGACGGGGACGAGCTCGCCGAGCGGGCTGCGGCGCACCTGGCGTCGGCCCACCCGACTGTCGACGTCGTGGTGTATGACGGAGGCCAGGAGCGCTACCCCTTGCTCCTGGGAGTGGAGTAGGACCAGCGGTGGCATCGATCAGGTGGGACTCGAAGCTGGCGACCGTGGCCGGCAAGCACGCCGCCAAGATCGAGAAGGCGTTCGGCTACACGACGGTGGGCGACCTGCTGCGGCACTACCCCCGGCGCTACGTCCCCAAGGGTGCGCTGACCGACCTCGGTTCGGTGGCCGAGGGCGACCACGTCACCGTCATCGCCGAGGTCGTCGCGGTCACGCCGCGCACCTATCGAGACCGTCGCACCGGCCGCGAGGCCTACCGGCTCGAGGTCGAGGTCAGCACCGGCGACCGCGTGCTGATGCTGACCTTCTTCGACAAGAAGCGGCACGTCGCCCAGTGGCGGGCCGCGCAGATCTCGGTCGGCATGCACGGCGTCTTCGCCGGCAAGATCGGCCGCTTCCGCAACGCCTGGCAGCTGACCAACCCCGAGACGCAGGTCTTCGCAGGCGACGAGGAGGGCAAGGACACCGCCCACGTCGCCTACGAGCTCCAGCCGAACCTGCTCCGGCTGTACCCCGCCTCCTCGATGGTGCAGAGCTGGCAGCTCGAGAACGCCGTCGACGTGGCGCTCGCGCTCGTCGAGGAGGTCCCCGAGCCGCTGCCGCCCGCCGTCCGCCTGGCCCACGGGCTGCTCGGAGCGCGCCAGGCGCTCGAGTGGATCCACCACCCGGACTCGTGGGAGGAGCAGGCCAAGGCCGCGCAGACCCTCCGTTTCGAGGAGGCGTTCGTCACTCAGACGGTGCTGGCCTGCCGTCGCGCCGAGCTCGCCGCGCTGCCGGCCACGGCACGTACCGGCGTCGACGGAGGTCTCCTCGACCGCTTCGACGCGAGGCTCCCTTTCGAGCTGACCGCCGGGCAGCGCGAGGTGAGTGCGCAGATCCTCGGCGACCTCGCCGGCGGTCACCCGATGCACCGCCTCCTCCAGGGAGAGGTCGGCTCCGGTAAGACCGTCGTCGCGCTCCGGGCGATGCTCCGCGTGGTCGACTCCGGTGGCCAGGCGGCCCTGCTGGCGCCCACGGAGGTCCTCGCGCAGCAGCACCACCGCTCGATCGTCACCATGCTCGGCGACCTCGCCGCGGCCGGGATGCTCGGCGGCGCCGAGGGGGCGACCGGGGTCGCGCTGCTCACCGGGTCCACGGGCGCGGCCGCCCGTCGGGAGGCGCTGCTCGACGCCGCCTCCGGGGCCGCCGGCATCGTGATCGGCACGCACGCGCTGCTCGAGGAGAGGGTCCAGTTCGCCGACCTGGGTCTCGTGGTCGTCGACGAGCAGCACCGGTTCGGTGTGGAGCAGCGCGCGGCCCTCGCCGCCAAGGCGGGGGAGGCCCGCCCGCACGTCCTCGTCATGACCGCGACCCCGATCCCTCGCACGGTCGCGATGACCGTCTTCGGCGACCTCGAGACGTCCACGCTCGCGGAGCTGCCCGCGGGCCGCTCTCCCATCCAGAGCAGCGTGGTGCCGATGCGCTACCAGCCGGCGTGGCTGGACCGCGCGTGGCAGCGGGTGCGCGAGGAGGTCGGGAAGGGGCGCCAGGTCTACGTCGTCTGTCCACGGGTCGATCCCGACGACAAGGCCGAGTCGGGCGAGGTGCGGCTGGCCGCGGTGGAGGAGCTGACCCCGCTGCTCCGGGCCGGACCCCTTCAGGGCCTGCGTGTCGACTCCCTGCACGGCCGGATGACCCCGGACCGCAAGGACACCGTGATGCGGGCGTTCGCGGACGGCTCGGTCGACGTCCTGGTCGCCACGACGGTGATCGAGGTGGGCGTCGACGTGCCCAACGCCACGGTCATGGTCGTCCTCGACGCCGACCGGTTCGGGGTCTCGCAGCTGCACCAGCTGCGAGGCCGGGTCGGACGCGGAGGGCACCCCGGGCTGTGCCTGCTCGTCACCCAGGCGGAGCGGGGCACCCCGGCGCTCGAACGCCTCGAAGCGGTGGCGGCCACCAACGACGGCTTCGAGCTGTCCCGCGTGGACCTCGAGCAGCGCCGCGAGGGCGACGTCCTGGGCGCGGCACAGTCCGGAGGACGCTCCAGCCTCAAGCTGCTGTCGGTCCTCGAGCACGAGGACGTGATCCTCGCCGCCCGCGAGGTCGCGGTGGCGTTGGTCGCCGAGGACCCGGGGCTGCGGCAGCACCCCGGCCTCGCCGCCGCGGTGCGCGAGCTCGAGGAGTCCCAGCAGGGCGAGTACCTGGAGAAGGCATGACGCGGATCATCGGTGGCAGTGCCGGAGGCCGGAGGCTCAAAGCCCCCGTCGGCGACCGGACACGGCCGACCTCCGACCGGGTCCGCGAGGCGTTGTTCTCCAGCCTCGACGCGGAGCTCGGCTCGATCAACGGCCTGCGCTTCCTCGACCTCTATGCCGGCTCCGGTGCGGTGGGCCTCGAGGCGCGCTCCCGCGGGGCGGGCGTGGTGACCCTGGTCGAGCAGGACCGGCGCACGGCCGCACTGATCCGGGACAACGTGCGCACCCTCGGCATGTCCCGGGTCGAGGTCCTCGCCGGTGCGGTGGCGCGGGTCCTCGCGAGCCCGCCGCGGGCGCCGTACGACGTGGCGTTCCTCGACCCGCCGTACGCCCTGGCCGACAGCGAGGTCCTGGCCGACCTCGAGACGCTCGTCGCGCAGGGCTGGCTCGGCCCCGAGGCGGTGGTCGTCGTCGAGCGGTCCACGCGCACCGGGGAGGTGGTCTGGCCGGCGGGCCTCACCGGCGCACGCTCCCGGAAGTACGGCGAGACCACGCTTTGGTACGGTCACGCATCAGATGCGGGGACGCCGCCCGGGAACCCGTGACCACCACGAGGAGAGAGCCGTGCGCAGAGCTGTCTGTCCCGGATCGTTCGACCCGGTAACGAACGGGCACATCGACATCATCTCGCGGGCGTCGAAGCTCTTCGACGAGGTCACCGTCGCGGTGCTGATCAACAAGTCCAAGCGGAGCATGTTCGGCGTCGACGAGCGCATCGACATGCTCGCCGAGGTCTGCGGCGACTTCGGCAACGTCAAGATCGACTCCTTCCACGGCCTGCTGGTCGACTTCTGTCGCGAGCGCGACATCCACGCGATCGTCAAGGGCCTACGGGCGGTGAGCGACTTCGACTACGAGCTGCAGATGGCCCAGATGAACTCCAGCCTCGCCCCCGTCGAGACGGTGTTCGTGCCCACCAGCCCGGAGTACTCCTTCCTGGCCTCCAGCCTGGTCAAGGAGGTCGCCACGTTCGGGGGCGACGTCTCGTCGCTGGTCCCGCCGATGGTGCTCGACCGGCTCCTGGCTCGGCTCGAGGAGCGACGCGCGGAATAGCACGGTGTGACGAACGTCTTACAGGAACGTAGGGTCCAGGGGGATGCGGAGGGCCGTGCGAGGGTAGGAGGCACGGGCTCCCCTGATGTTCGTGAGAAAGGTCAACGTGGACGTGCGCGCCAGGCTTGCCGAGATCCGGCAGGCAGTCGAGCAGGCTCGGTCGATGCCGATGTCTGCATCCGCGGTGGTGAACCGCGGTGAGCTCCTCGACATGGTCGACGAGCTCGAGGTGGCTTTGGCGGAGGCCTTCACGGAGGCCGACCGCATCCAGCGGCAGCGCGACGAGATCGTCGCCGAGGGGCGCCGGGAGGCCGAGCACATCGTCGCCGACGCCCGGGGTGAGCGTGACCGCCTGGTCTCGGACACCGAGCTCTACCGGGTCGCGCAGCGGCGCGCCGACGAGATCATCGCCGAGGCCAAGGCCGACGCGCAGGGGCTGCGCAAGGAGACCGACGACTACGTCGACGAGAAGCTCGCGAACTTCGAGATCACGCTCGAGCGCACGATGGAGGCCGTCCGCCGCGGGCGCGAGCGTCTCGCCGGCCGTTCCGAGCTCGACTCGCTGACCGACGACGTCAGCGCGATCAAGCTGCCCGAGCACCTCGAGGGCTGATCGCAGCGCCGGTTTTGGTCGGCGGTGGTGGCAGACGCTACCCTTGTCGACGGTTCACCGCCTTTTCCGGGTGGACCATGATCTGTTGTGCCCGATGACGGAAGTGAATCAACCGTGTCTCTCGACCCGAGAGCGCCGCTCGTGCTCGACACACGCGAGCTCGGCCGCCGCCCGGGGTCGCAGCGATCGGTGTCCTTCTCGGCACCGGCGCCTGCAGATCTCGGCATCGAAGTCCTGCGTGTCCCCGAAGGGTCCCCGGTCGAGCTCGACCTGAGGCTCGAGGCGGTCATGGAGGGAGTCCTCGTCACCGGCACCGCGCGTGCCGACCTGACGGGGGAGTGCGCACGGTGCCTGGAACCACTTCGTGACGATGTCGACGTGGACCTCCAGGAGCTCTTCGTCTACGAGGAGAGCGACACCGCCGCGGACGACGAGGACGACGATGTCAGCCGGCTCGAGGGCGACCTGCTCGACCTCGAGCCACTGCTGCGGGACGCGGTGGTGCTGTCACTGCCGTTCCAGCCGCTGTGCCGGGACGACTGTCCGGGGCTGTGCACCGAGTGTGGTGCCAGGCTCGCGGACGACCCGGGACACCAGCACGACGACGCGGTCGACCCCCGGTGGGCGGCGCTCGGAGACCTGGTGGAAGAGACCGACGAACAGCATGGCCGGGAGACCGGCCCGACCAAGGAGTGAGTTAAGTGGCAGTCCCGAAGCGGAAGATGTCGCGCAGCAACACGCGTCACCGTCGGTCGCAGTGGAAGGCTGTTGCGCCGTCGCTGGTGACCTGCAGCAACCCCGCCTGCGGCTCCAAGCACCTGCCGCACCGCGCCTGCCCCGCGTGCGGCCAGTACGGCGCCCGCGCCGACCGTCGCCAGGTCCTCTGACAGGACCTGGCGTGAGCGAGCCGTCGTACGACGACTTGCGCTCGGCGCTCGGTGACCCGGAGCTGGGCGCCGAGCTGCTGGACCGTGCCCTGACGCACCGGTCCTACGCCTACGAGAACGGCGGTCTGCCGACGAACGAGCGCCTGGAGTTCCTGGGCGACTCGGTCCTCGGCGTGGTCGTCACCGACACCCTCTACCGCTCCCACCCGGACCTGTCGGAGGGGCGGCTGGCGAAGCTGCGCGCCGCCGTGGTGAACGCTCGCGCGCTCGCCGGGGTCGCCCGCAGTGTCGGGCTGGGTGAGCACATCAAGCTCGGCCGCGGTGAGGAGGCGACCGGAGGGCGCGACAAGTCCTCCATCCTCTCCGACACGGTCGAGGCCGTGATCGGGGCGGTCTACCTCAGTGGTGGGTTCACCGCGGCGAGCGAGGTCGTGCACCTGCTGTTCGACCCGCTCATGAAGACCGCTGCGGGCCTCGGTGCGGGCCTGGACTGGAAGACCAGCCTCCAGGAGCTGTCGGCCGAGCACTCCCTCGGCGTGCCGGAGTACGTGATCGACGACGAGGGTCCGGACCACGAGAAGACCTTCACCGCGCAGGTGCGGGTCGGCGACGCGTCGTACGGACGTGGCACAGGTCGGTCCAAGAAGGAGGCCGAGCAGCAGGCCGCCGAGACCGCCTACCGGGCCATCGCCGCCGAGCGCGGCTCGTCCGGGTTGCTCGTGGACGTCCCTGTCGAGGACGACGAGACGGGCGACCAGCCTCCGGCAGCGGGGACCCCGGCGGTCCCGACCCCGGCCGACTGACCGTCGTGCCGGAGCTCCCCGAGGTCGAGGTCGTCCGAACCGGCCTCGAGGCCCACGTCGTGGGTCGCACCGTGACCGCCGTCGAGGTCGTGCACCCTCGCCCGCTTCGCCGCCACGTCGCCGGCCCCGAGGACTTCGCCTCGGCGGTGACCGGCCGCACCTTCCTGGCCGCCCGACGCCGTGGGAAGTACCTGTGGCTACCCCTCGAGGACGGCGACGCCGTGCTCGCCCACCTCGGCATGAGCGGCCAGATGCTCGTCCAGCCCATGGGTGCGCCTGCCGAACGGCACCTGCGCGTGCGCTTCGTGCTCGAGGGTCCGGACGGAGCCAGCGAGCTGCGCTTCGTGGACCAGCGGATGTTCGGGGGGCTGCTGGTGTCGCGCGGCGGTGCGGACCTGCCGCCGGAGATCGCCCACATCGCCCGCGACCCGATGGACCCCGACTTCGACGACGACCTGTTCGTGACCCGCGTGCGCCGCCGCACCTCCGGCGTCAAGCGACTGCTGCTCGACCAGAGGCTCGTCTCCGGCGTGGGCAACATCTATGCCGACGAGGCGCTGTGGCTGGCCGGCATCCACGGCGACCGGCCCGGCAACCGGCTGCGCCGCGCGGACGTCGTGGCGCTGCTGGCGGGGGTCCGCACGGTGATGGCCGCGGCGCTGGCCCAGGGCGGCACCTCGTTCGACGCCCTCTACGTGAACGTCAACGGTGAGAGCGGCTACTTCGACCGCTCGCTGGAGGTCTACGGCCAGGAGGGGCGCGCCTGCTCGCGGTGCGGTACGGCAGTCGTGCGCGTGCCGTTCATGAACCGCTCGTCGTACTTCTGCCCCCGATGTCAGCCACGCCCCCGGCGCCGCTCCTCCTGAACCGGATCCGGCACGACGCCGGTGTGGTCGACAGGGGTCCAGGACTGGGACGCGACCCACTCGCTCCCGCACCCGGAGCAGCGGAAGAGGCGCTCGTCGTCGAGCAGGCCGTCGGTGCCGTGCCAGCTGCACAGCCGTCGGCAGGCCGCGATCTCCAGGGGACGTGCCATGGCGGGCAACCTACCCGGCTCCGCCCACGCCGTAGGCATCGGGATTGACCCTGGGCGGCGCCCGGTGAGACCCTTGAGGAACATCTCTCCACTCCTTGCCGGCCACCCGCCGGTCTCACGGTGTGACCTGACTTCTTCTCCGGAGGACACACATGGCCAAGGCGCTTCTCGGCTACATGAGCAGCACCGACCCCCGCGCACTCGAGCACCTCATGGCGGAGAACCGCCGGCTCAAGCGTCGCGTCGCAGACCTCGAGGCTCACGTGCTCCGGCTGTCCGCGGAGAACGACTCCCTCGCCGCGGCTGCCTCGGACTCCGAGCTGCTCACCCTCGACGAGAGCATGCAGCCCGTCTGACCCTGCTCGCGCGGAGCCCGACGCACCGGGTAGGCGCGTCCTCGTAGGCTCGCCGCATGCCTTTCAGCGCCATCCTCGACCAGGCTCTCGACCGGTCCGTCGTCCTCGGTTTCTCCCGGATCGGCCCGCTGCTGCGCCGGGGCTGGTGGCCCCCTGACCCCGCTCCGGGGTCCCTGTCGGGCAGCGTCGTCGCGGTCACGGGCGCGAACTCCGGTCTCGGCAAGGCGACGGCCGCCGGCGCCGCCCGGCTCGGGGCCCAGGTCCGTATGCTCTGCCGCAGCGTCGAGCGGGGTGCGCAGGCCCGGGCGGAGATCCTGCGAGAGCTGCCGGACGCAGACCTGCACGTCGATCGCTGCGACGTCAGCGACCTGGCCTCGCTGCCCGAGGTCGCCGACGCTCTCCGCGCGGTGACCCCACGGGTGCGGGCCCTGGTGCACAACGCGGGCGTGATGCCTCCTGAGCGCGCCGAGACCCCTGCCGGCCTCGAGCTGACCCTGGCCACCCACGTGCTCGGCCCCCACCTGCTCACCCACCTGCTCAGGGCGCCGCTCGCGGACGACGGCGCGGGCCGCGTGGTGTTCGTCGCCTCCGGCGGGATGTACACGCAGCGTCTGCGCATGGACGACCCCGAGTACACCGAGGGCGAGTACTCCCCACCGGTGGCCTATGCGCGGACCAAGCGCATGCAGGTGCACCTCGCAGAGTCGTGGGCGCGCGAGCTCGCGGCGGAGCGGGTCTCTGTCCACAGCATGCACCCGGGCTGGGCCGACACGCCCGGCGTCCAGACGTCGCTGCCGGGGTTCCGCAAGCTCACCGGGCCCTTTCTGCGCTCGGCCGAGGAGGGCGCCGACACGACCGTCTGGCTCCTCGCGGCCGAGGAGGGTGCCCGCACCAGCGGCCTGTTCTGGCACGACCGGGCGCCGCGCCGTACGTCGTACCTCTCGCGAACCGCACCGACCCCCGGCGAGGTCGACGAGCTGTGGCGCTTCTGCGTGGACGAGACCGGTGTGCCTCCGCGGTTTCCGTAACCGCTCGTCGGGGTAGGTCGTTGAGATCGGTGAGGTCGCTCACGTCGGGCGGCCGCTGCTCTGGAGGAACCGTGCTCTCGACCCGCTCCCGGCGTCATGCCCGTGCCCTGGCCACCCTGGCCGCCACCACCGCCCTCGTCGTCGTCCCGGCCGGAGGTGCCTCGGCCCACGGCGACAAGGAGAGGACCGAGAAGATGCGGGCGGAGTACTCCGCCGGCACGAACATCCCGCTGATCAGCAGCCCCAACGTCGACCTGGTGGCCACCCAGCCGGGGTCGACCGGGATCTCGGGCTGCTTCATGAAGAGCGCACCGATCTTCGTGATGTCCAACCTCGACTCGATCAGCGTCTTCGACGTGAGCGACCCGGTGGCACCGAAGGAGGTCGGTCGCCTCCCCAACCTCGTGTTCGAGAACGAGGCCATCAACTGCGGAGAGCGCAAGACCTCTCGCGGCACGGAGCGCTTCGCCCTGATCGGCGTCGACCTGTACGACGTCTCCGCCGACATCCAGCACACCAGCAGCTCCGCACTCGGCAAGGAGCTCATCGTCGTCGATGTCACGGACCCGGCTGACCCCTACCTACGGTCGAGCGCGCCGGCGACCACGAGCACCCACACGGTCGCCTGCATCGCCGAGACCGACTGCCGCTACGCCTACTCCGCCGGGAGCGGCAGGGCCGGCACGTTCTCGGTGATGGACCTCACCGACCTTGACAACCCCGTCGAGGTGGACTCAGACCCCTCGGCGCCCGGTGTGCAGCCCTACCGGTCCCCGGCGGCCGGGCACAAGTGGAACTTCGACGGCGCGGGCTACGGCACGCACACCGGGTACGACGGCTCGGCGATCTTCGACGTGAGCAGCCCCACCGACCCGCAGCTCGTCGCGGGCACGGGGATGGCCGCCGAGGCCGTCGACGCGGACGGCGAGGGCGGCTACAACGACTTCATCCACCACAACTCGTTCCGGCCCAACGCGTCTGCGTTCCGTCCGGACGCGCCCCCGTCGCTGGCGAACGGCAACATCCTGCTGGTGACCGAGGAGGACTACGAGCAGACCGACTGTGCCAAGGCAGGCTCCTTCCAGACCTGGCACGTCAAGCGGCTCGACGGGGGTGAGGGCTCGATCGTGCCCCTGGACAAGGTGGAGCTCGCCGACCTCGGCAGCTTCCCGGTCCCGCAGTACGCCTTCTGCTCGTCCCACTGGTTCGACTACCACCAGAGCGGCATCGTCGCGGTGGGGTTCTACGGCGGAGGCACCCAGTTCGTCGACGTGCGCGACCCCGAGCAGATCAAGCCCTACGGCCACGCCACCTGGGGCGTCTCGGAGGTCTGGGACAGCTACTGGATGCCGGTCTACAACCGCAACGGTGTGGCCACGGGCAGGAAGACGAACCTCGCCTACTCCGTCGACCTGGTGCGCGGCCTGGACGTCTACGCCGTGGACCTCCCCGGCGGGGAGGACACCTCGAGCACCCTGCCGCTGGCGCTGGGGTCGACGAGCCCGTTCGGCGCCTTCGACCGGCCCGCGGACGCCGTACCCCTGCTGCTGGTCGGCCTCGGTCTGGTCGGCTCCGTGATGCTGCGCCGCCGCTCGTCGAGGGTCCCGGTCGCCGTCGCCGCAGGGCCCCGCCGACGCCACGGGCAGCCGTAGCCCGCGGCCACGATGCGCGGCTCCGGGGCGGGGAGGCGGTAGGCTGCTGCCCGCTGACTTCCCCACGGCATGATCTGCTCGACCCGAATGTACGGCGCACCGTGAGGAGCCCAAGCACGTGTACCTCAAGAGCCTGACGCTCCGCGGGTTCAAGTCGTTCGCCTCGGCGACGACCCTGCAGCTCGAGCCTGGCATCACCTGCATCGTGGGCCCCAACGGCTCCGGCAAGTCCAACGTCGTGGACGCGCTCGCCTGGGTGATGGGCGAGCAGGGCGCCAAGTCGTTGCGCGGCGGCAAGATGGAGGACGTCATCTTCGCCGGCACCTCGGGCCGTCCCCCGCTCGGGCGCGCCGAGGTGGCGCTGACCATCGACAACGCCGATGGCGCACTGCCGATCGAGTACGCCGAGGTCACGATCAGCCGCACGATGTTCCGCAACGGCGGCTCGGAGTACGCCATCAACGGGCAGTCCTGCCGCCTGCTCGACGTTCAGGAGCTGCTCTCGGACTCCGGCATCGGCCGCGAGATGCACGTCATCGTCGGGCAGGGGCAGCTCGACTCGATCCTCCACGCGACCCCCGAGGACCGCCGCGGGTTCATCGAGGAGGCCGCGGGCGTCCTCAAGCACCGCAAGCGCAAGGAGAAGGCCCTCCGGAAGCTGGACTCCACCGAGGGCAACCTCACCCGGCTCAACGACCTGCTGACCGAGATCCGCCGGCAGCTCAAGCCCCTGGGGCGCCAGGCGGAGGTAGCACGCAAGGCCGCGGTCGTGCAGGCCGACGTCCGCGACGCCCGGGCGCGGCTCCTCGCCGACGACCTGGTCGCCGCTCGCACCACGCTCGAGCAGGAGCTCGCCGACGAGACCGTCCTGGTCGAGCGCCGCGCCGCACTCGAGCGGGCTGTCGAGGAGGCCCGTCTGGCGGAGGCCGCGCTGGAGGCCGCACTGCGCGAGGACCTGCCCGCGCTGTCCCGGGCGCAGGAGACCTGGTTCGCGCTGTCCGGGCTCCGGGAGCGGCTCAAGGGCACGGAGAGCCTGGCCGCCGAGCGAGCCCGCAACGCCCGCGAGACGGCCGCCGAGCCTGCGGGCGGGAGCGGCCGCGACCCCGAGCAGCTCATGGCGGACGCGGAGCGGATCCGCGCCCAGGAGGCCGACATCACCCGCGAGGTCGAGGCGGACCGGGCCGCTCTCGACGAGGCGGTCGCCGCGCGCCGGCAGGTGGAGGCCGAACACGCCGAGGAGGACCGCCGGGTGGCGGGACTGCTGCGGGCCGCCGCGGACCGCCGCGAGGGCCTCGCCCGGCTGCACGGTCAGGTCAACGCGCTCAAGAGCCGCGCCGCCGCCGCGCAGGAGGAGCTCGGCCGGCTGTCCTCGGCCCGCGAGGAGGCGCTCGCCCGGGCGGCGAGGTCCCAGCGGGACTTCACCGCGCTCGAGACCCGGGTCGCCGGCCTCGACGCGGGCGAGGAGGGGCTCGACGCCGAGCACGAGGCGGCGTCCGCCGAGCTCGACGACCTCGACGACCGCCTGGCCAAGACCCGCGAGGAGGCCCAGGTCGCGGAGCGGGAGCGCGGGGCCCTCGCCGCCCGCAAGGAGGCGCTCGAGCTCGGCCTGAACCGCAAGGACGGTGCGGGTGCGCTGCTCGCCGCGGGAGAGGAGGTCTCGGGTCTCCTCGGCTCGGTCGCGGCGCTGCTGTCGGTCCGTCCCGGCTACGAGGCTGCCGTCGCCGCAGCGCTCGGCAGTGCCGCCGACGCCGTCGCGGTGGAGCACGTCGACGCGGCCCTCCACGCGATCGCACACCTGAAGACCGACGACCTCGGGCGCGCCGGGCTGCTGCTGGGTGGGGCCGAGGTGGACGACGCGTCCTGGCCCGGGTTGCCCGCGGGGGCGGTCTACGCCACCGACGTGGTGGAGGCGCCCGACCAGCTGCGCGCCGCGCTGGGCCGGCTGCTGTTCAAGGTGGTCGTCGTCGACGACCTCCCGACCGCGAACGGCCTGGTCCGCGACCTGCCCGACGTCACCGCGGTGACCCGGGAGGGTGACCTGCTCGGTGCACACTTCGCCTCGGGCGGCTCGTCCTCCCAGCCCAGCCTGCTCGAGGTCCAGGCCGCGGTCGACGAGGCGACGGAGAAGCTCGCCGAGGCCGCCCACGCGTGCGAGCGGCTGGCCTTCGACCTGTCTCGCTTCGAGGAGGAGCGGGCTCGGGCCAAGCAGCGTGTGGACGTCGCGCTGGCCAAGCTCCACGAGTCCGACGCGACGCTGGCCGCGGTTGCCGAGGAGCTCGGGCAGTACGGCTCCCAGGTGCGCTCCGCGAAGGGTGAGGCCGAGCGTCTGGCGCAGGCGATCTCCGCCGCCGAGGAGGCCCGCGACAAGGACCTCGCCGGGCTCGCCGACCTCGAGCAGCGCCTCACGGCGGCCGAGGACTCACCCGAGGAGGAGCCCGACACGAGTGAGCGCGAGCGCCTGGCCGAGGCCGCGCGCGAGTCCCGCCAGAAGGAGATGGACGCCCGGCTGGCACTGCGGACGGCCGAGGAGCGCGCGAAGGCACTCTCCGGCCGCGCCGACTCGCTGGTGCGCGCGGCCACCGCCGAGCGGGAGGCTCGGGCCCGGGCGGCCGCCCGCCGCGAACGCCTCCAGCGCGAGGGCGAGGTGGCGGAGGCGGTCGGCAGCGCCGCGGCGGTGGTGCTCGACCGGCTGGAGACCTCGGTCGGCCGCGCCGCGGAGGCGCGTACGACGGTCGAGCAGGCGCGCCGCGGGCGTGAGGAGGAGCTGATGGCCGTGCGCGCCCGCTCGCGTGACCTGCTCAAGGAGCACGACGAGCTGGTCAACGCGGTCCACCGTGACGAGATGGCGCGCACCCAGCAGCGCATGCGCATCGAGCAGCTCGAGCAGCGCGCGGTCGAGGAGCTCGGCCTCGGCGTCGAGGTGCTCGTCGAGGAGTACGGCCCCCACAACCTCGTCCCGCCCACGGCACCGGCCGACCGGGCGGGCGCCGAGGGCGACGAGGGCGACGAGGCCCCGCAGCCGGTGCCCTTCGTCCGCGAGGAGCAGCAGAAGCGGCTGCGTGCCGCCGAGCGCGCGCTGTCGATGCTGGGCAGGGTCAACCCGCTCGCGCTCGAGGAGTTCACCGCGCTCGAGGAGCGGCACAAGTTCCTCACCGAGCAGCTCGAGGACCTCCGGCGCACCCGCCGCGACCTGCTCGACATCGTCCGAGAGGTCGACGAGCGGGTCGAGCAGGTGTTCACCGAGGCATGGGCGGACGTGCGCGACGCCTTCGACCACGTGTTCAAGCGGCTCTTTCCCGGAGGTGAGGGCAAGCTGTTGCTCACCGACCCCTCCGACATGCTGTCCACCGGTATCGAGGTCGAGGCCAGGCCGGCCGGCAAGAAGGTCAAGCGTCTGTCGCTGCTGTCCGGAGGCGAGCGCTCCCTGGTCGCGGTCGCGTTCCTGGTCTCGCTGTTCAAGGCTCGTCCCTCGCCGTTCTACATCCTCGACGAGGTCGAGGCCGCGCTCGACGACACGAACCTCGGCCGTCTGCTCGAGATCTACGAGGAGCTGCGAGAGAACAGCCAGCTTCTCGTGATCACCCACCAGAAGCGCACCATGGAGGTCGGCGACGCGCTCTACGGAGTCACGATGCGCGGCGACGGCGTCTCCACCGTGATCTCGCAGCGGCTGCGCGAGACGGTGGCCTCGTAGCCGTGGGGGAGGAGCGACCGGGCCCGCCGGGCAGGGCCGACTACGCCGTGTGGCGGCAGGCGACCACGAGGTGGGCCGACGACGACGCCTACGGGCACATGAACAACGCCCGCTACTACGAGCTCTTCGACACGGCCGTGAATGCCTTCCTCTTCGAGGCCACCGGCACCAACATCCGGCGGCTGCCCGCGATCGGCGTCGTCGCGGAGACCTCGTGCCGCTACTTCCGGGAGATCGGCTTTCCCGCACCGGTCGACATCGGCCTCGCGGTGGAGCGGCTCGGCACCTCGTCGGTCATCTACCGGATCGGGCTCTTCCAGGGGGAGCCGGACCTCGCCGCCGCGGAAGGCCGCTTCGTACACGTGTACGTCGACAACACCGGCGGCCCGGGTGAGCGACCGGTGCGCCGTATCCCGGACGAGATCCGAGCCGTCGTCGAGTCGTTGTTACCGTAGTCGCCGGCCCGGGTCCGACGTACGCCGTTTGGCGACAGCCGTCGCGGGGCAACCCTCAGCCGAGGGAACGGACTTCTCGGGAAAGCGGTGCTCCATGGTGTCGATCGTGATCGCGATGCTGGTCATCCTGGTGCTTGCCGGGCTGGTCGTGCTCTACGTCGCCTACCCTCACCGTGGTGAGGACGTCCCCCACACGCCCTGGGTGGGCGAGGCGATGCGCAAGGGCGTCGACCGACTGCCGACCCTCGACAACCAGCGCCAGCGGGAGCACGAGCACTCCGACGCGTGAGCCGCCTCACGTCGTGAGGCTCGCCCGCGCGACGGCCCGGCGGCACCCTCGAGGGGGTCTGGTTGGATGGTGCCCGTGGGTGACTATCTGTACCTGATCATCGGCATCGCGATCGCCTTCGTGGCCCTCGTCGTGGGGCTCGTCACGACCCGGACGCGCGGCCGCACGCGGACCGAGCCGCGGGTGGACCCCGGGAGCGGCAGCGAGGTGCTCGCGCCGCCGGAGCCCGGCGTGGGCGACGAGGCGGAGACCCCGCGCGACACCCCCACCCGCACGATCGAGGACACCGTCCTCCCCGAGGCGCCCGAGGCGCCGACGCTGGAGAGGCCGGAGTCCGCGGCGGGCCGCCTGGTGCGCCTGCGCGAGCGCCTCGCCCGCTCGCAGAGCCCGCTCGGCCGGGGCCTGCTGGCCCTGCTGTCCCGCGACGTCGTCGACGAGGACACGTGGGAGGAGATCGAGGACACCCTCATCACCGCCGACGTGGGGGTCGGGCCGACCCAGGAGCTCGTCGCCCGGCTGCGCACCCGGATGAAGGTCGAGGGCAAGACATCGGCGGGGGTCGAGGACATCCTTCGCGAGGAGCTGGTCACCCTCGTCGACCCCTCGATGGACCGCAGCCTCCACGTCGACCGCAGCGAGGGCCGTCCCGGCGTCGTCCTCGTGGTGGGCGTGAACGGCACCGGCAAGACCACCACGGTGGGCAAGCTTGCCCGCGTGCTCGTCGCCGAGGACAAGCAGGTCGTGCTCGGCGCGGCCGACACCTTCCGGGCGGCGGCCACGGAGCAGCTGACCACCTGGGGGGAGCGGGTCGGTGTGCCCACCGTCCGCGGCCCCGAGGGCGGCGACCCGGCGAGCGTGGCGTTCGAGGCGGTCAAGGTCGGCATCGAGCAGGAGGCCGACGTCGTGATCGTCGACACCGCCGGCCGGCTCCAGAACAAGGCCGGGCTGATGGACGAGCTCGGCAAGGTACGCCGCGTCATCGAGAAGCAGGCCCCCGTCACCGAGGTGCTGCTGGTCCTCGACGCCACCACGGGCCAGAACGGCATGGTGCAGGCGCGCGTCTTCAGCGAGGTCGTGAACGTCACCGGCATCGTGCTCACCAAGCTCGACGGCTCCGCCAAGGGCGGCATCGTCGTGGCGGTGCAGCGTGAGCTCGGGGTGCCGGTGAAGCTCGTCGGGATCGGCGAGGGTGCCGACGACCTTGCCCCCTTCGAGCCCGAGGCGTTCGCCGACGCGCTGCTCGGCAGGACCGCCTGACCGCCTGACCGGGGGACCGCGGTGGTCAGTCCGTCATGACCCCGCGCAGCGTCATCTCGACGAGGTGGTCCACGTCGTCGAGCGTGGGCAGCGACCGGCCCGTGATCGTGCGGGAGGCGATGATCCCCCCGAGCCACTGCACGCAGCAGTCGAGGTCCACGTCCGGCCGCAGCTCGCCGCGGTTCTTGGCGCGCACGAACATCACGCGTGCGGACTCCTCGGCGCGCTCGGTCGCCCTGCGGTACAACGCCGCGATCCGGTCGTCGCGCACCGACTCCGCGATGGACATCTTCAAGTAGGCCGAGCCCTCCGGGGAGCCCACGAAGGTCAGCACCGACCGGTAGGACTCCGCGAGGTCGCCGCGGATAGACCCGGTGTCGGGCTGGGGGATCTCGAGTGCGTAGAGGCGTTCCATCGCGGCCACGGCGAGGTCGTCCTTGCTCGGCCAGCGGCGGTAGACCGTCGCCTTGCCCACACCGGCCCGCGCGGCGACCTCGTCGACGGTCATCCGCTCGAAGCCCCGCTTGCGGAGCAGGTTCGCGGCGGCCTCGATGATCCGCTCGTCGGTCTGCGGGTCGCGGGGGCGGCCACGGCCACGTCGTACGGGCTGCTCCTCGGTGAGGGTGCTCTCGCTCATGGCGGCAACGATACCTGCGTATCCGAAACTGCGGGGCAGGGACCAGTGAAGAAATCTCGTTCACGAAGCCGTAACAGGAACCGGCCAGTCGTCACCTGGCCGCAACAGGCGCAGCCACATCCCGAAACCTCCTCCGCCGAGGGTTGACCCACCGGGGTGAGGGTGGCTCGACAGTGCGGTCGGCGCCGGCTCGCACCCTCCCGTGAGTCACATTTATGGAGGTTCCATGGACACCGGCCACGCCGCCTGGGTTCTCACCTCCGCGTCCCTGGTCCTCCTGATGACGCCGGGTCTGGCGTTCTTCTACGGCGGGATGACGCGGTCCAAGTCCGTCCTCAACATGATGATGATGTCCTTCGGGGCGATGGGCGTCGTCACGATCGTCTACGTCCTGTGGGGCTGGTCGATGTCCTACGGCACCGACGTGTTCGGCTCCGGGGCGGCCGGACTCTTCGGCAACCCCTTCGAGCTCTTCGGCCTCAAGGACCTCGACGCGGGCGCCTACCTCTCCGTCGCCTTCCAGCTCACCTTCGCGATCATCACCGCAGCCCTTGTCAGCGGCGCGGTCGCGGACCGGGTGAAGTTCTCCACCTGGATGGTGTTCGTGCCGATCTGGGTGACACTGTCCTACTTCCCGCTCGCGCACATGGTCTGGGGCGGCGGCTTCCTCAGCGGTGCCGACGGTGCGCTCGTCACCTGGTTCTTCGAGGACGTCGTGCCGGTCGACTACGCCGGCGGCACGGTCGTCCACATCAACGCCGGCATGGCCGCCTTGGTGCTCGTCCTGGTCATCGGGGTGCGCCGGGGCTTCGGCAAGGAGGTCATGCGGCCGCACAACCTGCCGTTCACGATGCTGGGGGCCGGGCTGCTGTGGTTCGGCTGGTACGGCTTCAACGTCGGTTCCTTCATTCCCGTGGCCACCCCCGCCGTCGCCGGTGAGGCCGGCGCGGCGTTCGACAACTCCGTGCAGTTCGCGACCAACTTCGTCGGCGAGACCGGCCTGGTCTGGGTCAACACGACGGTCGCCGCGGCTGCCGCGATGCTGGGGTGGCTCCTCGTGGAGAAGATCCGCGACGGCAAGGGCACGAGCCTGGGTGCGGCATCCGGTGTGGTCGCCGGCCTGGTCGCGATCACCCCGGCCTGCGGGTCGCTCAGCCCGGTCGGGTCGATCGCGCTCGGTGTCGTCGCGGGAGCCCTGGCGGCCCTCGCGGTCGGCCTCAAGTACCGGTTCGGGTACGACGACTCCCTCGACGTCGTGGGTGTCCACCTCGTCGCCGGGCTCGTCGGCACCATCGGCATCGGCTTCCTGGCCACCTCGGGCGGACTGTTCTACGGCGGGGGCCTGGGCCAGCTCGTGGTCCAGACGGTGATTGCGCTCTTCGCGATGATCTGGTCCGGCGCCGTCACACTCGTGATCGCCCTGGCCCTCAAGGCGGCCATGGGCTGGCGGATCGACGAGGAGGACGAGGTCGAGGGCATCGACTTCGTGGAGCACGGCGAGACCGCCTACGACTTCGCCTCCCGGTCCGGGTCCTCCCGGGTGCCCGCGCCCGCCGCGGTCGCCCCCGTCGAGACAGAAGGAGTCAACGCATGAAGCTCGTGACCGCGGTGATCAAGCCGCACAAGTGGGACGAGGTGCGCGAGGCCCTCGAGTCCTTCGGAGTCACCGGGATGACCGTCAGTGAGGTCAGCGGCTACGGCCGTCAGAAGGGCCACACCGAGGTCTACCGCGGCGCGGAGTACGACGTCGCTTTGGTGCCGAAGATCCGCGTGGAGATCCTCGTCGAGGACGTCGACGCCGACTCCGTGGTCGGGATCTTCGTCAAGAGCGCGCAGACCGGACGCATCGGCGACGGGAAGGTCTGGGTGGTCCCCGTGGAGACCGCGGTGCGGGTCCGCACCGGCGAGCGCGACGAGGCGGCGCTCTGACCTCGTGACCGCTCCGGAACGACAGCATCGCGCGGACGCTGCCGACGCCTTGTGCGCGGCAGCGTTCGCGCGTGCCCTGGCCGCGCAGCGACCGCAGGGGCCCGAGGACCACCAGGGCCTGGCCCTGGTCGCGGTGGGCGGCTACGGGCGGCGGGAGCTCGCCCCGCACTCAGACCTCGACGTGGTGCTCGTGCACGCCGAGGAGGAAGAGGTCGACGTCCTCGCCGGCGAGCTGTGGTACCCCCTCTGGGACGCCGGCGCACAGGTCGACCACGCGGTGCGTGCGCTGCCCGACGTGGCCGCGGCGGCCGACTCGGACGTCCGGGTCGCGCTCGGGCTGCTCGACGCCCGGCACGTCGCCGGGGACCCGGCGGTGACGCTCCGGCTCCGTTCGACGCTCCTGGCGCAGTGGCGCCGCGGCGCCCGCGATCGGCTTCCCGAGCTCGCGGAGGCGGTCGCCCGCCGGGTCGAGCGCCACGGCGAGCTCGCCCACGCCACCGTGCCCGACCTCAAGGAGGCAGGAGGCGGGCTCCGCGACGCGACGATCCTGAACGCGCTCGTCGCCACCTGGCTCGTCGACGTCCCCCACGCCGACCTCGAGCGCAGCCGGCGCACGCTGCTCGACGTGCGCGACGCCCTGCACGTGGTGGCGGGGCGCCCCTCGGACCGAGTCGGCCCGGACATGTGGGATGACCTCGCCGCCGTGCTCGACCTGGAGGACGACGCCGCCGCCCAGCGGCTGGTCCGTGGAGTCGGCCGGCGGATCACGCACATCTCCCGCCTCACCTGGCGCCGGGTCGAGGACGTGCTGGCACCCCGCCGGCCCCGGACGCGAGGGCGCGGGCCGCTCCTGGTCCCGCTCGCCGCCGGACTGGCCGAGGCCGCCGGCGAGGTGGTGGTGTCCCGGGGCACCGCCGTCGGCGACGACCCGGCCCTCCTGCTCCGGGCTGCCGCCCTGGCGGCCGAACGCAACCTCGTGCTCTCCCCGCACACCGTGGCCCGCCTGGTCAGGGAGACGCCCGCCCTTTCCGAGCCCTGGCCGGCCGAGGCGCGGGACCTGCTGGTCCGGCTGCTCGCCGCCGGCCCGGGACTGCTCCCCGTATGGGAGACCCTCGACGAGACCGGAGCGCTGCACCGGCTGCTGCCCGAGTGGGAGCGCGTCCGCCTCCTCCCGCACGCCTCGGTGGTCCACCGCTTCACCGTCGACCGGCACCTCGTCGAGACCTGCATCGAGGCGTCCGGGCTGATCCGGCGGGTGTCCCGCCCCGACCTGCTGCTGGTCGCGGCCCTCCTGCATGACATCGGGAAGGGTGGTGTCCGGGACCACAGCGTGGCGGGGGAACCGGTCGCCGCCGCGGTCGCCCGTCGCCTCGGCCTCGACGACGCCGACGTCGCGGTGGTCGGCGCGCTGGTCCGTCGGCACCTTCTGCTGGCCGAGGTCGCGACCACGCGGGACCTCGAGGACCCGGCCACCATCGAGCAGGTGGCCGACCGGGTCGGCGACCGGTCCACCCTCGACCTCCTCGCGGCGCTCACCGAGGCGGACGCACGCGCCACCTCCGCCAAGGCGTGGACCCCCTGGCGGGCCGGGCTGGTCCGCGAGCTCGTGTCCCGGGTGACGGCCGTCCTCGACGAGGCGCGGTCGCCGGAGGTGCGGGAGGAGGACCTCGTGTCGGTCCCCGCGGTCGTGCGGCGCGACCTCGAGGCGGTCGACGTACGCGTGCGCCCGACGGGTCACGGCAGCGAGGTGACCGTGGTGACGGGGGACCGGATCGGCCTCCTGGCCGCCGTGTCGGGGGCACTCCTCCTGGTCCGCGCCCCGATCCGGTCCGCCCGGGCCTGGAGCCAGGGGGAGGTGGCGTTCTCCCGCTGGCACCTCGCGGTGGACGCCCTCGACCCCGCGGTGGTACGTCAGCAGGTGGAGGCGGTGCTGGCCGGACGGGTCGACCCCGCTGCGCGGCTGCGCCGGACGCCCGGGCGGGACCCGCACCCCTCGGTCGCCGTGCGCCCCGAGGCATCCCGGCGGTCGACGGTGCTCGAGGTGCGCGTCGAGGACCGGGCCGGGGTCGTCCACCTGGTCTGCACGGCCCTCGCGGAGATCGGCCTGGCCGTCCGGTCGGCACACGTGGCGACCGTCGGCCCGCAGGCGGTCGACGTGTTCTACGTGCAGGAGGACGGAGCGGGCGCACTGGGCGACGAGCGGGCCGCCGAGGCGGCGCACGCCGTACGCCGGGCCCTCGGAGACCCGGTTACCCTTGACGTCTGACCCCGGCCCGACCGACCGGCGGTCGTTGCACGCCTGCAACGTCGACACGAGGACTGACCACCATTGTTTGCGACTCTCTCCGACCGCCTTGCCGAGACCTTCAAGAACCTGCGGGGCAAGGGCCGGCTCTCCGACGCGGACATCGACGCCACCGCGCGTGAGATCCGCATCGCGCTGCTCGAGGCCGACGTCGCCCTGCCCGTGGTCAAGGAGTTCGTCGCCGCCGTCAAGGAGCGGGCCCGCGGCGAAGAGGTCAGCCAGGCGCTGAACCCCGCCCAGCAGGTCGTCAAGATCGTCAACGACGAGCTGGTCACGATCCTCGGTGGCGAGACGCGTCGGCTCCGGTTCGCCAAGACCCCGCCGACCGTGATCATGCTCGCGGGCCTCCAGGGTGCGGGCAAGACCACGCTCGCCGCGAAGCTTGCCCTGTGGCTGAAGAACCAGGGGAGCAGCCCCCTCCTCGTCGCCGCCGACCTGCAGCGCCCGAACGCCGTCAAGCAGCTCGAGGTCAACGGTGAGCGCGCCGGCGTCAAGGTCTACGCCCCCGACCCGGGCAACGGGGTCGGCGACCCGGTCGCGGTCGCCCGCGGTGGTGTCGAGGAGGCGCGACGGACCCTTCACGACGTGGTCATCGTCGACACCGCGGGCCGCCTCGGTCTTGACGAGGAGATGATGCAGCAGGCCCGCGACATCCGTGACGCGGTGCAGCCCGACGAGACCCTCTTCGTGGTCGACGCGATGATCGGCCAGGACGCGGTCAACACCGCGCTCGCCTTCCAGGACGGGGTCGGGTACGACGGCGTCGTACTCACCAAGCTCGACGGCGACGCCCGAGGTGGTGCCGCACTGTCGATCCGCTCGATCACCGGCAAGCCGGTGATGTTCGCCTCCGCCGGCGAGAAGCTCACCGACTTCGACCTGTTCCACCCCGACCGGATGGCCTCCCGCATCCTCGACATGGGCGACATGCTGACCCTGATCGAGCAGGCCGAGAAGACCTTCGACCAGGAGCAGGCGGCGAAGGCGGCGGCCAAGCTCACCGGCCAGGGTGGCGAGTTCACCCTCACCGACTTCCTCGAGCAGATGCAGCAGCTCAAGAAGATGGGCTCGCTGACGAAGATCATGGGGATGCTCCCGGGCATGGGGCAGTTCCGCGAGCAGCTCGAGAACTTCGACGAGCGCGAGCTCGACCGGGTCGAGGCGATCATCCACTCCATGACGCCGCGCGAGCGCGACAACCCCAAGATCATCGACGGCTCCCGCCGCGCCCGCATCGCCAAGGGCTCGGGCACGCAGGTCTCCGACGTCAACCAGCTCGTGGACCGGTTCTTCGACGCCCGCAAGATGATGATGTCGATGGCCAAGGGCGGCGGCGTCCCCGGGATGCCGGGGATGCCGGGGATGCCGGGGATGCCGGGGATGCCTGGCATGCCGGGGACGGGCAGGCGCAAGGGCAAGCAGGCTCCGAAGAAGGGCAAGGCCAAGCGAGGGTCGGGCAACCCCGCCAAGCGGGCCCAGCAGGAGCGGGCCGCCGCGGAGAGGCCGCCGGCCGCCGGCGCGAACCCCTTCGGCACGCCGAACGGCGAGGGCGGCATGAACCCCGACGACTTCGAGCTGCCCGCCGACATCTCCAGGTTCCTCCCCAAGCAGTGACGTCGTAGCGCGGAGGCGCCGCCACAGGGAGCGGCACGATCCCGCGAGTTATCCACGGCCTCCGCGAGGTCGCCGCGCCGGCGCGATAGCGTGCGGCGGCATGAGCGCACTGAGATTCCGCGGAGTGGTCCTGCCGGAGGGTGAGCCCCGGGACCTGTACGTCGTCGACGGGCGGGTCACCTACGAGCCGCAGCCCTCGGCCGAGCTCGTCGCCGAGGGCTGGATCGTCCCCGGCCTGGTCGACGCCCACTGTCACATCGGCCTCGACGAGCACGGCGCCGTGCCCGAGGACGTCCAGGAGCGGCAGGCACTCGACGACCGCGACGCCGGGACGCTCCTCATCCGGGACTGTGGCTCGGCAGCGGACACCTCCTGGATCCACGAACGCGACGACCTGCCCCGGCTGATCCGTGCGGGCCGCCACCTCGCGCGCACGAAGCGCTACCTCCGCAACTACGCCCACGAGATCGAGCCCGAGCAGCTCCCCGAGTACGTCGCCCGGGAGGCCGACCGCGGGGACGGTTGGGTCAAGCTCGTGGGGGACTGGATCGAGCGCGAGGCCGGGGACCTGACGCCGTCGTGGACCAGGGACTCCCTGGAGCAGGCGATGAAGGTGGCCCACGACCGCGGGGCCCGCGTGACCGCGCACGTCTTCGGCGAGCACGCCCTGCCCGACCTGATCCACTCCGGCATCGACTGCATCGAGCACGGCACCGGCCTGGACACCGGCCTCATCGACACGATGGTGGCCAACAACGTGGCGCTGGTGCCCACTGCCAAGCAACTGAACAACTTCCCCGGCTACGCCGACGCGGGGGAGGCCAGGTTCCCCAAGTACGCCGAGCACATGAGGGCGTTGCACGCGCGGCGGCGCGAGACCATCGGTGCCGCCTACGAGGCAGGTGTCGCGATCTACGCCGGTACCGACGCCGGGGGAGTGCTGCCGCACGGCCTGATCGGCGACGAGGTCCTCGAGCTCGCCACCTACGGCCTGACCCCCGAGGACGCGCTGGGTGCTGCGTCCTGGCGGGCAAGGGAGTGGCTCGGCCTCGACGGGGCCCTCACCGAGGGCACCGCCGCAGACTTCGTCGTCTTCGAGCAGAACCCCTTGGAGGACCTCCGGATCCTCAAGCAGCCGAGACGAATCGTCCTGCGGGGCGCCGTCGTCGCATGACGCCTGGGTCGCCGCCCGGCCACGTTCCGGTAACGATGCGGCGCGTCCCCTTTCCAACACCCCCAGGCGGCCAAAAGATGGGCCGCACGAGCAACATTCGTGCAATTTTTTCTGAAGGAGGATCCATGCGAGTCAAGACCCCTCTGCGGGTGACCGCTGTTTCAGCGGTGCTCGCGCTTGGGCTCGCGGCGTGTGGCGGCGGCGATGGTGACGGAGAGAACGGCGGCGACGGGGCGACCACCCCGGACGCGGCTGCTTCGCCGACCGGTCAGCCCGGTGGCACCTACTCGGCCGAGCTGACCGAGCCGTCGTACCTCGCTCCCGCCTCGAACTGCTACGAGTCCGAGTGCAGCGCGGTGCTCAAGATGGTGAACGACCCGCTGGTCACCACCGACTTCGAGAGCGGCGAGCTCATCTTCGACGGTCTCGCCGAGAGCATCGAGCCGAACGACGACCAGACCGTCTGGACGGTCACGCTGAAGGACGGGCGCACGTTCCACAACGGCGAGCCCGTGAACTCCGACGCGTTCCTCCGTGCGTGGAACTACTCGGCGAACCCGAAGAACGCCCAGGCCACCGCGGGCTTCATGGCCCGCATCGACGGCGCGGGCAAGGGCAAGGAGATGGCCGGCCTGAAGAAGGTCGACGACACCACCTTCGAGATCACCCTCAGCGGCCCGTTCTCGCAGTTCGGCTCGATGATGAGCTACGCCCCCGCCTTCGCGCCGATGGCGCAGGAGTGCATGGACGACCTCAAGGCCTGCAACGAGGCCCCCATCGGCACCGGCCCGTACATGATGGACGGCTCGTGGGAGCACGACAAGGGCATCACGGTCACCCGGTGGGCCGACTACCAGGGTGAGCAGGCTGCTCAGGCCGACACCATCGAGTTCAAGATGTTCACCACGCCGACCGCGGCGTTCCGTGACTACCAGAACGGTGGCCTCGACGTCCTGAGCCTCGCTCCGGACGTGTACCTCGAGGCCAAGGGCCAGCTCGGCGACAAGATCCTCGAGGAGCCCACCGCCACGCTGACCTACCTCGGCTTCCCGACCGCCAAGAAGCCCTACGACGAGGTCAAGGTCCGTCAGGCGATCTCCCTGGCGATCGACCGCCAGCTGATCGTGGACCAGGTCCTCAACGGCCTGGCCAAGCCCTCAACCGACATCGTCACCCCGCCGATCCCCGGCTCGCGTGACGACGCCTGTGACTACTGCACCCACGACCCCGAGCAGGCCAAGACCCTTCTCGAGGAGTCCGGTGTGGACGCCGAGGGCATGACGCTGGAGTACTACTTCAACGCCGACGCCGGTCACGACCAGTGGGTCGAGGCCGCCGCCCGCCAGGTCCAGGAGACCCTGGGCTTCGACTACAAGCTGAACGCCACCGAGTGGGCCCAGTACCTCGAGCTGCTCGACGCGGGCAACTTCGAGGGTCCCTTCCGCCTCGGCTGGTCGCTCGACTACCCGTCGCCGGAGAACTACCTGCGCCCGATCGTGGGCACCGATGGTGACTCGAACTACACCGAGTACTCCAACCCCGAGGTCGACGAGCTGCTCACCCAGGGTGACCAGGCCGGCAGCATCGAGGAGTCGTACGACGCCTACCACCAGGCCGGTGACATCGCCCTGGACGAGATGCCGATCATCCCGATGTGGAGCGGCGTGACCGCGATCGCCTTCTCCGAGGAGGTCGGGGACGTGCGCTACGACGTCGGAGACGGTGAGATAGCCTTCGGCGAGATCACTGTGACCCAGTGATCGAGCGACGGAGCTAACGCACCGAACACACAACATCTGCGGGGGCCGGGCCGTCAGGCGCGGCCCCCGCACCGGTGCCGTCCACGGTCACATCAGAGAGGACCACCTGCTTTGGGCCGCTACGTAGCCCGACGACTGATTCAGTTCATCCCCGTCATCCTGGGCACCCTGTTCCTGCTCCACCTCCTGAGCACCCTCACGATCCAGGTCGTCGGTGACCCCGTACGAGCCTTGTTCGGTGAGAACGCACCACCGGCCGCGGTCATCGACCAGATGCGGGCCGACTACAACCTCGACGACGCCTGCCTCGAGCAGCCGGGCAACCCGTGCCTCGGGCTCTTCGTCGACCGCCTCGGGCAGTACGCCGGCGGGGACTTCGGCATCAACTTCCGCGGCCGCGCCGTCACCGAGATGTTCATCGAGCGGTTCCCGGTCACCGTGCGGCTCACCATCATCGCGCTGGTCTTCGAGACCGTCGTCGGCATCCTGATGGGCGTCCTCGCGGGTCTGCGCAAGGACAAGTTCGCCGACAACTTCGTGCGCTTCTTCACCGTCGCGCTGGTGGCCTTCCCGACCTTCGTCTTCGGCACGCTCGCCCAGCTGTTCATCGGTCTCCAGCTCGGCCTGGAGCTGCGCAACAGCGACTGGGCGCCCGACTGGCTGGGGCAGATGCTCAACGTCGGCTACAACGCCGACTACCCGTGGCTGAGCCTCGTGCTGCCGGGCGTCGTGCTGGGGTCGTTCTCGCTGGCCTCCATCGCCCGCCTCACCCGTACCAGCCTGATCGAGAACCTCCGCTCGGACTACGTGCGCACCGCCCGCGCGAAGGGCCTCCGCACGCGGCGTATCGTGGGCATCCACACGCTTCGCAACTCCTTGATCCCTGTGGTGACCTACATCGGCATCGACATCGGCCTCCTGCTGGGCGGCGCACTGGTCACCGAGGGGATCTTCAACATCCCCGGCGTCGGACAGCTCGTCTGGCTGGCCATCCAGTCCAACGACACCCCGGTGATCATCGGGGTGGTCACGATCCTGACCATCGTCTTCCTGGTGGCCAACCTGCTCGTCGACATCCTGTACGCCGCACTCGACCCGAGGATCCGCTATGAGTGACACCATGGCCGGGCAGAGCGCCGGTCAGACCGAGAACCTCTCCACCAAGAGCGGTGCCAACCGCAGCCTGTGGGGAGACGTGCGCTACGAGCTCGTGCGCAGCCCTGTCTTCTGGATCTCCTCGATCCTCGTGCTGGTCATCTTGTCGATGGCCTTCTTCCCGCAGCTGTGGGCACAGACGTCGCCGAACACCAGTGGGGCCTGCCCGCTCCAGAACGCCCGGGTCAAGCCCAGCGCCGACCACCCGTTCGGCTTCACCAACGCCGGCTGCGACATGTGGGCGTCCCTGGTCTGGGGCACCGGCAAGTCCGTGATCGTGGCAATCCTGGTCACCGCGGGTACCGTGATCCTGGGCGTGACGTTCGGCACGCTGGCCGGCTACCTCGGCGGGTTCGCCGACACCATCATCAGCCGCATCACCGACATCTTCTTCGGTCTGCCGTTCATCCTCGGCGCGCTGGTGTTCCTGGCGATCTTCCCCGAGCGCAACATCTGGACCCTGACGGCGGTGCTGACAGTCTTCGGCTGGACCTCCCTGACACGCGTCATGCGTGGAAGCGTGATCTCCACGAAGCAGAAGGACTACGTCGACGCGGCGCGTGCTGCCGGGGCCAGCGACCTGTTCATCATCCGCAAGCACATCCTGGCCAACAGCATCGCGCCGGTCATCGTGCTCGCCACGATCGGGTTGGGGTCGTTCATCGGCGCCGAGGCCACCTTGACCTTCCTCGGGGTCGGCTACCAGCGGCCGACGGTCTCGTGGGGCCTGCTCGTCAGCGAGGGGCAGAACCTCGCGCTGGCCGGGTTCTGGCACCTGCTGGTCTTCCCGTCCGCGTTCATCGTCATCACGGTCCTGGCGTTCATCCTGCTCGGCGACGTGCTGCGCGACGCCCTCGACCCCCGCACCCGATGAGGAGCCTGCGACGTGAGTGAGACCCTGACCGAGAACCGCAAACGGCAGCCCAGGTCGCCGCTGAGCGGGGTCAAGTTCGACGACTCGGCACCCCTCCTGGAGGTCGAGAACCTCCAGGTGGAGTTCCACACCCGTGACGGCATCGCCAAGGCCGTCCAGGGCGTCAGCTTCACGCTGAACGCCGGTGAGACGCTGGGCATACTGGGCGAGTCCGGCTGTGGCAAGTCCGTGACCGCCCAGGCGATCATGGGCATCC
Organism: Nocardioidaceae bacterium UBA4001; assembly: GCA_002384855.1. Lineage (GTDB taxonomy): Bacteria > Actinomycetota > Actinomycetes > Propionibacteriales > Nocardioidaceae > Nocardioides_C. Next base: position 160,204 of record DGBP01000003.1, on the reverse strand, counting down.
TGGACACTCCGCCGGCGAAGGTCACCGGCGGCCAGGTGCGCTACCGCGGCGTCGACCTGCTGCAGATGGACGAGAAGACCCGGCGGCACGTGCGGGCGAACAAGATCGCGATGATCTTCCAGGACGCACTCTCCTCGCTGAACCCGGTCTTCACTGTCGGCTGGCAGCTCGGTGAGCTGTACCGCCAGCACGCCGGCGCCTCTCGCAAGGAGGCCAGGGCCAAGGCCGTCGAGCTGCTCGAGATGGTCGGGATCCCGGCGGCCCGGGACCGGGTCAACGACTTCCCGCACCAGTTCTCCGGCGGTATGCGTCAGCGCGTGATGATCGCGATGGCGCTCGCCCTGCAGCCCGACATCATCATCGCCGACGAGCCGACCACGGCTCTCGATGTGACCGTCCAGGCCCAGGTGATGGCACTGCTCGCCGACCTCCAGCGGGAGATGCAGCTCGGCCTGATCCTGATCACGCACGACATGGGCGTGGTCGCGGACGTGACCGACAAGATCTGCGTGATGTACGCCGGCCACGCCGTCGAGCAGGCCAACGTGTACGAGATCTACGAGCGTCCCGGCCACCCGTACACGAAGGCGCTCCTCGAGTCGATCCCGCGGGTGGACCAGAAGGGTGAGGAGCTCACCGCCATCAAGGGCCTGCCGCCGGCCCTGGTCAACCCACCGCCGGGCTGCTCCTTCCACCCGCGGTGCGCCTTCGCCCGTGACCGGTGCAAGACCGACGAGCCGCCGCTGTACCAGCTCCCGGGCAACCGCGAAAGCGCCTGCCACTACTGGGAAGAGGTTCTCAACTCATGAGCACGAGTGTGACCGAGTCCGCCCTCGCGGGGGGCAGCACCGACGACGACGTGGTGCTCGAGGTCCGGGACGTCAAGAAGCACTTCCCGCTCACGCAGGGCATCGTCTTCAAGCGCACGATCGGCCACGTGAAGGCGGTGGACGGGGTCTCGCTGACGCTGCGCAGGGGCGAGACGCTCGGCGTGGTGGGTGAGTCGGGCTGTGGCAAGTCGACGCTGGGTCGCCTCCTGATGGGTCTCGAGCGTCCCACGGACGGGTCGATCAAGGTCCTCGGCCAGGAGATGGCCGGCCTGGACAACAAGGGCATGCGAAAGATGCGCCGCAACATCCAGATCGTGCTCCAGGACCCCTACTCGTCCCTGGACCCCCGGATGACGGTCGGCGACATCGTCGGCGAGCCGTACGAGGTCCACCCCGACGTGGTGAAGCCCAAGGAACGCCGGAAGGCCGTCCAGGACCTCCTCGACGTCGTGGGTCTCAACCCGGACCACATCAACCGCTACCCGCACCAGTTCTCCGGCGGTCAGCGCCAGCGCATCGGCATCGCCCGGGCCCTGGCCCTGAAGCCGAAGATCATCGTGGCCGACGAGCCGGTGTCGGCCCTCGACGTCTCGGTGCAGGCGCAGGTGGTCAACCTGTTCGAGCGGCTCCAGGACGAGTTCGGGCTGTCCTACGTCTTCATCGCCCACGACCTGTCCGTGGTCCGGCACATCTCGGACCGGGTCATGGTGATGTACCTCGGCAAGGCGGTCGAGACCGGGGACGAGCACGAGATCTACGACGGGCCCACCCACCCCTACACCCAGGCTCTCCTGTCCGCGGTGCCGGTCCCGGACCCGCGTCTGCGTGGCCAACGCGACCAGATCGTGCTCGAGGGTGACGTGCCGAGCCCGGCCAACCCGCCGTCGGGCTGCCGGTTCCGCACGCGGTGCTGGATGGCGCAGGACATCTGTGCCACCGAGGAGCCCATGCTGGTCAACCGGGACGGGTCGGCGCACCCCTCCGCCTGCCACTTCGCCGCCGAGCGCGACGTCGTGCACGCGGTGGACAACCCGAGCGTGATCGAGGGGACCACCTCGGACAACGTGTGACCGGGACGCCGTGAGAAGCTCTACGAGGAAGGCCCTGGCGGGCTCAGCGGCAGCGCTGGCTGCGCTCGCCGGGGCCTGCTCCGTGCAGGCGCCGACCGCCCCCGTGGACGACGGTGCCCGGGAGGCAGCTCCCGCCGCGGACCTCCCCGAGTGGGAGCGGCTCGCCGGCCTCGAGGTGCCGCGAGACGACTTCGGCACGGCGGTGGTCGGTGACGACATCTGGGTGCTCGGCGGGATGACCGGTGACCGGGGGAGGCGACTGGACTCCATCGAGGTGCTCGACACAGCGACGGGAGGGTGGTCGATGCCGGACTTCAGGCTGCCCGAGGGCCTCGCGTCGTTCGAGTCGGCGGCCGTGGGGGAGAGGATCTACCTCTTCGGGGGGCTGGACGTGCGGAGCAATGCCTCCGACTTCGCCGCGGTGCTCGACACCCGCACGGGTAGGTGGCGTCGCCTGCCGAACCTGCCGGCCCCGCGTTACGCCCACACCGTCACGCTGCACGGCGGCCTGATCCATGTCATCGGTGGTGAGGGCCCGGACGGCGCCGTCGACCAGGTGGACGTCTTCGACCCCGCCACGGAGACCTGGGGCGCCGGTACGCCGATGCCCGAGGTCCGCAACTCCCACGACGCAGTCTCGACCGGCGAGGTCATCTACGTCCTCGGCGGGTGGCATGACGGAGCACCCTCCGCCGTGGTGCAGACCTACGACCCCGCCTCAGGCCGGTGGCGCACGCGGCAGCCGTTGCCGGAGCCGATGTCGCGGGCCGGCGCCGCCTATCTCGACGGACGGGTGTGGGTCTCCCTGCACGAGTCGGCCTACGTCCTCGAGGTCGGCTCCGAGGAGTGGTCGCCCGCGAACCCGCTGACCGTCTCCCGGCACGGTCTCGGGTACGTCGCCCACGACGGGCGCATCTTCGCGATCGGCGGCTGCACCCCGTCCCCGCTCCGCGACGTTCGCTCGGTCGACGTACTCGAGCTGTGACCCGCCCCGGCCGGTGGCGGCCGGCACCCGGCCCTGCTTTCCCACGTTCACCTGGGAAAGCGGCACCTACCTCGAGACATTCACCGCGGTAGGTGCCGCTTCGTCGAGGTAAGTGACTCGGGAGGGACCAACCACGGGGTCCGCGAGGGCTCGATTGGAGTCGGAGCCGCGCCTTCTGGCAGAATGGCCGACCGAGTCGTGCGTGCCCGGACCCTCTCACCCGGACACGTCTGACACAGCGCAGCGATCCCGGCCTGGCCCCACCTGGTGCGGGACGCTCATTCACACACAAGCTCCCAAGGAGACACCACACCCGTGGCAGTCAAGATCCGACTCAAGCGCATGGGCAAGATCCGTGCGCCGCACTACCGCGTCGTCATCGTCGACTCGCGCAAGAAGCGCGACGGCAAGGTCATCGAGGAGATCGGCAAGTACCACCCGAAGGAGGAGCCCTCGTTCATCGAGGTGCAGTCCGACCGGGCGCAGTACTGGCTGGGTGTCGGTGCGCAGCCGAGCGAGGCCGTAGCCGCCATCCTCAAGGTGACCGGCGACTGGCAGAAGTTCAAGGGCGAGCCCGGGGCCGAGGGCACGCTGAAGACGGCCGCCCCCAAGCGGGACAAGGCCGAGATCTTCAACGAGGCGCTGAAGGAGGCCGGGAGTGAGCCGAAGGCCGAGGCAGTGACCAAGAAGGCCAAGAAGTCCGAGGTCAAGGAGGAGGCTCCCGCCGCCGCCGAGACCCCCGCCGCCGAGACCCCCGCCGCCGAGACCCCGGCCGCCGAGACCCCGGCCGCCGACGCCGAGCAGCAGGCGGCCGAGGGCGACGCCCCGGCAGACAAGGCCTGATCGGCATGCTGGCGGACGCTCTCGACCACCTGGTGCGAGGCATCGTCGACCACCCCGACGACGTCAGCGTGCGTGACAAGCAGCTGCGTCGTGGCTCGCTCCTCGAGGTCCGGGTGAATCCCGAGGACCTCGGCAAGGTGATCGGCCGCGGTGGCCGCACCGCGACCGCCCTGCGCACCGTCCTCGGCGCGCTGGCCGGCCGCGGTGGTGTCCGTGTGGACTTCGTCGACGTGGACCGCAGGCGCTGACCGAGGCGACACAGCAGGATCGAGTGGGGAGGCCGCGCGCGGCCTCCCCACTCGTGCGTCCGGGCCCGCCACGGCTCGGGTCCCCTGGAGGGCGGCAGGCCTCCAGGGGTACGACGAGCAGGGGAGTGACATGAGCAGCACCGAGGTGGTGGTCGGCCGCATCGGCAAGCCCCACGGCGTGAGGGGCGAGCTGTCGGTAGAGTTGCGGACCGACGAGCCCGGCCGGAGGTTCTCGGCCGGCAGCGTCCTACGCACGCGGACCCCGCAGGACGGCGCGCCGCACGGCCCCGACCGGCCGGAGACCCTCACGGTGAGGACGACGCGCTGGCACCAGTCGCGTCTGCTCGCCACCTTCGAGGAGGTCACCGACCGCAACGGTGCCGAGGCGGTCCGGGGGCTGCTGCTCGCGGTCGAGGTCGACCTCGCCGAGACGCCGGAGGACCCGGAGGAGTTCTACGACCACCAGCTGGTCGGGCTCGCGGTCGTCACGGCGGACGGACGCGCGGTCGGCGAGCTGGTCGACGTGGTGCACGGCTCCGCCCAGGACCTGCTCTCGGTGCGGGCCGCCGACGACGGCCGGGAGATCCTCGTGCCCTTCGTGCGCGCTCTGGTGCCGGAGATCGACCTTCGGGGCGGCCGCGTGGTCGTCAGAGACATCCCGGGCCTGCTCGAGCCGGTCGAGGAGAACGAGGCAGGGGGCGCGTGAGCATGCGCATCGACGTCGTCTCGATCTTCCCCGACTACCTGGCGCCCCTGGGCCTGTCGCTGGCGGGGAAGGCCCAGGCGTCCGGCCTGCTCGACGTCCACGTCCACGACCTGCGCACCTGGACCCATGACCGCCACCACACCGTCGACGACACTCCCTACGGGGGTGGGGCGGGCATGGTCATGAAGCCCGACCCATGGGGTGAGGCGCTCGACGAGATCGCAGCGGCCGGTGCAGGGGAGCCGTTGCTGCTCGTGCCGACCCCGTCCGGTGAGCGGCTGACCCAGCCGCTCGCCGAGGAGCTGAGCCGGGAGGACTGGCTGGTCTTCGCCTGCGGGCGCTACGAAGGAATCGACCAGCGGGTGATGGACCACTACCGCTCCCGGATGCGGGTGCGCGAGGTCTCGATCGGGGACTACGTCCTCAACGGCGGGGAGGTCGCGGCCCTGGTCGTCGTGGAGGCCGTCGTACGCCTCCTGCCCGGGTTCATGGGCAACCCGGAGTCGCTGGCCGAGGAGTCCCACGGCGGGGACGGGCTGCTGGAGTACCCCGTCTACACGAAGCCGCCGACGTGGCGCGGGCTCGACGTCCCGGAGGTGCTGTTCAGCGGTCACCATGCCCAGATCGCGCGGTGGCGGCGTGACCAGGCCCTGAGGCGTACGGCGGAGCGCCGGCCCGACCTGGTCGACCGGATACCTCCGGAGGCGCTCGACGCCCGGGACCGGGAAGTCCTCGCCGATTTCTCCCGCGGATGAGCCCTGTGGCAGACTTGACCCTCGGTCCAGCGCATCACGGCTGCCCGCGCGCCCCGTAGGCGACGCCGGGGGCCGACGGCCCACCTGCCACAGGGGGCGTGCCGTGCGATGACATCCCGGACCGTCCGATCCTGCACGACAGACCGTAGGTGACCTGTGGCGCCGACGAGGAGACTGCCATGACCAACGTCATCGACACGCTCGCGGCTTCGGTGAAGCGCGACGACATCCCCGCATTCCGCGCCGGCGACACCCTCAAGGTGCACGTCAAGGTCGTCGAGGGCAACCGCGCGCGTATCCAGGTCTTCCAGGGCGTGTGCATCCGCGTCCAGGGTTCCGGTGTGGGCCGCACCTTCACCGTCCGCAAGGTGTCCTTCGGCGTCGGTGTCGAGCGCACCTTCCCGCTGCACTCCCCGATCTTCGACAAGATCGAGGTCGTGACGCGCGGTGACGTCCGCCGCGCGAAGCTCTACTACCTGCGCAACCTCCGCGGCAAGGCCGCCAAGATCAAGGAGAAGCGCGAGGTGACCCACGCCGGCTGATCCTCGGTTGGCTAGGCTCGATGCGTGACCGACGACGCGCACCGCATGGACCGCGACCTCTTCCGGAGGCCGCGGTCCTTTGCGTCCGGGGAGGGTGAGCCCGGCCCTGAGCCGACCGCCCTCGCCGCCCCGGGCAGGAGGCGCAAGCCGCTGCCGGTCTGGCAGGAGATGCTGGTGCTCCTCGGCCTCGCCCTGCTGCTCGCCGTGGTGATCAAGGCGTTCTTCCTGCAGGCCTTCTACATCCCGTCCGGCTCGATGAACGACACCCTCGTGCTCGACGACCGGATCCTGGTCCAGAAGGTCTCCTACTGGGGCGAGGACCCCGAACGGGGGGACATCGTGGTCTTCTCCGACCCCGGGGGGTGGCTCGGCCCCGGCGACACCCTGGGCGGCGACAACCCCGTCGCGCGCGGTCTCGAGACGATCGGGCTCGCCCCGTCCGGGGGGCATCTCGTCAAGCGCGTGATCGGGGTGGGCGGCGACCGGGTCGTGTGCTGCGACTCCGAGGGGCGGATCACCGTCAACGGGGTGCCGCTCCACGAGGAGTCCTACCTCGCGCCGGGGGAGAAGCCGTCGCTGATCCGCTTCGACGTCGCGGTCCAGGAGGGCTACCTGTGGGTGCAGGGGGACAACCGGTCGAACTCCGCCGACTCCCGGGTCCATCTCGGTGACCCCGGCGGCGGCTTCATCCCGCTCGAGGACGTCGTGGGCAAGGTGTTCATGGTGGTGTGGCCCTGGGAGCACGCCACGATGATGGAGCGGCCGGCGACCTTCCAGGAGGTGGAGGCCGCGCCATGAGCGTGCTGCCGCGCGGTCTGACGGTCCGGCGCGACGCAGGCCTCTACGGGTACGAACGGGCGCTGCGCCGCGCGGGTCTCGACCCCATCGCCGGCGTCGACGAGGCAGGTCGCGGTGCCTGTGCCGGTCCGCTCGTCGCCGCCGCCGTGGTGCTTCCCGAGGGGAGCCGGGGAGAGGTCCCGGGTCTTGCCGACTCCAAGCTGCTGACCCCGCTCGCGCGGCAGCGCTGCTACGACCAGGTGCTCCGTCGCGCGCTGGCCTGGTCGGTGGTCGTGGTGGAGCCCGAGGAGTGCGACCGGATGGGCATGCACGTCGCCAACGTGGAAGCCTTGCGTCGGGCGCTCGCTCGGCTCGACGTGCGACCGTCGTACGCGCTCACCGACGGCTTCCCCGTCGACGGCCTCGAGGTGCCGGGACTCGCGATCTGGAAGGGGGATCGCGTGGCCGGCTGCATCGCCGCCGCGTCGGTCATCGCGAAGGTGACCCGGGACCGGATCATGACCGACATGCACGACACCTACCCGGAGTACGACTTCGCGACGCACAAGGGGTACATCACCTCCGTGCACACCGCGGCGCTCGCGGAGCACGGCCCGTGCCCGGTCCACCGGCGACGCTTCGTCAACGTGCGCCGCGTGGAGGCAGCCGTCGGACAGAATGGGTACGACGAGGACAACCGGTCGGTACTGGAAGCGGAGGACGCACGATGAGCGCCGAGGATCTCGAGAAGTACGAGACCGAGATGGAGCTCCAGCTCTACCGCGAGTACCGCGACGTGGTGGGCATCTTCAAGTACGTCGTGGAGACGGACCGCCGCTTCTACCTGTGCAACCAGGTGGAGGTGAAGGCGCGCACCGAGGCCGGGGACGTGTTCTTCGAGGTGTCGATGACCGACGCGTGGGTGTGGGACATGTACCGCCCCGCTCGGTTCGCCAAGAACGTCAAGGTCCTGACCTTCAAGGACGTCAACGTCGAGGAGCTCAACCAGTCCGATCTCGAGCCGCCGAAGGACTGACGGACCACATAGCGTCCACAGGCGCGACGGCGACGCGGTCGTCCCCAGGGCCTGGTCCGGGCCAGGCGAAGCGACGGTGCCCTGCGCGAGCCTTCCGGCAGGAGGTTCGCGATGACAACGACTGCACGACAGCGCTCCACCCTGGGGGCGTACGGCGAGGGCCTGGCCGCCCAGCACCTCAAGGCCGAGGGGATGGTGGTGCTCGACCGGAACTGGCGCTGCGATCTCGGCGAGATCGACCTCGTCCTGCGCGACGGCGGGGTGCTCGTGGTGTGCGAGGTGAAGACCCGCTCGTCGCTGGCGTACGGCGCCCCGCTGGAGGCCGTGACCGAGCAGAAGGCCGCACGACTGCGCCGGCTCGCCGCCCGCTGGCTCACCGACCACGACATCCACCCCGCCGAGGTCCGCATCGACCTCGTCGGCGTGCTCGTGCCGGCCAACGGCACCGTCGACGTCGACCACGTGCGTGGAGTGGGCTGATGGGCTTCGCCACCGCGCACACCGTCACCCTGCAAGGCGCCAGCGGCCACGTGATCGACGTCCAGGTCGACGTGACCCAGGGCGTCGTGAAGACGGCGATGGTCGGCCGGCCGGACGCGTCGATCAGCGAGGCCCGCGACCGGTGTCGCGCGGCGGTGATCAACAGCAGGTTCGAGTGGCCGAGCACGCGGCGGGTGACGATCCTGCTGTCGCCTGCGGACCTGCCCAAGCGCGGCCCGCACTTCGACCTGGCGATCGCGGTGGCCACCCTGGCCGCGTCAGGGACCATCAAGCCTGCGGCGCTCGACGGCATCGTCTTCGTGGGTGAGCTCACGTTGGACGGTCGCCTCCGTGCGGTGCCCGGGGTGCTGCCGATGGCGATGGCGGCCGCGGCGCGCGGCATCACGCGCGTCGTGGTGCCCGAGCCGCAGGCCGACGAGGCGACGATGGTGCCCGGCACGACCGTCCACGGGGCGCGGTCGCTGACGCAGGTGGTCGCCCTGCTGCGCAAGGAGGAGCTGCCCGCCGCGCCCCCGGTGGCGCCGCTCGCCGGAGGCCCGGTGCTGACCTGGCGCGGCGAGGACCGGATGGAGCAGGTGGACCTCTCCGACGTGATGGGCATGGCCGACGCCAAGTACGCCCTCGAGGTCGCGGCTGCCGGAGGGCACCACGTGATGCTCACCGGGCCGAAGGGAGCGGGCAAGACCACGCTGGCCGAGCGCCTCCCGGGACTGCTGCCCGACCTCACGCTCGAGGAGGCGCTCGAGCTGAGCGCCATCTACTCCCTCGCAGGGTGCCTTCCGCCGGGGCAGGCGGTGATGACCCGGCCACCGTTTCGGGCCCCGCACCACTCGGCGACCCGCACCAGCGTGCTCGGCGGCGGCAGCGGCCGCGTGCACCCGGGCGAGGTCAGCCGCGCCCACACCGGCGCTCTCTTCCTCGACGAGTTCCCGCTCTTCCAGGCCGACATCATCGAGGGCCTCCGTGAGCCCCTGGAGAGCGGGGAGGTGACGATCGCCCGCGGCGACGAGATCGCCACCTTCCCCGCCCGGGCGATGTTCGTGCTCGCCTGCAACCCGTGCCCCTGCGGGGAATACCACCCGACCAACCGCGACAACCGCTGCGAGTGCCTGGAGGTCCGCCGGCGGGAGTACCGTCGCAAGATCAGCGGCCCGATCGCCGACCGCATCGACATCACCCGCCACGTCGAGCCGCTCACCAGGCGTGAGCGCGACGACCCGCTGGCCCGGCAGGAGAGCTCCGAGACGGTCCGCGCACGGGTCACCGCCGCACGCGAGCGGCAGGCGCGCCGTTTCGTCGGCACCGGCTGGCGTCTCAACAGCGCCGTGCCCGGGCCCGTGCTGCGCGACCGGTGGCCGCTGCCCCACGAGGTCGACCGGGTGGTCGACGACCGGGTGTACGACGGCACTCTCACCCGCCGGGGAGCGACCCGGGTGCATCGGCTGGCCTGGACGGTCGCGGACCTGCGCGGGGTGGACGTGCCCGGCGCCCCGGAGGTCGACACGGCGCTGCGGCTACGCTCCGGGGAGCCGCTCATGCTCGGGGCGATCGAGGCGGTGGCGGGGTGAACGACCGTCTGGCCCGCGTGGCGCTCAGTCGGCTCAGCGAGCCCGGTGACGTCCGGCTCGCTGCTGTCGTGGACCGGATGGGGGCCGCGACCGTCTACCGCATGCTGCGCGACGAGCAGGACGTGGCCGGCGTCTACACCGACGTCGCGGCACGGCTCCGCGGGCTCGATCCGCAGCGCGACCTCGACGAGGCGTCAGCGCAGGGGATCCGCTTCGTGTGCCCCGGTGACGCCGAGTGGCCGCCGCCCGTGGAGGACCTCCGAACGGCGGAGCCCCTGCAGCAGCGCGGCGGCGCCCCGCTCGGCCTGTGGGTCAAGGGCCCCCTGCGTCTGGTCGAGGCCTGCCACCGGGCGGTGGCCGTGGTCGGCTCGCGGTCCGCAACGACGTACGGCGCAGGCGTGGCCTCCGACCTGGCCGCGCACCTGGGGGAGTCAGGCACGACCGTCGTGTCCGGCGCGGCGTTCGGCATCGACCAGGCGGCCCACCGCGGTGCCCTGGCCGTGAAGGGCCCGACGGTGGCCGTCCTCGCCTGCGGCGTGGACCGCGCGTACCCATCGGCCCATCGCAACCTACTGGAGTACATCGCCGACACAGGCATGGTCGTCTCCGAGCTTCCGCCGGGCTGCGCCCCGACCAGGGTGCGTTTCCTGGCCCGAAACCGGCTGATCGCTGCCCTGGCGCAGGGCACGGTGGTCGTCGAGGCGGCCGCCCGCAGCGGCGCTCTCAACACCGCGAACTGGGCGTCTCGCCTGAACCGCGTGCTGATGGGCGTGCCCGGGCCGGTGACGAGCGCACCGTCCGAGGGGGTGCACGAGCTGATCCGGTCCCGCGGGGCGGCGCTCGTGACCCGTGGCGAGGACGTGCTCGAGCTGGTGTCGCCGAGCGGGTCCTTCCTGGCTGAGCCCCTGCGCGGACCTGTCCGACCCGAGGATGACCTCACCGATCGGGAGCGTCAGGTGCTCGACGCGGTGCCGGTCGCGATGCCGGCCTGCCTCGACTCCCTGGCCCGCACCGCAGGGATCGCAGTCCGGGAGGTTCCTGCGGCGGTGCAGCGTCTCCTGCAGCTCGGGCTCGTCGAGCAGGCACCCGCTGGCTGGCGCAGGGCCCCGACCACGGCGGGCGGTGAGTGACGGGGGTTCACGAGGGCACATGTCGACGGGACCCGCCGGGTCGTGGGTAGCAAGGACGGGCCCTTCCGCGACGTACGCTCAGGTCGTGACTGCCGCCAAGGACGCTCCCCCGGACGGTCCCGGGGACGAGTCCGCGGACGGGCCCCTCTCGGGGGACGCCGGGGCCTCCGCCGGTGAGGCGTTGCCGCAGCGCATGTCTCAGGTTCTCGCAGACTACGAGCGCCACCTCGTCTCCGAGCGCGACCTCGCCGCGCACACGGTCCGGGCCTACCTGACCGACCTCGCCGGGATGCTCGAGCACGCGGCGCGGCTCGGTCACACCGATGTGGCGACCCTCGACGTGCGCACCCTGCGCAGCTGGCTCGCCAACCAGCAGACCAGGGGACTGGCCCGCACGACGATGGCCCGGCGAGCCACGGCAGTCCGGGTGTTCACGGCCTGGGCGCAGCGGACCGGTCGGGCCGAGAGTGACCCGGGCGCGCTGCTCGGCTCCCCGAAGGCACACCGGACGCTGCCCCCTGCCTTGCGTCACGACGAGGCCCGGGAGCTCCTCGAGAAGGCAGCCGTGAGAGCCGACGACGGCAGCCCGGTGGGCCTGCGTGACGTGGCGATCCTGGAGCTGTTGTACGCCACCGGGATCCGCGTCGGAGAGCTGTGCGGCCTCGACGTCGACGACGTGGACGCCGAGCGGCGGGTGGTCCGGGTGTTCGGCAAGGGGCGCAAGGAGCGCACCGTGCCCTTCGGCCGGCCGGCCGAGCAGGCGCTGGCCACCTGGGTCCGGTCGGGCCGGCCTCGGCTCGCGGTCCAGGGATCCGGGGCGGCGCTCTTCCTCGGGTCGAGGGGACGGCGCATCGACCAGCGCGCGGTCCGGAGCATCGTCCACGCGCGGCTCGCCGACGTCCCCGGCGCCCCGGACCTCGGGCCGCACGGCCTACGGCACACGGCGGCGACACACCTGCTCGAGGGCGGGGCGGACCTGCGGTCGGTCCAGGAGCTTCTCGGGCACGCCTCGCTCGCGACGACCCAGATCTACACCCACGTCACGACCGACCGGCTGCGCAAGGCGTACCGGCAGGCGCACCCGCGAGCCTGACCCGGGTGGTCGCCGAGGAGCGGTTCAGCCGGCTCCTTCCAGGAACGGCAGCAGCCGGACAGGGCCGGCGCCCACCAGGGTGAGCGGGTCGAGGTAGGTCTCGCCCTGGAGGAGCCCCCAGTGCAGGCATGCGGCCGGCAGGCAGTGCGAGCCGCCGCGCTGGAGGGTGCCGATCCGTTCGCCGGCCGCGACCTGTGCACCCACCATCACCTCGGCGGTCACCGGCTCGTACGTCGTCCGGGTGGCGCCGTGGCTCACCACGACCACGCCACGTCCGGCGATCGACCCGGCGAAGCTGACCCGCCCGGCCACGGCGGCCCGCACCGCCTGGCCGGGACGCCCGGCGAGGTCGACCCCTCGGTGTCCGGCGCCGTAGCGCGACTGCGGCGGGTCGAACCGGGAGACCACCGCCGGCGTGGGACGCAGCGGCCACACGGCCTGGGCCTGTGACGGCGCCGACCGGCCCTGCGACGGGAGGGCGTGGGCGGACCGGTCGGACGACGCCTGGGCGCCCCGGTCGGGGGACGGCGGGCCCGGGACGACCAGGGTGAGGACCAGGCTCAGCAGCGGTACGACGGCGGTGGTCATGGGTCGAGCATCGGCCGGCGACAGCGTCGTACCAACGGGCACGGCGTTGCCTGGGGGAGACCCGGGACCTCGTGCGGTTGGGGACGGAGCCTGGCCCGAGGTTGTCAGGGCCGGACCACCCCGTCTCGGGAGGGCGGGGCGCCGGACACCTCGATTCGCCCGGGACCGCGGCAAGCGTCTAGACTTGCCGGTGGCAACCTGTGCGTCCGCGCACCGGTTGTACTTCGCACGCTCGTCTCCGTGACCGAGCCGCTCGTCGGCTCACCCACGGGCGTCGTTCCCGTCAGTCCCTCACGGCCCAGGTCGTAGGGGTGGGAGCGCGCCGGGCGTCAGGGCAGAGTGGCGCCCGCCGCCCTGCGACAACTGAGGAACGACCCGCCCGCGCGTCGTGGCACCAGCCCTTGGGCTGCGTGTGCGCCGTGGGGAGGGGTCACAAGACCAGGAGGCACGATCGGCATGGCCGTCGTCACCATGCGCCAGCTCCTCGAGAGCGGCGTCCACTTCGGGCACCAGACCCGTCGCTGGAACCCCAAGATGAAGCGCTTCATCATGACCGAGCGCAACGGCATCTACATCATCGACCTGCAGCAGTCGCTGTCCTACATCGACCGCAGCTACCAGTTCATCAAGGACACGGTGGCCAAGGGCGGCACGATCATGTTCGTGGGCACCAAGAAGCAGGCGCAGGAGGCGATCGCCGAGCAGGCGACCCGCGTCGGGATGCCCTACGTCAACCAGCGTTGGCTCGGCGGCATGCTCACCAACTTCCAGACCGTGCACCAGCGCATCAACCGCCTCAAGGAGCTCGACGAGGTCGACTTCGACAACGTGGCGGGCAGCGGCCGCACCAAGAAGGAGCTGCTGCACATGAAGCGTGAGCAGATCAAGCTCGACAAGACGCTGGGCGGCATCCGCGACATGACCCGCACCCCGTCCGCGGTGTGGATCGTCGACACGAAGAAGGAGCACCTCGCCGTCGAGGAGGCTCGCAAGCTCAGGATCCCGATCATCGGCATCCTCGACACCAACTGCGACCCCGACGAGGTCGACTTCCCGATCCCCGGCAACGACGACGCGATCCGCGCTGTCTCGCTGCTGACCCGCGTGGTCGCCGACGCGGTGGCCGATGGTCTCATGGCCCGCTCCGGCGCCAAGTCCGGTGACGCTGCGACCGGTGCCGAGCTGGGCACGGAGGAGCCGCTGCCCGAGTGGGAGCGCGAGCTCCTCCAGGGCGACGCCGACAAGGCCGCCGTCCAGGCCACGGGCGGCGACGCCGCCACGGAGTCCACCCCGGCCGCCGAGGCCACCGGCGCCTCCTCCGAGGCCACCGAGGCTCCGGCTGCCGCCGAGGCCGCCGAGGCTCCGGCCGCTGAGGCCACCGAGGCTCCGGCTGCCGCCGAGGGCGAGCAGGCCTGACGCCTCCGGTGGGTACGACGGCCGCCGCGCCGTCGTACCCACCTTCGCGCCGCCGCGCCGTGCGACCCACGAGCGGGGCGCCCCACCTCCACGAGAACACCCCACGAACCGAGGGACGAGAGACATGGCGAACATTTCCGCTGCAGACGTCAAGCGGCTCCGCGACCTGACCAGCGCGGGCATGATGGACAGCAAGAAGGCCCTCGAGGAGGCCGACGGCGACTTCGACAAGGCCGTCGAGATCCTGAGGATCAAGGGCGGGCAGAAGGCTGCCAAGCGCGGCGCGGAGCGCACCGCCACCGCGGGCCTCGTCGCGACCGCGGGCACGGCGCTCGTCGAGCTCAACTCCGAGACCGACTTCGTCGCCAAGAACGACGACTTCATCGCGACCGCCCAGCAGATCGCCGAGGTCGCCGACGCGTCGAAGGCCGCCGACACCGAGGCCCTCAAGGCCGTCCCGATGGGCGACTCCACCGTGGGCGAGGTCGTCGGGGCCCTGGCCGTGCGGATCGGCGAGAAGATCGAGCTCGGCCGCGTCGCCGCGTTCGAGGGCCCGGTCGCCACCTACATGCACCGCCGCGCCTCGGACCTCCCGCCGGCCGTGGGTGTCATGGTCGAGTACACCGGCGACAACGAAGAGGCTGCCCGCGGCGTCGCGATGCAGATCGCCGCGATGCGCCCACAGTACGTCTCCCGCGACGAGGTGCCCGCGGACGTCGTGGCCAAGGAGCGCGAGATCGCCGAGGCCACCGCGCGCGAGGAGGGCAAGCCCGAGCAGGCCATCGCCAAGATCACCGAGGGCCGCCTCAACGGCTTCTTCAAGGAGGTCGCCCTGCTCGACCAGCCGTCGGTGCAGGAGAGCAAGAAGAGCGTCAAGGCCGTCCTCGACGAGGCCGGCATCACCGTGAAGCGCTTCGCGCGCTTCGAGGTCGGGGCCTGATCAACTAGGGTTCACCCGAAGACGATCCCGACGTAGGAGGCCGGTCCGTGGAGCTCAGCGCAGCAGCCGCCGGACCGGCCTCCTCGTCTGTCCGCACCCAGCACGAGGGGACGACTGTGACGGCGTACAACCGAGTTCTGCTCAAGCTCTCCGGTGAGGTGTTCGGCGGCGGCACCGTCGGGGTCGACCCCGACGTGGTGAACGCGATCGCCCGGGAGATCGCCGAGGTGGTGCGCGCCGGCGTCCAGGTCGCCATCGTGACCGGCGGCGGCAACTTCTTCCGCGGCGCCCAGCTTCAGCAGCGTGGCATGGACCGCGCCCGCGCCGACTACATGGGCATGCTCGGCACCGTCATGAACTGCCTTGCCCTCCAGGACTTCCTCGAGAAGCAGGGCGTCGAGACCCGGGTGCAGACCGCCATCACCATGGGCCAGGTCGCCGAGCCCTACATCCCGCGGCGCGCCATGCGCCACCTCGACAAGGGCCGCGTCGTGATCTTCGGCGCGGGTGCGGGCATGCCGTACTTCTCCACCGACACCGTCGCCGCTCAGCGGGCGCTCGAGATCGGCGCCGAGGTCATCCTCATGGGCAAGCAGGGGGTCGACGGCGTCTACGACTCCGACCCCAAGGTCAACCCCGACGCGGTGAAGTTCGACAGCCTCACCTACGACGAGTTCCTGAGTCGCGGCCTCAAGGTCGCCGACGCCACCTCGGTGAGCCTTGCCCGCGACAACGACATCAGCATGATCGTGTTCAACCTGTCCGAGGAGGGCAACATCGCCCGCGTCGTCGCAGGTGAGAAGATCGGTACGACGGTCTCCCGGACCGTCTGAACCACCCCTCCGGGACCTTGCACGCCGGGCCTGCCACGCCCGACCGGCGTCCCGGGTCCGCCCGACGTGACACCGACGAGCACCAAGGAGCAGCCGTGATCAACGAGACCCTCAACGAGGCCGACCAGAAGATGGACAAGGCCGTCGAGGTCACCCGGGAGGAGTTCGCGGCGATCCGGACCGGCCGCGCGCACCCGTCGATGTTCTCGAAGATCACCGCCGACTACTACGGCACCCCGACGCCGCTGCAGCAGCTCGCGTCGTTCACCGTGCCCGAGGCCCGCGTCGTGATCGTGGCGCCGTACGACATGGGTGCGGTGGCCGCGATCGAGCGGGCGATCCGTGACTCCGACCTCGGCGTGAACCCAGCCAACGACGGCAAGACCTTGCGCATCGTGCTCCCCGAGCTCACCGAGGAGCGCCGCAAGGAGTACATCAAGCTCGCCAAGGGCAAGGCCGAGGACGGCAAGGTCGCCATCCGCAACATCCGCCGGCACGCCAAGCAGGCCCTCGACAAGATGGAGAAGGACGGCGAGGTCGGCAAGGACGACGTCACCGGCGCGGAGAAGAAGCTCGACGGGATGACCAAGAACCACACCGACAAGGTCGACGAGCTCCTCAAGCACAAGGAGGCCGAGCTGCTCGAGGTCTGAGCAGCCACGTCCTCCATGACCACGTCCGAGACACCGTCGGGCGCCCCGGCCCCGACCGGTCGCGCCGGACGCAACCTTCCAGCGGCGGTCGCCTCCGCCGTCGTACTGCTCGCCCTCATCGCCGGGTCCCTGGCCTTCTGGAAGCCGGCGTTCGTCGGTCTGGTGGCCGCGGCAATCCTGCTCGGCGTCTGGGAGTTCAAGCAGGCGCTGGCCACCCGGGGGATCGCCATGCCGCTCCCACCGCTGGTCGTCGGCGCTCTGGTGATGTTGGTCGGTGGCTACCTCGGCGGCGCCCCCGCCCTGGCCGCCGCTCTGGCCGTGACTGCGCTCGGCACGATGCTGTGGCGCCTGCGTGCGGGTGTCGACGGGTTCGTCCGCGACGCGACGGCCGGCGTGTTCGTCGCGGTGTACGTGCCGTTCCTCGCGGGCTTCGTCACCCTGCTGCTCAAGCCGGACGACGGCCCCTTGCGCGTCCTCACGTTCATCCTGGTCACGATCGCCTCCGACATCGGGGGATACGCCGTCGGGGTGCTCGCCGGGCGGCACCCGATGGCACCGGTCATCTCGCCGAAGAAGTCCTGGGAGGGCTTCGCCGGCTCGGCGGTCTTCTGCGTCGCCGCCGGCTGGGCGAGCGTCGTGTACCTCCTCGACGGCGACTGGTGGGTGGGCGTGCTCCTGGGCCTGGTCGCGGTGGTCATGGCCACGCTGGGCGACCTCTCGGAGTCGGTGATCAAGCGCGACTTGGGGATCAAGGACATGTCGGCGATCATCCCCGGCCACGGCGGCCTCATGGACCGGCTGGACTCCCTCCTCGCCACGGTCGCCCCGACCTGGCTGCTGCTGTACTACCTCGTCCCGGTCTCGTGACGTACGCGGGGCGGACGCCACGGGAGACGCCTGCTAACTCGTCACGAAGAATCCACCTCGTGCGGCACGGACTGTCGGAGACCGACCGGAGCAGGCCGCCCCATGAGTGGCGCCTGGCCACGGGTGCTCACGTCGCGATCGCCGAGCTGCGGCACTCGGGACTTCTCCCCGACGACGCGCTGTGGTTCTCCTCGCCCGAGCCGAAAGCGCTCGACACGGCCGGCATGCTCACGGACAGGGAGGTCGGCGTCGTCCCCGAGCTGCGGGAGCACGAGCGCCACTCGACCGTGTGGTTCGACGATCCCCAGGAGTTCCGGGCCGTGGTGCGCCGCGCATTCGAGGTCCCGGACCGGCCGGCCCTCGAGGGCTGGGAACCGCTCGCGTCGACCCGGGACAGGCTGGTGCCCGTCGTACGACGGATCCTCCTCGACCACCCTGACGAGGAGATCGTGCTGACCGGCCACGGGACGGCATGGACGCTCCTCGTCGCCGAGCTGACCGGCAGCGCACCTGACCTCGGGGCGTGGGCACGACTGCGGATGCCGGACCTCTGGGTCGTCGAGACGTCCTGACGGGCGACACCGCCGCTCGTCCGGGGCACCTGAGTACCCGAGCGCATTCCCACACCGTCCGGCCTGGTGCCATGCTCGGTGCATGTAGCCGGCGCTCGGCACGTTGTGGGGCATACCGGTCCCCACGCATGCGCTGTTCGTCGGCCTGGGTGTGCTCGCTGCCCTGGCCGTCTTCGTCGTCGAGGCGCGGCGCCGCGGTCAGACCGACGAGCGGATCGTGTACGTCGTCATCGGCGCCCTGCTGGGCGGGGCGATCTTCATGCGGCTCGGGACCTGGATGCAGCATCTCGACCTCCGGCAGAACGCGTCGTTCGTCGAACACTGGGTCTACGGCAACCGCAGCATCCTCGGTGGACTCGTCGGCGCCTGGCTCGGGGTGCACGTCGCGAAGAGGTGGGTGGGCTACCGCCTGCGGACCGGCGACCTCTTCGCACCTGCGGTGGCGCTCGGGATGGCGGTGGGACGGGTCGGCTGCCTGCTCACCGAGCTTCCCGGGACGCCGACCGGGTCGTCGTACGGCATCTCCCTGGACCGTGCGGCTGCCGCCAGGCTCGGGGCCGACGCCGGCGCGGCGCTGCACCCGTCGTTCGTCTACGAGATCGCCTTCCATGCCGCGGCGTTCGCGGTGCTCTGGTTCTACCTGCGCCACCGGCTGACCGCGCCGGGCGAGACCCTCACTCTCTACCTCGCCGGCTACGGCGTCTTCCGGTTCCTCGTCGAGTTCGTCCGCGGCAACGAGGTGGTGTGGGAGGGGCTCACCCGGCCCCAGCTCTTCCTGCTCGCCACCGTCCCGATGCTCCTCGCCCGCGTGGCCTGGCAGGCACGCAAGGGGGTCTACCGGCTGAACACGGTGGAGGTGGTGTCATGACGAGAGGGATGACGCTGGTCCTCGGAGCCATCATCGGGTTCGTGGTCAGCGTCGCAGGTCCGGCGGCGTCCGCCGCGCTGGGAGATGGCTGGGCCTGGCTCGCGTGGTCGCCGGCCCTGGTGCTGGTCGCCGTGTTCGGTCTCGCCTTCGTCGACGAGGGACGTAACCCGTGGGGCAAGGGCCTCCTGGTGGGTCTCGCCGTCGCGCTCGTCGTGGGCGCCGGTGTCTGCTTCGCAACGTACTGGTAGGTCCCCTAGACCGAGACGGAGGACAACATGTCGGGAATGCCGCTGCGGGACTACCGGGTGCACCGGTACGTCAACGCGTTCTGCCCGCTCTGTCACCAGGAGGAGCCGGACCGTCCCCTCGCCGAGGTCCGGCGCCTCTCCGGGTGGTTGGCCGTGCGCGACGACCGGGTCTGGCTCGAGCGTGGCTGCCCCGACCACGGCCTGGTGCGCACGTTGTACGACGAGTCGGCCGAGATCCTGTCCTACCTCGAGCAGTGGACCGCCCCGACGAAGGTCCACGAGCCCGACGTCACGGGCAACTTCAAGCCGGTGCCCTCTGCCTACGAGGACGGCCTGCCCGAGATGCAGACCCAGCACACCTGCATCCTGCTCGAGGACATCACCGACCACTGCAACCTGCGGTGTCCCACCTGCTTCGCCGAGTCGGCGCCGGCCAGGTCGTCGGTCGCGCCGCTCGAGTCGGTGCTGGCGTCGGTCGACGCGCGCCTGGCCCACGAGAACGGCCGCATCGACGTACTCATGCTCTCCGGCGGTGAGCCGACGCTCTACCCACGGCTCGCCGAGCTCCTCGACGAGGTCACCGCGCGTCCGGTCGTGCGGATCCTGGTCAACACCAACGGCCTGCGCATCGCCCAGGACGACGAGCTGCTCGCACTGCTCCGGAGGCACCGGGAGAGAGTCGAGGTCTACCTGCAGTACGACGGCGAGAGCGGCGACGCCGTGACCTACCACCGCGGCGCGGACATCCGGCGGTTCAAGGAGCGGGCGATCGAGAGGCTGTCGGGGGCAGGTGTCTTCACGACGCTGACCATGACCGCCACGCTGGGTGTGAACGACGACGAGATCGGCTTCGTGCTCAAGCGGGCCCTGGACACGCCGTACGTCGGCGGGGTCACCGTGCAGCCGGTCTTCGGGTCAGGACGCTCCCACGGCATCGACCCGCAGGACCGGCTCACGCACACCGGGGTGCTGGCACGGCTCGAGGAGCAGACAGCCGGGCTGGTCACCTGGCGTGACCTGACCGCTCTGCCGTGCTCGCACCCGCACTGCTGCTCGGTCGGCTACCTGATGCGTGACGACACGGGCAGCTGGCGGTCACTGACGTCGCTGGTGGGCCACGAGAAGCTCAAGCAGTGGCTCGACCTCGAGCCCGACACCCTGGCGAACCGGATCGCCGACGACGCCATCCCGGCCACCATGAAGAAGGTCGTGAAGGACTCGTTGCTCGACCTGCTCAGCGAGCAGTCGTCACTGTCGCATCCGTCGATCGGCAACATCTGGAAGGACATCTGCGAGAACTGCGACCTCGGCATCGGGACGCTCACGACACTCGCGGCCTCGTCCCTGCCCGGCCAGCGGCAGCGGCTGCGGCGGATGCTCGGGGAGCGGGTGGTGCGGGTGACGGTCAAGCCGTTCATGGACGTGTCCACGATGATCGAGGAGCGGCTCACCCAGTGCTGCGTGCACGTCGCGACGGTGAACGAGTCCTCCGGAGCACACCAGTGCGCGCCCTTCTGTGCGGTGCAGGCATGGGGTCCGTTGGCCCGGACGCGGCTGTCCACCTCTACCGGGACACCCGCCGACGGCCCGAGGAACCTGCTCGAAGGCGGCGCGTCGTGAGCGCGGTGAACCACTCCCGTCCGGCGTCCGGCGGCGCCGGCGAGGCCGCGGTCTACGACCCGCTTCGTCTGTGCATCTTCGCGACCGTGGCGCTGCTCGGCTGGCTGGCCGGTCCGGTCGCGCTCCTCTTCTTCGCGGGGCTCGGGCTGGTGGGCTGCCGGAAGGCGCGGCGCTCCGGCCTCACGCGGTCGAAGTGCCTCCTTCGCGACACCCGGCTGGTCATGGGCTACCTCACGGTGCTCGCGCTCGCCGGAGCCGTCGGCATGGTGATGTGGATCTGGTGAGGGGGAGTCATGGAGCAACCCGAAGAAGGCCGTGAGATCCAGTGGGGACCGCTCCTCGGTGGTGTGTTCCTCGGCGTGTTCGCGAGCTGGGGCCTCTACATGCTGACGGTGCTGGTGCTCTACTCCCGGCTGGGAGATGTGGGCATCTCCGGCGCGACCTGGCCGATGGTGGTCGCTGCGGCGGCGCTGCTCCTTCCCGGGGTGGTGTTCGGGCTGCTTCTCCTCCGACGGCGACGAGCAGGCCAGGTCGTGGCCGGCGTCCTGCTCGGCCTGACCATCGGTGCCCTGGTCGGAGCCGGCCTCTGCGTGCCCCTCGTCCTGGGCGGGTGAGCTCGGATTTCGGCGGCTGACCACCCGGGTGGGACACTGGGAGGGTCATGTCTGAAGAGCCCACCAAGTCCCTCCCACTCGTCTTCGACGAGCCGCGCGGCCGCAAGAAGCCTCCGCGCCACCTCGCTGACCTCTCCGCGGCAGAGCGGAAGGAGCTCGTCTCCTCCCTCGGCCTGCCCGGCTTCCGCGCCAAGCAGCTGTCGACGCACTACTTCTCCCGGCTCGTCGACGACCCCGAGCAGATGACCGACCTGCCCGCCGCCCAGCGCAACACCATGGTGGACTCCCTCCTGCCGGAGCTGATGACCCCGCTGCGCACCATGGAGGCCGACCAGGGCACCACCCAGAAGACGCTGTGGAAGCTCTTCGACGGGTCGCTCGTGGAGTCGGTGCTGATGCGCTACACCGACCGGACCACGATCTGTGTCTCGTCCCAGGCGGGCTGCGGCATGGCGTGCCCCTTCTGCGCCACCGGCCAGGGCGGCCTGCAGCGCAACATGTCCACCGCCGAGATCGTCGAGCAGGTCGTCGCCGGTGCACGCACCATGGCACGCGGCGAGGTCCCGGGCGGCCCCGGACGCGTCAACAATGTGGTCTTCATGGGCATGGGCGAGCCGCTGGCCAACTACAAGGCGCTCATCGGTGCGATCCGGCGGCTCACCGACCCCGCGCCCGACGGGCTCGGCATGTCCGCCCGCGGCATCACGGTCTCCACGGTCGGCCTGGTGCCCCGCATGCGGCAGCTCGCCGAGGAGGGCATCCCGGTCACGCTCGCGCTCTCGCTGCACGCCCCGGACGACGAGCTGCGCAACGAGCTGGTCCCGATCAACACCCGCTACAGCGTCCACGAGACCGTCGAGGCGGCCTGGAACTACGCGCACAAGACGAAGCGCCGGGTGTCGATCGAGTACGCCATGATGCGCGACATCAACGACCAGGGCTGGCGGGCGGACCTCCTGGCCGACGTGCTGCACTCCTACGGCGACTGGGGCTGGGTGCACGTCAACCTCATCCCGCTCAACCCCACCCCCGGCTCGAAGTGGACCGCCTCCGACCCGGCCGTCGAGCGCGAGTTCGTGCGCCGGCTCGAGGCGAAGGGGATCCCCACGACCGTCCGCGACACCCGCGGGTCGGAGATCGACGGCGCCTGCGGCCAGCTGGCGGCCACGGAGGCGTGACCCGCACCGGGGAGCTGCGCTGCGAAACGGTCGTCGCCCAGCCGGTCAGAGGACCTTTTCGCAGCGCAGCTGCCGGGGACATTGCTGGACGGGGCGACGCGTGACCCCGCGCCGCGGGCGGACGCCGGGAAACCTGAACCCGGAGCGCACCGCCTTCTACGACGCCGAGGCCGAGAGGTACGACGCCACGCGAGGCGGCCAGGAGCGGGCCCGTGCAGCGGCGGAGGCGATCACGCGGTTCGTGCCTGCACCGGGACGTCTCGTCGACGTCGCGGGTGGCACCGGCATCGTCTCGGCCGAGCTCGCCGCGCGAGGGTTCGACGTCCTGGTCACCGACCTGTCCCCGGGCATGCTCCGGGTCGCGGCCGGTCGGCTGCCCGGCCGGGAGGTCGTCGCCACCGCCGACCGGCTCCCGGTGCGACAGGGCAGCGTCGACGTCGTGACGATGGTGTGGCTGCTCCACCTGCTGACGATCCCGCTGGCCGACGCGGCGGTCGTCGAGGCGGCGCGGGTGCTGAGGCCCGGTGGCCATCTCGTCGCGACGGTCGACAAGGACCTCGCACACGGGCGCGGCCGTCGTACCGGGGCCGACGCGGCCGACCGGGTCGCGCTGGTCGCGGTCAGGGCCGGCCTGCACCTCGTCGGGCAGGACTCCTTCAGCGGACGCAGCACCTGGGGATCGGCGACCCAGGGCGACCCGGTGTTCCCGCTGGCGGCCTACCGCAAGGCGTAGGAGCGGAGGATCGGACCGACCTCGGTGACGTCGTCGACGAGGTGGACTGTTCCCTGCATCAACCGCCCCTGTGACAGCGTCTCCAGCAGCGGCCAGACCGGCAGCACCTCGGTCCACTGCTTGCGGCCGACCAGGATCATCGGGGCCACCGACGAGGCGTCGGCGTAGTAGTTCTCGCAGGCCTCCTGGAACACCTCCTGGACGGTGCCGGCGGCCCCGGGCAGGAAGACGGTCCCGGCGGTGGCGAGGTGCAGCATGACGTCCTCGCGGATCGCGTTCTTGAAGTACTTCGCGATCTCGGTGGCGAAGGCGTTGGGCGGCTCGTGACCGTAGTGCCAGGTCGGCACGCCGAAGGACCGCATCCCCGCCGGCCAGCGGTCGAGCACGTCGAAGGCCACCTGGGCCCAGTCGCGGACCGAGGGTGTGAACGAGGGGACCCCGGTGAGCATCGTCAGCGCCTTGTCGAGCTCGGTCAGCGGATGGTTCGCCATGTACGACCCGAGGTTGGCCGCCTCCATGGCGCCGGGTCCGCCGCCGGTGGCCACGGTGAGCCCCCGGGAGGTCAGGTCGTGCGCGAGGTGGGCGGCCTCGGCGTACTCCTGAGTCCCTCGGGCGAGCGCGTGCCCGCCCATGATCCCGACGAGCTGGTGTTCGCGGGCCAGCGCCCGAAGGGCCTCGTCGATCGCCTGGTCGTGCAGCGCCTGCGCAGGGCTGATGTCTGCCTGTGCCTCCTGCTGGGACCAGGCGTAGACCTTCGCGTCGAAGGTGCGCTCGTAGGACTCCTCGATGCCGTCGTACAGCTCGTGGGGTGCGTAGAGCGCCGCACGGTAGGCGTCGAAGGGCACGTGAGGGACGACGGGGAAGACCAGGGCGCCCCGCGCGCGGAGGCTCTCCTCGTCCTGCGGCTGCATCGGGCAGCCGAGGAAGAGCGCCCCGCACGGGTCGAGGCCGGTCAGCACCTCTCCACGCTGCCGCAGGTCGACCGACCGCACCCGCCAGCCGCTCAGCTCCGTGGCGCCGTCGGCGATCCGGGCGTCGAGCTCCGCGAGGCTCTCGACCTCGACGACGCGTCCTCGTTGTGCCTTCACGCCCTGAAGGTACCCGGCGACCGGTGATCAGAACGCCGAGGCGAGCAGCTCGCCGAACAGTGCGTGCTCGTCGACCTCCAGGCCGCGGGCGTTGAACCACGTGCACACGTTGTGGCAGTCGCGCATCAAGAAGTCGGTCCCCGTGGGGTTGGCGACGATGTCGACGGTCTGTGGGAGGTCGATGATCACCAGGCGGTCGCCGGCGGTGAGGATGTTGTACGGCGACAGGTCCCCGTGCGCGAGCCCCTGTCCGGCCAGCACCGCCATGGCGTCGCGCAGCTGCTCGAAGTACGAAGCCAGCAGGTCCCGGCCGGGCCGGGTCTGCGCGAGCCGGGGCGCCACGTCCTGCCCGTCGGTGACGAGCTCCATGAGGATCTCGGTCCCGTCGATCTGCACCGGGTAGGGGACCGGGACGCCCAGGGACCACAGGGTCTCGAGCGACTCCCACTCCGCCCAGGCCCACTGCCCGGCGGCGACGGCGCGACCGTGCGCGGTCTGCTTGGCCATCGCCCGCGCGTCCCGGCTGTTGCGGGTGCGCCGGCCCTCGGTGTAGGTGCTGCTGCGGTGGAAGGTGCGGTGCTCCTCGGAGCGGTACCGCTTGGCCGCCATCACCACGGAGGGACCGCCCTCCACGGCGCGCTCGAGGAGGAAGACGTCGGCCTCCTTGCCGGTCTTGAGGACCCCGAGCTCGGTGTCGACCGCGGCGCGGTCGGTCACCACCCAGTCGGGGACCGGCTCGGGCCCGCGGCACAGCCGCTCGAGGTCCCAGTAGGTGCTCCAGCGGGTGCCGCTGTCTGCGTCGGGCTCGTCGTAGGCGTGGAAGTCGAAGACGAAGAAGGGGTCGATCCGGTCGTCAGCGCGGGATGCGGTCCCGGAGTCAGCGGAGGTGTGCTCCGCGAGGGTCGGCTCGTCGGACATCAGAGAGAAGGCTCCATGCGTGAGAGAGGGGAGGGCCTGCGGTGGGCATGCCGGGGACAGTCGTGGTCATGTCACACCCCCCCTCTCCGCTCGTCGGCCGGGTCTCGATGTCGGTCCGTGGGCCCTGGTCGGACTCACGGGTGAGGATCGTGGCCGACGTACGACGGTGGCGCAACCGCTTTTCCGCCCCGGCCGAGGGGGCCGTTCGTCGCGGGACACGGTCACCTGGTCGACGTACCCTGCGGTTCTCTGGCACAGCCGGGCCGCGCGGACCAAGATGACCCCATGGGATATCGCGAGGAGTACGACCGCAGCATCGAGGACCCGGAGGCATTCTGGGGTGAGCAGGCCGGCCTGGTCGAGTGGATCAGGAAACCGCAGCAGGTTCTGGACGGCTCACGCACGCCGTTCTACCGGTGGTTCCCCGACGGCACGCTCAACACCTGCTACAACGCGCTCGACCGGCACGTCGTCGCCGGCCACGCCGACCGCACCGCCCTGATCTACGACAGCCCGGTCACCGACACCGTGCAGCGGTTCAGCTACGCCGAGCTGCTCGAGAAGGTCGCGGCGTTCGCGGGGGCGCTGCGCGGCTTCGGTGTGGACAAGGGCGACCGGGTGGTCATCTACATGCCGATGATCCCCGAGGCCGTCGTCGCGATGCTCGCCTGCGCCCGGATCGGCGCGGTGCACTCGGTGGTCTTCGGCGGCTTCGCGCCGCACGAGCTCGCGATCCGCATCGACGACGCCCGGCCGAAGGTGGTCGTGTCCGCGTCGTGCGGCATCGAGCCCACCAGGGTCGTGGAGTACAAGCCGATGCTCGACAAGGCGCTCGAGCTCGCCGAGCACAAGCCGGACGCCTGCGTGGTGAAGCAGCGTCCGCAGGCGCGGGCGGAGATGACCGAGCCCCGCGACGTCGACTGGGACGTCGCGATGAAGGCCGGGCTGCAGCACCCTGCCGGCTGCGTGGAGGTGGCCGCGACCGACCCGTTGTACGTCCTCTACACCTCCGGCACGACCGGCAAGCCCAAGGGCATCGTCCGGGACAACGGCGGTCACGCGGTCGCGATGGCGTGGTCGCTGCCGAACATCTACGACGTGCACGCCGGGCAGGTGTGGTGGGCGGCCTCCGACGTCGGGTGGGTCGTCGGCCACAGCTACATCGTCTACTCGCCGCTGATCAACGGCGCCACGACCGTGCTCTACGAGGGCAAGCCGGTCGGCACCCCGGACGCCGGCGCCTTCTGGCGGGTCGTCGCCGACCACGGCGTCGAGGCGCTGTTCACCGCGCCGACCGCGATCCGAGCCATCAAGAAGGAGGACCCGTCGGCGGAGCTGTTGAGGAACCACGACGTCTCCTCCCTGCGCACGCTCTTCCTCGCGGGCGAGCGGCTGGATCCCGAGACGTACAAGTGGGCCACGGAGGTGCTCGGCACGCCGGTCGTGGACAACTGGTGGCAGACCGAGACCGGCTGGCCGATCGCCTCGAACCTCCGCGGGCTCGAGCCGATGCCGATCAAGCCCGGGTCGCCGAGCGTGCCCGTGCCGGGCTACGACGTACAGGTCCTCGACGAGAAGGGCGAGCCGCTGCCCGCCGGCCAGGAGGGCGCGATCTGCATCCGGCTGCCGCTCCCGCCCGGCACGCTGCCGACGCTGTGGGGCGACGACCAGAGGTACGTCGCCTCCTACCTCTCTGCCTACGACGGCTTCTACCTCTCCGGCGACGGGGGATACCTCGACGAGGACGGCTACCTCTACGTCATGGGTCGCACCGACGACGTGATCAACGTGGCCGGCCACCGGCTCTCCACCGGCTCGATGGAGGCCGTCATCGCCCAGCACCCCGCCGTCGCCGAGTGCGCGGTGATCGGTGCGGCCGACTCGCTGAAGGGGCAGCTGCCCCGCGGCTTCGTCGTGCTCAAGGCCGGCGTCACCGACGACCCGGAGCAGATCAGGGCCGACCTGGTCCGCATGGTGCGCGACGAGATCGGTGCCGTCGCGGCGTTCAGGGACGTCACCGTCGTGGGTGGTCTCCCGAAGACCCGCTCCGGCAAGATCCTGCGGAAGACGATGCGGGAGATCGCCGACGGAAAGCAGGCGATGGTGCCCTCGACCATCGAGGACGAGTCGGTCCTCGAACGGCTCAGGCCCGCCCTGCGCAAGGAGAGCTGAGCAGCCCGCGCTCCTGCCGGGCGCCCGGCGTGGCGAAGGCGTCGTTGCCGTCCGTCCGGACAGCAACGACGCCTTCACGCCACGATCGCCCGCCGTTCCCGTCCGTGTGGACGGGAACGGCAAGCTCGATCAGGTGTTCGCGCGCTCCTCGACCGGGACCTCCTGGATCCGACCGGCGCGGCGTCCCTCGATGAAGTCGCGCAGCTCCTCCTTGACCTTCGGCAGCAACAGGTAGCAGGCCGCGAGGTTGATGATCGCGCAGAGGAACAGCATGGCGTCCGCGAACGCCAGCACGGAGGTGAAGGTCATCACCGTGCCGACGACCGTGAAGAGGCAGAAGACGACCTTGAAGGTCAGCTCGCTGCGGGGCGAACGGCCGAAGATGGTCGTCCACGCCTTCATCGTGTAGTAGCTCCACGTGATCAGCGTCGAGAAGGCGAACAACGCCACCGCGATCGCCAGGATCACAGGGAACTGCGGCAGGAACGTCTCGAACGCCCGGGACGTCACGACGACGCCGTCGGGAGCGTCGCCGCCTGCGGCCACCGTGTCACGCGCCTCCTGGTAGAACTCCGGGTTGGCGATCACGATGGTCAGCGCGGTCATCGTGCAGACCACCACGGTGTCGATGAAGGGCTCGAGGAGGGAGACGAACCCCTCGCTCACGGGGTGCTTGGTCTTCACGCCGGAGTGCACGATCGGCGCGGAGCCGACGCCGGCCTCGTTGGAGAACGCGGCACGCTGGAAGCCGATGATCAGCACGCCGAGGACACCGCCCGCCACGCCCTCGGGGGCGAAGGCACCCGAGATGATCGCCCCGAAGGCTGCCGGCACCTGGGCGAAGTTGCCGAGGATGACCAGACCGGCCGCGAGCAGGTAGCCGATGCCCATGACGGGGACGAGCTTGCTGGTGACGGCCGCGATCGACTTCAGCCCGCCGAGGATGACGGCGGCGATGCCGAGGGCCAGCAGGATGCCGAAGATCAGCGCCGAGCCCGGCGACCCGAGCATGCCCTCGT
This sequence comes from Nocardioidaceae bacterium UBA4001, assembly GCA_002384855.1. Taxonomy (GTDB): domain Bacteria; phylum Actinomycetota; class Actinomycetes; order Propionibacteriales; family Nocardioidaceae; genus Nocardioides_C. Next base: position 131,793 of record DGBP01000003.1, on the reverse strand, counting down.
CGCCGCCGGTGACCTCACGGGCCTGGGCGAAGGTCTGGTTGGCCTGGAACATGTTGCCGCCCACCGCGCCGAAGAGGAACAGCGCGACGGCGAAGATCAGCGTCAGCCCGCGGGAGACCCCCGAGCCGAAGCGGTCGAAGGCGACAGGCAGGTAGCGGAACGGCCCACCGGTGATCGTGCCGTCCTCGTGGACCTCGCGGTACTTCACGCCGAGTGTGCACTCGACGAACTTCGTCGCCATGCCGAGGAGCCCCGCGATGATCATCCAGAAGGTGGCGCCGGGACCACCGATGGTCACGGCAACACCGACGCCGGCGATGTTGCCGAGGCCCACGGTGCCCGAGACCGCCGAGGAGAGCGCCTGGAAGTGGGTCACCTCACCGGGGTCGCTGGCCCGGGAGTACTTGCCTCGCACCAGCCCGATCGCGGTCGGGAAACCGGTGAACTGCACGCCGCGGAAGTAGATCGTGAAGATGGCTGCGGCGATCACCAGCCAGAAGACGATGAGGGGGACCTCGACCCCGAGGATCGAGGGGGCGTAGAAGATCGCACCGGCCACGGCGTTCGCGAACGGCTCGAACGTGTCGTTGATGGCTTTCTCAACCTCGGCCAGCCAGGGCCAGGTGGTCGACTCGGCGGCTCGGATGACCGCTGCTGGTTCAGGGTTCATGACGGGGAGCCATAACCAGGTGTGACCCAGGTCAAACGTTACTGAGAGATCTGATTTTCCTCAGTGGCCGCCGACGAGGGGGGCCAGCGCCCTGGCGACGCGGCTCGAACGGCGCGTGAGGGCCTCCTCCCGGTCGGCGACGGCCATCGCCCTCAGACCGGCGTTCACGCCCAGCCAGCGCAGCGGTTCGGGCTCCCACCGCGGCGACACGTGGCCGACCCATGGCAGGTCGGTCAGCCCGGTCTCCCGGCCCAGCACGAGGTCGCGGAGGGTGCGTCCGGCCAGATTCGTCGTACTCACGCCGTCGCCGACGTAGCCCCCCGCCCACGCCACACCGGTGCTCCGGTCGAGGCCCACCGAGGCGGTCCAGTCCCGGGCGATGCCGAGCGGTCCGCCCCAGGCATGGGTGACCTTGGTGCCCTTCAGCGCCGGGAACATCGACCGCAGCGAGGCCCAGATGGCGGCGAAGACGCGGGGCTCGTGGTCGAACGCGGGAGAGACCGCCGAGCGGAAGTGGTACGGCGCACCGCGCCCGCCGAACACGAGCCGGCCGTCACGGGTGCGCTGGCCGTAGACGATGAGGTTGCGGTGGTCGGTGAACGTCTCGCGGTCGTGCAGGCCGATCCGCGCCCAGGTCCGGTCGGGCAGCGGCTCGGTCGCCACGACCAGGGAGTACACGGGAACCAGGGTGCGGCGATGGCCCTCGAGGGCGGGGGTGTACCCCTCGGTGGCCCGGACCACCACGTCGGCGGTGACGGTGCCGTACGGCGTTCTGGCGGCGTGCGGGTCGATCGCGGTCACCGGGGTCTGCTCGAAGATCCGCCCCCCGGCGGTCGACGCGACCACGTCGGCGAGCCCCCGCACGAGCCGCGCGGGGTGGATCGCGGCGCAGTCGGGGGTGTACGTCGCACCCAGCACGTGCGTGGCGGCCAGCCGCTGGGTCGCCTCGGAGGCGCTGAGCAGCCTGACCTCCTCGGGGCCGCGACCCCAGGACCTCGCGTGCGCCACCTCGCCGCGGGCCGAGCGCAGCTGGGCGCGGGACCTGGCGAGCGCGATCGTGCCGCCCTTGTGGAAGTGCGCGTCGATGCCCTCGGTCTCGGCGGCGCGACCCACCTCGTCGACCGAGGCGCGCATGGCGCGGTGCAGCGCCAGGGCCTGCGCGCGGTTCGAGCCGGGGAGGTCCGCGAGCTTGTCGAGCGAGGCGGGGAAGAGGGCGGAGGCCCAGCCGCCGTTGCGCCCCGAAGCGCCGAACCCGGCTGTCTCCTTCTCGAGGACCACGACCTTCAGCGTCGGGTCGTCACGCAGCAGGTAGTAGGCCGTCCACAGCCCCGTGAAGCCCGCGCCGACGATCGCGACGTCGGCGCGCAGGTCGCCGTGGAGGCGGTCACGCGGCGTCCAGTCGTCGCCGGCGGTGTCGTGCCACAAGGAGAGGGAGCGGTACCGGCTCAGCGCACACCCCAGGAGTAGGTCTGCTTCCGGAGCTTGAGGTACATGAAGGTCTCGGTGGACACCACGTTCTCGATCTTGCGGATCCGGTGGGAGAGCACCTCGAGCAGGTGCTCGTCGCTCTCGCAGACCACCTCGGCGAGCAGGTCGAAGGAGCCGGCGGTCACGACGACGTAGTCGACCTCCTCCATCTCCGCGAGCTGGTCGGCGATCGGCTCCAGCTCCCCGTGGGCGCGGATGCCGATCATCGCCTGGCGGGCGAAGCCGAGCTCGAGGGGGTCGGTGACGGCGACGACCTGCATCACGTTGCTGTCGATCAGGCGCTGCACGCGTTGGCGCACGGCCGCCTCCGACAGTCCCACGACCTTGCCGATCGCCGCGTAGGAACGCCGTCCGTCCTGCTGGAGCTCTTCGATGATGGCTTTGGAGACGTCGTCCAGCGTGACGCCGTTGCCACTTGCCCTGGATCTGCTGGTCACAGCCGAATAGTGACAGCCAGGAGTAAAGAGCGTCAAAGGTTTCGGCCAACTACGCGCCGGAATTCGTTGCATTCTTGTTTCGTATCTACGGAATCCCTTGTCAGTCGTCGTACGCTTTGACAAGATCCTCACGGATTCCCGCCATCGATCCCCGTGCATGGCCGGCTGCAGGAGGTAGCACATGTCCCGACGCTCCCCACACCTCGACGGGCGCGACGCCCTGATGAGCACGCTCGCGGCCAGGGGGGTGAGCAGGCGGAGCTTCATGCGGGGTGCGTCGATCTCCGCACTGGCCCTCGGCTCGCCGACGCTGCTGTCGGCCTGCGGCACCGAGGGCGCGCAGCAGAGCGCCGAGAAGTGCACCAGCAAGGACCTGTCGGCCGAGCAGAAGACGCTGAACTTCTCGAACTGGCCCGAGTACATCGACGTCGCGAACAAGAAGGTCAACGGTCAGAAGCAGACCGTGATCCCCACGCTCCAGGCCTTCGAGAAGCAGAGCGGGATCAAGGTCACCTACAACACCGACGTCAACGACAACGCGGAGTTCTTCGCCAAGGTCCGCAACCAGCTCGGTGACTGCCAGCCGACCGGCCGCGACATCTTCGTGCTCACCGACTGGATGGCGGCGCGCATGGTGGGGCTCGGCTGGATCCAGGAGCTCGACCACGCCAACATGCCGAACGTGAAGGCGAACATGCTGGCGAACCTGCAGTCCCCGGCGTGGGACCCCGAGCGCAAGCACAGCGTCCCGTGGCAGAGCGGGTTCACCGGCCTGGCCTACAACTCCAAGTTCACCGGTGAGGTGGGCAGCTTCGAGGAGCTGCTCACCCGCAGCGACCTGAAGGGCAAGGTCAGCCTCCTGTCGGAGATGGGCGACACCATGGGCTTCATCCTGAGGATCGTCGGCGCCGACCCGGCCGACTTCACCGACGACGAGTTCGGGCAGGCGCTCGACAAGCTCCAGGAGTACGTCAGCAACGGGCAGATCCGTCGCTTCACCGGCAACGACTACATCCGCGACCTCAACGCCGGCAACATCGTCGCCGCCGAGGCCTGGTCGGGTGACGTCATGGTGATGCAGGACGAGAACCCCGACCTCAGGTGGATCGCTCCTGAGGAGGGGCTGTCGCTGTGGTCGGACAACATGCTGGTCCCCAACAAGGCGGATCACAAGGCCAACGCCGAGAAGCTGATGAACCACTACTACGACCCGGCAGTGGCGGCCGAGCTCGCCGCATGGGTCTGGTACGTCAGCCCCGTCGAGGGGGCTCGTGAGGCGATGGAGAAGATCGACCCGTCGCTGGTGGACCAGCCGCTGATCTTCCCCACCGACGAGTTCCTGGCGGACACGTGGGAGTTCAAGCAGCTCGACGACAAGACGCGCACCCAGTACGAGCAGGACTTCGCCCAGGTGATCGGGGCCTGACACCGCTCATGACACGCTCCGACCTCGTCCTCTCCTCGGTCACCAAGCGCTTCGGCTCGTTCACCGCCGTCGACGACCTGGACCTCACCGTCCCCGAAGGATCCTTCTTCGCGCTGCTCGGCCCCTCCGGCTGCGGCAAGACGACCACCCTGCGGATGGTGGCCGGGCTCGAGGAGCCGACGTCGGGCACGGTCCACCTGGGGGACCAGGACATCTCCGGGCTGCGGCCCTACAAGCGGCCGGTGAACACGGTCTTCCAGAGCTACGCGCTCTTCCCGCACCTGTCGATCGCCGAGAACGTCGCCTTCGGCCTCCGTCGGCGCGGCGTCAAGGACGTGAAGCAGCAGGTCGGGGAGATGCTCGAGCTCGTCGAGCTGGAGCAGTACGCCGGCCGCCGTCCGGCGCAGCTGTCAGGCGGCCAGCAGCAGCGGGTCGCCCTGGCCCGGGCACTGATCAACCGGCCGCAGGTGCTGCTCCTCGACGAGCCGCTCGGCGCGCTCGACCTCAAGCTGCGCCGCCAGATGCAGATCGAGCTGAAGCGGATCCAGACCGAGGTGGGAATCACGTTCGTGCACGTCACCCATGACCAGGAGGAGGCCATGACGATGGCCGACACCATCGCGGTCATGAACGGCGGCGTGATCGAGCAGATGGGCCGCCCCCTGGACCTCTACGAGAACCCTGCCACGACGTTCGTGTCGAACTTCCTCGGTCAGTCCAACCTCGTGGGCGGCCAGGTCCTCGAGCGCTCCTCGCAGTCTGTGCTGATCGACGTGCACGGCAGCAAGCTGCTCGCCCCGTCGGACCGCGCACGGTCCGCCGAGGGCGACGTCTGGGTCGGCATCCGGCCGGAGAAGGTCTTCCTCGCCGCCGCCGAGTCGGAGTTCGACGACGGCTCCAACCTCCTCGCCGGCGGCGTGGTCACCGACGTCAGCTACGTCGGCGTCAGCACGCAGTACCTCGCGCGCATGCCCTGGGGGCAGGAGCTGATGGTCTTCGAGCAGAACACGGGAGCCCGCGACAGCTTCCGGCCCGGTGACCGGGTCGACCTGCACTGGATGCCCGCGCACACGTTCCTGCTCGACGCGACTCAGGCCGCGGACGCGGGTGTGGAGAAGGAGGAGGACCTGTGAGTGCTGCCGCGGCCCACGTGGGTCCCGGCGAGCAGCAGGTCCCGCAGGGCCAGGACGAGCGCAAGCGCGGGCTGACCGGCTACCTCCTGCTGCTGCCCGGCGCCCTGTGGCTGTTGGTCTTCTTCGTGGTCCCGCTGGTGACCCTGATCAGCACCAGCCTCTACGACCCGTCCGGGTCGGTGTTCGCCGGCTACGAGATGACCTTCCACTGGCGCAACTACGTGGACGCCGTCCAGGGCTACGGCCCCCAGCTGTGGCGCTCGTTCCTCTACGCCGGAACCGCCACCGTCGCGGCGGTCCTCCTCGGGTTCCCGCTCGCCTACGCCATCGCGTTCAAGGCCGGCCGGTGGAAGAACCTCATGCTGATCCTGGTCATCGCGCCGTTCTTCACCAGCTTCCTGATCCGCACGCTGTCGTGGCAGATGCTGCTCGGCGACAACGGGTGGCTCGTCGACATCTTCCGGACCCTGCAGATCCTCGGCCCCGACGGGCACCTGCTCGCCACGCCCTTCGCGGTGGTGACCGGTCTCACCTACAACTTCCTGCCCTTCATGGTGCTGCCGCTCTACGCAAGCCTGGAGAAGCTCGACCCCCGCCTGCTTGAGGCGGGCGCGGACCTCTACGCCACGCCGTTGACCACCTTCCGCAAGGTCACCCTGCCGTTGGCGATGCCGGGCCTGGTCGCGGGCACCCTGCTGACGTTCATCCCCGCGGCCGGCGACTACATCAACTCCGAGCTCCTCGGCACGCCCAACACCAGGATGATCGGCAACGAGATCCAGGATCTCTTCGCCGCGGGCTCCTACCCGGTCGCGGCAGCCCTCTCGGTGACGTTGATGGCGGCGATCGTCGCGCTGGTCACGGTGTACGTCCGCCGCTCGGGCTCGGAGGAGCTCGTATGAGCCGCCTCGGGACCCGCCGCTGGCTCGGCGACCGCCTCGTGATGCTGTTCGCGGTGCTGGTGTTGCTCTACATGCTGGTGCCGGTCGGCGTGGTCATCCTCATGTCGTTCAACCAGCCGGCCAGCCGGCAGGGCTACACCTTCGACGCGTTCACGCTCGACAACTGGACCAACATCTGCGGTCCCTACCAGCTGTGTGACTCCGTCACCATCAGCATCCAGATCGGCCTGCTGGCGACCGTGGTCGCGACCGCACTCGGCGCGCTGATGGCCTTCGCGATGGTGCGCCACCGCTTCCGGGGCCGGGGCACGGCCAACGTCGCGATCTTCCTGCCGATGGCCTCCCCGGAGATCGTGCTCGGCTCGTCGCTGCTCGCGCTCTTCGTCAGCGCGGGGTTCGCCGGGCAGCTCGGCTTCTGGACCATCTTCGTCGCCCACGTCATGTTCTGCCTGTCGTTCGTCGTGGTCACCGTCAAGGCACGGCTGGCCGGCCTCGACCCGCGGCTGGAGCAGGCGGCGATGGACCTCTACGCCAACGAGTGGCAGACCTTCTGGCGGGTGACCTTCCCGCTGGTGTTCCCCGGCATCCTCGCAGCGGCCCTGCTGAGCTTCTCGCTCTCCTTCGACGACTTCATCATCACCAATCTCGTGTCCGGGCAGACCGTCACCTTCCCGATGTTCGTCTGGGGCGCAGCCCAGCGGGGCATCCCGCCGCAGATCAACGTGGTGGGCACGATCATGTTCCTCCTGGCCCTCGCCCTGGTGGTCATCGGCGAACTGAACAGCCGCCGCCGCCTCCGCGGGTAGTAGTGCACCCCGCCCTCGCGGACGCCCGGCCGGGCGTGCTCTGGCTCGAGGACCCCGCGCGCCCCGAGCCGCTCGCGCCGTTGCGGGGGAGTACGACGGCCGACCTGGTCGTCGTGGGGGGTGGGTACACCGGCCTGTGGACCGCCCTGCGTGCCAAGGAGCGCGACCCGTCCCTCCACGTGGTGCTGCTCGAGGCGGCCCGCTGCGGGGACCAGGCCAGCGGCCGCAACGGCGGGTTCGCCTCGGCCAGCCTCACCCACGGCTTCCCGAACGGCCAGGAGCGGTGGCCAGAGGAGCTCGACGAGCTGGACCGCCTCGGGGCCGAGAACCTCGCCGCGATCGGCGAGACGGTCCGGCGCCACGGCATCGACTGCGGTTGGGAGGAGACCGGCGAGCTCGCGGTCGCGACGGCACCACACCAGGTCGAGGAGCTCGGCGAGCTCGCTGCGTCGATGCAGGCCGCGGGCCGCGACGTGCGGCTGCTCGACGGCCCGGCCGTGCGTGCGATGGTGCACTCGGCGTCGTACCTCGGCGCGCTGCACGACCCCCAGGGCACCGCGATGGTCGAGCCCGCCCGGCTCGCGTGGGGGCTGCGCGAGGCGTGCCTGTCGCTCGGCGTACGCATCCACGAGCACACACCCGTCGACTCGCTCGCACGGGCCGGGTCGGCGATGGAGGTCAGCGCGCCGTCGGGCGGTGTGCGCGCCGAGTGTGTGGTCCTCGCGACCAACGCCTTCCCACCGCTGGTGCGCCGCCTGCGCCTGATGACCGTGCCGGTCTACGACTACGTGCTCGCCACCGAGCCGCTGTCGCCCGCACAGCTGCGGTCGGTCGGCTGGTCGGGCCGGCAGGGGATCGGGGACTCGGCGAACCTCTTCCACTACTACCGGCTGACGCGCGACGACCGGATCGTGTGGGGCGGCTACGACGCGGTCTACCACTACGGCAGCCGGATCCGGCGGGACCTCGAGCAGCGCAACACCACGCACTCGCTGCTCGCCGAGCACTTCTTCGAGACCTTCCCCCAGCTGTCCGGGCTGCGCTTCACGCACCGGTGGGGTGGCGTGATCGACACCTGCACGCGTTTCGCGGCGTTCTACGGTACGGCGTACGACGGGCGGGTGGCCTACGCGCTCGGCTACACCGGGCTCGGCGTCGCGGCCACCCGTTTCGCCGCCGACGTGGTGCTCGACCTGCTCGGGGGTGAGCCGACCGAGCGGACCCGGCTGCGCATGGTGCGCGAGAAGCCGCTGCCGTTCCCGCCCGAGCCGTTGCGCTACGCCGGGGTCCAGGCGACCCGGTGGTCGCTGGCCCGGGCTGACGCCCGTGGTGGCCGCCGGAACCTCTGGCTGCGCGCCCTCGACCGGGTCGGCCTCGGCTTCGACTCCTGAGCGGGGTGGGGGGGCGCTTTCCCACGTTCACCTGGGAAAGCGGTACTTACCTCGAGCGATCTCTCGAGGTAAGTACTGCTTCATCGCGGTAGGTGCGCGCCACAGAGGCCGGATGTCGTCCCCCGGCTCGATGAGGCATCGCGCCTCCACAAGCGTGGTACGACGTCATGGCGGATCACGCAGCCCGGATCCATCGTGCTCCCGTGGACCTGATGCTTCGAACCATCGAGCGTGAGTACGGTGTGTTCCTCCGATCCGAGGCTCGCGAGCTCGGCTATGACGACAAGGCCGTGCGCAACGCCTTGCGACTCAGGCTGTGGCGTCGCGTGAGGCATGGCGCCTACTGCTTCTTCGACACCTGGGAGAAGGCTGATCCGGTCGGACGGCACCTGATCCTGGCGCGGGCGGTAATGAGGTCCTTGGAGGGACGGGTGGTGCTGAGCCACATCAGTGCTCTGGTCGCGCACGGTGTCGCGGTGTGGGGTGCAGACCTCCGCCGGGTCCACGTGACCCGCATCGACGGTGGCGTCGGACGAGTCGAGCGGGACATCGTCCACCACGCCGGCCGCCTGGGGGACCTCGAGCCCGTGGAGCGGATCCGGATGCTCGTCGTCCCGGCGGACCGGGCGGCTGTGGAGGCGGCGACCGTCATTCCCGTCGAGCCTGCCCTGGTGAGCATGGACTCGGTGGTGCACCGGAAGCTGGCGACACCGGAGCAGCTGGTCGAACGCTACGGCGAGCTCGAGCACTGGCCCGGCGCGCAGAAGCTCCAGCTGGTGATGCGTCTGACTGACGGACGAGCCGAGTCGCCGGGGGAGACGCGCTCACGCTTCCTGTTCTGGTCCCAGAACCTGCCCGCCCCCGACCTCCAGTACGAGGTCCGGGATGCGTGGGGGGCGCTGGCCGGCACCACGGACTTCGCCTGGCTCGAGTACGGCGTGCTCGGGGAGTTCGACGGCAAGGCGAAGTACGGTCGCCTGCTCGGGCCCGGCCAGGACCCCGGTGAGGTGGTGTTCGCCGAGAAGCAGCGTGAGGACCTCCTGCGTGAGATCACCGGGTTCCGGGTGATCCGGCTCGTGTGGTCGGACCTAGGGCGTCCCGTGGTGACCGGTCGGCGGCTGGCCGGGTTCCTTCGGCGTGCTGCCTGATCTGCCACATGAGCGTCGCGTCGTACCACCGCTCGCAGGCGGTCCCGGCGCGACCAGGCGGTCCCGGCGCGACCGGTGCGGACCCTCTTGCCGCGGAAGAGCGGTACTTACCGCGAGACATTTCGCGCGGTGAGTACCGCTTTCCCAGGTGAACGTGGGAAAGCGACGGGGGCGCGCCCAACGCAGACGCGCCCCCAGCCGGATCGGCTGGGGGCGCGTGCGGCCGTCGGTCAGAGGAGGGTCCAGGCCTTCTCGAGGACGACGCGGACCTTCTGCTCGATCTCGTCGAAGTGCTCCTGCGACGCGATCAGCGGCGGCGCGAACTGGATGACCGGGTCGCCTCGGTCGTCGGCGCGGCAGTACAGTCCCTCGTCGTACAACGCCTTGGAGAGGAAGCCGCGCAGCAGCTTCTCGGCCTCGGCGTCGTCGAAGGTCTCCTTGGTGGCCTTGTCCTTGACGAGCTCGATGCCGTAGAAGTACCCGTCGCCGCGGACGTCGCCCACGATCGGGAGGTCGTTGAGCTTCCCCAGCGTGGCCCGGAAGCCGGGCTCGTTGGCCCGGACGTGCTCGAGCACGCCCTCGTCCTCGAAGATCTGCAGGTTCTTCAGGCCGACCGCGGTGGAGACCGGGTGGCCGCCGAAGGTGTACCCGTGCAGGAACGTGGTCGTCCCCTTGAGGAACGGCTCCATCAGCCTGTCGCTGGCGATCATCGCGCCGAGGGGGGAGTACCCGGAGGTCAGACCCTTGGCGACGGTGACCATGTCGGGCTGGAAGCCGTAGCGCTCGGCGCCGAACATGTGCCCGAGGCGTCCGAAGGCGGTGATGACCTCGTCGCTGACCAGCAGCACGTCGTACTCGTCGCAGATCTCGCGGACCCGCTGGAAGTACCCGGGCGGCGGCGGGAAGCAGCCACCGGAGTTCTGCACCGGCTCGAGGAAGACCGCGGCGACGGTGTCGGCGCCCTCGTTCTCGATGGCGACCGCGATCTGGTCCGCTGCCCAGCGACCGAACACCTCGGGGTCGACAGTGCCGTCGGGGCCGGCCAGGAAGTCCGGCGCACGGTAGACGTTGGTGTTGGGCACCCGGAAGGTCGAGGGCACCAGCGGCTCGAACGGCGCCTTCATCGGCGGCAGCCCGGTGATCGACAGTGCTCCCTGGGGGGTGCCGTGGTAGGCGATGGTGCGGCTGATGACCTTGTGCTTGGTCGGCTTGCCGGTGAGCTTGAAGTAGTTCTTCGCGAGCTTCCACGCGGTCTCGACCGCCTCACCGCCACCGGTGGTGAAGAAGACCCGGTTCAGGTCACCGGGGGCCAGGCTCGCGACCTTCTCGGCGAGCTGGATGGCGGTGGGGTGGGCGTAGGACCACAGCGGGAAGTAGTGGAGCTCGGAGGCCTGCTTGGCCGCGACCTCGGCGAGGTCCTTGCGGCCGTGGCCGAGCTGGTTCACGAAGAGGCCGCCGAGGGCGTCGAGGTACCGGTTGCCCTTGGCGTCGTAGATGTAGGCACCCTCGCCCCTGACGATGATCGGGACGTCGGCGTGCTCGTAGCTCGACATTCGGGTGAAATGCATCCAGAGGTGGTCGCGTGCGGCCTTCTGGAGAGCGGCGTAGGCGTCTCCGTCCATCGCCGCCGCAGCCGTCGGTACGGCGCCCTGGCTCATCGGCTCTGATGACATGTGATGCTTCCCCTTGTGCTTGCTGGTCGACACCGACCATCTTGCCGACCGGCCCTGGTCATGGCAAGTGATTCCATTGTTGCAGCGAGTATACAGGTCTAATTTCGAGAGCAAGATGCAGAATTGGCTACGGATTCCGTACATAGAGAGGTCACAGGTGGGTACCGACGCAGTCGTACTCCGCAACGGCGCCGCCTTCGACGGGCATCGCTACCGGGCGGGCACCGGTGTGGTCGTGGTGGAGGGTCGGATCCGGCAGGTCGGGCCCGACGCCGAGCTAGACACCCCGGCCGGCGCCGAGGAGGTCGACCTCGCCGGCGGCCTCGTGCTGCCCGGGTTCCAGGACGCCCACGTCCACCCGGTGCAGGGAGGGCTCAAGCGGCTGCGCTGCGACCTGTCCGACCTCGACACGCGTGAGGACTACCTCGAGGCAGTACGCAGCTACGCAGCGGCGAACCCCGACCGGCTGTGGATCGGCGGTGGCGGATGGTCGATGGCGGTCTTCGGTCCCACCGGCCCGCTCGCCGCCGACCTCGACCGCGTCGTGCCCGACCGTCCGGTCTTCCTGCCCAACCGGGACCACCACGGCGCGTGGGTCAGCTCCCGGGCGCTCGAGCTCGCCGGGATCGACCGGGACACCCCGGACCCCGTCGACGGCCGGATCCAGCGCGACGCCGCCGGGCACCCCACCGGCGTCCTCCACGAGGGGGCGATGAACCTCGTCGAGCGGCTGATCACCGACACGAGCGACGACGAGTACTACCAGGCGTTCCTGACCGCACAGGAGTACCTCCACTCGCTTGGGATCACCGCGTGGCAGGAAGCGATCCTCGGCGACTACACCGCGCTCGACGACCCGTCCTCGGTCTACGTCCGCGCGGCGGACGCGGGCGAGCTGACCGCCCGGGTCCGCGGCGCCCTGTGGTGGCACCGGGAGCACGGGCTTGAGCAGGTGCGCACCTTGGTGGACCGGCGGTGCCTGCTCGAGCGTGACCGCTTCGTCGCCGGGGCCGTGAAGATCATGCAGGACGGAGTCGCCGAGAACTACACGGCAGGGATGTCGGCTCCCTACCTCGACGGCTGCGGCTGCGCCACCGGCAACACGGGGCTCTCGTTCGTCGACCCGGCACTGCTGCGCGAGGCCGTCGTCCGGCTCGACGCGGAGGGCTTCCAGGTGCACTTCCACGCGATCGGCGACCGCGCGGTGCGTGAGGCCCTCGACGCGGTCGAGCAGGCTCGTACGACGAACGGCGGCAACGACCTACGGCACCACATCGCGCACATCCAGGTGATCCACCCCGACGACCGGGCACGTTTCGGGTCGCTCGGCGTGACGGCGAACATGCAGCCGTTGTGGGCGGCGTACGACGAGCAGATGGTGGACCTGACACTGCCCTTCCTCGAGCCGGAACGGTGGGCCTGGCAGTACCCGTTCGCGGACCTGCTCCGTTCGGGGGCGCGCCTGGCCGCAGGCAGTGACTGGCCCGTGAGCAGTCCCGACCCGCTCGCCGGCATCCATGTGGCGGTCAACCGGACCGTCCACGGCGCCTCCGGGCGAGAGGGATGCGAGCCGTTCCTGCCCGAGCAGGCGATCACGCTCGAGCAGGCCTTCGCCGCCTACACCTCCGGCTCGGCCCACGTGAACCACCTCGACCGGTCCGGTTCCCTCGAGCCGGGGTTCGTCGCGGACCTCGCCGTGCTGGACCGAGACCCGTTCGCCGGTGAGGCGGGTGAGGTCGGTGCGACGAGGGTCGTGGCGACGTACGTCGACGGGGTGCGTGTCTCGGGGTAGGCACGCCACCGCCCGGAAGTCGCGCGACCTGGCCGGGAGCGTGACGCTGGAGCGGCCCGGAGGCTGTCGGAACCTGTCGTTATGGTCGAGTTCATGGACATCTCGGGGGCAGCTGACCAGACCACGCCGCGGCGGGCCGACCTCGTGATCGAGGGAGGCGGGGTCAAGGGCATCGCCCTCGCCGGCGCGGTGGTCGGGCTGGCGGAGGGGGGCTACTCCTTCCCTCGTGTCGCGGGGACCTCGGCAGGGGCGATCGTGGGGGCGGTGGTGGCGGCGATGCAACGCCGTGGTGAGCCCCTCACCCGGCTCGCCGACGTCGCCCGGTCCCTGGACTACCGCAGGTTCCGCGACCGTGGGCTGCCGGGCCGGCTCCTCGGGCCGCTGGCCTTCCTCGGCGACGGGCTCTCCGTGCTGCTCGAGGGCGGTGCCTACCAGGGCGACTACCTGCGCGACTGGGTGGGCGGGGTGCTCGAGGACCTGGGCGTGGAGACGTTCGGTGACCTGCGCGCCGCGGACGCCGGCGACGACGGCGAGATGCACCACCGGTACTCCCTCGTGGTGATGGCCAGCGACCTCTCCCGGCGTCGCTTCGTGCAGCTGCCCTGGGACTACCCGGAGTACGGTCTCGACCCCGACGAGCAGCGGGTGGCCGACGCGGTCCGTGCCTCGGCGTCGATCCCCTACTTCTTCGAGCCTGTCGAGCTGACCGCCCGGCAGGGCACCTGCACGCTCGTGGACGGCGGCCTGCTGTCGAACTACCCGATCGGCGCGTTCGACAGGCTCGACGAGGTGCCACCGCGGTGGCCGACCATCGGGGTGCGCCTCGACGTGCTCGGTGTCGCCGAGGAGGAGCATCCGCGCCCGGTGGGCGACCCGGTGAGCATGGGCTTCGCCCTTGTCGAGACCGCGATCCGCGCCCACCAGGCCGAGGAGATCCTCGACCCGTGCAACGTGGCCCGCTCGGTGCACGTGGACACCGCCGAGGTCAGCGCCATCGACTTCGACCTCGACCGTGCCCAGCAGGAGCGGCTGCTGCGCGCCGGCTCCGAGGGCGCGGCGCGGTTCCTCACGACCTGGGACTTCGACGCCTGGGTGGACACCTGCCGGTAGCCCGGGGAGATCGACCCTCACGGGCGAAGTCGACCGTTCCTGAGGCCCTATTGAGACGATTTCGTAGACAGGGTGCCGCTTCCTCTACCGAATCCGTCGCCGCGTGACTAGGCTCGGGCCCACGACGGGCCGCGCGTCCGTCGTACCCACGAAGACAGCCGTGAGCAGCCAGAGGAAGGCGCACAGGGATGGCAGAGCAGTTCCGCAACATCGTCGACGGCCAGGCGGTCGACTCCGTGTCGGGCGAGACCTACGACATCGTGAACCCCGCGACCGGGGAGGTGTACGCCTCGGCCCCCGCCTCGGGCGCCGAGGACGTCGACCGAGCGATGAAGGCGGCCGAGAAGGCGTTCGAGACCTGGGGTGAGACCACGCCTTCGGAGCGGCAGCTGGCCCTGCTCAAGATGGCCGACGCGCTCGAGGCACGCGCCGACGAGTTCGTGCGGGCCGAGTGTGCCAACACCGGCAAGCCGATCCAGCTCACCGCGGAGGAGGAGCTGCCGCCGTCGGTGGACGAGCTGCGCTTCTTCGCCGGTGCCGCCCGGCTGCTCGAGGGCAAGTCGGCCGGGGAGTACATGAAGGACCACACGTCGATGGTCCGCCGTGAGCCGGTCGGCGTGGTGGGGCAGGTGACCCCCTGGAACTACCCGCTGATGATGATGATCTGGAAGATCGCGCCGGCGCTCGCCGCGGGCAACACCGTCGTGCTCAAGCCCTCGGACACCACGCCGGCGACGACCACGATGTTCGCCGAGCTGGCCCAGGAGTTCCTGCCGCCGGGCGTGTTCAACGTCGTCACCGGTGACCGCGACACCGGTCGCGCGATCGTCGAGCACGAGATCCCGGACATGGTCTCGATCACCGGCTCCGTGCGCGCCGGCATGGAGGTCGCGGGCTCGGCCGCGGCCCAGCTCAAGCGCACCCACCTCGAGCTCGGAGGCAAGGCGCCGGTCATCGTCTTCGACGACGCCGACGTGGAGAAGGCCGCGGAGGCGATCGCGACAGCCGGCTACTTCAACGCCGGCCAGGACTGCACCGCAGCCACTCGGGTGCTGGTCTCCCCGGGCGCACACGACGACTTCGTGGCGGCGCTGACCGAGCAGGCGCGCAACATCAAGACGGGCGCGCCCGACGACCCCGACATCCTGTACGGCGCGCTGAACAACGCCAACCAGCTCGACCGGGTCCGCGGCATGGTCGAGCGCATGCCCGAGCACGCGCGCATCGAGATCGGCGGCTCCACGCAGGGCGACCGTGGCTTCTTCTACGCCCCCACGGTCGTCAGCGGCCTCCAGCAGCAGGACGAGATGAGCCAGGAGGAGATCTTCGGCCCGGTCATCACCGTCCAGCGGTTCACCGACGAGGCCGAGGCGCTGCGCTGGGCCAACGGTGTGAAGTACGGCCTCGCCTCCTCGGTGTGGACCAAGGACCACGGTCGCGCCATGCGGGTCTCCAAGCGGCTCAACTTCGGCGTGGTCTGGATCAACACCCACATCCCGTTCGTCTCGGAGATGCCGCACGGCGGGTTCAAGTACTCCGGCCACGGCAAGGACCTGTCCGCCTACAGCCTCGAGGACTACACACGCGTCAAGCACGTGATGTCCTACATCGGCGAGTGACCATGGTCTCGACACGCTCGCTCCGCTCGCTGCTCGACCGGCGGGGGNNGGGGCGCTCGCTGCTCGACCGGCGCAGGGCGGCGTGATGCGCATCCTGCTGATCGGCGCCGGTGGCGTGGGTGCCGCCTTTGCCGCGATCGCCGCACGTCGTGACTTCTACGAGACGATCGTGGTCGCCGACCACGACCCGTCCCGCGCCGAGCGGGCTGCCGCCGTCGATGACCGGTTCGTCGCCGTGCAGGTGGACGCCTCCGACGCGGAGTCGGTCGCCGCGCTCGCCCGTGAGCACCGCGCGACCCACGTCATGAACGCCGTGGACCCCCGCTTCGTGATGCCGATCTTCGACGGCGCGTTCGCCGCCGGGGCGGACTACCTCGACATGGCGATGAGCCTGTCGAGGCCGCACCCGGAGCGCCCCTATGAGGAGACCGGGGTGAAGCTCGGCGACGAGCAGTTCGCCAAGGAGCCCGACTGGGAGTCGGTCGGCCGGCTGGCGCTGGTCGGGATCGGCGTGGAGCCCGGCCTGTCCGACGTCTTCGCGAGGTACGCCGCCGACCACCTGTTCTCCGAGATCGACGAGCTGGGCACCCGCGACGGCGCGAACCTCGAGGTCGAGGGCTACGACTTCGCGCCGAGCTTCTCCATCTGGACCACGATCGAGGAGTGCCTCAACCCGCCGGTCATCTGGGAGAGGGAGCGTGGCTGGTTCACCACGCCGCCGTTCAGCGAGCCGGAGGTCTTCGACTTCCCCGAGGGCATCGGCCCCGTCGAGTGCGTGAACGTCGAGCACGAAGAGGTCCTCCTCATGCCGCGCTGGGTGGACGCCAGGCGTGCCACCTTCAAGTACGGCCTGGGCAACGAGTTCATCGAGGTGCTCAAGACCCTGCACAAGCTCGGCCTCGACAGCACCCAGAAGGTCCGTGTCGGAGGTGTCGAGGTGTCGCCGCGTGACGTGGTGGCCGCCTGCCTCCCCGACCCGGCGACCCTCGGCGACAAGATGCGCGGCAAGACGTGCGCCGGCCTCTACGTCACGGGCACGGGCAGGGACGGGCAGCCGCGGGCGACGTACCTCTACCACGTCGTCGACAACGAGTGGTCGATGCAGGAGTACGGCCACCAGTGCGTGGTCTGGCAGACCGCGGTCAACCCGGTGATCGCCCTCGAGCTGCTCGCGCGGGGGACGTGGAAGGGCAGCGGCGTGCTCGGGCCCGAGGCGTTCGACGCCGTCCCGTTCCTGGACCTGCTGACGGAGTACGGCTCGCCCTGGGGTCAGCGCGACGACTGACCGTCGGGCCGGCTGACGGAGCAGAGGGACCTGCCGATCTCGCGCGGAGGGAGCGGCAGGTTCCTGTCGTCCTGCGGGTCAGGCGGTCGCGTCGAACGCCTCGGCCACCACGTCGAACGCCTCCTCGAGGAGGTGGTCGGGCATGACCAGCGGGGGAAGGAAGCGCAGGACGTTCCCGAAGGTCCCGGCCGTGAGGGTCACGACGCCGCGGGCGTGGCAGTAGGCCGAGACCGAGCCGGCACGGACGGGGTCAGGGTTTCGCCCGTCCGGACCGACGATCTCCACCGCCATCATCGCGCCGCGGCCTCGGACGTCGCCGACACCCGGGTGCTTCTCGGCGATGGCGGTGAGCCTGCGGTGCATCGCCGAACCGAGCTCACGGGCCCGGGTGGCGAGGTCGTGCTTGCGCATCGCCTCGATGGCGCCGAGCGCCGCGGCGCAGGCGACGGGGTTGCCGCCGTAGGTCCCGCCGAGACCGCCGACGTGGACGGCGTCCATGATCTCGGCGCGACCCGTCACGGCCGCGAGCGGGAAGCCCCCGGCGATGCCCTTGGCGGTGGTGACCAGGTCCGGCACGACCCCCTCGTGGTCACAGGCGAACCAGTCGCCCGTGCGGCAGAAGCCGGACTGGATCTCGTCGGCCACCAGGACGATGCCGTTCTCGGCGGTCCACTCGCGCAGCCGGGGCAGGAAGCCGTCGGCCGGCACGACGAACCCGCCCTCGCCGAGGATCGGCTCGACCACCACGCAGGCGAGGTTGGCGGCGCCGACCTGCTTGTCGAAGATCTCGATCGCCCGGTCGGCAGCCTCCCCGCCGGAGATCTCGGCCGGCTCGCGGAACGGGTAGGAGACGGGGGCGCGGTACACCTCGTTGGCGAACGGCCCGAACCCCTGCTTGTAGGGCATGTTCTTCGCCGTCATCGCCATCGTGAGGTTGGTGCGGCCGTGGTAGGCGTGGTCGAAGACACCGACCGCGTTACGACCGGTGGACGAGCGCGCGATCTTCACGGCGTTCTCCACCGCCTCCGCCCCGGAGTTGAACAACGCCGACTTCTTCGGGTGGTCCCCGGGGGTCAGCTCCGCGAGCTGCTCGCACACGTCGACGTAGCCGTCGTACGGGGTGACCATGAAGCAGGTGTGCGTGAACGCGCGGACCTGCTCGGTGACCCGGTCGGCCACCTCGGGGGCGGCGTTGCCGACGCTCGTCACCGCGATTCCCGAGGCGAGGTCGATCAGTGAGTTGCCGTCGGCGTCCACGAGGACGCCGCCGCCGGCTGCCTCGACGAACACGGGGAGCGTCGTACCGACGCCGGCCGCGACGTGCTGGGCGCGCCGTTCGAGCTTGGCCCGGGAGACGGGGCCGGGGATCTCGGTCACCAGGCGGCGCTCCTGGGCCAGACCGGGACCGCCGGGAGCGGGGGATCGCGATGCATCGTTCATGGAGGACAGGTTAGGCTGCCGCCGCCCCATGACGCTACGGATTCGGGGCAGATGTCCGCGAATAACTAGTGAAAACGGTGGTCATATGTACGTCGAGGGAGCGAATCCGTTGCTCATCGCCGGTGTCTGGGAGGAGGGCCCCACGCCCCTGGACGTGCGCTCACCCTTCGACGGAACGTCGGCCGGCACGACGTCGTACGCCTCCGACGACCAGGTCGAGCGAGCGGTCGCGGCGGCGTGGGCGGCGCGTGCAGAGGCGCAGGCGCTGCCCGTGCACGCCCGGGCCGACGCGCTGCTCGAGGTCAGCCGCCTGCTCGCCGACCGTGCCGCCGAGGTGGCCGAGCTGATCACCGCGGAGAGCGGCAAGCCCACCGTCTGGGCCACGGCCGAGGTCGGCCGCGCGGTCTCGGTGTTCCGCTGGGCCGCCGAGGAGACGCGTCGCTGGTCGGGGGAGGTGATGCGGCTCGACACCGACCGTGCGGCGGAGGGCCGGCTGGCCTACGTCCGGCGCGTCCCCAAGGGACCCGTGCTGGCCATCTCCCCGTTCAACTTCCCCCTCAACCTGGTCGCCCACAAGGTCGCCCCCGCCCTCGCCGTCGGCGCCCCCGTCGTGCTCAAGCCCGCCCCCAAGACGCCGCTGTCGGCGCTCCTGCTCGGCGAGGTGGTCGCCGAGGCGATGGCCGCGCACGGCCTGCCCGCGGGGATGCTCAGCGTCCTCAACGTCGAGAACGAGCGCGCCGCCGGCCTGGTCGCGGACCCCCGGCTCCCCGTGGTCTCGTTCACCGGCTCCGGCCCGGTGGGCCATGCGATCGCCGCCGCGGTCCCCACCAAGCACGTCGTCCTCGAGCTCGGCGGGAACGCCGCCGTCGTGGTGTGCGACGACTACGCCCGGCCGGGCGACCTCGAGCATGCTGCCGCGCGGATCGCCTCCTTCGCCACCTACCAGGCCGGCCAGTCGTGCATCAGCGTCCAGCGTGTCTACGCCGCCGCCCCCGTGTACGACGACCTCCGGACCGCCCTGGAGAAGGCGATGGCCGGTCTCGCCACCGGTGACCCCACCGACCCGGGCACGCACGTCGGGCCGATGATCGACGAGGCCGCCGCGCGACGTGTCGAGGAGTGGGTCGGCGAGGCCGTGGCGGAGGGCGCCTCCGTGCTCGTCGGCGGTGACCGCGCCGGGACGACGTACCCCCCGACCCTGCTCGAGGGCGCTCCGGACGAGGCGAGGGTGGTGTCGGAGGAGGTGTTCGGGCCGGTGCTCGCCCTCGAGCGGGTGTCGACGACCGAGGAGGCGTTCGCGAAGGTCAACGCCTCGAGGTTCGGCCTGCAGGCAGGTGTGTTCACCCACGACATCGGCACGGCGTTCCGCGCCCACCGCGAGCTCGAGGTCGGCGGCGTGGTCATCGGCGACGTGCCGAGCTACCGCGCCGACCAGATGCCCTACGGCGGCACGAAGGAGTCGGGGGTCGGGCGCGAGGGCGTGCGCTACACCATGACCGACCTGACCTACGAGCGCGTGATGGTACTGACCGGCCTCGACCTCTGACGGGACCGTCGGAGCGCGATGGAAGGATGCTCGGCATGAGCTCGCGCCGTGACGTCGTCATCCTCGGTTCCACCGGGTCGATCGGGACCCAGGCCCTCGAGGTGGTGCGGGCGAACCCCGACATGTTCCGCGTCGTCGGCCTCACGGCCGGCGGCGGCAACAAGGAGCTCTTCGAGGCGCAGGTGGCGGAGCTCGCCCCGACCTTCTCCGGGCTGGGGGAGGAGGCCTCGGTGGAGGCCGCGGGCCGCGAGTGCGACGTCGTCCTGAACGGAATCACGGGCGCCGTGGGCCTGCGACCCACCCTGGCCGCGCTCGACGCGGGCAACACCCTGGCACTGGCCAACAAGGAGTCGCTGATCATCGGCGGCCCCGTGGTGACCTCCCGGGCCGGGCCCGGCCAGATCGTCCCGGTCGACAGCGAGCACAGCGCCCTGGCCCAGTGCCTGCGGGGCGGCCGCGCCGAGGAGGTGCGCAAGCTCGTGCTGACCGCCAGCGGCGGACCGTTCCGGGGGCGCACCCGCGCGGAGCTGCACGACGTCACCCCCCGGCAGGCGCTGGCCCACCCGACCTGGTCGATGGGCCCCGTCGTCACGATCAACTCCGCGACCCTGGTCAACAAGGGCCTGGAGGTGATCGAGGCGCATCTGCTCTTCGGCCTGCCGTTCGACGCGATCGAGGTCGTCGTGCATCCCACCTCCGTGGTGCACTCCATGGTCGAGTTCCACGACGGCTCCACGCTCGCGCAGGCCTCGCCGCCGTCGATGATGATCCCGATCGCGATGGGCCTGGCGTGGCCCGACCGTGTCCGCGACGCCGCGCCCCCGGTCGACTGGACGAGGCCGGAGACCTGGGAGTTCTTCCCCCTCGACGACGAGGCATTCCCGGCCGTGCGCCTCGCGCGCTCCGCCGGCGGGCGAGGCGGCACGGCCCCGGCGGTCTACAACGCCGCCAACGAGGTCTGCGTCGAGGCGTTCCTGGGCGGTGAGATGAGGTTCACCGACATCGTGCCCACGATCGGGGCGGTTCTGGCCAGGCACGACGTACCCTCGTCTGTGGAGGACCTGACCCTCGAGGACGTGCTCGGCGCCGACGCCTGGGCGCGCACCGAGACCCGGAGCGAGCTGGAGCGCCGTCGATGACCACTGTGCTGATGTACACCCTCGGCGTGGTGCTGTTCGTCGTGGGCGTCGCCGTGTCGATCGGCCTGCACGAGGTCGGTCACATGGTGCCGGCGAAGAAGTTCGGCGTGAAGGTGACGCAGTACTTCATCGGCTTCGGGCGCACGCTGTGGTCGCGCCGGAGGGACGAGACGGAGTACGGCGTCAAGGCGATTCCCCTGGGCGGCTACGTCAAGCTCGTGGGGATGCTGCCGCCCGGCCCACGCGACGCCTCGGGCGAGGAGCCCCTGCGGCTGCGCAAGAGCAACACCGGGATGTTCACGCAGATCATCTCCGACGCACGCGCGGCGGAGTACGAGCTGGTCGAGCCCGGCGACGAGGACCGCCTCTTCTACAAGCTGCCGTGGTGGAAGAAGGTCATCGTGATGGCCGGCGGGCCGATGGTGAACCTCGTGATCGCCTTCCTGCTCTTCTCCGGCGTCTTCATGCTGTACGGCGTGCCGCAGGCGACCACCACGGTCGACACGGTGTCGGCCTGTGTCGTGCCCGCCTCCGAGGGCGGTCGTGCGTGCGCCGCCGACGACCCGGTCTCCCCGGCGAAGGAGGCCGGCCTGCTGCCCGGCGACAAGATCCTCGAGTTCAACGGGGTCGAGGTGACCTCGTGGGACCAGCTGGTCGGCCTGATCCGTGACAACGCCGCCGGCGACGCCACGATCGTCTACGAGCGCGACGGTGAGGTGCTCACCGCCACGACGAACACCACGGTCTCGCCCCGGGAGAGGCTCGACGAGAACGGCGAGCCGCTGGAGGAGTACGTCGAGGTCGGCTTCCTCGGCGTCACCCAGCGGACCGCCCTGGTCAAGCAGGGTCCTGCCTTCGCGGTCGCCGAGATGGGGCGGATGACCTGGCGGACCGTTACGTACCTCGGCGAGCTGCCCGTGCGCGTCTGGGACGTCGCCAAGGCGGCCGTCGGCCTCCAGGAGCGTGACCGCGAGGGGCCGATGAGCGTGGTCGGTGCCGGCCGAGTGGCCGGCGAGATGGCCTCGACCCACGAGAGCCCGCTGACCGACCGGCTCGCCAGCCTCCTGATGCTGCTGGGCGGGGTGAACCTCTTCGTGGGCATGTTCAACTTCGTGCCGCTGCTGCCCCTCGACGGCGGCCACATCGCCGGTGCGCTCTACGAGGCGGTCCGGCGCGGCCTCGCCAAGCTCTTCCGGCGCCCGGACCCGGGCTACTTCGACGTGGCGAAGCTGCTTCCGGTGGCCTACGTGATGGCCGGCGCGATCTTCGTGATGAGCATGGTCCTCATCTACGCCGACATCGTCGTCCCCATCCGGCTCTAGTACCGTCGAAGCCATCCCCACCTCACAGAAGGACACCGCTTCCATGACCTCCGTCGACCTCGGAATGCCCGCCGCCCCGCCGCCGGTGCTGGCCGAACGACGCAAGACCCGCCAGATCAAGGTGGGCAAGGTCCTCGTCGGCGGCGACGCCCCCGTCTCGGTGCAGTCGATGACGACCACGGTCACCTCCGACGTGAACACCACGCTGCAGCAGATCGCCGAGCTGACCGCGGCCGGCTGCGACATCGTCCGGGTCGCCTGTCCGTCGCAGGACGACGCCGACGCCCTCGCGGAGATCGCCCAGCACTCCCAGATCCCGGTCATCGCCGACATCCACTTCCAGCCGAAGTACGTCTTCGCCGCGATCGAGGCCGGCTGCGCGGCGGTCCGGGTCAACCCCGGGAACATCCGCAAGTTCGACGACCAGGTCAAGCAGATCGCCCAGGCCGCGAAGGACCACGGCACGTCCCTGCGGATCGGTGTCAACGCCGGGTCGCTGGACAAGCGGGTGCTCGAGAAGTACGGCAAGGCCACCCCGGAGGCGCTCGTCGAGTCGGCCGTGTGGGAGGCCGGCCTGTTCGAGGAGCACGACTTCCACGACTTCAAGATCTCGGTCAAGCACAACGATCCGGTCGTCATGGTGCAGGCCTACGAGATGCTCGCCCAGCGCGGCGACTGGCCGCTGCACCTCGGGGTCACCGAGGCCGGGCCGGCGTTCCAGGGCACGATCAAGTCCAGTGTCGCCTTCGGTGCGCTGCTGTCTCGGGGCATCGGCGACACCATCCGGGTCTCCCTGTCGGCGCCGCCGGTCGAGGAGGTCAAGGTCGGTCTGCAGATCCTCGAGTCCCTGAACCTCCGGCCCCGCCGGCTCGAGATCGTCTCCTGCCCCTCGTGCGGCCGCGCCCAGGTCGACGTCTACAAGCTCGCCGACGAGGTGACCGCCGGCCTCGAGGGCCTCGAGGTCCCGCTGCGCGTCGCCGTGATGGGCTGTGTCGTGAACGGTCCCGGTGAGGCTCGTGAGGCCGACCTCGGCGTCGCGTCCGGCAACGGCAAGGGCCAGATCTTCGTCAAGGGCGAGGTCATCAAGACCGTGCCCGAGTCGAAGATCGTCGAGACCCTCATCGAGGAGGCCATGCGGATCGCCGAGGAGATCGGCGAGCCCGTCGACGGCGGGAGCGGTGCACCGACCGTCAGCGTCAGCTGACCCTCACCGGCGGTGCCCACGACGCCTCCCGACCCGCCCTCGGACCGACTTCCCGTGTCGTAGGCTCCTCACGTGCTCCGCACCCAGTCCGGACTGCGCCTCCTCGGCCCCTCCGACCTCCCCGCGATGTCGCAGCTGGTCGCGCGCGACCCGGTCGTCAACGTCTTCGTCGACTACCGCAGCCGGATCACGAGGCTGGACCCGCGGTGGATGGGCGGGGAGATGTGGGGCTGGTTCGAGGACGGCGAGCTGGTCTCGGCCTGCCACGCCGCCGCGAACCTCGTGCCCGTCTCGGCGACACCGGCCGCGACCGAGGCGTTCGCCGCACGGGCGGTGCGACAGGGCAGGCGATGCTCGACCATCGTGGGCCCGGCCGGCGAGGTGGCGGCCTTGTGGGACCTGCTGGAGCCACACTGGGACAAACCACGCGAGCTGCGCTGGCGCCAGCCCCACCTCGAGATCGCCCGGCTGTCGCCGTTGGCGCCGGACCCGTGGGTCCGCCGCAGCCGGCCCGAGGACCTCGACCTGCTGTATCCCGCGTGCGTGGCGATGTACACCGAGGAGGTCGGTGTCTCACCCGAGCTCGGCGGTGGTGCGGACATGTACCGTGCCCGGGTCGCCCAGCTGGTCAGCAAGGGCTGGTCGTTCGTGCGCATCGAGGACGGCAAGGTCCTGTTCAAGGCCGAGGTGGCCGCGGTCTCGCCGCACGCCTGCCAGGTCCAGGGGGTGTACGTCGACCCCGACCGCCGCGGGGAGGGCCTGGCGACCGCGGGGATGGCAGCGGTGGTGGACGTGGCGCTCCGCGAGATCGCGCCGGTGGTGTCGCTCTACGTCAACGACCACAACCTCCCGGCTCGGGCCGCCTACGACACCGTCGGCTTCCGGCAGACCGGCGTCTTCGCGACCGTGATGTTCTGACGAGGGGGCGGTCAGCGCGACGCGCGCCACTCGTCCCACGTCGTCGGTGTGCTGCCACGCTCGGCCTGGCCGGTGATCTCCTCGGTCATCCAGGACCGGAAGTCCCGCAGCTCCTGCGGGGAGGCGAGAGTCAGGAGCCGCTGCTGCTCGCACAGCCGGTCCGCCTCCGTCACCGCGTCGTTGAGCCGGCGCACCTCGGGGCTGAACTCGCGGGGGAGGGCCATCTCCACGTCGACGAACCGCTCGCCGCGGTCGCGGGCGGCCTGCGCCTGGCGTCGACCGGCGGCGCGGGCCTGGGCCGGAGTGCGGAGGATCACCTCCAGCCGGTACGCGAGACGCGCGGACTCGGCGTTCTCGCCGTCTGCGCTCATGAGGGTCAGCTCGCGCACGAGCTCGTCGAGGTGCTGGTCCTGGTGCAGGCTGAGATCGACCGGGCAGCCGGCGAGCAGCACGACGATCCAACCCGGAGGCAGCTCCTCGGGGGAGACGAGCACGGGCTCGTCGAGTGCGTTGTCACGGCGGGTGCGGGGCTCTCGGGGGCCGTGCTCGGGAGCCGGCTCGGCGGTCAGCTCGGCCCAGATGCGCTTGCCGTGCTCGAGCGCCTCGACGCCCCAGTCGCTGGCCAGCACCGAGACGATCGCGAGGCCGCGCCCGGTGGTGGGGGCGTTGAGCAGCAGCTCGATGTCGTCGAGCTCCCCGTCGAGGTCTTCGAGGGACTCCTCGATGTCGGGGAGCATGGCCCGGGGGCTGATCGCCTCGAGCGGTGCGGGGCCGTCGTCCTCGACCAGAAGCCGCACGGCGCGGTCGAGGTCCATCACGGCGACCTCGATGTAGGTGCTGTGGGCGTGCAGTGCGGCGTTGCCCGCGAGCTCACTGACGCACAGGGACGCGTCGTCGACGAGCCCGTCGTGGCCCCAGGCGCGCAGGCCGTCGGCGACGAACCGGCGTGCCCCGGGGACGCTCGCAGCGTCCGCTGCGAGCCGCACGCGGAGCACCCGCTCGTCGCGGGTCGTCTGGTCCTGCGTCACCTGGTCATGATGTCATGCCCGGATGGCCCGTTCGGATCATTTCCGGCAAATCGGCTGCGGACCTTTCCGATGTGCGTCTCGACGAGGCGCCTCGGTAGCCTTGCGCGCATGACCGCAGCTCCCGAGTCCGCCTCCGCCGCCCGCCGTCTGCCGGGCGCCCCGGTGCTGCGGATGTCCAGCCTCTTCGTCCGCACGCTCCGGGATGACCCGGCCGACGCCGAGGTGCCCAGCCACCGCCTGCTGGTCCGTGCCGGCTACATCCGCCGCGCGGCCCCGGGCATCTACTCCTGGTTGCCGCTGGGCCTGAAGGTGCTGCGCAACATCGAGCGGATCGTGCGCGAGGAGATGGACGCCATCGGCGCCCAGGAGCTGCAGTTCCCCGCCCTGCTGCCGCGGGAGCCCTACGAGGCCACCAACCGGTGGACGGAGTACGGCGACGGCATCTTCCGCCTCAAGGACCGCAAGGGGGCCGACTACCTCCTCGGGCCCACCCACGAGGAGCTGTTCACGCTCGTCGTGAAGGACCTGTACTCCTCCTACAAGGACCTCCCCGTCTGGCTCTACCAGATCCAGACCAAGTACCGCGACGAGGCGCGACCCCGCGCCGGTCTGCTGCGCGGCCGTGAGTTCGTGATGAAGGACTCCTACTCCTTCGACACCACCGACGAGGGGCTCGAGCGCTCCTACCAGGCCCACCGCCAGGCCTACGTCCGGACCTTCGACCGGCTCGGGTTCGAGTACGTCGTCGTCAAGGCCACCTCCGGCGCCATGGGTGGCTCCAAGTCGGAGGAGTTCCTCGCCAAGGCCGACGTCGGCGAGGACACCTACGTCCGCTGCACGTCCTGTGACTACGCCGCGAACGTGGAGGCCGTCCAGGTCCGCGCACCGCAGCCGGTGGGGTACGACGACGCACCTGCCGCCCACGCGGAGCAGACCCCGGACACGCCGACCATCGAGACCCTCGTCGACCACCTCAACGAGCGCCACCCCCGCGACGACCGCCCGTGGCAGGCCGGGGACACGCTGAAGAACGTCCTCATCGTGCTCAAGCACCCCGACGGCACCCGCGAGCCGCTCGCGATCGGTCTGCCCGGTGACCGCGAGGTCGACGCCAAGCGGCTCGAGGGTCAGCTCGAGCCGATCGAGGTCGAGGCCTTCGGCGAGGACGACTTCGCCGCCAACCCCGCCCTGGTGAAGGGATACATCGGCCCCGCGGCGCTCGGCGAGAAGAGCGAGTCCAAGGTCCGCTACCTCGTCGACCCGCGCGTGGTCGAGGGGACCCGGTGGGTGACCGGCGCCGACGTCGAGGGCCAGCACGTCATCGACCTCGTGGCCGGTCGCGACTTCACCCCCGACGGGACCATCGAGGCCGCCGAGGTCCGCGACGGCGACCCCTGCCCGAGCTGTGACGGCACCCTCGAGACCGCCCGCGGCATCGAGATGGGCCACATCTTCCAGCTCGGCCGGAAGTACGCCGACGCGCTCGACCTCAAGGTGCTCGACGAGAACGGCAAGCTCGTCACGGTGACCATGGGCTCCTACGGGATCGGCGTGTCCCGGGCGGTCGCCGCGATCGCCGAGAACGCCCACGACGAGCTGGGCCTCGTGTGGCCCCGCGAGATCGCCCCGGCCGACGTTCACCTCGTCGCCACGGGCAAGGACCCGGCGGTCTTCGAGGCGGCCGAGAAGCTGACCGCCGACCTGCAGGCGCACGGCGTGGCGGTGCTGTTCGACGACCGCCCGAAGGTCTCCCCGGGCGTGAAGTTCAAGGATGCCGAGCTGCTCGGCGTGCCCACGATCGTGGTTGTCGGCAAGGGCTTCGTCGACGGGGTGGTCGAGGTCAAGGACCGTGCCACCGGCGAGCGGGAGGACGTGGCCGTCGACGACATCGTGTCCCACGTCGTGGGCGTGGTCCGTGGCTGAGTCCGCAGCGGAGCCGGTCCAGGGGGTCATCGTCGACCAGGGCACGCCCTGGCACACGAACGACTTCCGTGCCGAGGCGGAGGCGCTCGCCCCTGACGTCTCCCCGCCCCCGCCTCGCGGTCGCGGTCAGAGCTCGCCGAGGCCGGGGAAGGGCTCTGGCTCGGCGCCGAGGCCGAGGGTACGGACCGCCGCGTCCTCGAGTGCCGCGAGCGCCCAGCGACGGTCCTCGCCCGAGGTGCTGCCCACCATGTCGGCGTAGACCGCGGCGCACCGCAGCTCCACCTCGAGCGCGAGCGCCTCGAGCTGGCTGCTCGTCCCGGCCGGCCCGGGGAGCGCGTAGGCGACGTCGGCCGGGACGGGTTCCGCTCCGGCCGCCCGCACCATCGCCTCGAGCTGGTCGCGGCGGTCGCGGTGCGTCCGGTACCCGTCGGCGACCCGCTCCGCCAGGACCGCCTCCTCCGAGGCCGACACCCGGCCGCCGGCGACGCCGTACACGTAGACCGCGGCGTACTCACCGGCCAGCGTGGCCTGCAGCGCCTCGAGGGGGGTCACGCGCCCACCCCCTGGGCCAGGACAGCGGCGTGCTGCGCGGCGGAGGCGGACATGCTGCCGAGCACCCGCGCGAACGCCCCGCTCTCGGCCGCGAGGGCGTGCTCACGCAGCGCGGCGCTCAGAGCGGTCTCGGCGTCCACGACGCCGCGCATCGCACGGCCGCGTCGGCGAGCCACGGGGGTACGGCGCCCCACCGTCGTCCCGGGGGAGGGGGCCGCAGACGTCTCCGGAGCTGCCGTCTCGGGCGACGGGACGGCCGACGGCGACGACCCGGGTGCCGCCTCGTCGAGCAGGGCGATGTGGGCCTCGTGCGCGGCGAGCGGAGCCTCGAGGCGGGCGGCCAGCCGAGGGTGGCGTTGCGCCGTGGCACGGAGCAGGGCCACCGTCTCCTCCTCCACGCGCATCGCCTCGCCCGCGGCCGCGACGTCGGGGTCGACCGGGACCTCGGCAGGACCGGACGGGGAGGGGCCGGTGGTTCCGGGACGGGATCCCGAGAACGGGTTGTCGACGGTGCACCCCGTCACGGCCGCTCCCACGACCGCGGCGACCCCGGCGAGGGCGGCCCTGCGGCTGACGCGGGGGCCGGCGGGCGCGGAGGAGGGGTTCGGCACGGGAGCCGACTCTATCCCCGGCGCCGTCGCAGGTCAGTAGAGGCTGAACGAGACCAGCCGGAACGCCTTCCCGGTGTGCCGCATCTCGACCTCGAAGGTCCTGCGACGGTGCCCGGGGTTCGTCCCACGGAGGCGGCCGTCGTCGAAGTAGGTCTCGCTCTCGGGGATCGCGACCCTCATCCTGGCGAGGGTGGTCCCCCGCGGTGAGGTGACCTTCGTCCGGGCGACCCGGACCCCGTCGAGTGCGACGTGCCACCCCTGACGCTCGCGTCTCCGGAGCTCGCGCTGCAGCTCGGCGCACCCCGCGCACGCCTTCTTGCCGCTCACGGCGAGGAGGGGCTCGGGGTCGTTGGTGTTGAGGGCATAGATCCACGCCTGGAGCACGTAGGCCGCGAACTCCTCCCGCCCCCGCGGGCCGTCCTTCCCCCGGGGCGGTGGCGGTACCTCCGCGCGGGTCTCCTCCTCACCCGGGGCCGGCGACTCCGACGTCGGTGCCTGGCTGGGGGTCGAGCTGGGGGTCGAGTCGGCGCTCGAGCTGGGGCTGCTCGACGACTCCGGGTCGCCGTCGGGCTGGGCGTTGCACCCTGACAGCAGCAGCCCCAGGGTGAGGACGGTGACGGCGACGGCTCTCATGGCTCCCCCTGGTCGATGGTGGGCCGACGCTAGCAAGGACGGGCGTCGCCATCCGTTAGGGTTGGCCTCACGTCGGGCTCCCGAGGCGCCCGCCGCGTGGGGCCGACAACAGCACAGCAGGAGGATGCCCGTGAGCACGGATCAGATCCGGGACCGACTTGCCGAGGTGCTGACCGCGCCGCTCGCCGCCCAGGGCCTCGACCTCGAGGCCGTCGAGATCACGCCTGTGGGCCGACGCCGCCTGCTGCGGATCGCGGTGGACAAGGACGGCGGCGTGTCCATGGACGACGTCGCCGACGCCACCAAGGAGATCTCCCGGGTGCTCGACGACTCCGACGTGATGGGCGAGCAGCCCTACACGCTCGAGGTCACCTCGCCCGGGACCGACCGCCCGCTCACGCTCCCGCGGCACTGGCGGCGCAACGAGTCCCGCCTGGTCAAGGTCACCGCCACCGACGGCACCACGCTGACCGGCCGGGTCCGGGGCAGCGACGAGGAGAGCGTCACCCTGGACGTCGACGGCGCCGAGCGCGTCCTGCCCTACCGCGACGTGGCGAAGGCCCGCGTCCAGATCGAGTTCAACCGGAAGGAGAGCTGAGCAGTGGACATCGACATGACGGTGCTGCGCTCGCTCGAGCGCGAGAAGGAGATCTCCTTCGACGTCCTGGTCGAGGCGATCGAGCAGGCACTGCTCATCGCCTACCAGAAGACCCCCGGCGCCCAGCCCAAGGCGCGGGTCGAGCTCGACCGCAAGAACGGCCACGTCACCGTGCTGGCCGCCGAGACCGACGAGGAGGGCAACGTGGTCGGCGAGTACGACGACACGCCCGCCGGCTTCGGACGGATCGCTGCGACCACCGCCAAGCAGATCATCCTGCAGCGCCTCCGCGACGCCGAGGACGAGGCGAAGTTCGGGGAGTTCTCCGGCAAGGAGGGCGACATCCTCTCCGGGACGATCCAGCAGGGTCGCAACCCCGACGACGTGCTCGTCGACCTCGGCCGGCTCGAGGCGCACCTGCCCTCGATGGAGCGGGTCCCGGGCGAGCGCTACGACCACGGCACCCGGATCAAGTGCCTGGTGGTGAGCGTGCGCAAGGGAATGCGAGGCCCCCAGGTGACGCTCTCGCGCTCGCACCCCAACCTGGTCAAGAAGCTCTTCGCACTCGAGGTCCCCGAGATCGCCGACGGCACGGTCGAGATCGTCGCGATCGCCCGCGAGTCCGGTCACCGCACCAAGATCGCGGTGCGCTCGACCGTCCCGGGCGTGAACGCCAAGGGTGCCTGCATCGGGCCGATGGGCCAGCGGGTGCGCAACGTGATGCACGAGCTGCACGGCGAGAAGATCGACATCGTGGACTGGTCCGACGACCCCGCCGAGCTGGTCGCCCAGGCGCTCTCGCCGGCGAGGGTCTCCAGCGTCGAGGTGGTCGACCTCGCGGCCCGGTCGGCACGGGTCGTCGTGCCCGACTACCAGCTCTCGCTCGCCATCGGCAAGGAGGGGCAGAACGCCCGCCTCGCGGCCCGGCTGACCGGGTGGCGCATCGACATCCGCTCCGACGAGGCGCCCGCCGAGCGGGCCCCGGCCGGCCCGGGGGAGCAGCGCTGAACCCGATTCTGCTCACGAGGGCCGAGCCGCTAGACTCGTAGCGGTGGCTCGCGAACACGGCGCCGAATCCTGTGCGCACGAACCTGTGCGCACATGTGTCGGATGCCGGGTCCGGGCTCCCAAGCTTGAACTGCTGCGCGTGGTCGTCGGTGGTTCGGAGGGCGGCGCGACCGTCGTACCGGATCCCCGGGGCTCGGCGCCGGGCCGGGGTGCGTATCTCCACCCCGATCCTGCGTGTCTGGAGCTCGCGACTCGTCGCCGGGCGTTCGTCCGGGCCCTCCGGGTCCGGGGGCCGCTCGACGAGGGTCCTCTCCGGGTCCACCTCGAGCACGCAGCAGGCCGTCCGTGTTGACCGACAGAAAATGGAGCAGCAGCTCATGAGCACTCGATGAGTACTTCGCGATGAGCATGCACACCAGCTAACGGTCCGAGCGTTTCAGGGCTCGGACCAGAAGGAGAAGCGTGGCTAAGGTCCGAGTCCACGAGCTCGCCAAAGAGTTCGGAGTCGAGAGCAAGGTCGTACTGGCCAAGCTCGGAGAAATGGGAGAGTTCGTCAAGTCGGCGTCGTCGACGGTCGAGCCCCCTGTCGTCAAGCGTTTCACCGACACGTTCGGTGACGAGCTGAAGGCTGCCGGCGAGAAGAAGGCAGCGAAGAAGGCCCCGGCCAAGAAGGCGGCGCCGGCCAAGGCCGAGGAGGCCGAGGCGCCCGCCGTCGAGGCTCCTGCTGCGGACCAGCCCGAGGCACCGGCCGAGGCACCGGCCGAGGCGCCGGCCGAGGCGCCGGCCGGGCCCGCGACGCCCGCCCAGGGCGGCGGCGCGGTTCCCGGCCCACGTCCGGGTCCGCGACCCGGCCCGAAGAAGGCCCCCGAGGCACCCGAGCAGGCGCCGGAGCCCCCGCACGCCCCCGCAGCACGTGCTGACACGCCCCCGGCAGCCCCGCGTCCCGGGGCTCCGCGCCCCGGCGGTGGCGCCCCCGGCGGTGGCGCCCGTCCGTCCGGCGGCGCCCGTCCCGGTGCTCCCCGCCCGGGCAACAACCCGTTCTCCTCCACCCAGGGCATGGGCCGCCGGCCCGCCCCGGCTCGTGGCGGCGACCAGGGCGGCGACAACCGCCCGCCGCGTCCGCCCGCAGGCCGTGAGGGTGGCGCACCGGGCCGTCCGGGCATGCCCCGGCCGAACCCGGCGATGATGCCGAAGTCCCCGGCCGCCTTCGGCGGCGGCCCCGGCGGTCGTCCGGGTCCCGGACGCGGCGGACCGGGTGGTGCCCCCGGCCGCGGTGGCGCTCCCGGCCGTGGAGGCGCTCCCGGCCGCGGTGGTGCTCCCGGCGCAGGTGCCGGTGCTCCGGCCCGCCCCGGTGGCTTCGCTCCCGGCGGCCGTCCCGGCGGTGGTCGTCCCGGCCAGCGTGGCCAGACCCAGGGCGCGTTCGGTCGTCCCGGTGGCCCGTCCCGTCGCGGGCGCAAGTCGAAGCGGGCGCGTCGCCAGGAGTACGAGCAGATGCAGGCGCCGACGATCGGTGGCGTGCGCGTCCGCAAGGGCAACGGCGAGACGGTCAAGCTCCCGCGTGGCGCTTCGCTGACCGACTTCGCCGAGCGGATCGGCGTGGACCCCGCAGCGCTGGTGCAGATGCTGTTCCACCTCGGTGAGATGGTGACCGCGACCGAGTCGGTGAACGACGCGACCTTCGAGCTGCTCGGTGAGGAGCTCAACTACGTCGTCCAGGTCATCTCGCCCGAGGACGAGGACCGTGAGCTGCTCGAGTCCTTCGACCTCGAGTTCGGTGAGGACGAGGGCGCCGAGGAGGACCTCGCGGCCCGTCCGCCGGTCGTCACGGTGATGGGTCACGTCGACCACGGAAAGACCAAGCTCCTCGACGCCCTGCGCAGCGCGAACGTCGTCGACAAGGAGGCCGGTGGCATCACCCAGCACATCGGTGCCTACCAGGTCGCGACCGAGGTCGACGGCGACGAGCGTCGGATCACCTTCATCGACACCCCGGGTCACGAGGCGTTCACCGCCATGCGTGCCCGTGGTGCCCAGGCCACCGACATCGCGGTGCTGGTCGTGGCGGCCAACGACGGCGTCATGCCCCAGACGGTCGAGGCGCTCAACCACGCCAAGGCCGCCGGTGTGCCGGTCGTGGTCGCGGTCAACAAGATCGACCTCCCCGAGGCCGACCCGCAGAAGGTGCGCGGCCAGCTCACCGAGTACGGCCTCGTCCCCGAGGAGTACGGCGGCGACACGATGTTCGTCGACGTCTCGGCGAAGTCGGAGCTCAACCTCGAGAGCCTCCTCGAGGCGATCGTGCTCACCGCCGACGCCTCGCTCGATCTGCGGGCGAACCCCGACCAGGACGCCCAGGGCCTCGTGGTCGAGGCGCACCTGGACCGTGGTCGCGGCCCGGTGGCGACGATCCTCGTCCAGCGCGGCACGTTGCGGGTCGGAGAGTCGATCGTCGCGGGTCCGGCGTACGGCCGGGTCCGGGCGATGCTAGACGAGCACGGCGAGAACGTGGAGGAGGCCGACCCGTCGCGTCCGGTGATGGTCCTCGGTCTGACCGCGGTGCCGGGTGCGGGCCAGAACTTCATCGTCGTCCAGGACGACCGGATGGCCCGCCAGATCGCCGAGAAGCGCGAGTCCCGGGAGCGGGCGGCCATGCAGGCCAAGCGCCGGGTCCGCCGTACGCTCGAGGACTTCATGGCCTCCATGGAGAAGGGCGAGAGCCAGGAGCTCAACCTGATCCTGAAGGGCGACGTGTCCGGTTCGGTCGAGGCCCTCGAGGACTCGCTGGCCAAGATCGACGTCGGCGACGAGGTCAGCATCCGGGTCATCGACCGCGGTGTCGGTGCGATCACCGAGACCAACGTCGACCTGGCTGCCGCCTCTGACGCCATCATCATCGGCTTCAACGTCCGGCCCCAGGGCAAGGCGACGGAGATGGCCGACAAGGAAGGCGTCGAGATCCGCTACTACTCGGTCATCTACCAGGCGATCGAGGAGATCGAGGCGGCCCTCAAGGGCATGCTCAAGCCGGAGTACGAAGAGGCGTCGCTCGGTCAGGCCGAGATCCGCGAGATCTTCCGCTCCAGCAAGATCGGCAACATCGCCGGCTGCATGGTCACCAAGGGCGTCATCCGCCGCAATGCCAAGGCACGCCTGCTGCGTGACGGCAACGTGGTGGCCGACAACCTCGACCTGGCGTCGCTGCGCCGCGAGAAGGACGACGCGTCCGAGGTCCGTGAGGGCTTCGAGTGCGGTCTGGTCCTGCGTGGCTACAACGACATCAAGCAGGGCGACGTCGTCGAGTCCTTCGAGATGCGCGAGATCCCGCGCGGCTGACCCGCGCCGGGTTTCTCGGGTGGACCCGACCTACCGGGGAGGGACGGCGAGGCAACCAGCCTCGCCGTCCCTCCCCGTCCGGTCAGCCACGCTGCGCCCCCTGCGGCCGCGCCGCGCGGTCGCTGACCGACGACAAGACAACTGACTCAGGAACAGGAAACCAACTCATGAGCTCGCCCCGCGTGCGCAAGGTCGCCGACCGGATCCAGGTGATCGTGGCCGAGATGCTCGAGCGGCGGATCAAGGACCCGCGGCTCGGCTTCGTCACCGTCACCGACGTCCGGGTCACCGGTGACACGCAGAACGCCACGATCTTCTACACGGTCATGGGCGACGAGGACGAGCTCGCCAGCACCGCCGTGGCGCTGGAGTCGGCCAAGGGCATCCTCCGCGCCGAGGTCGGCAAGCAGCTCGGCATGCGCCACGTCCCGACGCTCGAGTTCATCCACGACGCGCTGCCCGACACCGCGCGCCACCTCGACGAGCTGCTCGCCAGGGCACGCGAGTCCGACGCAAAGGTCGCCGAGGCAGCCGCGGGCGCGACGTACGCCGGCGAGGCCGACCCGTACCGCAAGCCGCACGAGGACGACGAGCTCGAGGACGAGCCGGCGCTCGACGAGGAGTGAGCACCGGCAGCCGTCCGGGGCTCGTCGTCGTCGACAAGCCCGCCGGGATGACCTCGCACGACGTCGTCGCGCGGGTACGCCGGCTCGCCGGCACCCGCAAGGTGGGCCACGCCGGCACGCTCGACCCGATGGCCACCGGCGTCCTGCTCGTCGGGGTCGACCGGGCCACCCGGCTGCTCGGCCACCTGATGCTGACCGAGAAGGCGTACGACGCCGTCGTCCGTCTCGGGGTCTCCACCACCACCGACGACGCGGAGGGGGAGGTCCTTGAGGAGACGTCGGCCGCCGGGGTCACCGACGAGGAGATCCGGGTGGCGCTCGCCGCACAGGTCGGTGACATCGCGCAGGTCCCC
Source organism: Nocardioidaceae bacterium UBA4001 (assembly GCA_002384855.1). GTDB lineage: Bacteria > Actinomycetota > Actinomycetes > Propionibacteriales > Nocardioidaceae > Nocardioides_C. Next base: position 96,679 of record DGBP01000003.1, on the reverse strand, counting down.
TCGAGCGTCTCGGCGGTCAAGGTCGAGGGCCGGCGTGCCTACGACCGGGTGCGGGCGGGCGAGGAGGTCGAGCTCAAGGCTCGGCCGGTGACCGTCCACGTCCTCGACGTGCACGGCATCGAGCGTCACGACGACGTGGTGGACGTCGAGGTGTCGGTGCGCTGCTCCAGCGGCACGTACATCCGCGCCATCGCCCGAGACGTGGGCGCCGCCCTCGGCGTCGGGGGCCACCTGACCGCGCTGCGTCGTACTGCCGTGGGGCCGTTCACCCTCGGCGAGGCGCGCACGCTCGACCAGCTCGCGGACGACCTCTCGATCGTCGGGATCTCCGACGTGGCCCGCCGCTGCTTCCCCGGCTGCGACCTCGACGAGGCCGACGCCGCCTCGGTCCGGGTGGGCCGGCGCCTCGAGCTCGACCTGGGCGCCCCGGGACCGGTCGCGGTCTTCGACCCCGCGGGGGAGTTCCTCGCACTGTACGAGCAGCGTGGTGCCTCCGCCGCGGCGGTCGCGGTCTTCGCCTCCTGAGGGACGCACCGGCCCGGTGTGGCAGCATTTCGACGTCGACGTACCCGACCGTGAACAGGAGTGGTGACCCGTGCGTGTGTGGCGCTCGTGCGACGCCGTCCCCGACGACCTCGGCCGCACCGTCGTCACCGTCGGCAACTTCGACGGCGTCCACCTCGGGCACCAGCACGTCATCCGGCGAGCCTGCGAGGTGGCCGACGAGATCGGCGTCGCGCACGTCGTCGCGGTCACCTTCGACCCCCACCCGATCGCCGTGCTGCGCCCCGAGCACGCGCCGCCGACGCTCACCACGACCGAGGCACGGGTCCCGCTGCTCGAGGCGGCCGGTGTCGACGACGTGCTCGTGGTGCCGTTCAGCCGCGACATCGCGGCCTGGTCGCCCGAGCGGTTCGTCGACGAGATCCTGGTGGACGCCCTGCACGCCAAGGCCGTCGTGGTCGGTGCGAACTTCCGCTTCGGCTGCCGTGCCGCCGGGGACGTCCCGCTCCTTCGTGAGCTCGGCGAGCACCGCGACTTCGTGACCGAGGGGATCGCGCTCGACGGTGGCCCCCAGGTGTGGTCCTCGACGTACATCCGCAACTGCCTCTCAGCCGGCGACGTCGAGGGCGCGACCGAGGCGCTCGGTCGGCCCTACGCAGTCCGGGGGGAGGTCGTGCGCGGCGACCGGCGGGGCAAGGACCTCGGCTACCCGACCGCGAACGTGCCCACCAGCGGCATGCAGGCCGCGCCCGCGGACGGGGTCTACGCGGGCTGGCTGCGCCGGCTCGACGGCGGCGACGAGCCCCTGCCGGCAGCGATCAGCGTGGGCACGAACCCCACCTTCGAGGGGGACCGCGAGCGGCGCGTGGAGGCCTACGTGCTCGACCGCGACGATCTCGAGCTGTACGGCGTCCCGGTCGAGGTCTCCTTCGTCGCGCGGCTGCGCGGCATGCTGCGGTTCCACTCCGTCGACGAGCTCGTCGCGACCATGGCCGAGGACGTACGGCGCGCGCGCGAGGTGCTCGGCACCCCGGAGCCGGTGTGACCCGCACCCGCGAGCAGGACGCCGTCCAGGCCGCGGAGACGTGGTTCGTCCGCCACGGCCTGCCCTACTTCGTCGACGGGGAGCGCGAGGCCGCCCGGGCCGGCATGCGCCCCTCGCGCCTCGTGCTCGTCCTCGGCATCGCGCTGGTGCTCGGGCTGAGCAGCGCCGTGATGGTCGGCTGGTTCGTGGACGGGTCGCTGAGCGTCGGGACGTTCATGGTCGTCGGAGGTGCCGTGGTCGGCCTCTACGCCGCCACGACGCTGCGGATGACCGCGATGGCGCGCTGGGCGGTGGGCCGCACCCTCAAGAGCCTGCGGCTGCTGTTCCCGCTGGCCACCCGGGCCCTGCCGCTGCTGCTGGTCTTCGTGATGTTCCTGTTCATCAACGCCGAGGTGTGGGAGGTCGGCGCGACGCTCGACGGTGGCGTGCTGTGGGTGACGGTGATGCTGTTCGTCGGTCTCGCCGCAGCCTTCCTGCTCGCGCGGCTGCCCGAGGAGCTCGACGGGGTCGACGACGAGATCGAGGGCCGGCGGCTGGTCGAGCTCACCAGCGGCACCCCGCTGCACGACTCGGCCCAGCGCCTCGTGGGTGAGGACCCCGACCTCCACCTCGTCGAGGACGCGAACGTCCGGGGGTTCCAGAGGGCCAACCTGATCGTCGTACTCCTGGTCTCGCAGTTCGTCCAGGTCATCTTGCTGTCGCTCTCGGTGCTGGTCTTCTTCGTCGCCTTCGGGGCGGTGGCGATGCGGCACAGCGTGGTCGGCGGCTGGATCGGTGACCAGCAGCTCAACGAGTGGGCGATCGGCGACTGGAACGTCGGCTACCTCAGCACCGAGCTCGTGCAGGTGTCGGTGTTCCTCGCGGCGTTCTCGGGGATGTACTTCACGGTCGCGGCGATCACCGACGAGGTGTACCGCAAGCAGTTCTTCACCTCGATCACCCGCGAGCTCGAGCGGGCGATGGCGGCCCGCGCGGTCTACCACGCGCTCAAGCGCGACCTGTGACGGGTCACTGACGAGCCGGGGTCGGCCGCCGGCCGTCGTTGTCGTCCGTGTGGACGGCAACGGCAACGTGGCGTGAGAAGGACGTGCCGTTCCCGTCCATGCGGACGGGAACGGCACGTGTGCGACCGGGCGGGTCAGCCGGGCGGGACAGCCGGGCGGGACAGCCGGGCGGGGCAGCCGGCGGCTCTCAGGCGTCGAGGTCCTGCTCGACCAAGGCCGCGATCTTGTCGAGCGCCCCCTGGTCCTCGCTGGCGACCTCGACCGTGTCGCCCTTCTTCGCGCCGAGGGTCATGATCAGCAGCGCCGAGCTGGCGTCGACCGGCTCGCCGCCGGGCATCGCGAGGGTGACCTCGGCGTCGAGGTCACCGGCCACCTCGGAGATCAGCGCGGCGGGGCGGGCGTGGAGGCCGACGGCTGAGCCGACGACGACGGACTTGGTGGGCATCTGTGCTCCTTCTCGGTGCTTCTCGGTGGTGGTGCGGGCCGTTCAGACGCTGACGCGGGCCAGCTCGTCGATCTCTTCCTTGCTCTCGGTCAGGCTCTTCAGCGTGACCACGAGCGTGGTGGCCACCAGGACGCCGGCGGCGAGGGCGATGAGGAAGCCGGCGATGTTGCCGACCGCGAAGAGGACGAAGATCCCTCCGTGCGGGGCGCGCAGGGTGACGTCCATCGCCATCGCAAGGGCTCCGGTGACCGCGCTACCGGCCATGATGGAGGGGATCACCCGCAGGGGGTCGGCAGCGGCGAACGGGATCGCGCCCTCGGTGATGAACGAGGCACCGAGCGCCCAGGCGGCCTTGCCGTTCTCCTGCTCGGCCGGGCTGAAGAGCCGCGGGCGCACGACGGTGGCCAGCGCGAGGGCCAGCGGGGGGACCATGCCGGCGAGCATCACCGCGGCCATGATCTTCAGCTCGGGGGCAGCCCCGGTCGCGGCCGCCGCGGTGCCGACACCGGCAGTGGCGAACGTGTAGGCGGTCTTGTTCAGGGGGCCGCCCATGTCGAAGGCCATCATCAGGCCGAGGATGACACCCAGGACGATCGCCGAGGCACCCGACATGCCCTCGAGCCACTGGGTCAGCTCGGACATCAGCGCGCTGAGCGGCTCTCCGAGGATCGCGATCATCACGAAGCCGGCCGCCAGGGTCGCGCCCAGCGGGATCACGAGCACCGGCATCAGGCCGCGCGCCCAGGTCGGCACCTTCCGGGCGGCGATCCAGTGCGCCGCGATGCCGGCCAGGACGCCGCCGACGATGCCGCCGAGGAACCCGGCGTTCAGCACCGAGTTGGCGATGAAGCCCATCACGAAGCCCGGGGCGATGCCGGGGCGGTCGGCGATCGCGAAGGCGATGTACCCGGCCAGCGCGGGGACCAGGAAGGCGAAGGACGCGGCGCCGAGGGTGAAGAACAGCGCGCCGAGGTAGCTGAGCAGGGCGCCTCGTTCGAGCCCCGTGCCCTCGATGGCGTAGGCGGCCGTGTCGGGCAGGTCGAAGAGGTTGGAGTTCGTGACGATGTGGTTCGCGGTGCTGACCGCTGCGCCGTCGTACTCCGACCCGAGCGCGATCTGGTAGCCGCCGAACAGGAAGCCGAGGGCGATCAGCAGACCGCCGGCGGCGACGAACGGGATCATGTACGAGACGCCGGTCATCAGCACCCGGCGCACCTTCAGGCCCCAGGACTCGTCACCGGTGGCGTGCGCACGTGCCCCCGGGGTGGCCTCGCCGCCGCCGGATCCCTCGACGCGGGGCGCGGCCGGGTCGTCGGCGTAGGCGAGCGCGGTGGCGACCATCCCGTCGGGGTCGTCGATGCCGCGCTTCACACCACCCGCGACGACCGGCTTTCCGGCGAAGCGGCCGCGGTCCTTGACGTTGAGGTCGGCGGCGAAGATCACCGCGTCGGCCTCGTCGATGACGCCCTGCGGCAGCGGCGAGGAGCCGGCCGAGCCCTGGGTCTCGACGACGAGGTCGACACCGGCGCGGGCGGCGGCCGCCTCCAGTGCCTCGGCGGCCATGTAGGTGTGCGCGATGCCGGTCGGGCAGGAGGTCACGGCGACCAGGCGACGGCGTACGGCGGTCGGGGAGGCTGCCGCCGGAGCCGCCGCGGTCTCGGCCGGGGCCGGGGGCTCGGCGGGTGCCGACTGTGCAGGGGCCGACTGTGCAGGGGCCGCGGCCGGCGAGGGAGCCGGAGGGGCGGCGGCCGCCGGCGGCTGGACGACGCCGGTGACCAGCGCGACGACCTCCTCGGGCGTGGCGGCGCTGCGCAGGCCGTCGGTGAAGTCCTTCTTCACCAGTGCACGGGCGAGCTGGGTGAGCAGCTGGAGGTGCGTGGCGTCGCCGCCGGCCGGGGCCGCGATGAGGAACGCGAGGTCGGCCGGGCCGTCCTTCGCACCGAAGTCGGTCGCGGGCTCGAGCCGCGCGAACACGAGCGTCGGGGCGTCGACGTGCTCGGTGCGGCAGTGCGGGATGGCGATCCCGCCGGGAAGGCCGGTGGCCGAGGTGGCCTCGCGGGCGAGCGCGTCCGCGGTGAGGCCCTCGGGGTTGCCGGTGCGACCGGCGTCGGCCGCGACACCAGCGAGGGCACGGATGACCTCGTGCTTGTCGCTGCCCAGTGCCGCGTCGAGCCGCACCAGGTCGGGGGTGATCAGGTCGGACATGGTTCTCCTCAGTTTCCTGTGCGGGCGAGCTCGTGCAGCTCGACGCCCTCCGGCGCCACGTGGTCGGGGCCGGGAATCGTGGTGCCGGGAAGTCCGGCTGCGGCGCTGCCGTAGGCGACAGCGAGTCGGAGGCGGTCCGCCGGTACGGCGCCGCGGAGATCGCCGAGCAGGTAGCCGAACAGGCTGGAGTCGCCTGCTCCGACGGTGCTCACGACCGTGGTGGGCGGTGGGGTGGCGTGCCAGGCTCCTTCGGGTGTGACCAGGACGGCACCTTGGGGGCCGAGCGTGGCGAGCACTGCGCCGACGCCCTGGGCGACCAGCAGGCCGGCTGCCTCGGCGGCGGCGGACGGGTCGGCCTCGATCCGCACCGGGTCGCCGCCCGTGAGGGAGGCGAGCTCCTCGCCGTTGGGCTTCATCAGTGCAGGGGCCGCTCCGCCGGCGGCGACCTGGTCGGCGAGCGCTCGCAACGGTCCCTCGGAGGTGTCGACGGCCACCTTGGCCGTCGTACCGACGAGGTCGGTCACGAGCTCGGCGTACCACTCGGCGGGGGCGCCCGGCGGCAGCGAGCCGGCGAGAACGACCCAGTCGGCGTGGGCGGCGCGCTGGTGCAGCGCCTGCTCGAGCCGGTCGAGGGCGGCCCGGTCGACCGTGGCGCCGGGGGAGTTGATCTTCGTGGTGGTGCCGTCGGGCTCGGTGATCGTGATGTTCACGCGGACCGGCCCCACGGGACGCTCGGGACGGCAGTCGATGCCGTCGCGAAGGAGCTCGAGGACGTAGGGGTCGTCCTTCTCCGCGGGGAGCACCGCGATCGTGCGGACGCCGGCCGCCACCGCCGCCCGGGAGATGTTCACGCCCTTGCCGCCCGACTGGGAGGTGACCGACCGGGCGCGCAGCACGGCTCCGCGCTCGAGGCGGGAGGTGAGGGCCACCGTGCGGTCGACGCTGGGGTTGGGGGTGAGGGTGATGATCATGCGACCACGACCTCGACGCCGCGGTCCCGGAGGGCCTTCACGTCGACGTCGGAGACGCCGTCGTCCGTGACGAGGGTGTCGATCTCGCCCAGGTCGGCGAAGCGCACCGTGTGGTCCTGGCCGATCTTGGAGGAGTCGGCGAGGACGACGACGCGGCGGCCCGCGCGGACCATCGCCCGCTTCGCCGCCGCCTCCGAGTGGTCGGGAGTGGTGAGGCCGTGGTCGGCGTCGACGCCGTTGGCCCCCAGGAAGACCACGTCGGTGCGCAGCAGGGAGATCGCCGCGACGGTGTCCTCGCCGACCGCGGCCTGCGTCGTACGACGCACACGGCCGGGGAGCAGGTGGAGCTCCACGGTGCTGATCCCGGCCAGCCGGGTGGCGATCGGCACGGCGTTCGTGACCACGGTCAGCCGCAGGTCACCGGGGAGGAGCGTGGCCAGCCGCGAGGTGGTGGTGCCGGCGTCGAGGAGGACGGTGCCGCCGGGCCCGGGAAGCAGGTCGAGGGCCGCGGTGGCGATCCGGTCCTTCTGCTCCGCCTGGGCCAGGTCGCGGTCGCCCACGGCGGTCTCCAGCACGGTGAGGGCCCGCGCGGGCACCGCGCCGCCGTGCACCCGGCGGATGATCCCGGCGCGCTCGAGCACCGACAGGTCGCGGCGCACGGTCTCGGTGGTCACGTCGTAGGCGTCGGCGATCTCGTTGACGGAGAGCCGTCCGCGCTGGGAGACGAGGTCGGCCATGGCCTGGCGGCGTTCTTCGGCGTACAACCGGGCCTCCTGCGTTTCGGTGGAGTTGGATCTTTGCATGTGTTGTTTTACGCCCGATTCTGTTGACTGTCAAGGGGGTGGCGGGTTTATGGTGCTGACATGTCGATCTCAGCCTCCTCGCTCAGCGCCGCCCGCGAGCTCCGCGGGACCCCTGTCGTCCCGGGTGTCGCCTACGCTCCGGCCGTGGTCGCGACCGCCGGGATCTCCCCCCGCGCGATCGCGGACTTCGAGAGCCTCGTCCTGGGGGAGGAGGCCGCGGTCGAGGCGTACGACGGCGCGGTCACCCTGGTGGCCGACCGCCTGGCCGGACGGGCCGAGAAGGCGAGCGGGTCCGCCGCGGAGGTGCTGACCGCCACCGCGGGGCTCACCCGGGACAAGGGGCTTCGCTCGGCGGTCGTGAAGCGGGTCAAGGCGGGCGACCCCCTGCTCGAGGCGCTGCACGCGGCCGTCGAGCAGTTCGCCACGCTGTTCACCCAGATGGGGGGCCTCATGGCCGAGCGGGTCACCGACCTGCGCGACATCGAGAAGCGCCTCACCGCGACGCTGGTGGGGGAGGCCGAGCCGGGGGTGCCGACGCCGGTGGAGCCCTCGGTGCTCCTCGCCGAGGATCTCGCGCCCGCCGACACCGCGGGCCTCGACGCCGCCCAGGTGGTCGCCCTGGTCACCGAGAAGGGCGGGCCGACGAGCCACACCGCGATCATCGCGCGCCAGCTGGGCATCCCCTGCGTGGTCGCCGTGGCCGGACTCATGGAGATCGCGTCGGGCACCTCCCTGCTCGTCGACGGGACGACGGGTCAGGTGGCGGTGTCACCGGACCCCGACGCCGCCGGCCGACTCGTCGCCGAGGCCGCGGCAGCCCGGGCCGCGCTCGAGACCTGGACCGGCCCGGGACACACCAGCGACGGCACCCGGGTCAAGGTCCTCGCCAACGTCGCCGACGGGCCCTCCGCCCGGGCGGCCGCCGACGGCCCCGTCGAGGGGGTCGGCCTCTTCCGCACCGAGCTGTGCTTCCTCAACCGTCACGACGAGCCGAGCGTGGCCGAGCAGACCGAGGTGTACGCCGAGGTGCTCAGTGCTTTCGGCCCCGACCGCACCGTCGTGGTGCGGACCCTCGACGCGGGGTCGGACAAGCCGATCGCCTTCGCCACCCTGGAGGGGGAGGACAACCCCGCCCTCGGCGTGCGTGGCCTCCGCCTGTCGATCGGGAACCCCGGCCTCCTCGAGCGCCAGCTCCACGCGATCGCCGCCGCCGCCCGGCAGACCCGCACCGAGCCCTGGATCATGGCCCCGATGGTGGCCACCGTGGCCGAGGCGGCCGAGTTCGCCGAGCAGGTGCGCGCCCACGGCCTGAAGGCGGGCGTCATGGTCGAGGTGCCGGCAGCCGCGCTCCAGGCGCACAAGCTGCTCGAGCACGTGGACTTCCTGTCCATCGGCACCAACGACCTCACGCAGTACACGATGGCTGCCGACCGGATGTCGAGCGGGCTCGCCCACCTCACCGACGCGTGGCAGCCGGCCGTGCTGGCGCTCATCGCGATCAGCGCCGAGGCGGGCAAGCACGCCGGCAAGCCGGTCGGCGTGTGCGGCGAGGCGGCGGCGGACCCGATGCTCGCGACCGTGCTGGTCGGCATGGGCGTCACGTCGCTGTCGATGGCCTCGGCGGCCGTCCAGACGGTGGGGGCCCGGCTCGCGGCGACCTCGATGGACGCCTGCGAGCACGCCGCCGAGGCCGCGGTCGCCCAGACCGACCCGATGGCGGCTCGGGAGGCGGTGCGTCAGGTGCTCGCCGAGGTGTGACCCGCCGGGGAGCCGACGACCGCGCCCCCGGCGGAGCCGGTCGTCGTCGAGTCGGGCCCCCCGACGGGTACGACGGTCACGGGAACGCCGTTGAGGACCGCGTTCCCGCTCGCACCGTCCACCATCGACGGGTCGGTCAGGTCGTTGACCGACACACCCGGGAGCTGCGACGCGCGGGCCAGGAGCACCCCGTCGCGTCGGTGCCCGTACCCGTGGGGGAGGCTCACGACGCCCGGCATCACGTCCCCGCCGGCGCGGACCTCCACCTCCACGGCCCCGGCGCGCGACGTCACGCGGACCGTCGTACCGTCCTCGATGCCGCGCTCGGCGAGGTCGTCGGGATGCATGAGCAGGTGGTGGCGTGGTCGCCCCTTCGTCAGCCGCTCGGTGTTGTGCATCCAGGAGTTGTTGTCGCGCTGGTGGCGGCGCCCGATCAGCAGCAGCTCCCCCGGCCGCGGGGCGGCCGCCTGCTCCAGCCGGGCGAGCTCGGCGACCAGGAGGTCGGGGGCGAGCTGGATGTGTCTGTCGGGGGTGCGCAGCCTGCCGGGCAGCTGCGGGCGCAGCGGCCCGAGGTCCACGCCGTCGGGCGCCCGGCGGAGCCTGCGCACCGAGAGCCCGGTCCCGCTCGTGCGCAGCAGAAGGTCGATCGTGCGGGTGGGGGAGAGTCGCATCCGGGCCCCGGTCGCCAGCCGCTTCCGCCAGGGGAGACGGTCGCCGGGCCGCCGACCCAGCCGGCGTGCCAGGCGCCGGGCCAGCGCGGCGTAGATCTCCCAGTCGTCGCGGGCATCCGCGGGCTTGGGCAGCACCGCCGGCGTGAAGCGGGCGGTGTTGCGCACGGCCAGCAGGTGGAAGATCAGGTCGTAGTGGTCCCGCTCCAGCGGTGAGGTCGGCGGCAGGATCACGTCGGCGTGCCGGGTGGTCTCGTTGACGTAGATGTCCACCGCCGCCATGAAGTCGAGGTCCGCCAGGGCCTCGGACAGCCGCGTGCCGCCGGGCGTCGACAGCACGGGGTTGCCCGCGACCGTGAGCGCGGCGCGCACCTGGCCCGCCCCGGGCGTGAGCATCTCGTCGGCCAGGGTCGAGACCGGCAGCTCGCCCGACACCTCGGGGAGCCCGCGCACCCGGCTGTGCCAGCGTCCGTGGTGACCCGGCCCGACCAGCCCGCGGCCGAGGGCGTCGATCGCGGGGCTGGTGAGCAGCGTGCCGCCCTCGTGGTCGAGGTTGCCGGCCACCACGTTGATGCACTGGATCGCCCACTGCGCGACCGAGCCGAAGGCCTGGGTGGAGACACCCAGGCGGCCGTACACCGCTGCCCTCCCGGTCTCCGTCACCTCCCGGGCCAGCCGGCGCACCACGTCGGCGGGGACGCCGGAGGCCCCCTCCGCGCGCTCGGGGGTGTACGGCGCCACCGCGGCCGTCAGGGCGTCGAGCCCCTCGACGTACGCCGGAGGTCGTGCGAGACCCTCCACCAGGATCGTGCGCAGCATCGCCAGCAGCACGAACGCGTCGCTCCCGGGGCGCACGAAGTGGTGCTCGTCGGCGACCTTCGCGGTCTCGCTCCGTCGCGGGTCGAGCACCACCATCCGACCGCCACGGGCCCGCAGCTCGCGGATCCGGCCCGGGAAGTCCGGGACGGTCATCAGGCTGCCGTTCGAGGCCATCGGGTTGCCGCCCACGACCACGAGGAGGTCCGTCCGGTCGACGTCCGGGACGGGGATCAGGAACTGGTGGCCGTACATCAGGTGCGCGACCAGGTGGTGGGGGAGCTGGTCGACCGAGGAGGCGCTGAAGACGTTGCGCGTGCGCAGCGACTTCACCATCGGCGGCAGGTGGGTCATCGACCCGAGGCTGTGCACGTTGGGGTTGCCCAGATAGACCGCGACCGCGTCCTGGCCGTGCCGCTCGATCGTGCGGGCCAGGCCGTCGGCGACGAGGTCGAAGGCCTCGTCCCAGCCGATCTCCTGCCACTGTGCGCCGCCGTCCGCGCCAGGGACCCGGCGGACGGGCCGGCGGAGCCGGTCCGGGTCGTCCTGGAGGTCGGGCAGGGCGACGCCCTTGGGGCAGAGGTGACCGCGGGACAGCGGGTCGTCGGGATTGCCGCGCACGGACGTGACACGACCCCCCTCGACGGTGAGCCGGAGGCCGCAGATCGCCTCGCACAGGTTGCAGACGCCGGTCCGGGTCACCTCGTGGGCCATACGCCGATCCTGTCACGCGATCCCGCGGAGGTGCGGGGCCGCACGCGATTCGGAGAATGCCTGGGCCCGCTGATAGTCTTGAGCGGTTGCCCGGGCTCCTGGCCCGGTGCGACAGCGCCGTCAGAACGGCCGCGGATCCAGAGTGCCCGGGTGAACAGGCCCCGGCGCGCCGCGCAGCGAGAGAACCGAAGGGAAGTCGCGTGTCCAGAGGTACGGACGTAGAGACCAAGCAGAAGATCATCGCCGAGTACGGCACGACCGAGGGTGACACCGGCTCGCCCGAGGTCCAGGTGGCACTGCTCAGCCACCGCATCGCCCACCTGACCGAGCACCTCAAGGAGCACAAGCACGACCACCACAGCCGTCGTGGCCTGCTGCTGCTCGTCGGTCAGCGTCGTCGCCTTCTGAACTACATGCAGAAGGAAGACATCAACCGTTACCGCTCGATCGTGGAGCGGCTCGGTCTGCGCCGTTGATCAACCCATCGATCTACGTCGTGTCGCCCACGTCGTGAGCCGGAGCGGTCCCCGCATGCCTCGTGCAACGCCGGGTGACCGCTCCTGCTGTATCACCGGGACGACCTCCGACTACGCTCGGAGACGTCCCACCCACAACTGAAGACACCACCACCATCTGGAGCGACCGCGGACGTCCGGCCCGGTCCTCGGTAGTGGCCTTCGGGACGGCGGCAACGCCGCAGCCCGCGGGCCTCGATCGAAGACCGGCCCCTGTGCCAGCGGAGCCACCAGCGCACCACTGGTCAGCAGCTGATCATGGGCGCCCTCGCGGGATCGCTCCGCGAAACAGAAAGGGGTATCCCGTGGAGGAACCCACCATCTCCGCCGTCGAGACCGTTCTCGACAACGGCAAGTTCGGCACCCGCAAGGTCAAGTTCGAGACCGGGCTGCTCGCCCGTCAGGCGGCCGGCTCGGTCACCGCCTACCTCGACGACGAGACCATGCTGCTCTCGGCCACCACGGCCGGGAAGCACCCGAAGGAGCACTTCGACTTCTTTCCGCTCACCATCGACGTGGAGGAGCGGATGTACGCCGCGGGCCGGATCCCCGGCTCGTTCTTCCGCCGGGAGGGCCGTCCGTCCGAGGACGCCATCTTGACCTGCCGTCTGATCGACCGCCCGCTGCGCCCGACCTTCAAGAAGGGTCTGCGCAACGAGGTCCAGGTCGTCATCACCGTGATGGCGCTCGAGCCCGACACGCCGTACGACGTGCTCGCGATCAACGCCGCCTCGATCTCCACCCAGCTCTCCGGCCTGCCGTTCTCCGGCCCGGTCGGCGGCGTCCGCGTGGCGCTCATCGAGGGACAGTGGGTCGCCTTCCCCAAGCACAGCCAGCTCGAGGACGCGGTCTTCGACATGGTGGTCGCCGGTCGCGTGACCGAGACCGGTGAGGTGGCGATCATGATGGTCGAGGCCGAGTCGACCGACGCCACCTGGGACCTGGTTCGCTCCGGCACCCAGGCGCCGACCGAGGACGTCGTCGCCGGCGGGCTCGAGGCGGCCAAGCCGTTCATCAAGCAGCTGGTCGAGGCCCAGGTCGAGCTGGCCAAGCAGGCCGCGAAGCCGGTCCAGGACTTCCCGGTGTTCCTCGACTTCGAGGACGACGTGTTCGCCGCCGTCGAGAAGGCGGCCGCCAAGGACCTTGCCGAGGCGCTGACCGTCAGCGGCAAGCAGGACCGCGAGAGCAAGATGGACCAGGTCAAGGCCGAGGTCCTCGAGAAGGTCGCCCCGGACTTCGAGGGACGTGAGAAGGAGGTCGGTGCCGCCTTCCGCTCGCTGACCAAGCAGCTCGTGCGCGAGCGCGTGCTCCGCGACAAGGTCCGCATCGACGGCCGCGGCCTCACCGACATCCGGACCCTGTCCGCGGAGGTCGGCGTGATCCCGCGCGTCCACGGCTCGGCGCTGTTCGAGCGCGGTGAGACCCAGATCCTGGGCGTCACCACCCTGAACATGCTGACGCTGGAGCAGAAGCTCGACACGCTCTCCCCGGAGACCACGCGTCGCTACATGCACAACTACAACTTCCCGCCGTACTCCACCGGCGAGACCGGCCGCGTCGGCTCCCCGAAGCGCCGCGAGATCGGCCACGGTGCGCTCGCCGGCCGGGCCCTCATGCCGGTGCTGCCGACTCGCGAGGAGTTCCCCTACGCGATCCGTCAGGTCTCGGAGGCCCTCAGCTCCAACGGCTCGACCTCGATGGGCTCGGTCTGCGCCTCGACGCTGTCGCTGCTCCAGGCGGGTGTGCCGCTGCGCGCCCCCGTCGCGGGCATCGCGATGGGCCTCATCTCCGGTGAGGTCGACGGCAAGACCGAGTTCGTCACCCTTACCGACATCCTCGGTGCCGAGGACGCCTTCGGCGACATGGACTTCAAGGTCGCCGGCACCCGGGAGTTCGTGACCGCGCTGCAGCTCGACACCAAGCTCGACGGCATCCCCGCCGACGTGCTCGCCGGTGCGCTGACGCAGGCCCGCGACGCCAGGATGACGATCCTCGACGTGATGGCCGAGGCCATCGAGACGCCCGAGGAGATGTCGCTCAACGCGCCGCGGATCATCACCGTCAGGGTGCCCGTCGACAAGATCGGCGAGGTGATCGGCCCCAAGGGGAAGGTCATCAACCAGATCCAGGACGACACGGGTGCACAGATCAGCATCGAGGACGACGGCACGATCTACATCGGCGCCACGAACGGCGAGTCGGCCGAGGCCGCCCGCACGATCATCAACGGCATCGCGAACCCGACGATGCCCGAGGTGGGCGAGCGCTACCTCGGCACGGTCGTGAAGACCACGAACTTCGGCGCGTTCGTCTCGCTGCTTCCCGGCAAGGACGGCCTGCTGCACATCAGCAAGCTGCGCTCCCTGGCCGGCGGCAAGCGCGTCGAGAACGTCGAGGACGTCGTGTCGGTGGGCCAGAAGGTCCAGGTCCAGATCGCCGAGATCGACGACCGCGGCAAGCTCTCGCTCATCCCGGTCGTGGACGAGTCGGAGTCGTCCGAGTCCGAGGCTGCGACCGAGGGTTCGGTAGACGGGGAGCAGTGACGACTCCCTTCACTGCGACCCAGCAGGCGCCCGGGACGACCCGGACGCTTCTGGTGGAGCACGACGCCGGCGGATCTGTGGTCTCACAGGTCCGCCGGACCGTGCTCCCGGGTGGGCTCCGGGTGGTCACCGAGACCATGCCCGGGGTTCGCTCGGCGACGGTCGGGGCCTGGATCGGCGTGGGCTCGCGCGACGAGACGCCGACGCTGTCGGGCGCCTCGCACTTCCTCGAGCACGTGCTGTTCAAGGGCACGCCCACCCGCTCGGCGATGGACATCTCCATCGCGCTCGACGCGGTGGGCGGGGAGTTCAACGCCTTCACCGCCAAGGAGTACACCTGCTTCCACGCGCGGGTGCTCGACCAGGACCTTCCCCTGGCCATCGAGGTCCTCGGCGACATGATCACCTCCTCGACGATCACGCCCGAGGACGTGGAGGCCGAGCGTGAGGTGATCCTCGACGAGATCGCCATGCACGACGACGACCCCGACGACGTCGTGCACAACCTCTACGCCGAGAAGGCGTGGGGCGGCTCCTCCCTCGGGCGGCCCATCGCGGGCACCGTCGCCTCGATCGAGGCGCTGACCCGCGACCGGATCGTGGAGTACTACCGCAGCACCTACCGCCCGCAGGACATCGTGGTCGCCGCGGCCGGCAACGTCGACCACGACGACGTCGTACGCCAGGTGGCGGCGGCGTTCAGCGGGAGCGACTTCCTCGCCGACGCCGACGCGGTGCCGTCGCCTCCCCGCCGTCTCGAGCAGTCGCAGCGCACGGCGGCGGGGGAGATCGCCCTGAGCCGTCCGTTCGAGCAGGTCAACCTGGTCCTCGGCGTCAACGGCCTGGTGCGCACCGACGACCGCCGCTACGCCCTCGGCGCCGTCAACGCCGTGCTTGGCGGCGGCACCTCCTCGCGGCTGTTCCAGGAGGTCCGGGAGCGGCGCGGCCTGGCCTACTCGATCTACTCCTTCGCCTCCCACTACGCCGACACCGGCATGTTCGGGGTGGGCGTCGGCTGCCTGCCGGCCCGCAAGGACGACGTCCTCGAGGTGGTGCGCGCCGAGATGCAGCGGCTGGCCGACGAGGGCGTCACCGCCGACGAGCTCAGCCGCGGCAAGGGGCAGCTGCGCGGTGGCCTCGTGCTCAGCATGGAGGAGTCGGGCACGCGTATGTCGCGGATCGCCAAGGCGGAGCTGCTGTACGACGAGCTGCCCGGGATCGACGAGGTGATCAGCCGCATCGACGCGGTGACCTCCGAGGAGGTGCAGGTCCTGGCCAAGGAGCTGTTCTCCCAGCCCGAGACGCTGGCCGTCGTGGGCCCGGTCGCAGGCTGACTCATTCGTCCGGTTCGGGACCTCCGGCCCTGGGTCGTAGAGCCGATCGGTCCTAGGGTCGTCGTACACCCGGGTGTGTCATGGACCCAGGACGAGGAGAACCGAGGAGTGGTGGGCTCAGTGAACCGGGAGACCGGGGATCGAGCCAAGATTCCGACGTCGTGTCACACGGCAACCAGGCTCTCCTCGTTCTGCACGCCCAGGACGCCACGCGATGCGCGGTGACGGTCGAGGACGGGGAGTCAGCGGATGTGCGAGGCAACGGCGGACGCGGACGCGGAGTTCGAGAAGTCCCTGGAGTCGCCGGCGCTCGCCCGTGACTTCGTCGAGCAGCACGCCTGCTCCGAGCACGGCGCCCGCAGCACCGTCGCCCTGCAGCTGCTCGCCAGTGAGCTCGTGACCAATGCCGCCCTCTACGGCACCGCGCCGATCAGCGTGCGGATCACCTGCGACGGGTACTCCATGCGGGTCGACGTCCAGGACGGGGGGCGCTCCCCGGGACCGGACGGCACCTCGGGCGGGTTGGCCTCGGCAGCGGACGCCGCGCCGGGAGCCGGGGGCGCCGCGACCGACCCGTCGGACGGCCAGGTCGACCCCCTGGATGTCGTGGCCGACGGCCTCGGCCTGCTCCTCGTCGACAAGATCGCCCACGAGTGGGGCGTGGTGACCGTGGATGACCGGAGGACGTTCTGGGGGACGATCCGGACCGGCCTGGTCCCCGGGCAGACGCCACGCACCTGGCCGGAGCCGCTCGTGCGCACGGAGGCCGGGTCCGCACCGGCCACCGCGCCGCACTAGGTTGGGTGCGTGACGGCGAAGATGAGAGTGGGCGTGCTCGGCGCCCGCGGCAAGGTCGGTGCTGAGGTCTGTCGGGCCGTCGACGGCGCCGACGACATGGAGCTGGTCGCGGCGGTGGACGCCGAGGACTCCCTCGACGAGCTGGTCTCCGCCGGCGCAGAGGCGGTCGTGGACTTCACGCACCCCGACGTGGTCATGGACAACCTCGACTTCTGCGTCCGCCACGGCATCAACGCCGTGGTGGGGACCACCGGCTTCGACGACGAGCGGCTCGCCCGGCTGCGCGGCTGGCTCGAGGAGTCACCGGGCACCGGCGTCCTCGTCGCCCCGAACTTCTCCATCGGCGCGATCTTGATGATGCGCTTCGCCGCGGAGGCCGCACCCTTCTACGAGTCCGTGGAGATCGTCGAGCTGCACCACCCCGACAAGGCGGACGCGCCCTCGGGGACGGCCCGTCGTACCGCCTCCCTCGTCGCCGAGGCCCGCCGCGCCGCCGGCTCGGGCCCGATCCCCGACGCGACGTCGACCGCCCTCGAGGGTGCGCGTGGCGCCGACGTCGAGGGCATCCGGGTGCACGGGCTGCGCCTGCGCGGGCTCGTCGCCCACCAGGAGGTGATCCTGGGCGGGCCGGGGGAGACGCTGACCATCCGGCACGACTCGATGGACCGGATCTCCTTCATGCCCGGCGTCCTCCTCGGGCTGCGCTCGATCGCAGGTGCGCCCGGCCTGACCGTCGGCCTCGAAGAGTTCATGGGCCTGGACTGATGCGCACCAAGGCCGTCGTCGCTGCCATGGCGGTGATCCTGGTCTTCTACGCCGTGCTTCTCGGGGCCAAGGGCGTGGCCTTCATCGGCTCCGGCGAGCCGGTCGCGATGCTGCTCGGGGTCGCGCTGATCGTGCTGCCGCTGCTCGGGCTGGCCCTGGTGTGGCGCGAGATCGTGTTCGGGCGGCGCTCGGCCGAGCTCGCGGCGGCGCTCGAGGCCGAGGACGGGCTGCCGGTCGACGACCTCCCGCGGCGCCCTTCGGGGCGGGTCGACCGATCCGCCGCCGACGAGGCGTTCGGCGTACGCCAGGCCGAGGTCGAGGCGTCCCCGGAGAGCTGGCAGGCGTGGTACCGCCTCGCGCTCGCCTACGACGACGCCGGCGACCGCACCCGCGCGCGGTCGGCCGCCCGCCGGGCCATCGAGCTGTACGACGCCCGCGACCGCGCGTCCTGAGCGACCGGGGGCACAATGTTGTCCATGCCTACCGATGTCGCACCCAACTTCTCCATCGTCACCCTCGGCGTCAGCGACCTGGGCCGGTCGACCCGCTTCTATCGCGAGCTCGGCTGGGAGCAGCGGGGCGACGCCGCCGACGGCATCGTCTGGTTCAAGACCTCGGGGACCTGGATCGGGCTGTTCGGCTACACCGCGCTGGCCGAGGACGCAGGGCTCGAGGCGCCGCCGGCCGACGAGCAGCCGGCCTACCGGGGTGTCACCCTCGCGATCAACCTGCCGACCGAGGACGCGGTGGACCTGGGGTTCGTGCGGGTGCGCGAGGCGGGCGGCACGATCGTGAAGCCGCCGGCCAAGACCGAGTGGGGCGGCTACTCGGGCTACTTCGCCGACCCCGACGGCATCCTGTGGGAGATCGCCCGCAACCCCGGCTTCCCGATCGACGAGTCCGGCCGGATCGAGATCCCCTGAGGCATCAGAGCATCCGCACGATGCCCGCGGTGAGCGCCGCGACCAGCACCACGACGATGAACGGCGCCCGCAGCAGCAGGGCCACGACCGCCGCCCCCAACCCCGCCGCGCGGGCGTCCAGGACGAGCGACTGCTGCTCGCCGAACACCTGCACCGCCACCAGTGCGGCGAGCAGCGCCACCGGGAGCAGGTCGGCGACCCGGTGCACCAGGGGATGCTCCAGCACGGTCGCGGGGATCGAGAGCCCGGCGAGCTTGAGCAGGTAGGCGCCGACGGCGGTGACGGCGATCCCGGCCCACATCATCCGTGCTCACCTCCCGTGGCCAGGTCGTCGCGGCCGGGGATCTCGGTCGGGTCCTCCTCGGTCCGGCTCGCCAACCCCACCGCGAGGGCGACGAGGGCGGCGGCGAGGACCGGGACCCCGGCCGGCGTGAGCGGCACCAGCCCCAGGGCCAGCGCCACGGCCAGCACGGCGGTGACCTTGTTGCGGCGGTCGCGAAGCCGGGGCCACAACAGCGCGAGGAAGGCGCCACCGACGGCGGCGTCGAGGCCGTAGGTCCGCGGGTCGCCGAGCGCCTCCCCCGCCAGCGCGCCGCCCAGGGTGGCGAGGTTCCACAGCGAGAAGACCGCGACCCCGGTGCTGAGGAAGCCGGTCCGGGCGTCCTCCCGCGTCTCGCGGGTGACCGCCATGGCCGTGGACTCGTCGATGACCAGGTGCGCCGCGGCCGTACGGCGCCAGCCGGTCCAGCCGAGCAGGGGCGCGAGGCGCAGACCGTAGAGGGTGTTCCTGGTGCCCAGGAGCAGCGCGGTCACCGCCCCTGACAGGGGGGCGCCGCCGTTGGCCACGACGCCGACCAGCGCGAACTGGGAGGCCCCGGTGAACACGAGCAGCGACAGGGCGCAGGTCTGCAGGACCGAGAGACCGGCGGCCACCGAGATCGCTCCGAACGAGATGCCGTAGGCGCCGGTCGCGACCCCGACCGCGATCCCGTCCCGGATGATCGAGCGGCGCGTGGCGGTCACCCGCCGAACCTAGTCGAGGTGGTGGCGTCGTACCCGCGAGGTCTCAGGGACCGAACGACTGTGGTGCAGCAGCGCCACCGAGGCGCCGGCGCCGACGACGAGGCCGACCCCGGCGCCGGCGCCGGCGAGGATGGGGTACGGCAGGGTGAACGCCGCCCAGGCCCCGCCGGCCGCGAACAGCAGCAGGGCCGTGACGGCCACCAGGACCCGGTAGAGCGGCGGGAGCGGTCCCAGCACGGTACCTCCTCGGTCTCCGGTCGGGCCCGGTCCTGGACCCTCACCAGGTATGACGAACGGGAGGGCCGATCGGTTGCCTCGGGAGGCAGGAAGTCGGCCGCTACTCCTCGCCCAGGTCGGTGTGCAGGCGGACCTGCCGGACCAGGACCTCGCCGTCCCCGCGGAGGTCCAGCTCGCGGTGGGCCCCGTCGGGCGCCCACCCGGCGGCCGTGACGAAGGTACGCCGGTCGTCGTCGGTGCTGTTCAGCCAGAGCACGGCCCGCCGGAACCTGTCCGCGCGCAGCGTGTCGGCGCAGGCCTGCAGCAGGCGCGAGCCGTGCCCGGCGCGGGTGTGGTCCGGGTCCACGGTCAGCTCGGAGACCTCGCCGTCCAGGATCGGGTCGCTGTCGGGGTCCTCCGACGGGGAGGTGATCGCGAAGCCGCGGACCGCGTTGCGCTCCAGGGCCACCAGGACCCGGTTGCGGGCGTCCTTCGGCGTGGTCAGGGAGGCCTCCCAGGCGGCCGTGAACTCCGCCGGGTCGAGCGCCTCGAGGACCTCGGCGGGCAGGAGGCCGTCGTACGAACGCTGCCAGGCCTTCACCTGCACCGCCGCGATGGCCGGGGCGTCGTCGGCCCAGGCCACACGCACGGACACGTCGGCGGTGGGGCCGCTGGAGGAGGTCATGGAGCCATCCTGTCAGGGGGGGTGGTTGTGACAGTCGGCCAGCAGGTCGGGGTGTGAGGTGTAACACGTCCTTGCTAGGGTGGTGTGCATGTACGGCAACGACTTCGGCGTGCCCGCGCGCGACGGCCGGGACACCCCCGGACCGACCGGCGGGACGGGTACGACGCCCGCGCCCCCCGACGAGCCCCCGGGCTTCCAGGAGCTCATCGACACCGACGCCCGCATCGAGCCGCGCGACGCGATGCCCGAGGCCTACCGGAATACGTTGGTCCGTCAGATCGCCCAGCATGCGCACTCCGAGATCATCGGCATGCAGCCGGAGGGCAACTGGATCAGCCGGGCGCCGAGCCTGCGCCGCAAGGCGATCCTGATGGCCAAGGTGCAGGACGAGGCCGGCCACGGGCTCTACCTGTACGCCGCCGCCGAGACGCTCGGGGTCGACCGGGCCGACCTGCTCGACGCCCTGCACGCGGGTCGGCAGAAGTACTCCTCGATCTTCAACTACCCCACGCTGACCTGGGCCGACGTGGGTGCGATCGGCTGGCTGGTCGACGGCGCCGCGATCGCCAACCAGGTGCCGCTGTGCCGCTGCTCCTACGGCCCCTACGCCCGCGCCATGATCCGGGTCTGCAAGGAGGAGTCGTTCCACCAGCGGCAGGGCTTCGAGGCGCTGCACACGCTGTCCCACGGCACCGAGGCGCAGAAGGCGATGGCCCAGGACGCGGTGAACCGGTGGTGGTGGCCGAGCCTGATGATGTTCGGCCCCTCCGACGCCGACTCCACGCACTCCGAGCAGTCGATGAGGTGGGGGATCAAGCGGTTCTCCAACGACGAGCTGCGGCAGCGGTTCGTGGACATGACGGTCCCGCAGGCCGACGCGCTCGGGCTCACGCTGCCCGACCCCGACCTGTGCTGGAACGACGAGCGCGGCCACTACGACTTCGGCGAGATCGACTTCGCCGAGCTGTTCGAGGTGATCAGGGGCAACGGTCCCTGCAACAAGCAGCGGCTCGACCACCGGGTCCGTGCCCACGAGGAGGGCGCCTGGGTGCGTGAGGCCGCGGTGGCGTACGCGAGGAAGAAGCAGGAACGAGCGGGCAGTACGACGGGAGCGGTGGCATGAGCGGGGTCTCGACAGGCTCGACCGGCGGAGGGGGCTCGACCGGCGGGAGGCGGGACTGGCCCCTGTGGGAGGTGTTCGTGCGCTCGCGGCGCGGCCTCTCGCACGTCCACGTCGGCTCGTTGCACGCCCCCGACGCGGAGATGGCCCTGCGCAACGGGCGTGACCTCTACACCCGGCGGCAGGAGGGCGTGTCGCTGTGGGTCGTGCCCGCGTCGGCGATCACCGCGTCGAGCCCCGACGAGAAGGACTCGTTCTTCGACCCCGCAGCCGACAAGATCTACCGTCACCCCACGTTCTACGAGGTGCCCGAGGGAGTGGAGCACCTGTGACCGAGCACGTCCGCTACGTCCTCGCCCTCGCCGACGACGTGCTGGTCGCCTCCCAGCGCCTCGGGGGGTGGATCGCCCGGGCGCCCGAGCTCGAGGAGGACGTCGCCCTGGCCAACATCGGTCTGGACCTCCTCGGTCAGGCCCGGTCGTTGCTGACCCATGCCGGCGCGCTCGAGGGGGAGGGACGAGACGAGGACGCGCTCGCCTACTTCCGCGACGAGCGGGACTTCCTCAACGTGCACCTCGTGGAGCGCTCCCACGGCGACTTCGCGGCCACCATGGCCCGGCTGCTGCTGCTGTCGACGTACCTCCACGAGCTCTGGACCGCTCTGCTCACGAGCACCGACGACACCCTTGCCGCGGTCGCTGCCAAGGCGGTCAAGGAGGTCGACTACCACGCCGACCACGCCCGGATGTGGGTGCTCCGCCTCGGCGACGGCACGGAGGAGTCCCACCGGCGCATGCAGGCCGGGCTGGAGGCCGAGTGGCCCTACGCCGAGGAGCTCTTCGACGGCTCGTACGTCGACGCCGCGCTGCTCGAGACGGGCGTCGCCGTCGACCCCTCGACGCTGCGGGAGCGGTGGGCCGGGCGCGTCGTCGCGGTCGTGGAGGAGGCGACGCTGACCGTGCCGACGTCGCGGCCCGCCGTCACCGGGGGCCGTCGCGGCATCCACACCGAGGAGATGGGCTACCTGCTCGCCGAGATGCAGCACCTGGCGCGCTCGCACCCCGGAGCGTCGTGGTGACCGTGTCGACCTACGCGCGCGCCCGCGCGGTCGCGGGCACGGTCCCCGACCCCGAGATCCCGGTCCTGACCATCGAGGACCTCGGGATCCTGCGCGACGTGGCGGTCGACGACCGCGGCCGCGTGCACGTGCAGATCACCCCGACGTACTCCGGCTGCCCCGCCATGGACGCGATCCGGGCCGACGTCGTCGAGGCGCTCGAGCGTGAGGGGTACGCCGCGGTGACGGTCGAGCTGGTCCTCTCGCCCGCGTGGACCACCGACTGGATGAGCGAGGAGGGCAAGCGCAAGCTGGAGGAGTACGGCATCGCTCCTCCCTCGCCGCTGCCGGCCGGCGGCCCGGTCCCCCTGAGCCTGTCCCTGCGCTGCCCGCAGTGCGGCTCGCCGGACACCCGCGAGCTGAGCCGCTTCGGGTCCACGGCGTGCAAGTCGCTGTGGGTCTGCAACGTCTGCCGGGAGCCGTTCGACCACTTCAAGAGCATCTAGGGAGCCAGCACGTGAGCAGCAGCCACGCGGTGTTCCACCCCCTCACGGTCGCCGCGATCGAGCCCCTGACCGACGACGCGGTGGCGATCACCTTCGACGTGCCCGAGGACCTGCGCGACGACTACGACTTCACCCAGGGCCAGCACCTGACCATCCGGACGACGCTGGCCGGCGACGACGTCCGCCGCAACTACTCGATCTGCTCGCCGGCCGGCTCCGGCGTGCTGCGGATCGGCGTGAAGCGGCTGCCCGGAGGTGCCTTCTCCGAGCACGCCCTCGACCAGCTGCAGGTCGGTGACGTCCTCGACGTGATGACCCCGACCGGTCGGTTCTTCACCGAGCTCGACCCGGCCCGGGAGAGGAGCTACGTCCTCGTCGCCGCGGGCTCGGGCATCACGCCGGTCCTGTCGCTCGCGGCGACCACGCTGGCCGTCGAGCCGCGGTCGCGGGTCACGCTGATCTACGCCAACCGGACCCACGCGACGGTGATGTTCCTCGACGAGGTGGAGGACCTCAAGGACAGGTACCCCGACCGGTTCCGGCTGATCCACGTCCTGTCTCGGGAGCCGCAGGAGGTGGAGCTGTTCTCCGGCCGGCTCGACGTGCCGCGGATGCAGCGGCTGCTCGACACGCTCGTCCCGCCGTCAGACGTCGACGAGTGGTTCCTGTGCGGGCCCTACGACATGGTCGCGACGCTGAGGAAGCTGCTCGTCGCCGAGGGGGTGTCGAAGCGGTCGATCCACGCCGAGGTGTTCCACGTCGAGCCAGGGTCGGCCCCTCGTCGTACCCCTGCTTCCGCCGTGGCGGCACCCGGGGGAGCGGAGGTGACGATCTCGCTCGACGGCCGGCGCTCGTCCTTCCCGCTGCCGCCCGACGGGCCGCCGGTGCTCGAGGCCGCGCTAGCCGTACGCCCCGACGCGCCGTTCGCGTGCAAGGGCGGCGTGTGCGGGACGTGCCGGGCGAAGGTGCTCGAGGGGTCGGTGTCGATGGAGACGAACTACGCGCTGGAGCCCGACGAGGTCGAGCGGGGGTACGTCCTCACCTGCCAGTCCCATCCCACCTCCGACCGCGTGGTTCTCGACTACGACGCCTGACCGCCGACCCGGCGCCTGTGCAGACCAGAGCCGGCCGACCCGGCGCCCGTGCAGACAGCCGGCGAAGCAGGACGCCCGGCGGGGGTCCTCGCCGGGCGTCTCTCGGTCGGCTTCAGGCGCTCGTCATGCCGGGTCGGTCGTGCCAGTGGGTGAGGCCGGCGTGGTCGACGACCTCGACGACCCACACGGCCAGGATCGACAGCATGAAGATCGCGAGGACGACCTCGGCACCGGTCGACCCGGCCACGGCGATCGCCAGCACGCCGAGCAGCAGCGAGCCCAGAGCCAGGCCTGTCTCGGCCTTGCCCGCCGAGTCGAGCTCGTCCCCGGTCCGGATCACCACGAACGCGAGTGCGCCGATGAGCAGGCCCGCGGCAGCCATGCCGCGCGCGTCCTCGATCCACGGCATCGACCCGTTGACCAGGAACCCGACGTACGCCACGGCGATGGCCAGCACGAGACCGGTTCCGACCCAGTCACGCAGCGTCAACTTCGTCATGGAGTGACACCTCCTTCCTCATCCGCCAGCCTGCTCCTGCGACCAGGTGGGGACCAGTGCCGGACGTCCCGCGGCACGAGGCGTCACGGTCTCAGCGGGGACCCCTCGACCTCGCCCGCGTGCCGCGAGGCCTTTCGTCCCTGACGGTTCCGTAATGGGCCGGAGGATGCTGGAATCGGTGGGGAAGGGAGGTGAGTTCCATGAGGTTCCGACTACGAGATCTCTTCGCCACCCTTCTCGTGCTCGCCGTAGGTGTGCCGTACGCGATGTACCTCGCCACCGGTGACCTGCCGACGGCGATCGGGGACCTCGGAGGGCTGGCTTTCGTCGGCCTGGTGCTCGGCACTGCCGCCTTCCTGGTTCAGAGCAAGGGTGACCTGCTCGACCGCCCCGCGAGGATGGAGGAGGTGGTCGCAGCCGTCGCGTTCATCATCGGCCTGCTCGCGCTGATGTACTCCGAGGCTGCGGTCGCAGAGGTACTGCTCGCCGTGTTCATGGGGGCGATCCTCGTCGTGTGGGCACTGGAGATGCTCGACCACCTGACGGATGAGGGAGCCCCGAAGGCTCGGCCGACCGGTGCCCGACAGACCGCACCGGTTCGGACGAGTCCCAGAGGCTGACGGGTGGATCCCACCAGGACAGGTCGAGAGACCTGTTCCGGCCTCATGCGCAGCTACTCGAAGGGAGCCGGGTCGCCGGCGCCGCGGCGGACCACCTCCGGCGTCCCGGAGGAGAAGTCGACGACCGTCGTGGGCTCCCGGCCGGCGTCACCGGAGTCGACGACGGCGTCCACCTGGTGGTCGAGGCGCTCCTTGACCTCCCAGCCGTCGGTCATCGGCTCGGTGTCCCCGGGGAGCATGAGGGTGGTGGTGACGATCGGCTCACCGACCTCGGCCAGGAGCGCCTGGGCGACCCGGTGGTCGGGGATGCGCACACCGACCGAACGCTTCTTCGGGTGCAGCAGCCTGCGGGGGACCTCCGAGGTCGCGGGCAGGATGAAGGTGTAGCACCCCGGGGTGGCCGCCTTGACCGCCCGGAACACGCTGTTGGGGATGTGCACGAGCTGCCCTAGCTGCGAGAAGTCCTTGCACAGCAGCGTGAAGTGGTGCTTGTCGTCCAGTCCCCGGATCTGCCGCATCCGGGAGAGGCCGTCGAGGTTCCCCATCCGGCAGCCGAGCGCGTAGCCGGAGTCGGTCGGGTAGGCCACCACGCCACCGTCCTCCATCAGCCGCACCACCTGGGCGATCGAGCGGGGCTGAGGGTCCACCGGGTGGACGTCGAAGTAGGTCGCCATGGACCGACCCTGCCACATCCGGCGCGGCGGCGGACAGAGCCCGGACCGCCGCAGAACATGCCCGCCGCGGTGCTACCTTGACCGCGTGCAGCAGTACCTCGACCTCCTCCAGCGTATCCTCGACGAGGGCGTGGAGAAGGGTGACCGCACCGGCACCGGCACCCGGTCCGTGTTCGGCCACCAGATGCGTTTCGACCTCCGCGAGGGCTTCCCCCTGGTCACCACCAAGAAGGTGCACACGCGGTCGGTCTTCGCCGAGCTCCTGTGGTTCCTCCGCGGCGACACCAACGTGAAGTGGCTCCAGGACCGCGGGGTCACCATCTGGGACGAGTGGGCCGACGAGAACGGCGACCTCGGTCCCGTCTACGGCTACCAGTGGCGCTCCTGGCCGACGCCCGACGGCCGTCACGTCGACCAGGTCGCGCAGGTCCTCGAGCAGCTCCAGGTGGACCCGAGCTCGCGCCGGCACATCGTCTCGGCCTGGAACGTCGCGGACATCCCGCAGATGGCGCTCGCGCCGTGCCACGCGTTCTTCCAGTTCTACGTCGCCCCGTCGGCCGACGGCGGGCCGGCCCGGCTCAGCTGCCAGCTGTACCAGCGTTCCGCCGACGTCTTCCTGGGCGTGCCGTTCAACATCGCCTCCTACGCGCTGCTGACCCACATGGTCGCGCAGGTGACCGGTCTCGAGGTCGGCGACTTCGTCCACACCCTCGGCGACGCACACCTCTACAGCAACCACCTCGACCAGGCCCGCCTCCAGCTGACCCGCGAGCCCCGGCCGCTGCCCACGCTTCGGCTCGACCCGAGCGTGACGGAGATCGACGCCTTCGAGCTCGAGCACATCACCGTCGAGGGCTACGACCCGCACCCGGGCATCAAGGCCCCGATCGCGGTATGACCGTCGCCGACGACGCAGCCACCCCTGGGCCCGACGACGGCCGTACGACGCCCTCAGGAGGTACGACGCGCCCGCGGGTCGTCCTGGTGGCAGCCGTCGCGGACAACGGCGTGATCGGCCGGGGCGGCGACATCCCCTGGCGCCTCCCCGAGGACCTGAGGCACTTCCGCGAGGTGACCACGGGCCACACCGTCGTGATGGGGCGGGTGACCTTCGACAGCATCGGCCGACCCCTGCCGAACCGCACGAACGTCGTGGTCACCCGCGACCCCGCCTGGACCGCCGAGGGGGTCACCGTCGTGCGCAGCCTCGAGGAGGCCCTGGCGAGCACGGGCGCCGAGCAGGTGATGGTGATGGGCGGCGCGCAGGTCTACGAGGCGGCGATGCCGCTGGCCGACGTACAGGTCCTCACCGAGGTCCACCAGAGCCCCGACGGGGACACGTTCTACCCGGCGTTCGACCGGGCCGAGTGGCGAGAGACCCGCCGGGAGCCCCACAACGGCTACGACTTCGTCTGGCTCGAGCGCCGCTGACCGGCGACGCCGTGCGCGCGGGGCGCCCGCAGCGCCGCGACACCACCCGTAACCGATAACCTGACCCCATGAGCTCCAGCCCCCTCGCACCTGCGCCCTTCGGACGGGTCCTGACCGCGATGGTCACCCCCTTCACCGACGACGGCTCGGTCGACCTCGAGGCGGCCGGCCGGGTGGCGAACCACCTCGCCGAGCACGGTCACGACGGTGTCGTCGTCTCCGGCACCACCGGCGAGTCGCCGACCACCACGACCGCCGAGGCGGGGGAGCTCCTGCGGGCGGTGATCGACGCGTCCGCCGGGCGGCTGAAGGTCGTCGCCGGGGTGGGCACCAACGACACGGCGCACTCGGTCGAGCTGGCCGAGCAGGCCGCCAAGGTCGGCGCGGACGGCGCCCTCGTCGTCACGCCCTACTACAGCAAGCCCACCCAGGGCGGCGTCGCCGCGCACTTCGAGGCCGTCGCGAGCGCCACCGACCTGCCGGTGATGCTCTACGACATCCCGGGCCGCACGGCGACCGTGATCGCCGAGGACACCTTCTCCCGCCTCGCCGAGCACGAGCGCATCGTCGCGGTGAAGGACGCCGTCGGCGACCTCGCCCGTGGCGTGCGGATCATGCAGGCCACCGGGCTGGCGTTCTACTCCGGTGACGACGTGCTGAACCTCGGCTGGCTGACCCATGGCGGGTGCGGGCTGGTGTCGGTGGTCGGTCACGTCGCCGGGGACGAGTACGCCGCCATGGTGCGCGCCGTGGAGGCCGGCGACGTCGCGGAGGCGCTGCGCATCTACCAGCGGCTCGTCCCGCTCGTCGACGCGGTCATGGGCCGCGCCCCCGGCGCGATGATGGC
Organism: Nocardioidaceae bacterium UBA4001; assembly: GCA_002384855.1. GTDB lineage: Bacteria > Actinomycetota > Actinomycetes > Propionibacteriales > Nocardioidaceae > Nocardioides_C. The sequence continues at coordinate 69,096 of DGBP01000003.1, read as the reverse complement.
CAAGGCCGCGATGCAGCTGCTCGGCGTGCTCGACAACCGCCACATGAGGCTTCCCCTGGTCGCCGCGGACGACGACCTCGTCGCCCATCTGCGCGACGCGCTGGCGGACGCCGGACTTCTCGACAACTGACACGTAACATTTAAGGGCACCGCATGAGCCACCCCCATCCCGAGCTGACCGCCCCAGGTCCCCTGGCCGAGCGCGGCCTGCGGATCATCCCCCTGGGCGGGCTGGGTGAGATCGGCCGGAACATGACGGTCTTCGAGTACGACGGTCGCCTGCTGATCGTGGACTGCGGAGTGCTGTTCCCGGAGGAGAACCACCCGGGCGTCGACCTGATCCTGCCCGACTTCGAGCCGATCCGGGACCGCCTGGACGAGGTCGAGGCGCTGGTGCTCACCCACGGGCACGAGGACCACGTGGGTGCGGTGCCGTACCTCCTGCGCGAGCGCGGTGACATCCCGCTCGTCGGCTCGCAGCTGACCCTCGGGTTCGTGTCCGGCAAGCTGCGCGAGCACCGGCTGAGGGAGACCGTGCAGCACGTGGTGAAGGAGGGCGACAAGCTCACCTTCGGCCCGTTCGAGCTCGAGTTCGTCGCGGTCAACCACTCGATCCCCGACGGCCTCGCGATCGCGGTCCGCACCGGCGCCGGGCTGGTCCTGCACACCGGCGACTTCAAGATGGACCAGGTGCCCCTCGACGGCCGGATCACCGACCTGCGTGCGTTCGCGCGTCTCGGTGAGGAAGGTGTGGACCTGTTCATGGTCGACTCCACCAACGCCGAGGTGCCCGGCTTCACGACCTCCGAGCGCGACATCGCGCCGGTGCTCGACCGGGTGTTCCACCAGAGCAAGCAGCGGGTGATCGTCGCCTGCTTCGCCTCCCACGTGCACCGGGTCCAGCAGGTGATGGACGCCGCGGTCGCTCACGGCCGCAAGGTCGCCTACGTCGGCCGCTCGATGGTGCGCAACATGGGCGTCGCGCGCGACCTCGGCTACCTCGACGTACCCCCGCACACCCTGGTCGACGCCAAGGAGGCCGCGGACCTGCCGCCGGAGAAGGTCGTGCTGATCTCGACCGGGTCGCAGGGAGAGCCGCTGTCGGCGCTGTCACGAATCGCGCAGCGCAACCACCACTTCGTGCACATCGAGGAGGGCGACACCGTCGTCCTCGCCTCGTCGTTGATCCCCGGCAACGAGAACGCCATCTACCGCGTGATCAACGGCCTGTCCCGATGGGGCGCGAACGTGGTCCACAAGGGGAACGCACTCGTGCACGTCTCCGGCCACGCTTCCGCAGGTGAGCTGCTCTACTGCTACAACATCGTCAAGCCGAGCAACGTGCTGCCGATCCACGGCGAGATCCGGCACATGCGGGCGAACGCCGAGCTCGCCAAGCAGACCGGGGTGCCGAACACCGTGCTCGCCGAGGACGGCGTGGTCGTCGACCTCGTCGACGGCACCGCCAAGGTCGCGGGCAAGGTCGACGTCGGCTACGTGTTCGTCGACGGCTCCTCGGTCGGCGACCTGACCGAGTCCGAGCTCAAGGACCGACGCATCCTCGGTGAGGAGGGCTTCATCTCCGTGATCGTCGTGGTCGACTCGGTGACCGGCAAGGTCTCCGCCGGCCCGGAGATCCACGCCCGCGGCTTCATCGAGGGGGAGTACACCTTCGACGAGATCGTACCGTCGGTGATCGCCGCGCTCGACCGGGCGATGGGCGAGGGCGTCGACGACAACTACCAGCTGCAGCAGACGATCCGTCGCGTCGTGGGCAAGTGGGTCAGCAGCAAGCACCGTCGACGGCCGATGATCGTGCCGGTCGTGCTCGAGGCGTGAGCGGGACCTGGCCCGCCGGAGCACCTCGTAGCTCCGGCGGACCGGCATGACCCGCGGTGACCATGAGCGGTGCCCGCAAGATGGGCACATCCAGTCAGGCCGGCGGGTTCGGAATGTCGGAACTGTCCCGGACGTTGGGCCGTTCATGAGCCGGCTCTTCACCCCGATCACCCTCCGCGACGTCGAGATCCGCAACCGGGTGTGGGTCGCGCCGATGTGCCAGTACTCCGCGGTCGACGGCGTCCCGACCGACTGGCACCTCGTCCACCTCGGCTCACTGGCACGCGGCGGCGCCGGCGTCGTGCTCACCGAGGCGTCCGCGGTCTCCCCCGAGGGCCGGATCTCCCCGGCCGACGCCGGGATCTGGAACCACGAGCAGCAGCACGCCTGGTCCCGGATCGTCGAGTTCGTGCACGCGCAGGGCGCGGTCGCGGGCATGCAGCTCGCGCACGCGGGGCGGAAGGGCTCGACCCGTGCGCCGTTCGAGGGCCGCGGCTGGGTCCCCTTCGAGGAGGGCGGCTGGGAGCCGGTCGGCCCGTCGCCGGTGGGCTACCCCGGACTGCCCGCGCCGCGACCGTTGACGACCGAGGACATCGACCAGGTGGTCGAGGACTTCGCCCACGGCGCTCGCCGCGCGACTGCCGCCGGCTTCGACCTCCTGGAGATCCACGCCGCCCATGGCTACCTGCTGCACGAGTTCCTCTCGCCGCTGTCGAACAGGCGTGAGGACGAGTACGGCGGCTCCTTCGACAACCGGGTCCGCCTCCTGATGCGGGTGGTCGCTGCCGTGCGCGACGCCGTACCCGCCTCCACACCGCTGCTCGTGCGCATCTCCGCCACCGACTGGGTCGACGGAGGCTGGAGCGACGACGACTCCGTGGCGCTGGCCTGCCTGCTGAAGGACGCAGGGGTCGACCTGGTCGACGTCTCCAGTGGCGGGAACGCCCACGCCGACATCCCCGTCGAGCCGGCCTACCAGGTCCGCTTCGCCCGGCGGGTGCGCCAGGAGGCGGGAGTGCCGGCCGGCGCGGTGGGGCTGATCACCGACGCGAAGCAGGCCGAGGGGATCCTCGCGGACGGGTCGGCAGACGTCGTCCTCCTCGCCCGGGCGATGCTGCGCAACCCGCACTGGCCGCTGGAGGCCGCCCACGAGCTCGGCGTGGTCGTCGGCGAGGGCGTCGACTGGCCCAAGCAGTACCTCCGCGCATCCCGGGGCTGAGATCGGCGCTGAGGCCTGGGCCGGTCAGCCCGCGCTGACTAGGGTGGGCGGATGTTGCCCTGGTCCGCCGACCTGGCCGGTCGCCTCGACGAGCACGTGATCGACAGCCGCCTGCTGCGCGGCAACCCGCTCGGCGACCCGCACGAGAGACCGGTGTGGGTCTACGTGCCGCCGGGGTACGACGACGAGCCGGACCGTCGCTACGCCACGGTGTACGTCATCCAGGGCTACACCGGTCACCTGGCCATGTGGCGCAACCGGACGCCGTTCCGGCAACCGTTCCCCGAGACCGCCGACGCGGTGTTCGCCTCCGGCGAGGCGCCGCCCACCATCTTGGTGTACGTCGACGCCTGGACCTCCTACGGCGGCAGCCAGTTCGTCGACTCGCCGGGCACCGGGGCCTACCACTCCTACCTCTGCGACGAGGTCGTGCCGTTCGTCGACGAGCGTTACCGCACCCTGGCGCGGCCCGAGCACCGCGCGATCAGCGGCAAGTCCAGTGGCGGTTTCGGGGCGATGATCACGCCGATGCTCCGCCCGGACCTCTTCGGGGCGCTCGCCACGCACGCCGGCGACGCGCTCTACGAGTACTGCTACGTCCCGGAGTTCCCGCAGGTCGTGCGGGCGCTGAGGGAGTACGACGGTCGCATCGACCGTTGGTGGGAGGACTTCTCGACGCGCACCGCCTTCACCAAGGAGGCCGACCAGCTGCTGCTCATGATGCTGGGGGTCAGCGCCTGCTTCTCCGCCGACCCCGACGGGACGCCCCGGCTGCCCTTCGACCCCGTCACCGGCCGGCTCCTGCCCGAGGTGTGGCAGCGGTGGCTCGACCTGGACCCGGTCCGCATGGTCGACGTCCACGCCGAGGCCGTGCGGTCGCTGCGAGCGGTGTGGATCGACGCGGGCACGAAGGACGAGTGGTACCTCGACGTCGGCGCGCAGGCCTTCCACGCGGAGGTCCTGCGGGCCGGCGTGCCGGAGGAGCGGGTGCACCTCGAGCTGTTCGACGCCGGTCACGGCGGGATCGACTACCGCTACCCCCTCGCGCTGAGCTGGCTCGCGGAGCGCATCGCCCCCGCCTGAACGGTCCCGGGCTGTCCCGACGCCTCTCGGAGCGCAGCCGACCGGGGCGCGCCGAGGTCGAGCACCCGGTCCACGCGGTCGAGCCCGGCCTCGCCGTGGGTGATCCACACGACGCTGCGCCCGGAGGTCGCGTCGAGGAGGTCGGCGGCCACCGCCTGGGCGGTCGTCGCGTCGAGGTGCGCCGTCGGCTCGTCGAGGACCAGGACGGGGAGGTCGGCGAGCACGGCACGCGCCATGCCGATCCGGGCCCGCTCGCCCCCTGAGACCTGGGCGTGCCCGTCGCCGACGAGCGTGTGGAGGCCCGAGGGGAGTCCCTCGAGCCAGGGCCCGAGGCGCACCGCGCGCAGGGCCTGCTCGACGTCGGCCTCGGAGGCGCCGGGCCGGGCGAGCCGGATGTTCTCCAGCACCGTGGACGAGAACACGTGGGGGTCGTCATCGACGAGCCCCACGACGCCGCGGAGGTCGTCGAGCTGCAGCGCCGGGGCGGCGACCCCGCCCACCCGGTAGCCGCCCGTGCTCGGGTCGAGGAAGCGAACGAGCACGGCGGCGAGGGTGGACTTGCCGCTGCCCGAAGGGCCGACGACTCCGACCCTGTCGCCGGGGGCGAGGTCGAGGTCGAGGGGGCCGAAGGCGGGGGCCGTGGCCCAGCCCGCGGCGACGCCGTCGAGGGCGAGAACCGGACGGATGCCGACCCGAGGCCGCGCCGCGGGGACGGCCGGGTCGGTGACCGCCGGCTCGGTCGCGGCGAGCTCGGCCAGCCGGCGGTCCGCAGCGGCCACCCGCACCTGGACGGCGCCCGCGTCGGCGAGCGGGCTGACCACCTCGAGCAGCGCGAGGGGCAGCAGGACGAGCAGGGCGAGCATGGGCGCGGACACCTCACCTGCCGCGAGCGCCGGGCCGCCGACGGTCGCGACGAGCGGCACGCCGAGGCCGCCGACCAGCAGCGCGAGGGCGCGCCCCGTCGCCACCGCCCGGGCGGACCGGCCCGCAGCCGACGTGAGGACGGCCGAGACCCGGTCGACGTGGTCCAACGCGGGGCGTGCGGCCTGCCACATGACGAGGTCCGCGGCGCCCTGGAGGGTCTGCACGACCACGGCGGACAGACGGGCCCGCCCGTCGACGTACCTCTCCTCGGCGCGGGCGACGCCGGCGCGGCTGACGGCGTGGGCGAGCCCGCCGCCCGCGATCAGCACCGCGCCCACGACCAGCCCCGCCGTCGGCAGCACCCACGCGGCGAAGAGCGTTGCGAGCACCGAGACGGCGGAGTACGTCGCCAGCGGGGCGCGCACGCGCAGGTGCCGGTCGACGAGGGAGTCGACGTCATCCACCACGGAGGCGAGCAGGTCGCCTCGCCGACGCCCGAGCCGGCCCGGCACGAGGGGCACCAGCACGTCGTAGACCTGGGCCCGCCGCTCGGCGAGCAGCCGCAGCGCCACGTCGTGGGAGACCAGCCGCTCGGCGTAGCGCAGGGCCGGGCGCGCGAGGCCGAAGGTGCGGACTCCGACGATCGCCACCATCAGCATGAGGACCGGCGGGTGCTCGGCGGCGCGGGCGATCAGCCACCCGGCAGTGGCGGTGAGCGCGACCCCGGAGGCGGCCGCCAGCGCACCCAGCGTGGACCCCAGGAGGAGCCGGGCGCGGGCCCGCGACGGGGGGACGGAGACGGGGACGGAGACGGCCGGGGGTGCGGCGGGCGAAGCCGAGGGGCCTGCGGAGCCGCCCGGGGCCGGTGGCAGGGCGCGCTGCGTCGGCACCGACCGCAGCGGCACCTCGATGACGTGGTCGGCCAACGCCACGAGAGCGGGGCGGTGCGCCACGACGACGACACAGCGGCGCTCGCCGAGCCAGGCCACCGTGTCGGCGATGACCGACTCCGTCAGGGGGTCGAGGTGGGCGGTCGGCTCGTCGAGCAGGACGAGCGGGCGGTCGGCGAGGACCACCCGGGCGAGCGCCAGCCGGGCCCGCTCGCCGGCGGAGAGACCAGCCCCGTCCTCGCCGAGCAGGTCGTGGAGACCCTCGGGGAGGGCGGCGACGACCTCGGCGAGCCCGACCCGCTCCAGAGCGGACCAGACCTCGAGGTCGGAGGCGTCGGGCCGGGCGACCCGGACGTTCTCGGCGACGGTCCCGGTGGACAGCCACGGGCGCTGCGGTGCCCAGGCGATGCCTCGGCGCCAGGTGATCGATGCCGGGTCGACCGTGGCCCCACCGACCACGACCGACCCGGCACCGATCTCGACCTGGCCCGTCAACGCGGCCAGCAGGGTGGACTTGCCCGACCCCGAGGGCCCGACGACGGCGGTCACGCCCCGGGCCGGGACCACCGCGCGCAGACCCTCCAGCACCGGGTCGGTCCGGTCGGGGTAGCCGACGGTGAGGCCGCGCAGCTCGATCGGCCCCGCGGGGGTGGGAGCCGAACCCAGCGGCTCCGGCCCGGACCGGTCCACGGTGTCCGACGCCTCCGCGGCCCTCGCGCCGCTCAGGATCTCGTCGGCGGCCTCGAAGGTCGCGGTGCCCTCGGCCGCGGCGTGGAACTCCGCTCCTACCCGGCGCAGCGGCCAGTAGGCCTCCGGCGCGAGCAGCAGTACCACCAGCGCCGTACCCAGGTCCAGCGAGCCCCCGGACAGCCGCAGGCCCACGACGACGGCCACCAGGGCGACCGAGATGGTCGCCACGAGCTCGAGGACCGCGGAGGAGGCGAAGGCCAGCTTCAGGGTCTCGTTCGTTGCCCGGCGGTAGCGGTCGGTGACCGCGCGGATCGAGGCCGACTGGGCCTTCGCGCGGCGGTGGGCGACCAGCGTGGGCAGGCCTTTCGTCACGTCGACGAAGTGCCCCGAGAGCGCTGTGAGGGAGCGCCACTGCCGGTCCGCGCGGTCCCGGGTGGCCATCCCGACGAGGACGGCGAAGACCGGCACCAGCGGCAGCGTCGCGACGACGATGCCGGCGCTGAGCAGGTCCTGCGTCGCGATGGCCACGACCGTCACCGGGGGCAGCACGGCGGCCAGGACGAGCGCGGGCAGGTAGCGCGTGAGGTACGGGTCCACCGCGGCCACCCCCCTGGTCGCCAGCAGCGCGACCTCACCGGTGCGACGCCGGGCGGCGGCAGGTCCCAGGTCCAGCGCCGCGGCGAGGAGCCGGCGACGCAGGGTGGTGGTCACCCTGGCGGACGCGCGTGCGGAGAGTACGTCGACCAGCCAGGACGTCGCGGCGCGGCCGAGGGTGACCAGCCCGAACGCGGTGGCGGAGGCGACCGTCGCGTCCCACGAGCCGGTGCGGGCCCCGGAGAACAGCGAGGTGATCAGCGCGGCGACCGCGAACGCCTGGGCCACGAGCAGCAGCCCCTGCAGCGCCCCCGCCACGACGACACCGGCCAGGGGGAGCCTGGCCGGTGTCAGGTGGGGCAGCAGACGCGGGTCGAGGGGCTTCATCGCGTCGGCTGCCCGGCGGTGGGCGGTGTGGCGGCCGCCTCCGCCGGGATGTGGTGCACGGAGATGCGCTTGCGGAAGACCCAGTAGGTCCAGCCCTGGTACATCAGCACCAGCGGGGTGAAGATCACCGCAACCCAGGTCATGATCGTCAGCGTGTAGTCGGTCGCGGCGGCGTTCGTGGTGGTGAGCGACCAGGCAGGGTCCAGCGAGGAGGGCATCACGTCGGGGAACAGCGCCACGAACAGCCCGGCCACGGCCAGACCGATGGCGGCGAAGGTCCCCACGAACGCCCAGCCCTCGCGGACCTTCCAGGTGGCGAACAGCCCACCGAGCAGCGCCAGGGCCGCCCCGACGAACAGCGCCGAGGACCAGAGGCTGCCGGTGATGGCCTGTGTCCACACCAGGAAGACGACGGCGAGGGCGGCGGTGGCCAGGCCCAGGACGAGGCCGAGGTCGCGCGCCCGGTGCCGGATGTCCCCGTCGGTCTTCAGCGCGACGAACACCGCGCCGTGGGTCAGGAACAGGCCCAGCGTCGTGAGACCCCCCAGCAGGGCGTAGGGGCCCAGCAGGTCGAAGAAGCCGCCGACGTACTCCTTGTTCTCGTCGATGGGCACCCCGCGGACGATGTTGGCGAACGCCACGCCCCACAGCACCGCGGGCAGCAGCGAGCCCCAGAAGATCGCCTTGTCCCACCGGCCACGCCACGACGCCCGGTCGTGCTTGTGGCGGTACTCGAAGGCCACGCCGCGCACGATCAGCGCGAGGAGGATCAGCAGCAGCGGCAGGTAGAACCCGCTGAACAGCGTGGCGTACCACTCGGGAAACGCCGCGAACGTGGCGCCGCCCGCGACGAGGACCCAGACCTCGTTGCCGTCCCATACCGGTCCGATGGTGTTGATCATGACTCGGCGCTCGGTGTCGTTGCGGGCCAGGAACGGCAGCAGGATGCCGACGCCGAAGTCGAAGCCCTCGAGCACGAAGTAGCCGATCCACAGCACCGCGATGAGGATGAACCAGACGGTGGTCAGTTCCATTGCTCTGTTCTCCAGGTCTCGTCGCGGTCAGTAGGCGAAGGTCAGCGGCTCGTCGGAGTGCTCGCCGAGCTTGGGGGAGGGCGGCTCCTCGAACGGGTCGGCCCCCTTGCGGATGAAGTGCAGCATCAGGCCCACCTCGACAACCATGAGCACCGCGTAGATCAGGGTCAGCGTGAGGATCGACGTCCACGCCTCCGCCACGCTCACGCCGGGGGAGACCGCCAGCTCGGTGGTCATCAGGCCGAAGACCGCCCACGGCTGGCGCCCCATCTCGGTGAAGATCCAGCCGAAGGAGTTCGCGGCCACCGGCAGCAGCGGCATCGAGACCGCGAGCCACACCCAGGCGCGTCCCCGTGGGATCCGCTCCCGCCTGGTCGCCCAGAGGAAGGCCAGTGCGCCGGCCGCGGCGACGGCACCCAGGCCGATCATGATCCGGAAGGTCCAGTAGGTGACCGGGATGATCGGCGTGTAGTCGCCGGGGGAGTAGTACTTCGCTCCTGGGTCCTGCCCGTAGGTCTCGCGGTACTCCGCGCGCAGCTCGTTGATCCCCTGCACCTCGCCCGTGAGGTTGTTGTGGGCCAGGAACGACAGCAGGTTGGGGATCTTGACCGAGAAGACCTCCTCCTCCCCGTCGAGGGAGCCGATCGTGAAGATCGAGAAGTCGGCCGGCTGCTCGGTCTCGTAGAGCGCCTCGGCGGCCGCCATCTTCATCGGCTGCACCTCGGTCATCACCTTGCCCTGGAGGTCGCCGCTGACCGTCACGCCGAGGGCACCCACCAGGGTCACCACGGCGCCGATCCGCACCGCCTTGCGGTAGAGCGGGCGGTCCGCCTCGGGCGTGCTGCGGCGCGTCATCAGCCACATCGCCACGCCGAGGACGAACGCACCTCCGGTCATGTACGCCGCGGTGACCGTGTGCGGGAAGGTGACCATCTGGACCTTGTTGAACATGACGGCCCAGAAGTCGGTGAGCTCGGCACGCCCCGTCTCGGGGTTGAACGCGTAGCCGACGGGGTGCTGCATCCAGGAGTTGGCGGCGAGGATGAAGTACGCCGACAGCAGCGTGCCGATGTGCACCATCCACATCGTCGCTGCGTGCAGGCCGCGCGGCAGCTTGTCCCAGCCGAAGATCCACAGGCCCAGGAAGGTCGACTCCAGGAAGAAGGCGAGCAGGCCCTCGATGGCCAGCGGCGCCCCGAAGATGTCGCCGACGAAGCGCGAGTAGTCGCTCCAGTTCATGCCGAACTGGAACTCCTGCACGATGCCGGTGACCACGCCGAGCGCGAAGTTGATCAGGAAGAGCTTGCCGAAGAACTTGGCCAGTCGCAGGTAGTGCGGGTTGCCCCCGCGGACCCACATCGTCTCGAACGCCGCGACGATCGCCGAGAGGCCGATCGTGATCGGGACGAACAAGAAGTGGTAGACGGTGATGATCCCGAACTGCCACCGGGCGATGTCGACGACGTCCACGACGGGGTCCTCTCGGAGCTCAGGGCACGCGGCAGCGCGCCGGGGTTCACCGCCATCCAACGAGAGGTTTCCGCTTGTCCTGAAGGGACTTTGGTCCCGAGGCGCCGAGCGAACGTCCCCCGTCAGGCGGGAGCCGAGACCGACCTCACACCGGCAACCGGTCATGGAACGCGTCCGCCGGCCGCGCCCAGACCGAACGACGTGGTCAGTGCCGGACCTGCGACAGCTGACCACGTGCGCGATCGGGGCCGCGCCGGTCTCGGTGTAGTCCTCATCGGACTCGGACTGCTGCTGATGGTCACGCCCGGACCCGGCGCGTTGCTCTTCTTGCCCGGTGTCGTCCTCGTTGTTGTCGCGGCGGCGCTCCTGGTGGCCACGCGCCGTTGAGAGGTTGCGTAGCCGCGCGGAACGCGCCAGATCCGGTTGGTTCCCGCCGGCCGGTCCGGATTCCCTGCGTTCGACCCGGGGTCCGGACCTTGTCTCTGGTGCCCTTCCCTGACTGCGCTGCAGTCTGGAGTCAGCAATCTCGGCCTCGGTCGAGAGTTGGCCTTGCTATGACGACTGATCCCCGGTCGCGCAGGAGGGGACTGCGGCACGAACAGCGGCCTGAGCGGTCATCCGTTTCGGTATGCGTCTCGCCTGTGTTCGATGCGGAGGACGACGACTTCACGCTGCGCCTCGTTGATTCGGTACAGGACGCGGTAGGTGCCGCGGCGCGCGGAGTGGATGCCGGCGAGATCTCCGCGCAGCTGCTTACCGACCCGCTGCGGGTTCTCGACCAGGGCTCCGGTCAGGAACTCAATGACTGCCGCCGCGATGCCCTCGGGCAGTCCTGACTGGACGGCTCCGATGGCGGGTGGGGTAAGGACCAGTTCGTAGGAGGCTGCGGTCACGGGCGCAGGGTGCGGACGGCATCGACTCCGCGCACGACGTCACCGGCGGCATATGCTGCGTCGGCCTCACGAATGTCGGCGAGGGCCTGTGGGTCGCTGAGGACCGCGAGGGTTTCCTCGAGTTCGGCGAGGTCCTCGGGGCTGAGAATGACGGCGACCGGGCGTCCGTTGCGGGTGACCGTGACGCGCTCGTGCTCGTGCTCGACGCGGTCGATGACGTCGCTGAAATGGTTGCGGACGTCGCGAAGGGGCTCGATGGTCATGTACACAATTGTGGCGTCCACAGCCCGGCCGCGCAAGGGCGCGGAACATGGGGAGGGCGGTCAGGACACCAGCGTCGAGAAAGAAGAGCGCGGCCCTGCCGAACCGATCGTCTGCCATAGCGGAGAGTGAAACCATGTCGTGCCGATGAGCAGTGAACGTCCACCGGGGTGATACACGTGCTCTTTGGACGAGCTCCAACCGCCAGTCTTGGCACTCAGCGGCAGATCCGGTCGACGGTTCAGAGTGGTCGCCAGGTCTGGCGAGGGCGATAACCGGATCGGCGTAACCAGTGCTCGGTGTACAGGATGCGGCTGGGCGTGATGATCGTGAGGGGGTCCGTGGGCGGCTCGTGTACCGAGCGGCCGCGTTCGGCGTGGTCGGACTGCCACCGGAACGCCTCCCAGTACGACTCTGCTTCGGGGTCATCGCGCTCCAAGGTTCGTGCGGTCCCGAACAGTTGCGCGCCTCGGCTACTCGCCTGACCTACCAGTTGCGCAGCGATTCCGGCAGATACGCGGGGGTCTCGCCGGAGGTTGCGGGACTTCACGGACGCGTTCCAGCTCGTGTAGAAGATCTCGAAGCCGAGGCTGTAGTACCTGACCGGGGTCGCCACCGGAGTGCCATCCTTGTTGACCGTGGCGATCACAGCCAGGTTCTGCGTCGACAACAGGTTGAGGATGCGGTCCTCCAACTGTTCCCTCGGCAGATCATGGTCGAGAGTCGGCCCGGCGAGCCAAGGATTCGTCAATGGCATGGCACACCTTCTCACGCAGCACTTCGCCGGCACGGCGTTCCAAACGCTGGGGACTACCACGGGCACACCGCGGCGCCTCCGCGAGTTCCCTGTCCGCGGCATGAGCGGGCTCCTCCGCCCGAGGTGCCGGACCGCGCCGCGCGTACTTCGCCATCGCCGTAGCCCTGGGGCTGCTCGTCATCACTGCGGTGGCCGGAACGGCGGTCGCGATCAGTGGGGCCACGGAGGCGGGCTGGCTCATCTGGATAGCCGGGGGTACTGCGTCCGCCGGCATCGTGTTCCTTGCGCCCTGGCTGATCCACTTCTGGAGCAGCGAAGACCCAGACGGCAGTCAGGGCCGGATGCGCGGACAGCAGATCCGGTAAACCCTGTTAGGTCCAGTCTCGGTCGCACATGGGACACACCCGGTCAGACCACCCCGAGCGCGAGCATCGCGTCGGCGACCTGGGTGAACCCGCTGATGTTCGCGCCCGCCACGTAGTCGCCGGGGACGTCGTACTCCTCGGCGGTCGTGACGCAGCGCTCGTGGACGCCGGCCATGATCTCGGCGAGGCGCTCCTCGGTGTGCTCGAAGCTCCACGAGTCGCGGGAGGCGTTCTGCTGCATCTCCAGGGCGCTCGTGGCGACACCACCCGCGTTCGCGGCCTTGCCGGGGGCGAACAGCACGCCCGCCTCGGCGAACAGGCTGACCGCGTCGGGCGTGGTGGGCATGTTCGCGCCCTCGGCGACGACTTCGACGCCGTTGCCGATCAGCACCTTGGCGGCGTCGCCGGGCAGCTCGTTCTCGGTGGCGCAGGGGAGGGCCACCTGGCAGGGCACGTCCCAGACGGAGCCGCCGGGGAGGAAGGAGACCGACCCGCCCCGGGCGTCGGCGTACTCGTTGATCCGTCCACGACGGACCTCCTTCACGTCGCGGAGCAGGTCGAGGTCGATGCCCGCCTCGTCGACGACGTAGCCCGAGGAGTCGGAGACGGCGACGACCGTGCCGCCGAGCTGGTGGACCTTCTGGATGGCGTAGATGGCGACGTTGCCGGACCCGGACACGACGACCCTCTTGCCGTCGAACGACTCGCCCTTGGCCCGCAGCATCTCGTCGACGAAGAACACCGTGCCGTAGCCGGTGGCCTCGGTGCGGGCGTGCGAGCCGCCCCAGGTGATGCCCTTGCCGGTCAGGACGCCGGCCTCGTAGCGGTTGGTGATCCGCTTGTACTGGCCGAACAGGTAGCCGATCTCGCGGCCGCCGACGCCGATGTCACCGGCGGGGACGTCGGTGTACTCCCCGATGTGGCGGTACAGCTCGGTCATGAACGACTGGCAGAACCGCATGATCTCCCCGTCGGAGCGGCCCTTGGGGTCGAAGTCCGAGCCGCCCTTGCCGCCGCCGATCGGCATCCCGGTCAGGGCGTTCTTGAAGATCTGCTCGAAGCCGAGGAACTTCACGATCCCGAGGTAGACGCTCGGGTGGAAGCGCAGCCCGCCCTTGTAGGGGCCGAGGGCGGAGTTGAACTCCACGCGGAAGCCGCGGTTGATCTGCACGTTGCCGGTGTCGTCGACCCACGGCACCCGGAAGATGATCTGCCGTTCGGGCTCGCAGATGCGCTCGATGATCGAGGCCTCGACGTACTCCGGGCGCTTCTCGACCACCGGGGCGAGGCTGCCGAGCACCTCCTTGACCGCCTGGTGGAACTCCACCTCGCCCTGGTTGCGACGCAGGACGTCGGCGTAGACGGGCTGAAGGGCGGGGTGCAGACTCTCCACGGTGCTTTCCTCTCCGGTTGGACCCCTCCACCCTATGTACGGCGGCCGCGGGCTCGTCGATCCTGCCCACGTGATGGGAGCGCTCGGGCCTGTCCGGCGTGTGAAGCGTGAGACTGGTGGGGCGTTCGCCTAGGGTGCTCAGCATGGCGACCCGTACGTCTTCCCCACCGGCGTCGCGGAACAAGACAAGTTCCAAGACCCGGTCGTCCGGCAGCCAGACCCGACGGAAGTCCTCCTCGTCGAACCGTTCGTCCACCAAGGGCAAGCGGCCGGCGCCGAGGGCAGTCCGTAGCGGGCCTGGTCCTATTGCCACGCTGTTTTCCGCCTTGGGCAGGGGGATCGCCGCCGTATGGCTGGGCATCGCCCACGCCGTCGGCGCGACGGTTCGCCACATCGGGCACACGGCCCGCGAGCTCGAGCCCGAGCACCGCCGCGACGGCGTGGGACTGTTCCTGATCGGCCTCGCGGTCGTGGTCGCCGCCGCCGTCTGGTGGCAGCTGCCGGGGGAGATCGGCCACTTCACGCGCACCGTGGTCAACGGCTCGGTCGGCCTGATCGGCTGGTTCGTCCCGCTGCTGCTGGTCTTCGTCGCGGTCCGCAACCTCCGCGACCCCGAGAGCAACGGCCCGGCCGGCCGGCAGGTCATCGGCTGGTCGGCGCTGCTGTTCGGCGTCCTCGGCCTGATCCACATCGCCAACGACATGCCCGAGCCGCGGCTGGGGGACACCGCCGAGCTCCAACAGGCCGGCGGCGCCATCGGCTTCGTCATCGCCTCGCTGTTCATGGACCTGCTGCGCAGCACCTTCGTGGTCGTGCCGCTGCTGGTCCTGCTGTCGCTGTTCGGCCTGCTCGTGGTCACCGCGACCCCCGTCTACCAGATCCCCACCCGTCTCGCGGCACTGCGCGACCGCATCCTCGGCCGGACGCCGGCCGGGGCGGGCGACGAGGCCGACGACGAGAGGACCCAGCCGCTCAAGAGCAGCCGCCCGAGGCGCCGGGTCGGGTCGATGGCGGCCGACGACATCGACGAGGACCTCGGGGACAAGCCCTACGACACCCCGGTGCTCGAGGACCGGGCCTTCAAGAGGCGTGGCCGCAAGGGCGCCACCGCGCCCGACGCAGCCGACGGGCACCCGGAGGACCAGGCGGGCGTCGTCGCGGGGGAGAAGAAGGGCGACCTCGAGCCGCCGCCGCACACCCCGCTGCCGGCCCGGGTCGAGCAGCTGTCGCTGTCCGGCGACGTCACCTACTCCCTGCCTGCCAACGACGTCCTCAAGCCGGGATCGCCGCACAAGCCCCGCTCCAAGGCCTCCGACGACGTGGTCGCCCGGCTCACCGAGGTGTTCGAGCAGTTCGACATCGACGCCCAGGTGACCGGCTACACCCGTGGCCCGACGGTCACGCGCTACGAGGTCGAGCTCGGCTCGGCGGTGAAGGTCGAGAAGGTCACCGCGCTCGGCAAGAACATCGCCTACGCCGTCGCGTCGGCGGACGTCCGGATCCTCTCGCCGATCCCCGGCAAGTCCGCGATCGGCATCGAGATCCCGAACGTCGACAAGGAGATCGTCTCCCTCGGCGACGTGCTCCGGTCGGGCAACGCCCGCAACGACCACCACCCGATGATCGTCGGGCTCGGCAAGGACGTCGAGGGCGGCTTCGTGGTCGCGAACATGGCGAAGATGCCGCACCTGCTCGTCGCCGGTGCGACCGGATCCGGCAAGTCGAGCTTCGTCAACTCGATGATCACCTCGCTCCTGATGCGCTCCACCCCTGACGAGGTGCGGATGATCCTCGTCGACCCCAAGCGCGTGGAGCTCAACGTCTACGAAGGTGTCCCGCACCTGATCACGCCGATCATCACCTCGCCGAAGAAGGCCGCCGAGGCGCTCCAGTGGGTCGTGCGCGAGATGGACATGAGGTACGACGACCTCGCGGCGTTCGGCTTCCGGCACGTCGACGACTTCAACAAGGCGGTCCGGGCCGGCAAGGTCCAGGTGCCGCCGGGGAGCGAGAGGGTGCTCTCGCCGTACCCCTACCTCCTCGTCGTGGTCGACGAGCTCGCCGACCTGATGATGGTCGCCCCCCGCGACGTGGAGGACTCGGTCGTCCGGATCACCCAGCTCGCCCGGGCCGCCGGCATCCACCTGGTCCTCGCCACCCAGCGGCCGTCGGTGGACGTGGTCACCGGCCTGATCAAGGCCAACGTGCCCTCGCGGCTGGCGTTCTCGACCTCCTCCCTCGCGGACTCCCGGGTCATCCTCGACCAGCCGGGCGCGGAGAAGCTGGTCGGCCAGGGTGACGGGCTGTTCCTGCCGATGGGCGCCGGCAAGCCGGTCCGTGTGCAGGGTGCCTGGGTCACGGAGGCGGAGATCCACCAGGTCGTGAACCACTGCAAGGCCCAGCTCGAGCCGAGCTACCGCGAGGACGTCACCGCGCCGCAGCAGAGCAAGCGCGAGCTCGACGACGACATCGGCGACGACATGGACCTCGTGGTCCAGGCGATCGAGCTGGTCGTGTCCACACAGTTCGGGTCCACCTCGATGCTGCAGCGCAAGCTCAGGGTCGGCTTCGCGAAGGCGGGTCGCCTGATGGACATCCTGGAAAGCCGTGGTGTGGTGGGCCCGAGTGAGGGCTCGAAGGCACGCGACGTCCTGATCAAGCCCGACGATCTCGATGAAGTCCTCGCCAACCTCCAGGGGGAGCAGTGAGCGCGATGCCGTTCGACCGCGAGCACCACGACGACACCGAGGACCGGGTCCCCGGCACGACCGAGGAGGCCGTGGTCGCCGGGACCCCCGTCGTGGTCCG
Organism: Nocardioidaceae bacterium UBA4001; assembly: GCA_002384855.1. GTDB lineage: Bacteria > Actinomycetota > Actinomycetes > Propionibacteriales > Nocardioidaceae > Nocardioides_C. The sequence continues at coordinate 52,549 of DGBP01000003.1, read as the reverse complement.
CCGCCACGCCGGGGTGGCCGCGCTGGTCGGGGCCGCCGCCTCGGCGGTGGCCATCGCGTACCTCTGGCGCGCCTCCCAGACCATGGCGCCGCTCGACTGGGCGATCTTCGGGGTGCTCGCCGTGATCGCCGGCTACTACCTCGCCTCCTTCGTCGACTCGCGCACGCCGCTGCTGGTGGCCGACGACCTAGGGGTCCGGATCCGGCTCGGTCACGAGTGGCGCGGTCTCCCGTGGGAGGCGATCGGCCAGGTCGTGGTGCACCCGCGGCGGGGGCTGCTCCGTGACGGCCGCCTGGTGTTCGCTCCGCGCAGCCTCGCGCGGGCCCTCGAGGGGCTCGACGCGAAGGGCCGCCGGCACGTCGGCCTGAACCAGACGATGTACGGCGCCCCGCTCGCCGTCCCCCTCGGCACCACCACGCGTGTCTCGGGCGGCGAGGGCGGCGTCGCCGAGCAGCTCGGCGCGCTGACCCTCGGTCGGGTGGACGTCGTGGAGCTCGACCCGGTCACGCTCGAGGTGGTCGACCCCGAGGCGCGAGAGGCGGCCCCTGAGCCGTCGCGCCGCGAGTCGGACGAGCCCCAGGGGCCCGAACCGTCCGCACGGACCGTTGTGGCCCCCGAACCGGCCGGAAAAGGGGCCACAACCGTCCACGTGGACGACTCCGGCCCCCAGACCGTCGACGAGGCCGCAGAGGAGGTGGTCCGCCCCGCCCGGAGAAGCATCCTCGGGGGCATCGGCACGATCGTGTCGCGGGTCGCCAAGGGCCGCGAGCACGACGTCGACTCGGTCCGTCCCGCCCCTGGCACGTCCGAGCCCACCACCGCGGAGACCGACCCCCCGAGCGAGGAGTCCCCGGCTCCGCGGGCGCCCCTCGCGCCCCCCGTCGCGCTGCGCGACACCCGGCCCGGCCTACGCGCCGAGGCCACCATCGACCTGCCCACCGCAGGCAGCTCCGCCCTCGACCCGGCGCACGCCGAGACCGAGCCTGCTCCGGCTGCCCGTGAGGGACGCGAGCTGCGCCGTCCCGGCAGCGTGGACCTGGTGATCGAGCCGGTCGGGCTCGACAGCCGGGTGCGTCCGATCTCGACGCTGGGCGACCCGGTAGAGCCACTGGTCATCGACGACTTCGCCACCGAGCCCGCCTACGACCCGGTCGTCGGCCCCGAGCTCGTCGCAGCACGCACCCGGCTGGGCCTGTCGGTGGACGACCTCGCCGAGCGCACCCGGATCAGGCCCCACGTGATCGAGTCGATCGAGGTCGACGACTTCGCGCCGTGCGGCGGGGACTTCTACGCCCGCGGCCACCTGCGCACGCTGGCCCGCATCCTCGGCAAGGACCCCGAGCCGCTTCTCGTGCAGTTCGAGGAGCGCTACGCCACGGCCCCGATCAACGCCCGCCGCGTCTTCGAGGCCGAGCTGGCCACCGGCATGACGGGCAGCATGCGCTCCACCGTCGGCGGCCCGAACTGGGGCCTCCTCGCCGGCGTGGTCCTCACGCTGATCCTGGTCTGGGGCGTGGCCCGGCTGTTCGCCACCGACCCGGCCGACATGGTCGAGGTGCCCGCCCCCGTGCTGAACAGCTCGGTCGACACGGGCGCCTCGGGGGAGCGTGCGGGCGACGCGAAGGCCGCTGCGGCGGCTCCCCGTGCTGCCGACCCGGTCAAGGTGCGGCTGAGCGCCTCACAGTCCGACTCGACGGTGGTCGTCCGTGACGGCGACGGGCGGGTGGTGTTCAGCGGCGAGCTGGTGCTCGGAGAGCGCAAGACGCTCGAGGTGCTGCCGCCGGTGCGCGTCCGGGCCGCCGACGGGGGTGCGGTCGAGGTGCGGGTGGCAGGGCGCGACCGCGGTCTGCTCGGTGAGGCCGGCCAGCCCGTGCGTCGTACCTTCCGCCGCTAGGCCGAGCGTCCCAGGGCAGCCATGCCGGGTGTGACGTCGGCCGGTCTGGACGGCGCGGTTGGCCCGGAAGGGTGCTCGCCCGTCATACTCGACAACGCATATGACTACTTCTCCTGACACCGCCGCCCCCGCTGCCGACCCCGGGGCGGCCACCACCGTCGCGATGCTCACCCTCGGGTGCGCGCGCAACGAGGTCGACTCCGAGGAGCTCGCAGGCCGCCTCGAGGCCGGCGGCTTCCGCCTGGTGGAGGACCCCGCCGACGCCGAGACCGTGCTGGTGAACACCTGCGGCTTCGTGGAGGCGGCGAAGAAGGACTCCGTCGACACGCTGCTGGAGGCCTCGGACCTCAAGGGCGGGGGTACGACGAAGGCGGTCGTCGCCGTGGGCTGCCTGGCCGAGCGCTACGGCAAGGACCTCGCGGAGTCGCTGCCGGAGGCCGACGCCGTCCTCGGCTTCGACGACTACCCCGACATCGCCGGCCGGCTGCGCTCGATCCTGGCGGGGGAGCAGCTGCACCCGCACACGCCGAAGGACCGGCGGATGCTGCTGCCGATCTCCCCGGCCGACCGTGGCGCCACAGCCGAGACCATCGTGGTGCCGGGCCACACCATCGCCGAGCCCGACCTCCCGTCGGAGGCCCCGCCGGCGACCGGCCCCCGTGCGGTGCGCCGGCGGCTCGACGGGGGTCCGATGGCCCCGTTGAAGCTCGCCAGCGGCTGCGACCGCCGTTGCACGTTCTGCGCCATCCCGAGCTTCCGCGGCTCGTTCGTCTCCCGGCGCCCCTCCGACGTGGTCGGCGAGGCCCGCTGGCTGGCCGAGCAGGGCGTCAAGGAGCTGTTCCTGGTCAGCGAGAACTCCACGTCCTACGGCAAGGACCTCGGCGACCTCGGGCTGCTCGAGACCCTGCTGCCGGAGCTCGCGGCCGTCGACGGCGTGGAACGCGTCCGGGTCTCCTACCTCCAGCCGGCCGAGACGCGCCCCGGTCTGGTCCGCGCGATCACCGGCACGCCCGGGGTTGCGGCGTACTTCGACCTGTCCTTCCAGCACGCGTCGAACGCCGTGCTGCGCCGGATGCGCCGCTTCGGCGACCCCGAGAGCTTCCTCGCCCTCCTCGAGCAGGTCCGCTCCCAGGCGCCCCTGGCCGGCGTGCGCTCGAACTTCATCGTCGGCTTCCCCGGGGAGACCGAGGCGGACCTCCAGATCCTCACCGACTTCCTCGAGGCCGCCCGGCTCGACGCGGTGGGCGTCTTCCCCTACAGCGACGAGGACGGCACCGAGGCGGCGGGGTACGACGGGAAGCTCGACGAGGACGAGATCCGGGCCCGTACCGAGCACGTCGTGAATCTCGTCGAGGAGCTCACCGCCCAGCGGGCCGAGGAGCGGATCGGTGATCGGGTCGACGTACTCCTCGAGCAGCTGGGCACCGACGGCACCGCCGAGGGCCGGGCCGCCCACCAGGGCCCGGAGGTCGACGGGTCGACGACCGTGACAGACCTGCCGGCGGATGCCCGGGTCGGGGACCTGGTGACCGCCGTGGTGACCGGCTCCGACGGTGTCGACCTCGTGGCCGGTGCCGCGACCGACGAGAGGTGAACCCGGCTGTGACCGAGGCGAAGACGAGCAACTGGAACATCCCCAACGCGCTCACCACGCTGCGCATCGTCATGGTGCCGTTCTTCGCGTGGGCGCTGCTCGTGGACGGCGGGGAGTCGGTGCTGTGGCGGACGGTCGCCTGGGCGATCTTCGTCGTCGCGATGGTCACCGACAAGATCGACGGCGACCTCGCCCGCAAGCACAACCTGGTCACGAACTTCGGCAAGATCGCCGACCCGATCGCCGACAAGGCGCTCACCGGCATGGCCTTCATCGGGCTCTCGGTCATCGGCGAGATCTGGTGGTGGGTCACGATCCTGGTGCTTCTGCGCGAGTGGAGCGTCACCTTGATGCGCCTGTCGATCGCCAAGCACGTCGTGCTCGCCGCGAACGCCTCGGGGAAGCTCAAGACCGTGCTGCAGGCCGTGGCTCTCGGCATGCTCGTGCTGCCGCTGCGCGAGGTCGAGGGCTGGCCGGAGACCCCCGCGCTCGTGGTGTGGTGGGTCGCGATCGTCGTGCTCGCGGCGGCCGTGGTGATGACCATGTGGTCCGGCTACGAGTTCTTCCGCGACGCCTTCAAGCAGCGCCGCCACCACCGGTCGCGCGCCTCGGTCTGACCGGGTCTGAGCGGCGTCGCTCGCACGAGTTGTAGCGAAACGGTCGCCTCGAGCGTGACAACAGGTGCTTTCCGCTACGACTCGGCCGTCGTGCGGGTGGGGGACCCCTCCGGAGGCGGTGACGAGGGGTCCATCTCGGCGAGGGTCACGGCCGCCCCGACGAGCGCGAGGTGCGAGAACGCCTGCGGAAAGTTGCCCGCCATCCGTCCCGCGACCGGGTCGTACTCCTCCGCGACGAGGCCGACGTCGTTGAGCAGGTCGAGCAGCCGGCGCATGAGCGCGTGCGCCTCCTCGACCCTGCCGGCACTGGCGTACGCCGAGACCAGCCAGAACGAGCACGCCAGGAACGGGTGCTCCTCGCCGGGCACGCCGTCCACGCCGCTGTCGGTCCGGTAGCGCAGGAGCAGGCCGTCCTCCATGAGGTCCTTCTCGATCGCCTCGATCGTGCCGAGCATCCTCGGGTCGTCCCCGTCGACGAACCCGACCAGCGGCAGCACGAGCAGTGAGGCGTCGACCTCCGTGGTGTCGTAGTGCTGGACGAAGGTGTTGCGCGCCGCGTCGTACCCCCGAGTGAGCACCTCCTCGCGGATCGAGTCGCGCAGCGTGCGCCAGCGGCCGACCGGGCCGTCGAACCCGTGCTCCTCGACGGCTCGGACCGCACGGTCGAAGGCGACCCAGACCATCACACGCGAGTGCGTGAAGTGGCGTAGCGGGCCCCGGACCTCCCACAAGCCGTTGTCGGGCTCGTCCCAGTGGGTGGCGAGGCCGTCGACCAGCGTGCGCTGCAGCGACCAAGAGTCCTCGGTCTCCGGCACGCACATCTCGCGGGCCATCTCCAGGGCGATCATCACCTCCCCGAGCACGTCGGTCTGCTTCTGGGCGACCGCGCCGTTGCCGATCCGCACCGGGAGGGAGCCCTCGTAGCCGAGCAGGTGCGGGAGCTCTCGTTCCGGCAGGTCGCGGCCTCCGTCGACGGTGTACATGATCTGCAGGTCGTCCGGGTCGCCGGCCACCGCGCGCAGCAACCAGTCCCGCCACAGCCGTGCCTCCGCGCTGTAGCCGCACGCCAGGAGCGCCTCCAGCGTCAGGGAGGCGTCCCGCAGCCAGCAGAAACGGTAGTCCCAGTTGCGCACGCCGCCGAAGTGCTCGGGCAGGGATGTCGTCGGTGCGGCCACGATGCCGCCGGTGGCGCCGTGGGTCATGAGCCGCAAGGTGATCAGGCTGCGGAGCACCTGCTCCCGGTAGGGACCTTGATACGTGCAGTACGACGCCCAGCGCCGCGCCCGGGTGACGGTGGCCTCGATGCGCTCGTCGAACCCGAGGAAGGGCGGCACCTGGCGGTGGGACGGGACCCATGTCATGGAGAAGGTCAGCTCGTCGCCGGCCCTCACCTCGAAGGAGTCGCGGTGGTGCCCGTCCTCGGACGTCGGCAGACGGTCACCTCGCAGGACCAGCTTGTCCGGGCCGGCGATCGCGACGATGACCTCGGTGCCCTGGGCGAGCTCGCGCCGCACCCAGGGCCGGACCCGGCCGTAGGCGGGACGCACGACCCACTCGTGCCGCATCCGCACCGTGCCGTCGACCCCGACCACCCGGCGGACGAGGTCGGCGCGGCCGTCCCCCACCGGCATCACGTCGACGACGCGGACGCTGCCGGTGGGGGTGACGTGGGTGGTCTCGAGGACCTCCGTGTCGTCGAGGTAGCGCCGGGTCGACTCGTGCTGCCCCTCGGGCCCGATCAGCCACCGTCCGTTGTCGGGGTCCCCGAGAAGTGCCGCGAAGCAGGCGGGGGAGTCGAAGCGCGGCAGGCACAACCAGTCCACCGAACCGTCCAGGCCCACCAGCGCAGCGGTGGCCAAGTCGCCGATCACGGCGTAGTCCTCGATGGGTAGGGCCATGTGGCCTACGCTAACGCGGCACTGCTCGTCGTGGCCGTGACCAGGAGCTCGGACCGGCGTCGCGGGCTACGATGCCGTTCGTGAGCAACGACGAGATCGACCCGGCCGACGAGCGCACCGTTGTCGACGAGGGCCTCGAGCCCGACGAGGAGCCCGGCGGCGACGCCATGTCGATCGCCGCGGCGCTCCAGGCGGAGCTGTTCGGCCGCAGGCTCATGCTCGCCACTGCCGAGTCGTTGACCGGCGGCCGGCTCGGCGACGTGCTGAGCGCCGCGCCCGGAGCCAGCGATACCTACCTCGGCGGCGTCATCAGCTACGCCACCGACGTGAAGATGAAGGTCCTCGGGGTCTCCGAGGACACGATCGAGAACCACGGCGTGGTGTCCGCCGAGTGCGCCGACGAGATGGCCCTCGGCGTCCGCAACCTCACCGGCGCCGACTACGGGCTGAGCACCACGGGTGTCGCGGGACCCACCACCCAGGAGGACAAGCCGGTCGGCCTGGTGTTCGTCGGCGTCGCCGGGCCGCACGGCATCCGGAGCAGGCGCTTCCACTTCTCCGGGGAGCGGGCCGAGATCCGGGAGATGACGGTCAAGGCCGCGCTCGACCTGCTGATCGAGTCCATCCGGACCGACTAGTAGGGTCCGCACACCGGACGGTCTCCGGATTGCCGTCCGGGAAGTTTCAGGTGGCAGGTAGCGTTGACCAAGAACGTCGTCGGAGAAAGGAGCAGCGCCGTGGTCCTCTTTCGACGCCTGCTCGGTGAGGTCCTCCGCACCCGCCGGATCCGCCAGGGCCGGACGCTGCGACAGGTCTCCGCCGACGCCCGGGTGAGCCTCGGCTACATCTCCGAGGTCGAGCGCGGTCAGAAGGAGGCCTCCTCCGAGCTCCTCGCCTCGATCTGCGCCGCCCTCGACGTACCCCTCTCCGAGATCCTCGCAGAGGTCAGCGACGCCGTCGCGCTCGAGGAGGCCGCGCTCGCGATCGCCGTCGACGAGGCTGCCGCCCCTGCCGCGGGTGGCGACGTGGTCGCCTCTGCTGCCTGAGGGCCCTCCCCGTGACCTGCGGAGGCGGCGGGTCCGAGCTCTCCGGTTGCGACCGCCCTTGTGCCACGGTCGGACCATGACGCCCCGGCAGGTGCACGCCTTCAGGGACGACGCCCTCGGAGACGCCGACGCACGGAGGTCGCGGGTCGCATCCGGGCGGGGGCGGTCAGCAGGTTGCACCAGCGGGCTCGGCCCGTCCTCGGTCACGGGAGCCGCTCGGGTCTCCGGCACCCGCAGGGCCAGGGCCGTGGCCACGCCCGCCAGCGCGACCGCCCCGAGCCACACCGCGTCGTAGCCCTGCCGGCGGGGCAGGGCCTGGCCGAGCACCGGCCCGACCGCCAGCCCCAGGTAGAGCGACAGGGAGTTGAGGCTGAGCGCTTCTCCCGCGCGGCCCGGGGAGCCAGGTCGGCCAGGGCGGCGAACCCCGCGATCAGGCTGCCGGCAGCGGTGAAGTACGCGAGGTCGGCGAGACCGAGCGCCACGAAGGCAGAGGTCGACAACCGGCTCTCGGACGTCGCCGTCATCTGTCGAAGGTTCAGCCGGGAGCCACCGACGGGGCGGATGTGCCGGACCCCGCTCGCTACCGGACGGGTCCGGGCTGGCAGTGCGGGCACCAGTACGTCGCCCGCTCCTGGCTCGCCTGCCGTGACTCCGCCTCCGCCCCGGCTCCGAGCCCGGACGGCCCCTGCATCGCCACCCGGATCGGTGTCCCGCAGCGGCGGCACGGCTGCCGGTCCCGGCGGTACACCCAGAGCTGCTTCCCACGGCGGATGTCGCCGGTGGTGGTCTGGGCGGTCCGGAGCTTGTTCGCCTCGAGCACCCTCTTGGCCTGCCGGAGCAGTGCCGGGACGTCCGGAACGTCAGCGACCGGGACCCACGGGTCGAGACCGAGCAGGAAGCAGAGCTCGGACTTGTACATGTTCCCGACCCCCGCGATGTTGCGCTGGTCGAGGACCGCCTCGCCGACGGAACGGTCGGGGTCGCGGGTGACCCGTCGCACCGCCTCGTCGAGGTCCCAGTCGGGGCCGAGCAGGTCCGGCCCGAGGTGCCCGACGACCTGCTCCTCGCCTGCGCGGGGCAGCACCTCCACCACGCCGAGGGCGAACCCGACGGCGGTCCACTCCTCGGTGCGCAGGACGGCCCGCGCCTCGTGGGCGGGACGTCGCCAGCGGGTGCCTTCGCGGTAGAGGTGCCAGGACCCCTCCATCTTCAGGTGGGTGTGCAGCGTGACCGGCTCGTCACCCTCGCCGATCCGGGTCAGCAGGTGCTTCCCGCGCGACACGGTCCCCACTACGCGTCGGCCGGAGAGGTCGAGGGTCGCGTAGGCGGGCACCCGGAAGTCCGAGGCCAGCAGCACGTGCCCGGACAGCGCCTTGTCGAGGTGCAGGGCGGTCCGCCAGACGGTGTCTCCCTCAGGCACGGAGGCGCAGTCCTCTCGGCGTCGCGATGAACCCTGCCGCCTCGAGGGCGTGGCGCAGTGTGCCCGGCCGCTCGCCGGTGCCCAGGATGTGCTCCCCGTCGGCGCGCTCGACGGTCAGGCGACCGAGCGCCCCCTGCCGCACGGCACCGGCCAGGGCCTCGGTGGCCGGCTCCAGCAGGGAGGGGTCGTCGGAGAAGGTCAGCAGGGTGCGACCGCCACGTTCGACGTACAGCAGCAGCTCGCCGTCGACGAGCACGACCAGCGCACCCGCCTTCCGTCCCGGACGGTGGGAGCCCCCGCGGCCCTCGGTGGGGTCGGCATCGGCGACGACGCGGTCGGGCCAGGGGAGGGCGGCGCCGTACGGGTTCGCGGGGTCGGTCGCGGCGAGGGCCACCGCCGTCTGTCTGGCCTCCGGGTCGGCTCCGGGATCGCGGGAGTACGACCGCAGCCGGTCCACGGCGCCGGGGACGCCGAACTGGGCGGCGCCGAGGGAGGCGATGAAGTAGCCCCGCCGGCACCGGCCGGAGTCCTCGAAGGCCGACAGCACCTTGTAGACCCCCGCGAAGCCGCCCGGCACCCGCTCGCTCGTCACGGCCCCACGGGTGACGACGCCGTGCCGCTCCAGCAACGCCTCCGCGCCGGCGTGCGCCCGTCGTGTCACGTCCGGCTCGAGCCCGGGCAGCAGCGCCCACCGACCCGCGACGGTGGGCGGGCCGGTGCGCCTCGGGCCCCGTCCGGGCCCCGGCGGGCGGCGTGAGAGCGACCGCGCCCGGGGAGGGGTACGACGGCCTCCGGTGCTGCGGTGGGCGGTGCGCCCCGAGCTGGTGAGGGCACGCAGCGGGGCCAGGGTGTCGCCCGCGACCCGGCCCGCCCACACGAGGTCCCACAGGGCCGTCTGGATCGCCGCGTCGTCGGACAGGCCCGCCTCGGCCTGGGCGAGCTCGGCGAGCCGGCGGTAGAAGTACGCCCCGCCGCCGGACAGGGCCTGCAGGATCGCCTCGTGCAGGGGCGTGGACTCCAGCTCGCCGTGGTCGGGGAGGGTCAGGTGCGCCGAGTCGGCGAGGTGGAGGGAGACCCAGCCGTCCGTGCCGGGGAGCGTGCCGTGGCCCGCCCAGAGCACCTCCCCGCCGGCAGTCAGCTCGTCGAGCATCGCCGGGCCGTAGTCCACCACCCTGCTGCCGAGCACGAGTGGCTCCAGGGCGGACGCCGGCACGGCACAACCCGCGAGCTGGTCCACCACCGCGAGCACCCCGTCGACCCCGCGGAGCCGCCCGCCGACGTTCTGCCAGGCGGGGAGGAAGCGGCCGAGCGTCGAGGGGTCGACCGGCTCGACCTCCTTGCGCAGGGCGGCCAGCGAGCGGCGACGCAGCCTGCGCAGGACCTCGGCGTCGCACCACTCGGCTCCCGAGCCGGCCGGCCGGAACTCGCCCTCCAGCAGCCGGCCCGACCCGGCCAGCCGGACGAGGGTCTGCTGTGCCACCGCGACGCCGAGCCCGAGGCGGGCCGCGACGTCGCTGCTCGTGAAGGGCCCGTGGGTGCGGGCGTAGCGCGCGACCAGGTCCCCCAGTGGGTCGGTGACGGCCTCGGTGAACGCCTCGGGCGTCCCGGGGGGGACGGGCACGCCGAGCCCGTCGCGGAGCCGAGCGACGTCCTCGACGACGGCCCACCGCTCCTCGCCGGCGACGCGCACGGCAACCACCCGTCGGGCGTCACGCAGCACGTCCAGCCAGGACGGGATCTCGTCGCGTGACTCCTCGACGACGCGTTCGGCCACCTCGGACGTGGCCAGCGGACCGAGCAGGCGGACCAGGTCGGCCACGCCCTCGGCGTCGCGAGCCTGCCGGTCGGGGGCGAGCCGCTGCAGCTCGGCCTCGACCTCGGCTAGCACCTCGGGGTCGAGCAGCTCGCGCAGCTCGACTCGTCCGAGCAGCTCGGCGAGCAGCCCCTGGTCCAGCGACAAGGCGGCGGCCCGCCGCTCCGCGACAGGGGAGTCGCCTTCGTACATGAACGCGGCGACGTACCCGAAGAGCAGGGACCGGGCGAACGGCGACGGCTGCTGGGTCGCCACGTCGACGAGCCGGATCCGTCGGGAGCCGATCTGCTTCATCAGGCCGAGCAAGGCGGGGACGTCGTACACGTCCTGGAGGACCTCGCGGACCGCTTCGAGCACGATCGGGAAGGAGGGGTACTTCACCGCGACCTCGAGCAGCTGGGCGGACTTCTGCCGCTGCTGCCACAAGGGCGAGCGACGCCCCGGGTCCCGACGGGGAAGCAGGAGCGCGCGCGCCGCGCACTCGCGGAACCGTGAGGCGAACAGCGCCGACCCGCCCACCTCGCTGGTGATGATCTCCTCGATCTCGTCGGGCTCGAAGACCACGACCTCCGCGCCGGGCGGCTCCTGGTCGGTCTCCGGGACGCGCAGCACGATGCCGTCGTCGCCGGGCAGCGCCTGGGCGTCGATGCCGTAGCGCTCGCGCAGCCGCACCCCGATCGCGAGCGCCCACGGCGCGTGCACCTGGGCGCCATAAGGGGAGTGCACGACGATCCGCCAGTCGCCGAGCTCGTCGCGGAACCGCTCGACCAGGATCGTGCGGTCGCTGGGCAAGGTGGTGGTGGCCTCGCGCTGCTCCTCGAGGAAGGCCACCAGGTTGTCCGCGGCCCAGACGTCCAGCCCCGCGTCGCGGCCGCGCGCGACCGCCTCGTCGCGCGGCAGCGCGGACAGCTCGCGGGTGAACGCGCCGATCGCGGCGCCCAGCTCGGCCGGCCGGCCCAGCTGGTCGCCCTTCCAGAACGGGAGGCGTCCGGGCTGGCCGGGAGCGGGGGAGACCAGCACGCGGTCGTGCGTGATGTCCTCGATCCGCCAGCTCGTCGCCCCGAGCGCGAAGACGTCGCCGACCCTCGACTCGTAGACCATCTCCTCGTCGAGCTCGCCGACGCGAGAAGCCTTCTCGCCGACGAGGAAGACGCCGAAGAGGCCGCGGTCGGGGATCGTGCCACCGCTGGTCACCGCGAGCCGCTGCGCCCCCGGTCGGGCGGTGAGGGTGCCGGTGACGCGGTCCCAGACGATCCGGGGCCTCAGCTCGGCGAACTCGTCGGACGGGTAGCGCCCCGACAGCAGGTCCAGCGTCGCGTCGTACGCCGACCTCGGCAGCCCGGTGAACGAGGCCGCACGGCGGACCAGGTCGTAGAGCTCGTCGGCGTCCCACTCGTCCACTGCGGTGGCGGCGACGACCTGCTGGGCGAGCACGTCGAGGGGGTTGGCCGGCACCCGCAGCGACTCGATCCGGCCCGCCCGCATCTGCTCAACGGCGACCGCGGTGTGCACCAGGTCGCTGCGGTGCTTGGGGAACAGCACGCCCCGGGAGACCTCGCCGACCTGGTGCCCGGCGCGACCCACCCGCTGCAGGGCAGTGGCCACCGACGGCGGCGACTCGATCTGCACGACGAGGTCGACCGCGCCCATGTCGATGCCGAGCTCGAGGCTGCTCGTCGCGACCACGCACGGCAGGGCGCCCCGCTTGAGGTCGTCCTCGATCAGGGCGCGCTGCTCCTTCGACACCGAGCCGTGGTGGGCCCGCGCGATCACCGGGGCTGCGCGGTACGACTGGCCGGACTGGGCCATGATCTCCGCGGGCGGCCCGGCCGACGGGGTCTCCTCGGTCTCGCCGACTGCTGCGCGCTCGGCGGTGATCTCGTTGAACCGGGCGGTGAGGCGCTCGGCGAGACGGCGGGAGTTGGCGAAGACGATCGTCGAGCGGTGCTGCCCGATGAGGTCGACGACCCGCTCCTCGACGTGCGGCCAGATCGAGGCGCGGCGCTCGGCGTCGCCGGCGGCCGAGCCCTCCGGGACCTCGTCGCGCTGGGCGAGGGCGAGCTCGGTCATGTCCTCGACGGGGACGACCACCTCGAGGTCCCACGCCTTGTCCGACACGGGCGCGACCACCTCGACGGGCTGGGCGCCACCGAGGAACCGGGCCACCTCCTCGACGGGGCGGACCGTGGCCGAGAGCCCGATCCGCTGGGCCGGTCGGTCGAGCAGCGCGTCGAGGCGCTCCAGGGTCAGGGCGAGGTGCGCCCCGCGCTTGGTGCCGGCCACCGCGTGCACCTCGTCGACGATCACGGTCTCGACCCCGCGCAGGGCCTCGCGCGCCTGTGAGGTGAGCATGAGGAACAGCGACTCGGGCGTGGTGATGAGGATGTCGGGCGGGGTGGTCGCGAGCCGGCGGCGTTCGTTCGCGGGGGTGTCGCCGGAGCGGACACCCACCGCGATGTCGCGCACGGGGGTGCCGAGCCGGTCGGCGGTGTGTCGGATCCCGGTCAGCGGCGCCCGGAGGTTGCGCTCGACGTCGACGGCGAGGGCCTTGAGGGGGGAGACGTACAGCACCCGGCAGCGGCGCAGCTTCTCCTCCGGCGGGGGTTGTGAGACCAGCCGGTCCAGCGACCACAGGAAGGCCGACAGGGTCTTTCCTGAGCCGGTCGGTGCCACCACGAGGGCGTTGCGGCCGGCCGAGATCGTCGTCCACGCACCGACCTGGGCGGGGGTGGGCGCGGCGAAGGCGGCCTCGAACCAGGTGCGCGTGGGCGCGCTGAAGCCGGCGAGCACCTCGCCCGCGGCGCCTGCTCCGGGCGTCGTACCGTCCTCCGCTGTCACGCCCCCATCCTTACCCATGCCACCGACAGGCTCGTGTCGTGGAAAAGGTCGTGAACTTCGTCGGTGGTGGGATCTAGGTTGTCTGCTGTGCCCGATCCTCGTACCCGGCCCGTGACCACCGCCGAGCCTCCCACCGAGCCGAGCCTCCCGATGGTGCTCGCCCGGGGCCTGCGCAAGCGCTACGGCGACGTCGAGGCCGTCCGCGGGATCGACGTCTCGGTCCGCGCGGGAGAGGCGTTCGGCTTCCTCGGGCCCAACGGCGCGGGCAAGTCCTCGACGATGCGGATGATCGCGGCCGTCTCACCGCCCTCGGGTGGGGAGCTGCGCATCCTCGGCATGGACCCGGCGACCCAGGGGCCCGAGATCCGCTCGCGCATCGGGGTGTGCCCGCAGGAGGACACCCTCGACAACGAGCTGAACGTCCGCGACAACCTGGTGGTGTACGGCCGCTACTTCGGCATCCCACGCCGGGAGGTCGCCGAGCGCGCCGACGAGCTGCTCTCGTTCGTGCACCTCGGCGACAAGGCCAAGTCGAAGGTCGAGGACCTCTCCGGCGGCATGAAGCGACGGCTGACCATTGCGCGCTCGCTGGTCAACCGACCCGACCTCCTCCTGCTCGACGAGCCCACGACCGGCCTGGACCCGCAGGCTCGCCACCTGCTGTGGGACCGGCTCTTCCGGCTCAAGCAGCAGGGCGTGACCCTTGTGCTGACCACCCACTACATGGACGAGGCCGAGCAGCTCTGTGACCGTCTCGTGGTCATGGACGGCGGCCGGATCGTCGCCGAGGGAGCCCCGCTCGACCTCATCCGGACCCACTCGACCCGTGAGGTCGCCGAGCTCCGCTTCGGGGTCGGCGAGCACGAGGCGCTGGCGGCCAGGGTGGAGGACCTCGCCGAGCGCGTCGAGGTGCTGCCCGACCGGCTGCTGCTCTACACCGACGACGGCGAGACGGCGATGGCCCGCGTCCACGAGCGTGGCCTGAACCCCCGGGCGTTCCTGGTGCGGCGCTCCACGCTGGAGGACGTCTTCCTCCGGCTCACCGGCCGGACGCTGGTGGAGTGATGAGCGTCGTCTCGACCCCCACCCGGATCGGCCGGCTCGACCTGATCGGCCGCCAGCTCGACTACTGGGTCACCGTCTACAAGCGCACCTGGCGCGGCTCGGTGGTCTCGTCCTTCGTGCTCCCGTTCCTGTACGTCGTCGCCATGGGCGTGCTCCTCGGCGGGTTCGTCGAGCAGCCCCCGGAGCGGCTCGAGGGCGCGGCGACGTACCTCGCCTTCGTGGCGCCCGGCCTGGTTGCGGCGCACGCGATGCAGACCGCCACGGGCGAGGTGATGTGGCCCGTCATGGGCATGATCAAGTGGAGCCGCACCTACTTCGGCATGATCGCCACGCCGCTGCGACCCAGCGACATCGTCGCGGCCCAGCTCCTGTTCACCGCGTTCCGCGTCGCCACCGCCTGCGGGGTGTTCCTGCTGATCCTGGCGCCGTTCGGCGTGTTCGAGTCGTGGACCGGCCTGTTCCTCGCCTGGCTGGTGCAGATCCTCCTCGGCCTGGCGTTCGCCACCGTCTTCTTCGGCATCTCGGCGTCGATGAGGAACGAGACCGGCTACTCCGTGCTCTACCGCCTCGTGGTGATCCCGCTGTTCCTGTTCTCCGGGGCGTTCTTCCCGATCGCGAACCTCTCCCCGGTCCTGGAGTGGCTTGCCCGGCTCACCCCGCTGTGGCACGGCGTGGACCTCACCCGCACGCTGCTGCTCGACCGCGTCGACGGCCCGATGGCCCTGGTCCACCTGACGTACCTCGTGTCGATGACCGTCGTCGGCTGGTGGTTCGCCGCGTCTCGACTCACGAAGAGGCTGGCGCACTGATGGCCGTGTCCAACTACGTGCTCGCAGACACCGCCCGGTCGGCACGCCCGAGCGGCCGGATGCTGGTGGTGCGCAACTTCATCACCCACCGGTCGGCGTGGGTCGTGTTCGCCACCGGCTTCCTCGAGCCGGTGCTCTACCTCTTCTCGATCGGTGTGGGTGTCGGCCAGCTCGTCGACGACTTCAGCGTCAAGGGTCGGCTCGTCACGTACGCCGCGTTCGTCGCGCCGGGCATGCTCGCAGCGTCGGCGATGAACGGCGCGATCTACGACTCCACGTTCGGCATCTTCTTCAAGCTCCGCTACGACAAGGTGTACGACGGTGTGCTCGCCACGCCCATGCGGCCGATCAACGTCGCGACCGGGGAGCTGATGTGGTGCCTCTTGCGCTCAGGTGTCTACTCGCTCGCCTTCGTCCTGGTGATGGCGGCGATGGGCCTGGTCGACTCCTGGTGGGCCGTCCTGGCCTGGCCGGCCACCTGGCTGATCGGGTTCGCCTTCGCCGGGGCCGGGATGGCGCTGACCACGTTCATGAAGTCGTGGCAGGACTTCGAGTACGTCCAGCTCGCGATCATCCCGATGTTCCTCTTCTCCGGCACGTTCTTCCCGGTCTCGGTGTTCGACGGTCCGCTGCGCTGGGTCGTCGAGGCGACGCCGCTCTACCGCGGCGTGGTCCTCTGCCGCGAGCTGACCACGGGCGCCCTGTCGTGGGACTCGCTGATCTCGGCGGTCTACCTGCTCGCGATGGGTGCGATCGGGCTGATGGTGGTCTCCCGGCGGCTGCACAAGATCCTGCTGTCCTGACGTCCGTCGCGCGGGGAGGACGGCCGGGTACGTCGACGTGCGGCCGCCGCGCGGGGGACCTCACGCCGCGGGGCGGTCACCGGCCAGGATCCGCTCGCCCCAGGTGAGCCCCTGGCGGTAGGCGAGGGGGTACACCGCCCGTGCCCTTGCGGGGTCGAACAGCGACAGGGGCGTGCGTCCTGCAAGCCGGGCGATCTCGCGTTTCGGCCGGATCATGTGGAGGTCGCAGGAAGTGTGCCGGGTCCGGCAGCGGCGCAGCTCGCGCTCGAGCAGGAATTCTGCGGTCCGGCCCACCGGGCCCACGACCGCTCCGGCCAGGGGCGCGACGACGATGACGCGGTCGGCCTCCGCGCTGGCGTCGACCGAGGTCGCGGACCACATGCCGCCATCGACGTAGAACCGGCCGGCGACGCGGTGCGGGGGCAGCAGCCCGGGGACGGCGGAGGAGGCGGCCACGAGGTCGGCGAGCGGGTAGGTGCCGCCGTCGAGGACGTGGCGGCGTCCCGTGGTCACGCACACCGCCGAGACGGCGACGAGCGGGTGGGTGGCCTCACCGAAGATGCCTCGCGCGATCTCGGCGAGCACACCGCTGCGGAGATTGGGGACGCGCGGGGTCGGCGCGCCGGAGTAGTCGGCGTACCGCAGGCCGAGGGCGAGGGTGGAGGCGGTCCAGGAGCCGGCGGAGGTGCCGAGGGAGGGCGCACTCGCGACGGGCAGACCCGCGTCGACGAGCCCCTCGGCGACCCCGGCGGTGTAGGCGATGCCGAACACCCCGCCACCGCCGTACACCATGGCCAGCGGGTGACGGTGCTCGAGCAGCTCGGGATGTCCGTCGACGTCGACGTTGCCGGGGTCGCTGTGCCCGTGCGCCATAACGCACCTCCCACCTGCCTTCAGCGTGCGGCGGCGACGACGCCGCGGGCAGGGACGATGGGCCCGCCGCGGCGGACGTTCGTCCCGGCGCCGCCGGTCGGGGACCGGGCGGGGGCGGTCAGTCGGCGACGACGATGTGCTCGGTGGGAGGCTCGTGCTCCGCGGGGTGCAGCAGCTTCTGGAACCACGCGACGTCGATCCACTGGTCGAACTTGTAGCCGACCTCGCGCATGCCGCCGACCCGCTCGAAGCCGCAGTGCTCGTGCAGCGAGATGCTTCCAGGGTTCGGCAGGGCCACCAGGGCGACCGCGGTGTGGACCCCCGACTTCGCCATGGCGTCGAGCAGCGCAGGGTAGAGCCGTCTGCCGATGCCCTTGCCACGCACCGACGGGTCGAGGTAGATCGAGGTCTCCCGGGTGAGGCTGTACGCCGGCCGGGGACGGAAGCTCCACGAGTAGGCATAGCCCACCACGTCCTCGTCCTCGTCGACCGCCACGAGCAGGTGGTCGCCGGGGTGCCGGCCCTGGAGCTTCTCGTGCCAGTACTCCGAGTCGGGGGGCTCCAGGTCGAAGGTCGCGATGCTGTTGGCGATCTCGTGCGCGTAGATCGCCGCGATGTCGGACAGGTCGCCCTCGACCGCGGGGCGGATGAGGTACTCGGCTGGCATGACCTTCATTCTCGCAGGTGGCACGGCGACGTACTCTCGTGGTCGTCGAAGCCACCAGCACGGGAGAGGCATGCGTCACACGGAGTTCTGGGCTCGCATGGAGCACGTCCTCGGATCCGGCTACGCCCGGACCTGGTCGCGCGAGCACGTCCTCGCCGACCTGGGCGGGCGGACGGTCGACCAGGCCCTCGACCAGGGGGAGAGCCCCAAGCGGGTGTGGCAGGCGGTGTGGCGCGCGCTGGACCTGCCCGCCTCGGAGCGCTGACCACGGCCGGTCCCGGCGCCGACCGGCAGCCGGTCGCCCTTTCCCGGGTGAGACGATGCACCCGTGGACGACGACCAGGCCCCGACCGGGCTCTCAGCGGGTATCCCGGGCAGAGTCTCGGGGGGACTCTCGGGCGTGCGCTGGCCCGACGAACGCGTGCACCAGGTGCAGCGCCGCACGTTGTGGACGCTCGTGGCTGCGCAGGGCCTCGGCGGCCTGGGGATCACGATCGGCGTCGCCGTGGCAGCGATCCTGGCCGAGGAGATCTCCGGGCGCGCAGACCTGGCCGGCCTGGCCCAGACCATGCAGGTGCTCGGCGCCGCCGTCGCGTCGTTCCTCCTCGCGCACCTCATGGGCAAGCGCGGCCGACGACCCGGCCTGACGCTCGGCTACCTGCTCGGCGCCTCCGGTGCGGCCCTGGCCATCCTGGCGGGGGTCATCGACTCCTTCGCGACCCTCCTGGTGGGGGCCGCCCTGCTCGGCTCGACGACTGCGGCGAACAACCAGTCGAGGTACGCCGCCACCGACCTCGCCCAGCCGCTCAAGCGCGCGAGCGCCCTGTCCCTGGTCGTCTGGGCGACGACCATCGGCGCGGTGGCCGGGCCCAACCTCACCGGCCCCGCCGGGGGAGTGGCCGCGCGGCTCAGGATCCCCGAGCTGACCGGCCCGTTCTTCTTCGGGATGCTCGGCATGCTGGCCTCCGCGCTGGTGATCTGGGTGTTCCTGCGCCCCGACCCGCTGCTCGTCGCGCGGGAGGCCGCGGTCGACCAGGGCGCCTCCACGAGCGTCCTGCACGGCACGAAGTGGTCGCGGGTGCGAGATGTGATCCGGACCCGTCCCGGTGTGGCCGCGGGCATCACCACCCTGGCCCTCGCGCACGCGGTGATGATCGCGGTGATGGTGATGACCCCGCTGCACATGCACCACGGCGGGGCGGCGCTGGAGATCATCGGCATCGTGGTCAGCGGGCACGTGCTCGGGATGTTCGCCTTCGCCCCGGTGTCCGGGTGGGCCAGCGACCGCTTCGGGCGGGTCGTGGTCGTCAACGCGGGCGCGGTGGTGCTGCTGGTCTCGCTGCTGCTCTCGGGCAGCGCTCCGTCGGGGGCGTCCTGGCAGATCGCGTGGGGCCTGTTCCTGCTCGGACTCGGCTGGTCGATGTGCACGGTCGCCGCCTCGACCCTGCTCTCGGAGTCCGCCCCGCTCGACGCCCGCACCGACGTCCAGGGGGCCGCCGACCTCATCATGGGTCTGGTCGCGGCCGCGGCCGGTGTCGTCGCCGGCATCGTCATGGCGGGCCTCGGCTTCGGCGCGCTCAACGTCTTCGCCGCCCTGCTCGTCACCGGGATCGTGCTGGCCGCCGAGCTCGCCCGCCGCAACGCCGACCGGTCCGACGAGCAGAGGCGTGTCGCAGGCTGACTCGAACAGGTGTTCGGGCTAGGGTGGGTCCACAACCACGATGCAGAGCTGGACATCCACAGACGAGCTCGTGCGATCTCGAACTGTCGGAGGTGCCCTCTAGTGTCAACCGCGATGAAGAGAAGCTCAGGATCCGCGAACAGGCGGACAGACGGACGGATTACTTCCATGGCTGGTGGAGACCGCGACAAGGCGCTGGACGCCGCGCTCGCGAACATCGAACGGCAGTTCGGCAAGGGCTCGGTGATGCGCCTCGGCGACGAGACCCGCGCCCCGCTCGAGATCATCCCGACCGGAGCCATCTCCCTCGACATCGCGCTCGGCATCGGCGGGCTCCCGCGCGGCCGTGTCGTGGAGATCTACGGCCCGGAGTCCTCCGGCAAGACCACCGTCGCCCTGCACGCGGTGGCCAACGCCCAGCGCGCCGGCGGCATCGTCGCGTTCATCGACGCCGAGCACGCCCTCGACCCGGAGTACGCCAAGGCACTCGGTGTCGACACCGACGCGCTCCTGGTGTCGCAGCCCGACTCGGGTGAGCAGGCGCTCGAGATCGCCGACATGCTGATCCGCTCCGGCGCGCTCGACCTGATCGTCGTCGACTCGGTGGCCGCGCTCGTGCCTCGCGCCGAGATCGAGGGCGAGATGGGCGACAGCCACGTCGGCCTCCAGGCTCGCCTCATGAGCCAGGCGCTGCGGAAGATGACCGGGGCGCTCAACGGTGCGGGCACGACGATGATCTTCATCAACCAGCTGCGCGAGAAGATCGGCGTGATGTTCGGCTCGCCCGAGACCACGACCGGTGGTCGTGCGCTGAAGTTCTACTCCTCGGTGCGCCTCGACGTCCGACGCATCGAGACGCTCAAGGACGGCCAGGAGATGGTCGGCAACCGCACCCGGATCAAGGTCGTGAAGAACAAGGTCGCCCCGCCGTTCAAGCAGGCGGAGTTCGACATCATGTACGGCCAGGGCATCAGCCGTGAGGGCGGTCTGATCGACGTCGGCGTCGAGCAGGGGCTCGTCCGCAAGGCCGGTGCCTGGTACACCTACGAGGGCGACCAGCTCGGGCAGGGCAAGGAGAACTCCCGCAACTTCCTGCGCGACAACCCCGACCTCGCCAACGAGATCGAGAAGCGGATCCTCGAGAAGCTCGGGATCGGGGCCCACGTGGACAAGCCCGCTGACGGCGCCGGTCCGGCAGAGCCGACCGGGGTCGACTTCTGACCCGAGCAGTGCCTCACCGCGACCCGAGCCGTCCGTCCGGTCCCTCCTCGCAGGGGGGCCAGGCGGGCGGCTCCGTCGTGCCCGAGGATGCTGCCCTGCCGGAGGACGCCGCCGAGCTCGGCCCCGATGCGGACCCCGAGGAGGTCGCGCGGAAGATCCTGCTCGACCAGCTCACCGGACAGGCGCGCAGCCGGGCGGAGCTGGCCGAGAAGCTGGCGCGACGCCGCGTGCCCGACGACGTGGCGCAGCGGCTGCTGGACCGCTTCGAGGAGGTCGGCCTCATCGACGACGCAGCCTTCGCCCACGCCTGGGTGGAGTCGCGTCAGCGCAGCAAGGGCCTGGGCCGTCGCGCCATGGCGCAGGAGCTGCGTCGCAAGGGCATCGACGAGGAGCTGGCGCGGGAGGCGCTCGACGAGGTGCGTCCCGAGGACGGTGAGGCGGCCGCCCGTGCGCTCGTCCAGCGCAAGCTGCGCACGATGCGGGGGGTCGACCGCACCACCGCGACCCGGCGTCTTGCCGGCATGCTCGCCCGCAAGGGTCACTCCGGGGAGGTCGTGTGGCGCGTGGTGCGTGAGGAGCTCGACGCCCACGGGGTCGCCGAGGGCGAGAATGGTGCGGATCCGGTTGCCGAAGCGTGGTGGGACAACCGTTCTCCTTGACCGGCCCACCTCGGCGACCTAGCCTCGAAAGTGCAGAACCCATCCGAGCAATCGGACCCGAAACAGACATTCACCCGGCTGAAGCCGGACATGCGCGACACGTACGTTCGATCCTGAAGCGGCGGGTTTTCTGTCGCTCGGTGAGGCATACCCTGTCGCGCCCATAGCGACAGGAGCCTGGGATGAACGGACTTGCCACGACGGCGGACCAGGCCGGCGGGAGCCACCCCCTCCTCCTCGGGCTCAACATGGTCGAGTGGCTGATCGCGATCATCGCCCTGTTGGTGGTCGCCGGTGTGGGCACCCTCGCGGTGAGCCTCTTCAACCGGCACCGCGCCGCCAGGCACGAGGACGCCCTCCACCGCGACCTCCAGGAGCAGCGCCAGGACATCGAGCGCCGTGAGCACCGGCTCGGCGAGCGGGAGACCCGGGTCGACGAGCAGGCCCGGCAGGTCCAGAGCCGTGCGGAGCAGCTGACCGCGACCGAGACCGAGCTCGAGGCCAGGCGTGCGGAGCTGCTCGACATCGAGGAGGAGCGGCGTCGCACCCTCGAGCAGGTCGCCGGCCTGACCGCGGAGGACGCCCGGGCCCAGCTGATCGAGAGCATCGAGGCCGACGCGAAGCGCGCCGCCGCCCTCACCGCCCGCGACATCGAGCGGGTCGCCCAGGACGAGGCCGACGCCCGCGCCAAGCGGATCCTGGCGACCGTCATCCAGCGCCTCGCCTCGGAGCAGACCAGCGAGTCGGTCGTGTCGACCGTCCAGCTCGCCGGCGACGACATGAAGGGCCGGATCATCGGCCGCGAGGGCCGCAACATCCGGTCCTTCGAGCAGATCACCGGGGTCAACCTCATCGTCGACGACACCCCCGGCGCCGTACTCCTCAGCTGCTTCGACCCGGTCCGCCGGGAGATGGCGCGGCTGACCCTCGAGGAGCTCGTCGCCGACGGCCGGATCCACCCCACGCGCATCGAGGAGGTCCACGAGCGCTCCTGTCTCGAGGTCGACCGCCTGTGCGAGCGCGCGGGGACCGACGCAGCTCTCGAGATGGGGATCACCGACCTCCACCCCGAGCTGGTGGCCACGCTCGGGAGGCTGAAGTACCGCACCTCCTACGGTCAGAACGTCCTGCGGCACCTCGTCGAGTCCGGCCACGCCGCCGGCCTGCTCGCCGACGAGCTCGGTCTCGACCGCGAGCTGTGCGTGCGCGGTGCGTTCCTGCACGACATCGGCAAGGCGCTCACCCACGAGGTGGAGGGCTCGCACGCGATCGTCGGGGCAGAGCTGGCCCGCAAGTACGGCGAGCATGAGGACGTCGTACACGCGATCGAGGCCCACCACAACGAGGTCGAGCCGCGCACGATCGAGGCGGTGATCACCCAGGCGGCGGACGCCATCAGCGGGGGGCGGCCCGGGGCGCGCCGCGAGTCCCTGGAGTCGTACGTCGAACGTCTGCACCGGCTCGAGGACATCGCGATGTCCAAGCCCGGGGTGGAGAAGGTCTTCGCGATGCAGGCCGGCCGTGACGTCCGGGTCATGGTGCTCCCCGACGAGGTCGACGACATCGGCGCGCAGGTGCTCGCCCGCGACATCGCCAAGCAGTTCGAGGAGGAGCTGACCTACCCCGGTCAGATCAAGGTGACGGTCGTCCGGGAGTCGCGCGCCACCGAGGTCGCCCGCTGAGACTGGCGGCTCGAGGCTGGCGCGAGGAAGTTACCTGCCGGTAATGTACGGCGGTATGACCAGTGTGATGGGCCTGTGGAACCAGGTCACCCGGCTCCCGGCCGGCCGCAAGGTGTTCTCGGTGCTGTTCTCCCAGAAGGCGCCGTACTTCGCGACCATCAGACCGGGGTTCGTGGAGCTGCGACCGAACTACGCGGAGCTGCGCATCCCGAAGCGCCGACGGGTGCACAACCACATCGGGACCGTCCACGTGATTGCGATCTGCAACGGCCTCGAGGCGGCGATGGGTGCGCTCGCGGAGGTCACCGTGCCCACCCACAAGCGGTGGATCCCCAAGGGGATGGCGGTCGACTACACCGCCAAGGCGACCAGCGACATCACCTGCACCGCCGAGACCGACCCGGAGGCCTGGGTCGGAGACGACCCTGACGTCCCTGTGCGCGTCCGCGGGGTGCGCGAGGACGGCACGGTCGTGGTCGAGGGCGTGATCCGGCTGTGGGTGACCGAGAAGCCGGACGTCGCCACCCGCGCCCGCGCCTGACCTTCGCGACCGCTCAGGTCAGGCGCCGCCCTGGCTGGCGCCGGACTCGAACGAGCCGGTGCCCGAGATGCTGTCGAGCCTCTTCTCGCCCACGAACCGGCGCTGGACCCAGGTCGCGATCCAGGTGAGGACGAGGTTGGCCAGGATGTAGAGCGCGGCGACGACCATCACCGTCTGGAGCTGGTTGCCGAACTCGCCGTAGATCTGCTTGCCGACGTAGGTCAGGCCGGGAGCGACGATGTAGTAGCCGAGGCTGGTGTCCTTGAGCGCCACCACCATCTGGCTGATGATCGCCGGAAGCATGATCTTCACCGCTTGCGGCAGCTGCACCACCCAGACGACCTGGGTCTTGCGCATCCCGAGCGCGTACGCGGCCTCTGCCTGGCCGAAGGGGACCGCGTTGATGCCGGCGCGGAAGATCTCGGCGAGCACGGAGCCGTTGTACAGCGTGAGGCCGATCACCACGGACCAGTACGCCCCGAAGCCGTCGCCGATGCCGTAGCTGTAGAAGACGAAGATGATCAGCAGCAGGAGCGGGACGGCGCGGAAGAACTCCACCACCAGCCAGGCGGGCCAGCGGGCGACGGCGTGGTCGGAGAGCTTGGCGATCCCGAACACCAGACCGAAGACCACGGCGAAGATGATCGAGACGACCGCCATCTGCAGGGTCTTGAGGAGGCCGTCGACCAGGAGGATCTGGATGTACGCCGGGGTGACGAACGGCTCCCACAGATCGTAGGCGAACTGCCCCTTCTCCCACATCCGCCAGGCCACGAGGGCGAGCACCCCGACGAGCAGAAGCGCCGCCAGCACTGAGTAGAGGCGGTGGCGCGCACGGGTGCGAGGCCCTGGGTTGTCGAAGAGGACCGAGCTCATCGCGCCACCTTCCAGCGTCGCTCGAGACTCATGGCGCCTACCGACATGAGCTCGACGATGATGATGTAGCCGACGGCGAAGACGAGGAAGATCCAGAGTCGGTCATCGGCGTTGTTGTTGGTGAAGTACCGCATCCGTGCGGTTGCTTCCATGAGTCCGAAGGCCGCCGCGACCGACGTGTTCTTCGCCAGCGCGATGAGCACGCTGGCGAGCGGGGGGACGACGGCCCGGAAGGACTGAGGGAGCACGACGAACTGCATCGACTGCGAGAACGTCAGACCGATCGCTCGCGACGCCTCCGCCTGGCCGAGGGAGACCGAGTTGACGCCGGACCGGACAGCCTCGCAGACGAAGGCCGAGGTGTAGATGGTCAGGGCGGCCACCCCTTTGATGACGAACGGTGTTCCCACGAACCAGCCGAGCTTTGCGGCAGCGATGAAGACGAAGACGAACACGATCAGGAGTGGCGTGTTGCGCACGATCGTGACGTAGGCGGCGCCGGCCTTGCGCAGCACCGAGATCGGTCCGACACGCATGGCGGCAAGGACGGTCCCCAGGATCAGCGAGGCGATGCCCGAGAGCACCAGCAACTGCAGGGTGAGCCAGAACGCCTTGAGCACGAGGTCGAAGTTCGACGTAATGTCCTCCACGCGCTCACCTCCTCATCTCGTTGGTCCGGGGCGGGGTCCCGGTCGGCCGCGAGACGGCCATGGTGGTGCCGACCCGTGGTCGGGGGCGCCCCGGACGGAGCGCCCCCGACATCGGCTGACCTGGGCGGTCAGCGCTGGCTCACCCCTCGCAGGGGTCGAGCTCAGGCTGCTCCGGGGTGTCCACGCCCGAGGCGCCGAGGGTCGCCTCGAACGCCTCCTCCCACTTGCCGTTCTCGTAGGACTCCTCGATGGTGTCGTTGATCCACTGGCACATCTCGGGGGAGTCCTTCGAGTAGCCGACGCCGTACCGCTCCTCGGAGAAGGGCTCGACGACGACCTCGAGGTCGTCGGGGTGCTCGGCGGCGTAGCCGAGGAGGATCGCACCGTCCGTGGTCATCGCGTCGACGGTGCCGCTGAGGACCTGGTCCACACACTCGGAGTACGTGTCGAAGCCGCGCGGCTTGGCGCCGACGCCCTCAGCGTTGTCGAGCGAGGTGGAGCCCGTCACCGAGCAGACCTCCGTGCCCTTGACGTCCTCGAGGGTGTCGATGTCCGTGCCACCCTTCTTGACCAGGAACTGCTGGCCCGTGATGTAGTACGGACCCGCCTGACCGACGACCTCACGGCGGTCATCGGTGATCGAGTACGACGCGATCACCAGGTCGACCTCGCCGGACTGGAGGAACGGCTCTCGGTTGTCGGAGATCGTCTCCTTCCACGTGATGTCCTCCGGGGCGATGCCGAGGGAGGCGGCAAGGATCTTGCCCATCTCGGGGTCGAAGCCCTTCGGCATGTCGTCCGCGGCACCCTTGAAACCGATCCCGGGCTGGTCGAACTTGACGCCGATGGTGATGGAGCCGGACTCGGCGAGCTCCTTCATCCGCGTGCCGTCGTCGAAGTTCTCGGCCGCGTTCTCGGCGACGTCGACCTCGACCTCTTCGCCCCCGCCATTGCTGCCCGCTTCGCCACAGGCTGCGAGGGCGAACGAGAGACCGGCCGCAATGGCCACAACCTTCGTTCTCATGAACCGCATCGATGCTCCTTCATGGTTTCTGGTCGACTGCATCGGCTGCATCCGACCGAGCTCGTGTTTCGTTCAGTGCTTCAGGATCTTGCCGAGGAAGTCTTTGGCGCGGTCCGACTGCGGGTTGGTGAAGAACTCCTCCGGGGTGTTCTCCTCGACGATCTTCCCGTCGGCCATGAAGATCACCCGGTTGGCCGCCGTGCGGGCGAAGCCCATCTCGTGGGTCACCACGACCATGGTCATGCCGCGCTCGGCGAGGTCGACCATGACGTCGAGGACCTCCTTGATCATCTCCGGGTCCAGCGCGGAGGTCGGCTCGTCGAAGAGCATGACCTTGGGCTCCATCGCCAGGGCGCGGGCGATGGCAACGCGCTGCTGCTGGCCGCCGGAGAGCTGAGCGGGGTACTTGTGGGACTGCTCGGAGATGCCGACGCGTTCGAGGAGCTCCATCGCTCGACGGTCAGCATCCTCCTTCTTCTGCTTGCGCACCTTGATCGGTCCGAGCGTGACGTTTTCGAGGATGGTCTTGTGCGCGAAGAGGTTGAAGGACTGGAACACCATGCCGACCTCGGCGCGGAGCTTCGCCAGCTGCTTGCCCTCGTCGGGGAGCGGCTGCCCGTCGAGGGTGATCGAGCCCTGCTGGATGGTCTCGAGGCGGTTGATCGCCCGGCACAGCGTCGACTTGCCCGAGCCCGACGGGCCGATCACGACGACGACCTCGCCACGACGGATGGTGAGGTTGATGTCCTGGAGCACATGCAGGTCACCGAACCACTTGTTCACGTGGTCGAGCACCACGAGCGGCTGGCCGGTGCCGGCCCCGGAGGGCGCAGGGGATGATGCTTCGGCGGCGGTCATGTCTGCACCGTAGCGACTCGAGACTGTGACTGCCTACACACAACGGTCTCGACACAGTTTCATTACGGTTAAGACGGGGACAGGCTCAGCGTCATCGACGAAAGGGACAGACGTGGCTCGCAAGAACCCGATGGGCAAGCTCGCCGAGACAGCGTTAAGCACGATCAAGGACCCGAAGGCGGCCGCCGACAAGGTCGTCGGGCAGGCCAAGGGCACCATGGCGTTGGGCAGGCTCGTCGCCGAGACGGCAGGCTCGGTGGCCGGTCAGGTCGCCGGCAAGGCGGCTGAGCAGATCAGGTCGAGGAGCGGCAGGGGGACCGCGCACGAGCCGGTGAGGCCCTCCGCGCCCGCGGACCTCCGGTCCGTCCCGCCGGTGTCCGAGCCGGCCCCGGCGGCGGCACGGAGTGCGGGGGAGACGGCGAAGAAGCACGGTGACGTGCTCGAGACCCCGAGCCGGACCCGGGGTACGACGGCGGCGACCCGACCTGTGACGACGAAGGCACCCGCGAAGAAGGCGGCCCCTGCGACGAAGGCACCCGCGAAGAAGGCGGCCCCTGCGACGAAGGCACCCGCGAAGAAGGCGGCCCCTGCCAAGAAGGCGCCGGGCAAGAAGGTCACCGCAACGCCCGCCGACGTGGCAGGGGTGGTCGAGGCAGCGGTGTCCCAGGACCCGAGCCCGACCGCCGCGCAGCCCGCCAAGAAGTCTGGAGCGAAGAAGGCTGCCGCGAAGAAGACTCCGGCCGCGAAGAAGACTCCGGCCGCGAAGAAGACTCCGGCCGCGACGTCGACTGCCAAGAAGGCCCCCGCCGACACCTCGGCGGCGAAGAAGTCGTCGCCCGGCGACAAGCTGCCGCCCCGCAAGAAGGCGGAGCAGTCCTCGACCCCGGCGGCCGGCCTCGACCTACCCGTCACCGAACCCCTGGTCGACCCGGCGACGGCCAAGCAGGTCGTCAGCGAGTCCCGGACGATGCAGCAGGCGGCGGAGACCCAACCGGGCGCCGGCAACGAGTGACCGACCCATGACGCGCAGCCCTCGGCCGAGGAGGTCGGGGGCTGTGTCCTGTTCGGGAGCGGGTCTTCTCGGATTCGGCCCGGCAGGTGCCTCGCCGTACCCTTGACGGGTTATGACGACGCCCGCGCTCCCCAGAACCTACGAGGTCCGCACCTACGGGTGCCAGATGAACGTTCACGACTCCGAGCGGCTGACCGGCATGCTGGAGGACGCCGGCTACGTCCGGGCCCCGGAGGACGCGCACGCCGATGTCGTCGTGTTCAACACCTGCGCGGTGCGGGAGAACGCCGACAACAAGCTGTACGGCAACCTCGGCCACCTCGCGCCGGTCAAGGCCGAGCACCCCGGCATGCAGATCGCCGTCGGTGGATGTCTTGCGCAGAAGGACCGCGGCGAGATCACCCGCAGGGCCCCGTGGGTCGACGTCGTCTTCGGCACCCACAACATCGGTTCGCTGCCGGTGCTGCTCGAGCGCGCGCGGGTGCAGGAGGAGGCGCAGGTCGAGATCCTGGAGTCGCTCGAGGTGTTCCCCTCGACCCTGCCGACCAAGCGGGAGTCCGCGTACGCGGCGTGGGTGTCGATCTCGGTGGGCTGCAACAACACCTGCACGTTCTGCATCGTCCCGGCGCTGCGCGGCAAGGAGAAGGACCGCCGACCCGGCGAGATCCTCGCCGAGATCGAGGCGCTGGTCGCCGAGGGCGTGACCGAGGTGACCCTGTTGGGGCAGAACGTGAACTCCTACGGCGTGGAGTTCGGCGACCGGTTCGCATTCGGGAAGCTCCTGCGCGCCTGCGGCGAGATCCAGGGCCTCGAGCGGGTGCGTTTCACCAGCCCGCACCCGGCGGCCTTCACCGACGACGTCATCGACGCGATGGCCGAGACCCCGAACGTGATGCCGAGCCTGCACATGCCGCTGCAGTCGGGGTCGGACAAGGTGCTCAGGGACATGCGCCGGTCCTACCGCCAGGACCGGTTCCTCGGGATCATCGACCGGGTGCGCGCGAAGATCCCCGACGCCGCGATCACCACCGACATCATCGTCGGCTTCCCCGGCGAGACCGAGGAGGACTTCCTCGAGACGATGAAGGTCGTCGAGGCCGCACGCTTCTCAGGGGCCTTCACGTTCCAGTACTCCAAGCGCCCCGGCACCCCCGCCGCCGTGCTCGAGGACCAGGTGCCGCGCGAGGTCGTGCAGCACCGTTACGAGCGCCTCGTCGAGCTCGTCAACGACATCGCCTGGCAGGAGAACAAGGCGCTCGCCGGGCGGACCCTCGAGCTCCTGGTCGCCGAGGGGGAGGGCCGCAAGGACGCCGCGACGCAGCGGCTCACCGGCCGCGCCCGCGACAACCGGCTGGTGCACTTCACGGCCGTCGACGCGGACGGCCGCCCGGTCGCCGTACGCCCCGGCGACATGGTCGAGGTCACCGTCACCAAGGCCGCGCCGCACCACCTCGTGTCCGACGCGCCTGTGGTGTCGGTACGACGGACCCGGGCCGGTGACGCGTGGGAGGCCCGGAACGCCGCGCCGCAGCAGGGGCCCGGCGTGATGCTGGGGCTGCCGACCGTCGGTGTCCCCGCGACGCTCCCGGCGTCGGCCGGTGGCTGCTCGCTCTAGGGGTCAGAAGCCGTGAGTGAGGATCGGCTCGAGGGTGCCGTCGCGCAGCGCCTCGATGACCTTCCGCTCGTGGGGTACGACGGGAGTGGGGAGGTCGTGGACGCCGAACCACCGCAGGTCGGCGCACTTGTCGGCCTCGACGATCCGGGGCTCCCCGGACCAGGAGGTCGCGAGGAGGAACCAGTCGACCCGCTCGTCGACCGGGTCGCCGCCGGCGCCGGTGCGGTGCATCGCGCACAGCGGGGTCACCTCGACGTCGGTCACGCCGAGCTCCTCGGTGGCTTCGCGGACCGCGGCCTCGAAGACCGACTCGCCACGCTCGACGTGCCCGGCGGCCGCGGTCGCCCAGTGCTCGTCCATGTACCCCGTGCCGCGGCGTAGCTGCAGGAGGATCTGGTCCTCCTCACCGACCCGGCGCAGGAAGAGCACGTAGGAGGCGGGGACGACGACGTACGGCTCGGTCATGGCCGCACACTACGGCCCCGTCCGTCCCGGGTAGGGGAGCAGACGGGGCCGGAGGGGTGTCTCGGTCAGCCGCCGGAGTGACCGGGGTTCTTGTTGCCCAGCGGGTGGGAGGGGACCTCCGCGGTGTTGCTCTCCCCGACGGTGCGCTTGGGGCGCTCGTTGTCGTCGGGGTGCGCCGCCAGGTCGGCCTCGGGGTCGCGGCCGGGAGCCTCCTCCAGGTCGGGGCCGCCGGTCGTGGGCGCAGTGCCGTGGGTGCGCCCGCGGGCGGTGCCGACTGTCCCGGTGCCCTCGAGCTCGCCGAGACCGCCGGTGCCGACCTCGTCGGCGGGGCCGGTCCGCTCGCTGCTCAGCCCCATGTCGCCGGCCAGGCCCTCGGAGGAGGAGGCGTTGGCGTTGCCCGCCTCGGGGTCCTCGGCCGCGAGGACCCGGTCGTGCGGGGTCTCGTCGGTCTCGCCCGTCGTGGGGTTGTAGTCGGTGCCGGTCTCGTCGGACTCGACCTCGCCGGTGGCGTGGTACTCCTCGGCGCTGGTGTCCTCGGGGGAACGCTCGTCGTACGTGCCGTTGCTGGTCATCGTGCTCCTCCTTGCGGTCGCTTCACGTGCTACTCGCTGCCGGAGTCGTCCGACGGCT
Organism: Nocardioidaceae bacterium UBA4001; assembly: GCA_002384855.1. Taxonomy (GTDB): domain Bacteria; phylum Actinomycetota; class Actinomycetes; order Propionibacteriales; family Nocardioidaceae; genus Nocardioides_C. The sequence goes on along the minus strand of DGBP01000003.1, from coordinate 22,298 downwards.
CGCCCTGGGACGTGTGCGCGGTGGGGTCGTCGGCCGAGGCGGCCCGGTCGCCCCTGTCACCGACCGGCTCGTCGACCCTCCGCATCGGCCCCTCCTGCCCCTCGGGCTCGCCCGGCTGGGCCGGGGTCCCGGGACCACCGGGAGCCACGGAGCCGGCGGGTGCGTCGCTGCGCAACGGGCCTCCTGGCGGGGTCGGGGCGTCGAGGTGGCTCGAGCCCTGCGGGTTCGCAGGGCCGGTCTTGGTGGTCTCGTCCTGGGACGGGGTCCCACCCCGGTTCTCATCCGATGCTGCCATGCCCGAGGCGTACCCGGGAGGCATTGCGGCAAACACCCGGGCCCTCGCCCGCCAAGGCCCGGGGGCGGGCGCGCGCGGTCGTCCCTGGGAGACTTGGGCAGTGACCTCCGTGCCCGCCGCAGCGCCGCCGCGCCGACCCGTCGTGGCGGTCGTCGGCCCCACCGCGGCGGGCAAGACCGACCTGTCGCTCGACCTCGCCGAGGCGCTCGGCGGAGAGGTCGTCAACACCGACGCGATGCAGGTCTACCGGGGCATGGACATCGGCACCGCGAAGCTCCCGGTCGCCGAGCGGCGTGGCATCCCGCACCACCTGCTCGATCTCCTCGACGTTACCGAGCCGGCCAGCGTGGCGGAGTTCCAGCGGTGGGCCCGTGAGGTCATCGCCGGCTGCCGTGGCCGCGGCGTGGTCCCCGTGCTCGTGGGCGGCTCGGCGCTCTACACGCGCGCGATCCTCGACCACTTCGAGTTCCCCGGCACCGACCCCGCGGTCCGGGCCCGCCTGGAGGAGGAGCTCGCCGCCGTCGGCCCCGAGGCGTTGCACCGCCGGCTCGCCGAGGTGGACGCCGACGCGGCTGGGCGGATCATCCCCACCAACGGCCGCCGCGTGGTCCGCGCGCTGGAGGTCGTCGAGATCACCGGCCGGCCGTTCAGCGCGAGCCTGCCGGAGCTGCGCTACGAGGTCGACGACGCCCACCAGGTCGGAGTCGACATTCCGCGGGACGTGCTCGACGAGCGCATCGGGCTGCGGGTGCAGCGGATGTGGGAGGCGGGCTTCGTCGAGGAGGTACGACGCCTCGCCGAGCGCGGGCTGCGCGAGGGGCGGACCGCGCACCGCGCGCTCGGCTATCAGCAGGTGCTGGCCTTCCTCGACGGCGAGACCAGCGAGGAGGAGGCCCTGGAGCGCACCATCACGGGGACCCGGAGGTTCGCGCGGCGCCAGGACAGCTGGTTCCGCAAGGACCCGCGGATCACCTGGGTCGCGTGGGACGACCCGGACAAGGTCGCCAAGGCGCTCGCGGCGGTCGGCGCGGCCCGCTGACCGGATGCAGGGGCCACGCGGACGTGCACTCGCGGCGCTGAGCGCCCGGGTCCACGCGGCGGACGACGCCGTGCCCCCGCGAGTGCACGTTCATAGGGCCCCCGCGGCGGTGTGGCTCAGCCGGCTCGGGCGACCGAGCGGTGCGGCACGCCGGTGTTCTCGAGCACCTCGAGGAGGAACACGGCGGCGTCGCAACGGGTGCAGCAGTACTCACAACCGTCGACCGCGCAGCCGTCCTCGACCGGGACGAACAGCCCGTCGTCCCCGCACTGCTCGCAGAAGGCGACCACCCCGGCGAGCATCAGCTTCTCCGACTCCTTGTCCATGCCTCCCACGGTAGGCAGGGCCGCCGACAGAATCGGGGACAACGCGCCCGATACCCTGAGGAGGTGGCTCACACCGGCACCTTCGCCTTCGTCAAGGGACACGGCACGGAGAACGACTTCGTCCTGCTTCCCGACCCTGACGGGACCGTCCACGGCGACCTCGCCCCCGGCCTGGTCGCGGCGCTCTGCGACCGGCGTGCGGGCCTCGGGGGCGACGGGGTGATGCGCGTGGTCCGCACCGGGGCGTCCGAGGACCCCGCCGCCGTCGAGGCCCGTGGGAGCGCCGAGTGGTTCATGGACTACCGCAACTCCGACGGGTCCCTGTCGGAGATGTGCGGCAACGGGGTGCGGGTCTTCGCCCGGTACCTCGCCGAGCACCAGGGCGCCGACACCTCCCGGCCGCTGCCGATCGCGACCCGCGCGGGGATCAGGACCGTGGTGTTCGAGGACGACGGCCAGGTCACCGTGGACATGGGGGAGCCGACCCTGCTCCAGGAGACCGAGGTCGGGGTGGGTGGGCGGACCTGGCCCGCGGCGAACATCGGCATGGGCAACCCCCACGCGGTCGCCTTCGTCGACTCCCTCGACGACGCCGGTCCGCTTCTCAAGAGCCCCATCTACGACCCCGGGACCTACCCCGAGGGCGTCAACGTCGAGTTCGTCGTCCGCCGCGGCGAGCGACATGTCGGGATGCGCGTGCACGAGCGCGGCTCCGGGGAGACCCGGTCCTGCGGCACCGGGGCGTGCGCGGTGATGGTGGCGAGCGCTCTCGCCGACCGGGCGGGCAGTGGTACGACGTACACCGTCGACGTCCCGGGCGGGAGCCTGCGGATCACCTGGACCGACCAGAACCGGGTCCTGCTGACCGGACCGGCGGTGCTCGTGGCCGCCGGAGAGGTGTGGAAATCGTTCGCCCCGGGCACCTGACGCGTGCGAGCATCGGGGTCCGCGGCGCGGAAGATATCCGGCCGTCCCGATGTTCTACCCGGTGGATATGACTGAATCTCAGAAGGCTCACGCAGCCAGCCCCGAAGCCGCCCCTGAACCCGTTCCCGGGGCGGACCGCCTCCGACCCGTCGACGAGCCCGAGCCGTTCGACCTCGACGACGAGCTCGCCGAGACCGACTCGTGGGACTCCGGCTACGCCGACGAGGACCCCGAGGAGTCGACCGGCGAGATGGACCTCGCCGAGCGGCACGCGCTCCGACGCGTCGCCGGCCTGTCCACCGAGCTCGAGGACATCTCCGAGGTCGAGTACCGCCGGCTCCGCCTGGAGCGTGTGGTGCTCGTCGGCGTGTGGACCGAGGGGTCCGTCGAGGACGCCGAGAACTCCATGGCCGAGCTCGCCCTCCTCGCAGAGACCGCCGGCTCCCAGGTGCTCGACGCGATCTACCAGCGCCGCCAGAAGCCGGACCCGGCCACGTTCATCGGCCGCGGCAAGGTCGACGGGCTGCGCGAGATCGTGCAGGCCTCCGGCGCCGACACCGTCATCTGCGACGGCGAGCTCGCCCCCTCGCAGCTGAGGAACCTCGAGGACAAGGTGAAGGTGAAGGTCGTCGACCGCACCGCGCTGATCCTCGACATCTTCGCCCAGCACGCGAAGTCCCGCGAGGGCCAGGCCCAGGTCGAGCTCGCGCAGCTGAGCTACATGAAGCAGCGGCTGCGCGGCTGGGGTGGCAACCTCTCCCGCCAGGCCGGTGGCCGGGTCGGCTCGCAGGGCGGCGGCATCGGTGGTCGTGGTCCCGGTGAGACCAAGATCGAGACCGACCGGCGCCGGATCAACACCAAGATCGCCAAGCTGCGCCGCGACCTCAAGCACATGCGCACCACCCGCGACACGAAGCGGTCCGAGCGCAAGCGTCACGAGATCCCGTCGGTGGCGATCGCCGGCTACACCAACGCCGGCAAGTCGTCCCTGCTCAACCGGCTCACCGACGCCGGGGTGCTCGTCGAGGACGCCCTGTTCGCGACGCTGGACCCCACCACCCGGCGCACGACGACCTCCGACGGCCGGGTGTACACGATGTCCGACACCGTCGGCTTCGTCCGGCACCTGCCGCACCAGCTCGTCGAGGCGTTCCGGTCCACGCTGGAGGAGGTCGCCGACTCCGACCTGATCCTGCACGTCGTCGACGGGTCGCACGCCGACCCCGAGGGTCAGATCGCGGCGGTGCGCGAGGTGTTCGCCGAGATCGGCGCCGACAAGGTTCCCGAGCTGGTCGTGATCAACAAGGCCGACCTCGCCGACCCGATGGTGCTCGCGCGGCTGCGTCAGCGCGAGCCGCACTCGGTGGTCGTCTCCGCCAAGACCGGGGACGGCGTCACGGAGGCGCTCGCCGCCGTCGAGGCCGACCTGCCGCGCCCGGGCATCGCGTTCGAGGCGCTGCTGCCCTACGAGCGCGGTGACCTGCTCAACCGGATCCACGAGCACGGCGAGGTGGAGCGGATCGAGCACACCGGCGACGGCACCGTGGTCCACGGCAGGGTCAACGCCGACCTCGCCGGCGAGCTGACGCCGTACCTCACCTCGTCCGCGACCGCCTGAGAGCCCACGTGGAGCAAGAAGCACCGTCGCCGCCTCGGTGACCGTGCTTCTTGCTCCACGTCGGCGTGGCCGCCGGCCCTCGTCCGGCGAAACGGGTGCCGGGAGGTCTCCGACAGGTCACAATCGGCCAAGGGTCGCGGGGTCGGCGTGGCACCGCGGCTGGCATAGGGGACGATAGGCCCCATGTCTCGTGCTGCCCTCGTGCGCCTGGTCCTGGCGCTGTTGATCCTCGCCGGATCTGTCGCCATCGCCGTCACCAGCTCACCCCGGCTGGGGCTGGACCTCAGCGGCGGCACGCAGATCGTCCTCGAGACCCGCGACTCCGAGACCGTCCAGGCCGACGCGGAGGCGACCGACCGGACCCTCGAGGTCATCCGCGGCCGCGTCGACGCCCTCGGTGTCTCCGAGCCGACCCTGGCCCGGTCGGGCGAGAACCGGGTCATCGTCGAGCTGCCCGGCCTGGAGGACGAGGGTCAGGCGGCCGACGTCATCGGCAAGACCGCCCAGCTGAGCTTCCACCCCGTCGTCGAGGCGGTCGGCCCGGAGGCCGAGCCGAAGAAGGGCGAGAAGATCCTGCCCGACGAGAGCGGCCAGAACCTCCGCCTCGGGCCGGTCGGAGTCCCCGGTGACCTGGTCGCCGGCTCCGACCCCGGCAGCGACCCGTCGCAGGGCACCGGCTGGTTCGTCTCGGTCGACTTCAAGGGCTCCGAGGGCCGTCAGGCCTGGGTCGACCTCACGTCCGACGCTGCCTGCGCGCCGATGGGCGACCCGGCCCGCCGGGTGGCGATCGTGCTGGACGAGGAGATCATCTCCAGCCCCGAGGTCGTCGCGGAGGTGCAGTGCAACGTCGGCATGCTCCCCGGCGACTCCACCCAGATCACCGGTGACTTCACCTTCGACGAGGCCGAGAACCTCGCCATCCTGATCGAGGGTGGCGCGCTCCCGGTGCCGGTGGAGATCGTCGAGCAGCGCATCGTCGGGCCCACGCTCGGCGCGGACGCCATCGACGCCTCTTTCGAGGCGGGCGTGATCGGACTGATCATCACCGGCCTGTTCATCGCGATCGTCTACCGCCTGATGGGTCTCCTTGCGACGTTCGCTCTGGCGACGTACGCCGTCATCTCCTTCGCGGCCCTGACCGCGCTCGGGGCGACGCTGACCCTGCCCGGCCTGGCCGGCTTCGTGCTCGCGATCGGTATGGCGATCGACGCCAACGTGCTGATCTTCGAACGCGCACGGGAGGAGTACACCGACAGCCCGCGCAAGGGTCTCGCCGGCGCACTGTCCACCGGCTTCAACAAGGCCTGGTCGGCGATCATCGACTCGAACATGACCACGCTGCTCGCCGCGGCGCTGCTGTTCTTCCTGGCGTCGGGCCCGGTCAAGGGCTTCGGTGTCACCCTGTCGATCGGTGTCATCGCCTCGATGATCTCCGCGCTGATCATCGCGCGGGTGCTCACCGAGCAGGCCGCCCGGTCGAAGTGGCTGCAGGCCCACCCGCAGGTCAGCGGACTGGCGACCACCGGCAAGGTCCGCGACTGGCTGCGCCGCAAGAACCCCGACATCATGGGCCGCTCGAAGCTGTGGCTGTCGATCTCGGCGGGCGCGCTGGCGCTGGCCTTCCTCGGGATCTTCGTCAACGGGCTCAACCTCGGCGTGGAGTTCACCGGCGGCCGGTTGATGGAGTACTCCACCACCCAGAAGGTCTCCGTCGACGAGGCCCGTGCGGCGGTCTCGGACGCGGGCTTCCCGACCGCGGTCGTGCAGGAGTCCGACAACGACAAGATCACCGTGCGCACGGGGCAGATCAGCGACGAGGAGGCCATCGCGATCCGCGACGCCATCGCTGAGGTCGGTGGCGAGGCGGACCGCGAGCGCGACGAGCTGATCGGGCCCAGCCTGGGCGACGAGCTGCGGCAGAAGGCGCTGATCGCCTTCGGCATCGCGCTGCTCGTGCAGATGCTCTACCTCGCGGTCCGGTTCAAGTGGACGATCGGCCTGTCCGCGGTGGTGGCGATGTTCCACGACGTGATCCTCGTGGCCGGCATCTTCGCGTGGCTGAACAAGCCCATCGACGGCATCTTCCTGGCTGCGGCGCTCACGATCATCGGTCTGTCGGTCAACGACTCCGTGGTCGTCTTCGACCGGATCCGTGAGCAGTGGCAGACGACCAAGGAGCGCGACATGGCGAAGGTGGCCAACCAGGCCTCCCTCGACACGATGCCGCGCACGGTCAACACCGGCCTCGGCGCGATGTTCATCCTGGCTGCGCTGGCGGTCCTCGGCGGCGACTCGCTGCGCGACTTCGCGATCGCGCTGCTGCTCGGTCTGGCGATCGGTACCTACTCCTCGGTCTTCACCGCGACGCCGATCTCGCTGCTGCTGCACAAGAAGTGGCCGATGCCCAAGGCGGACGCGAAGAAGAAGCGTGCGCAGCGCGACCCGAACGACTCCGGCGCGGTGGTCTGACCCACCAGCCGGGTCGTCGAGGGGCTCGAACCGTCCGCGCGGACGGTTCGAGCCCCTCTTTCGTGGGAGACCGGGGCCCGGATCGTCCGTGTGGACGCTTGTGGCCCACGCGCACCAGGGGTACGGCGAACGCCCCGGCGGCCGTGCGTCCGCGACACACCGGGCGCGCTGTGCAGGAGCCGGAGCACCTGCGGGTCGCAACGGCTAGGGTTCTGCGGTGCCCGACACCTCCCCGACCGTCAAGCAGGTCCTCGCCGCGGCCGTGGCGGCGCTCGGTGGGCAGGAGCGACCCGGCCAGGTGCAGATGGCCGAGGCGGTGTCCCGGGCGCTCACGACGGGCGAGCACCTGCTGGTCCAGGCCGGCACCGGCACGGGCAAGTCGCTCGGCTACCTCGTGCCCGCGCTGATGCACCACCGCCGTGTCGTTGTGGCGACCGCCACCCTCGCCCTGCAGCACCAGCTCGTCGAACGCGACATCCCGGCGCTGCTCGAGGCGGCCTCGACGGAGCTGGGGGAGAAGGCGACGTACGCCGTCCTCAAGGGCCGCTCCAACTACGCCTGCCTGCACCGGATCCGCGAGGGCGTGCCGGACGACCAGGGCGTGCTGGTCGACGTCCCGGAGGGCTCGACCGGGGCCGAGGTGGTCGCGTTGCGCGAGTGGGCCGAGGAGGAGGCCGAGCGGCTCGGGCCGGGCGACCGCGACTCGGCGCCGAAGCACAGCGAACGGGTGTGGCGACAGGTCTCGGTCAACCACCGCGAGTGCCTGGGCGCGGCGAAGTGCCCCTTCGCCGACGAGTGCTTCGCCGAGCGCGCGAAGGAGAAGGCTGCCGAGTCCCAGCTGATCGTCACCAACCACTCCCTGCTCGCCATCGACGCGATCGAGGGCGTGCCGATGATCCCGGAGTACGACGCCGTGGTGATCGACGAGGCCCACGAGCTGTCCGCCCGGGTCACGCAGGCGGCGACCGACGAGCTGTCGGTGCCGGACGTCGAACGGGCTGCACGCCGCTCCCAGAGGCACGTCGACCCTTCGACGGGTTCAGGAGGGCGTGGCAGCGAGGCCGACGAGCTCGCCGACGCGGCCGACGCGCTGCGCGACGCCTTCGACGAGACCGCCGCCGGCCGCGTCGACCGCCTCCCGGTGGACCTGTCGGACGCCCTGGAGCTGGTGCGTGACTCCGCGCGGGCGCTGGTCTCGGCCTTCCCGAAGGAGTCGACCGCCGACGCCGACCCGGGACGCACCCAGGCCCGTGGCTGGGTGCAGGAGATCTTCGTGACCGCCGAGCGGATGGCCGCCCATCTCGAGTCCGACGTGCTGTGGGTCAGCGACCGCGACCCGTCGCGCGGCGGCAGCCGGCTCCACGTGGCGCCGCTGCAGGTCTGGGGACCGCTGCGCGACAAGCTGCTCCGGGAGAAGACCGTGGTGTTCACCTCCGCCACGCTGATGCTCGGCGGGGACTTCACCTCGGTGGCCACGAGCATCGGCCTCAAGCCGACCGAGCGGGTGGACCACTCGATCGACGCCACCGCGCCGGCCGGTACGACCCCCGAGGCGACCGAGCCGGACCCCGACGACGACCGCCTACCCTGGCGCGGGATCGACGTGGGCTCGCCGTTCGACTACCCGCGCCAGGGCATCCTGTACGTCGCCCAGCACCTGCCCGACCCGGGACGAGACGGGCTCGGCGCCGAGCAGATCGGGGAGATCGCCGACCTCGTCGACGCCGCCGACGGGCGTACTCTCGGGCTGTTCTCCAGCCGGCGCGCCGCCGAGGCCGCCGCCGAGGCACTGCGCGAGCGGCTCCCGCACCTCACCGTGATGGCGCAGGGCGAGGCGCAGCTGCCCGAGCTCGCCCGGCTGTTCGTCGAGGACCCGCACGCCTGCCTCTTCGGGACGCTCAGCCTCTGGCAGGGCCTCGACGTGCCGGGGGACACCTGTCAGCTCGTGATCATCGACCGGATCCCGTTCCCGCGGCCCGACGACCCGCTGATGTCGGCGCGGGCGCTCGCCGCGAACCGGGCCGGGGGCAACGGCTTCATGGCGGTCTCGGCCACCCACGCCGCCCTCCTGCTGGCCCAGGGGGCCGGCCGGCTGATCCGCACCCACGAGGACCGGGGGGTCGTGGCCGTGCTCGACCCGCGCCTGGTGACCAAGCGGTACGGCGGGTTCCTCCGCGCCTCGCTGCCGCCGATGTGGCCCACGACGGACCGGACCGTGGTCCTCGACGCGCTCAAGCGGCTGTCCGCGGGGGCGAGCACGTCGGCCTGACTCGGTCCAGGACGGGGACGGTCCAGGACGGGGACGGTTCAGCGGAGGGCGGGGCAGCTTCCCCGGTCGGCCGGAGCGTTCTCGAAGCCGACGGGCGGCAGCGGGAGGCTCTGCGCCGGGTTGTGCGCCCGCAGGGCCGCCACCGCGGTGGGGTTGGCGCCCCCCGCGAAGTCGGACTGCCCGCAGGTGTTTGCCGGCAGGACCACGTGGTGGAAGGCGAGGGCGGGCGCGGCGCTGCCGAGCACGATGGCCGCGGCGGCGATCGAGGTGCCGACGACGAGACGGGTTCGGGACATGGGTTCCTCCTGGGTGTGAGCACGTGATGTGAGGCAGTACGAGCGAGGGGCCTGTCGGGTTCAGTGGCAAAGCGATGGCCGTCTGGACCAGGGAGGAGCACAGTGAACCGAACCGGTGCCCCTCTCGTAGCAACCGGCAGGAGGACGACCGTGCCGGACAGCCAGGACCAGCTGATGCGTGCGCTGCACGACGAGCACGCCCCTGCGCTCTGGCACTTCTGCGTGCGGCTGACCGGCCGAGACCAGGCCCGCGCCCAGGACGTCTGCCAGGAGACGTTGCTGCGGGCCTGGGAACACCCCGACGTCCTCGGGCGCAGCCCCCAGCAGGTCCGGGGCTGGTTGTTCACGGTCGCGCGCAACCTCATGATCGACGACTGGCGCTCGGCGCGCGCGAACCGCGAGACGGTCACCGACCACGTGCCGGAGGCCAGGCTCGGCCCGGAGGAGGTCGACCAGCTCCTGGAGGCCTGGGTGGTCGCCGAGGCGGTCGGCCGGCTCTCGGCGGACCACCGGCGGGTGCTGTACGAGTGCTACTACCAGGGCAGGTCGGTCGCCGACGCCGCCCGGCGCATGGGCGTCCCCGAGGGCACCGTGAAGTCCCGCACCCACTACGCGCTGCGGGCGCTGCGACTGGCGCTGGAGGAGATGGGGGTGACCGGATGAACCACGACGAGCTCGCGCACCTCGACGCGGCCTACGTCCTGGGTGCCCTCGGGCCGGAGGAACGGCGTGCCTTCGAGGAGCACCTGGGCACATGCCGGAGCTGCGCCGACTCGGTTCGGAGGCTCGAGGAGCTGCCCGGGCTGCTGGCGCACGTCGACGAGTCGGTGTTCCGGGAGGGAGAGGCCGCCCCACCCGTTCCCGAGACGCTGCTTCCCGGTCTTCTGCGTCAGTCACGGGTGCGCCGGCGACGTGGCCGGCGGAGGGTCCTCGCGGCAGCGGCGGCGGCCCTCGTGGTGGTGGGGGGCGGCGCCGTCGCGTGGGTCCAGACCGGGGACCGCTCGGACGAGGTCGCCGCACCGGGGCAGGGCGTGTCCGCCTCGACCGGTCCGTCCTCCGCCCCGTCCAGCTCGCCCTCGCCCGGCACGCCGATGCAGCAGGTGGACCAGCGCGGGGTCAGCGCGACCCTGGCGCTGGAGGAGGTCGCCTGGGGCACCCGGCTGGACCTGGTGTGCTCCTACGAGGTCCAGGGGGGCGGCTACGACGAGGGGAGCGTGCCGTCGTACACGATGGCGGTCCAGACGCGCGACGGCACCTGGGAGCAGGTCGCCGGGTGGCGCGCGGTGCCCGGCCGCACGATCACGGTCACGGGGGCGACGGCAGCGACCCGCGGCGACATCGTGAGCGTCGAGGTGAGGACGCCGTCAGGACGTACGCTGCTCGAGCTCGACACCTGACCGCGAGGACCGCACCTCGCGTGACTCGGTGACCAGGGCGAGCCCGCCGGCGAGCACGGCGACCGCCTCGGAGACCGCGGCGATCCAGACCGGGGCGCCGGACCACCGCTCCTGGACGCCGAACAGCCCGACCGTCGTGGAGACCACGAACGCGCCGAGCGTCGCCGCGCCGAACCCGACGGACGCCAGCAGCGGCAGCCAGTGCCGCGAGGCGACGGTCGCCACGGCGAGCACCACCCCCGCCACCGCGTTGAGCAGGAACAGCGGGCCGATCACGTCGATCTCCGCAAACCCGTCGAACCACCACAACCACAGGTGCACCAGCCCGGACACGAACACGGCCGATGCGGTCACCCAGCGGAGCATCATCGTCTCTTCCTCTCACGACACGACCTCACCCGACACCGGAAGGACGAACGGCGGGTCCGGATGGTTCGCCCCGGCCGGCGCGGCGTTGAACCGACCGGGAGCCACGTTCGTCCTTCCGGACACGACCACGAGGAGGAGTGCTCATGGACAGCTGGCTGGACGAGCAGGGCCTGAGTCGGCGCGGGGTGCTGGTGACGGCTGCGGGGGTCACCCTCGGCGCCACCGGGCTGGCGGCCTGCGGTGGGGACGGCGGCTCCTCGACGGGCTACGGGCCCGCGGAGCCGGGTACGACGAGCGCCGACGCCTCCGAGAGTGCCGGCGCCTCGGAGAGCGCCGACCCGACGGGTGACGCCGCCGGCGGCCAGCAGCTCGTGCAGGTCGCCGATGTACCGGTCGGAGGTGCGGTGGCGGCCGAGAACGCCGCGGGCGACCCGGTGATCGTCAGCCGGCCGACGGAGGGCGAGGTCGTCGCATTCTCGGCGGTCTGCACCCACCGGGGCTGCACGGTGGCGCCGGAGGGCCGGATCCTCGCCTGCCCCTGCCACGGGTCGACCTTCGACCTCGCGACGGGCGAGAACACCGGCGGGCCGGCGCCGAAACCGCTCGCGCGGGTCCAGGTGTCGGTCGTCGACGGCGCGGTGGTCGAGGCCTGAGGGCTGGAGTCGTCGACGTGACGAACCGCCTGACCCAGTGGTGGTGGCCGAGTGGTGGTGGCCGACCGACTAGGCGGCCGCCTCTGTCACGTACCCATCGAGCCGCCCTCGGGCGGCTCGTGTGCAGGTAGGGGTTCGACTCGGTGCACGCCCGGGGGCATCTGCCCTCAGGAGCGCCATGACCACCACCACCCTCGACGCGTCGACCTCGTCACCGAGGCCGTCAACGAAGGGCTGCGTGCACACCGGGAGCGGCGTGCCACCTACGCGGCCGACCCGGCACAGCTGCTGGAGGTCCTGCGTGCGGGCAACTCCGCAGCGGACGCGGTCGCGGAGACGACCCTCGCCGAGGTACGGCAGGGGATGTCCATGGACTACTGACCGGCTCCGGCGCCGGCTCGACCGGTCGCTCTGCCCCGGGCGGCTACCGTCGGAGGATGCCGGGACACCGCAGCGGAGCTCGTGCCGTACGTGATGGACGACCGGTTCGCGCCGGGTGGTCCGCGGGGCGCGGGCCGAGGAGGTGCTCGCCCCGCTCCGGCAGACGAGCGGCCCGGCGTTCGGCGGCCCCGGACGGATTACCAGGTGAACGTGGTGCAGCGGCTCTTACCGCGAAGAATTCCTCGAGGTAAGAGCCGCCTTCCCAGGTGAACGTGGGAAAGCGCGGGCGGGCAGGCCACCGCGGTAGCCGGCCGGGCCGTCAGCGCAGCCAGGCTTGCACCAGTCGGCCGGTCCGTCCCAGCTGCGCCCGGTCGACCACGGCGGGCAGGTCCTGAGCGGAGTGGTAGGCCGCGTAGCTCGTGCTCCCGAGGCGGGCGACGGCGGCCCCGGCCTTCTCGAACGACCAGTGGTCGCTGGCGGTGTCCTCGCACGCATGCGCAGGTACGTCGACCCGCGCGGCCGTGCTGAGCAGGGCCCGCTGGGCGCCGCCGGGGGACAGGGGGCCCGTGCACACGGGGACGGGCCGGCCGACCCCGACCCCGACCCCGACCCGGTCCGGCGAGACCATCGCCCGGAGCGCACGCGTCGGACGGGAGGCATCCCGCGGACGTGGTGCTGCGACCCGAAGCGGTGCAGGTCGTCACCGGTCCCGCGCGGCTCCTCGGCCCCGAAGGCGATGAGGACGACCGGCAGGCGAGCCGTGGAGGGATCGCCGCCCAGAACCCGGGCGGGCTCGAGCAGTACGGCCACCCCGCTCGCGTTGTCCTCGGCGCCCGGGGCCTCGGCCACGGTGTCGAGGTGGGCGCCCAGGACGAGGTGGGGCCGGGTGGCGTCGAAGCCGGCCGGCTCGGCGACCACGTTGAACGACCGGCCCGCCCGGACGGGCACGCCCCACGAGCTCCCGGCCGGGACCGCGAAAACTTGCCTGCGGACGCCGTACCCGAGGGCGCGCAGGCGGCGCTCGACCAACCGGCCGGCACGGCGGTAGGCGGGCCCGGTGGCCGACCGGGGGCCGATCCGGCCGGCCGGGAGCTGCACGTCGGCCATGGCCCGGGAGGCGTCGAACCGGACGACGGCCGGGGCGGTCGTCCCCTGCTCGGTGGACGGAGCGCCGGAGGTCTTCGATGTGGAGGACGGCCCGGGCGGCGAGCCCGTGGGCGACGCGGACCCCGCCGTGCGGGAGGTGCCGGGCGTCGAGGTGGGCACCGAGCTCCCGGCAGGTGACCCCGTCGAGCACGCCGACAGCAGCAGGCCGGCGGTCGCGGTGGCACCCGCTGCCCGGAGGAGCACGCGACGCATGTCGTCGAAGCTGCCCGCTCCGTCCGGGCCCACGTGTCGACCGAAGGTGGGTTATTCCCGTGACGTTTGCCGAGGGGAGGAGTCACAGTGGGTGCATGGGATTGACCGTCCAGGGACGGACGATCCTGGTCGCTGGTCGGGGGGCCGAGCAGGAAGCGCTCAAGGCGGCGATTGGGGGAGTGACCGACCGACATCCGTGTGCGTGGTTCGTGCACGGGGAGCCGGGGGTGGGGAAGACCCGCCTGGTGGCGGAGACCTGCGAGCAGGCCGCGCGGAGCGGGTTCACCGTGCTGTGGGGACGCTGCGTGCGGTTCGGGGCGGCCACGTCGCCGTACGCCCCGCTCGTGACCGCCTTCGAACACTGGTTCGCGACCGTCGACGAGGTCACCCGACGGCAGGCCAGGTCGGACATCGAGACGATCGCCGGCGCGGCGGGCGGCCCCCTGGGCAGCGGTGGGACCCTCCGCGCCGTCGCGCGGCTGCTGGCCCGGATCGAGGACACGGCCCCCGTGGTGCTCGTGGTCGATGACCTGCAGTGGGCGGACATGACCTCGCTCGACGTGCTGGCCTACCTGGTCAGCGGCTTCGACAACCAGCGGATGGCACTGATGGTCACCTTCCGCGACACCGAGCTCGGGGAGGGTCATCCCCTGCACGGCTGGCTCGCGGACCTGCGCCGGATCCCCACGGTGCACGACCTGCCCCTCGCCCGGTTGGACCGGGCGGGCACCGAGGAGCAGCTGACCGGGCTGCTCGGCCACCGGCCGCTCCCGCACCTCACCGACGCCGTGCACACGAGGTCGGGCGGCAACGCCTACCTCACCGAGCTGCTGGTGCGCGACCTCGACCCGACGGCCGAGTCGCTTCCCGACGGGGTGCCCGGCGAGCTGCGCGAGGTGCTGCTCGCCTCGTGGCACCGGCTGCGTCCCAGGACCCGCGCCGTCCTCCGGCTGCTCGCCGTCGGTGGCCGTCCGCTGCCGCACATGGTGTTCGCCCACGTGGCCGCCGACCTCGGCCACGACCCGTCGGTGGTCGCAGCGGCGCTCGCCGAGGGGGCCCGGGAGGGGGTGCTCCAGGTCGAGTCGCGGACGTCGTACTGGTTCCGCCACCCGCTGCTCGCCGACGTCCTCTACGACACGTTCATGCCGGGGGAGGCAGCCCCCGAGCACGCTGCCTTCGTGCGCGCGCTCGAGCGGTTGGAACCGCGCGAGGAGGCCGAGGAGATGCAGGTGCTGGCCGACCTCGCCCTGCACCACGAGCGGTCGGGGAACCCGCGGCGTGCGTTCGCCTACTCCCTGCGCGCGGCCGACTGTGCGCTGCGGCTCCAGGGTCACCCGGAGGCAGCCGTCCACCTGCTCCACGCGGTCGAGCTGCTGCCCGAGGCGGGGGAGAGGGCGGTCGTGGAGGCGGGCGGCGAGGTCGCGGTGCTGGAGCGGGCTGCCTACGCGTGCAGCCGGTCCGGTGAGCCCCTGACCGCCCACCGGCTGGTCACGCGTGCGCTGGGTCGGATCGACCACCGCTCCGAGCCGCTGGCGACCACCCGGCTGCTCAACGAGTGGTGCCAGCTGGTGTGGAGCAGCGGCATGGTGGAGCAGCCCCCGCTAGCCCAGCCGATGGAGGCGGTCACGCTCAGCGGGCAGGACCCCGACAGCCCAGAGCACGCGGTGGCGCTGGCCCGGCTGGCCGAGGCAGAGTGCTGGAACGGCCTGCGCCGCCAGGCGCGGGACCATGCCGCGAGCGCGGTCGCCGCCGCGGAGCGCTCGGGGTCCCCGGTCGCGCTGGCCGCCGCTTTGGGAGCCCGGTCCTTCGTGGACCTGCGGGGACCGCGGGCCTGGGCGGACGCCGAGGCCGCATCGCGGTGGGCGCGCAGCTCGGGTGATCCGATGGTGATGGCCACCGACTGCCTGACCAGGCTCAGCTACCTCGAGGAGCACGGGCGGGTGAAGAACCTCCTGCCGGTGGCCGCCGAGGGCTTCGCCGTCAGCGCCGCGACGGGCGCGAGGAGCCACCAGGCGCTCTTCGCCGGAGCCGCAGCGCTGCACGCCCTGCGGCTCGGGCGCTTCGACGACGCTCGCGGCTGGCTGCGGGAGGGTCTCACCGTCCGGTCCCAGGGCAACGGTGGCGTGCAGGTACGACGCGCCGCGGCGACCCTCGCCGTCCGGGAGGGCCGGCTCCACGACGCCGCGGAGCACCTCGCACGGGCGGGCGAGCTCGTCGCCTCCTTCCCCACGCGGATCGGGGCGGGCGGACCGCTCGTGCTCGCCGAGCACCTTCTCGCCGCCGGGTCCGCCGACGAGGCGCTCGGGGTCGTGGAGTGCCACCTGGTCACCCACGCGGTGGCCGACCCGCGCACCGGCGATCTCCTGCTGCTGTGGGGCGCGCGCGCGGCCGCGGACCTGGCACAGCAGGCGAGGGATGCGGGCGACGAGCGCAGGGCGGCGGACGCCTGCCGCCGGATTGCCAACCTCGATGAGGTCCGCCGCGCCCTGTCGACGGTTGCGTTCGACGCGGCAGACCCTGAGGACGTCCTGGCACCCGCGGTGCGGGCGATGTACCACGCAGAGCTCGCTCGGAGCCGGATCGGGAGTGGCGACCCGCAGCTGTGGGCCGCCGCGGCGGAAGCCTGTGCCGCGGCCGGCCTGGCCTGGGACGAGGCCGTGGTCAGGCGCTGGCTCGGGCAGTCGATCCTGGACACCGCAGGCAGCCGGCCCGAGGCCGCCGCAGCGCTGCGGGCCGCCCACGAGGCCGCCGTCGCGATGAAGGCGTACCCGTTGCGCGACGAGGTCCAGCGGGTCGCCCGGGCCGCCCGGCTCTCGGTCGTGCCGATCCCCGCTCCCTCCAACGGCGCGCACGACGGCTCGCCGCTGCACGTGCTCACCCCCCGGGAGCTCGAGGTCCTCGGTCACCTGGTGGCCGGCCGGTCCTACTCCGAGATCGCGAACGACCTCGTGATCAGCGACAAGACGGTCAGCGTGCACGTGTCGAACCTGCTGCGCAAGACCGGTACCCGCAACCGCAACGAGGCTGCGACCCTCGCCAGGCGTCACGGCATCGGATCCTGACCCCCGGCCGCCCGGGTGGTCAGGACCGGGTCAGAGGCGGCTGGTGCCGTCGTACCCACCCCTGGGATCGCCGAGCCCGAACAGCGTGCCGACCGTCGGCGCCACGTCGACGGTCCGGGCGGCGGCGCTCGAGGTGCCTTGCCGCACGAGCCGGTGCCCGCCGCTGACGAAGAACGGGATCGGCTGCGTCGCCGGGTGGCCGTGGTTGCCCGGGATCGGGTTGCTGTACGGCGCCGGGTCGCTGAACCTCCACCCCGACCGGCAGTAGACGACCAGGTCGCCGGCATTGTCGCCGAGCCGCAGCTGCGCCGGCTCGTGGACCGACAGCACGCCGTCCGTGGCGAGGGCGATGTCCCGCATCCGCCGCAGGGCAGGGGCACGACGGTCGGCCGGGCCGGTCCAGGAGAGCAGGTCGGCACCGCCGTTCTGGGCCACCACGACGTTGCCGGCCAGCATCGGGTCGGCGTCGAGGGCCGGCTGCAGGGAGATGATCTGGTGGGGGTCCGACCAGTCCATGGAGTGGTCCGCGAGCACGATCACCACCGAGTCCCGCCATCGTCCCGAGGTCTTCAGCATGTCGACGAACCGGCCCACTTGCGTGTCGACGTCCACGAGGGCCGCGGTGCGGGCCGCCTGGAGCGTGGTGCCGGTGAGGTCGGAGTGGCCCATCCGGTCGCAGTCGCCGAGGTTGACGAAGACCAGGTTCGGGTCGAGCTCCTCGACCATGCTCAATGCGGCGTCCATCGTGAACGCGTCCGGGGCGTGGCCGCTCACCGGGACGATCGGGGCCGGCTCCCAACGGTAGGTCGCCCGGGTGCCGAAGATGCCGAAGAGGTACTCCTTGCTCAGCACCGTGCCGGTGGTGAACCCCTTGCGGTTGAGCCGTTCGATGACCGTGGGGAACCGCAGGTCCGACGGGCGGTCGAGGTCGCGGATCGTCTGCTCGCTGCGGTCGTAGACCGCGTTCGCCGGGACGCCGCTGCGGTCGGGCCGGACCCCGGTCATCATCATCACGTGGTTCGGGATCGTCTCCATCACGGGTAGCGACCGGGCGGCCGGGAAGTTCCTCCCGGCGTCGCGCAGCGCCCGGAGGTGGGGGGTCAGGGCCGTCCCGAGCTCGTCGGGCCGGGCGCCGTCGACGACGAGCACGTAGGCCCGCCGCTTCCGGGCGACCGAGGCCTGCCCGGCGACCCCGGTGAGCGCCTGCGTGCTCGGGGCACCGGCGGCGGCCGAGAACAGCAGGGACGCCCCGGCCGCTCCGGTGAGCCTGAGGAACGAGCGGCGGCCGAGCGCGCCGGCGTCGACTGTGCCGGTCTCGTCCCCGCCGGTGCGGTCCGCGGGGGCCATCAGCGCTCCCTCACGGGGGCGTCGACGGGGCGGACCGCCTGGGTGTCCGCGTCGGTCGCCCAAGACGCCGCCCAGGACACGGTCGCGTTCGGGTCGGTGCGCTCGCTGATCACGTAGTAGTCCATCTGCGTCCGGGCCGCCGTCACGTCGAGCACCGAGAACCCGTGGTCGTCGAAGTTGAGGTACTTCACGTGCCGGTTGTTGGCCTGGATCGCGGCCTCCACGGGGATGCTCGACCGCGCCGGCGCCGTACCCGTGATGTCGTTGAGGTTGTCGCTGGTCACCGACGTGCACACGAACTCCGTCGCCACCGAGCGTCCGCGCTCGAGCGGGTAGGTCCCGGCGTCGAGCGGCACGTCGCAGGCCCACGCGGAGTGGATGTCGCCGGTGAGGAAGACGGTGTTCTGCACGCCGTGGTCGGCTAGGTGGCCGAGCACCTCGTGCCGGTCGGCGGTGTAGCCGTCCCACTGGTCGACGTTGTAGGGTGCGCCGTCCTCGGGCAGCAGCCCGGTGAAGTCGTTGACCTTGCGGCTCAGGTCGTTGGGCAGCGGGGGGAAGACGACCGGCGCGATCATGACCGAGTTGCCGACCAGCTTCCACTGCGCGCGCTCCTGGCGCAGGGAGTCCTTGAGCCAGCGCATCTGGGCCGCGCCGGTGATCGTCCGCTCCGGGTCGCTGACCGTGCCGTCGGCGACCGGGTACGACGCCTGCTGGTCGCGGTAGGTGCGCAGGTCGAGCATCGACAGCTCCGCCAGGCGCCCGAACCGGAGGCGGCGGAACAACCGGGTGCCGTCGCCGAGCGCGACCTCGGAGCCCATCCGGACCGGCATCCACTCGTCGTAGGCGCGGTGGGCCCGGCGGCGCCGCGCGAGGTAGTCGCCCTCGGTCTCCGGGTCGTGGTTCTCCGCGCCCTCCGCCCACGCGTCGTTGGTGACCTCGTGGTCGTCCCAGGTGACGATGAACGGGTTCCGGGCGTGGAGCAGCTGCAGGTCCTGGTCCTGCTTGTACTGCGCGTGCCGCCGCCGGTAGTCCGACAGGCTGACCATCTCGTGGGCCGGCACCGGCTGCCGGACGTCGCCGTAGCTGCCGGCGCCGTACTCGTAGAGGTAGTCGCCGAGGTGCAGCACGGCGTCGAGGTCGTTGCACCGCGCGAGGTGGCGGTAGGCGGAGAAGTACCCCGCCGGGAGGTTCGAGCAGGACACCACGCCGAACCGCAGGTTGGCCGGCGTGGCGTGGGCGGCGGGGGCCGTCCTCGTGCGCCCGATCCGGCTGGCGACGCCCTCGTAGAGGAAGCGGTAGAAGTACGTCGTCCGCGGCCGCAGCCCCCGGGCCTCGAGCTTGACGGTGTGGTCGCGGGCCGCGCTGGTGGTGAACCTGCCCTGGGCGACGACCCGTCGGAACCGGCGGTCCTCGGCGACCTGCCAGCGCACGGTGGCGCGGGGACCTCTGCCGGAGCCAGGCGTCGCCTTGGGGGTGGGGGTGAGCCGGGTCCACAGGATCACGCTGGTGGGGTGCGGGTCTCCGGAGGCGACACCGTGCTTGAAGTACCGGTTGGCCGCGGCCTCCGCCTCGTCGGGCAGCGCGACGCCGAGGGCGACGGCCCCCGTCGCGGCGGCGCCCGTGGTGAGCAGGGTGCGGCGGTCGAGTTCGATGCTGGTCACGCCGGTTCAACGAGCGACGGTCGCGCGGGTGACGCCTCGTACCCGCTGTTCACGGACCGTTCACCCCGCCGACCCGGCGTTTGTGCAGCCCGGAATCGGCCGACCCGGCGTTTGCGCAGGTCACCAAGGGGTGAATGTCGGCCGGTGCTGCCAAGATGTATGCATGGGGGCGCTCTACGTCGTCAGCGACGTCCATGGCTACCGCGACGACCTGGTGCGGGGGCTCGACCGTGCCGGCTTCTCGGGGGGTGACGAGCTGTGGATCCTCGGTGACCTCCTCGACCGCGGGCCCGACGGCATCGGCGTGATCGATCTCGCCATGACCCTGCAGGAGCAGGCGCCCGGCCAGGTCCACGTGCTGATGGGCAACCATGAAGCCCTCGCGCTGGGGCGGCACCGGTTCCCGGGCAGCAAGCTCGAAGACTCCTGGCGAGTGAACGGCGGCAAGGCGCGCGACCAGGAGGGCCTAACCGAGCGGCACCTCGACTGGCTCGGGTCGCTGCCGCTGATGGCGCGGGTCGGCGACTACCTGCTCGTGCACTCCGACACCACGGAGTACCTCTCCTGGGGCCGGAGCATCGACGAGGTCAACGCGACGGTGTCAGCGGCACTCGCCGTGGCGGGCGACCTCGAGGCGCACTGGGACGTGTGGGCCCGGCTGACCAGCCGCTACGGCTACGCCCGCGCGGACGGCGGTGAGGTCGCCCGCGAGGTGCTGGGCACCTACGGCGGCGAGGTGATCATCCACGGGCACAGCATCATCGGCACGCTGGTGGACCGGCCGTCGAAGGAGGTCGACCAGCCGCTGCTGTACGCCGACGACATGGTGCTCGACATCGACGGTGGGCGGTACGACGGTGGGCCGCTGCTGATCGTCCGGCTGGACTGAGATCTGCCGGCCGGCCGGCCGCGTCGGTCGCGTCGCGGCGGCCCGACACGGTCGCGCGCCAGGTTTTCGCCGACTTGCACCTCCGTGAGCGCTCTACGCGACCAACTCGACGAAAACCAGCCCGACGCCGATCCCGAGCCCGACGCCGAGGTCGAGCCCGACGCCGAGGTCGGGTGAGCCGGGGCCGGGTGAGCCGGCGGCTCGCTCAGGACGGCCCGGGCCCACGTGGAGCGAAAGGCACCACCTGCCCCGGCCAGATGGTGCCTTTCGCTCCACGTCGTGTCACACGCGGCGCAGGACCGCGGTCACCTTGCCGAGGATCGTGGCGTGGGTGCCGTCGATCGGGTCGTAGGCGTCGTTGTGGGGCAGCAGCCAGACCTTGCCGTCCTTGCGCTGGAAGGTCTTGACCGTGGCCTCCCCGTCGAGCATGGCCGCGACGATCTCGCCGTTCTCGGCGGTCGGCTGCTGGCGCACCACGACGTAGTCGCCGCTGCAGATCGCGGCGTCGATCATCGAGTCGCCGACCACCTCGAGCAGGAAGAGGGTTCCTTCGCCGACGAGGGTCTTGGGCAGCGGGAAGACGTCCTCGACGCGCTCTTCGGCCAGGATCGGCCCACCGGCGGCGATCCTGCCGACCATCGGGACATAGGTCGCGGCCGGCATCGGGTTGACGGCGGCGTCGCCGGTGCCGGACTCGATGGCCTCGCCGGGGGAGAAGACCTGCATGGCGCGGGGACGGTTCGGGTCACGCTTGAGGAAGCCCTTCTCCTCCAGCGTGCGCAGCTGGTGAGCCACCGACGAGGAGCTGGTGAGCCCGACCCGCTCGCCGATCTCGCGCATGCTCGGCGGATAGCCCCGGTCCTCGATCGACTCACGGATCACCTCGAGCACGCGCTGCTGACGAGGCGTGAGGCCCGATGCGTCCGGAGGACCGTCGGGGAGCTCGGATACTGCTCTGCCCTTGCCTGCTGCCATGGTGAATCGCCCTTCCTGGTGCGCCGCTGCCGGAGTGGCGCCTTGCCGCCGTGTCGTTGTTCACAAGGTAGACCCACAGCAGGACTGATTCAAACACCTGTTCGAACGGGCGTGTCTGGTTGTCTTCCGCCATGGAGCCACGAGGATCTGCCGTCGTCACGGGCGGGGCCGGCGGGATCGGCCGCGCCGTCGCCGAACACCTGGTGCGCCACGGGTACCACGTGGTCGTGGCCGACGTCGACGGTGATGCTGCCCGTCGTACTGCTGAGGAAATCGGCGCAGCGGCCGGGGTGTGTCAGGACGTCCGTGAGGAGGACTCGCACCGGGTCGTCGCTGAGGAGGCGTTGAAGCACGCTCCGCTGGCGGTCTGGGTCAACAACGCCGGCGTCGGCAACGACGGTGCGCTCGGGGACCTCCCGTCTGCCGCGGTGGAGCAGCTCGTGCAGGTCAACCTCATGGGGGTGCTGTGGGGCATGCGGGCGGCACTGGCGGCGTTCGGCCCCGCCGGCGGGGACGTCGTGAACATCGCGTCGATGTCGGCTCACGGACCCGTTCCGGGGTTGTCGACGTACGCGGCGACGAAGGCTGCCGTGGTGTCGCTGAGCAGCTCGGTCTCGGTCGAGACGCCGAAGAACGTCCGGGTGCACGCGCTGTGCCCCGACGGCGTCGACACCCCGCTGGTGGAGGCGATGAGCGACCACGGGAGGGCCAAGGCGCTGGTGCACTCCGGGGGCGCGTTGCTGACCCCGGAAGAGGTGGCGGTGGCCGCGGTCGGGCTCATCGGCTCCTCGCGGATCGTGCTGTCGCTGCCGACGTGGCGGTCGGTGCTGATGCGGTTCACCTCGGTGACGCCGTCGGTGTCGATGCGTGGCGAGAGGCTCTTCCTGTGGGCGGGACGCCGGCGCATGCGCGGTACCCGGAGCTGACTCGGGGGCCCGGGGCCGGGGTCGGCGTCCGGGGGCAGGG
>DGBP01000051.1 GCA_002384855.1 Nocardioidaceae bacterium UBA4001 | reverse complement strand
GTGGACCGTCAGGCTCACCGGCGCCCCGGCGTCGTCGTGGGAGTCGCGCCCGAGCACGTGGGCGAACATCGCGAGGGTCGCGTCGATCCCGGTGGCGGCCTCGTCGACGGCGACGTCACCGGTCGCGGGCTCCCCCGCGCTGCGGGCCGGAACGCCGGGCAGCGAGGTCGTCGACCCGGCGTCGTGCACGGTCCAGGCGGCGACCTCCGGCGGCGTCACCGTCGGCCGGTGCGCGGAGCTCGCCGCGAGTGCGCGGCGCGCCCTCAGCGCCTCGTCGAACGCGGCCCGGTCGGGCCCGTCGACGCGCTCGGCGAGCCAGGGCGGGATGAACGTGCACCGAGGAGAGGCGGACGCGCAGCGGGTGTCCCGAGAGGCCATGGGACAGGTCTACCCCGAGGTTGCGAGCACCGGAAGGGCCCGGTCCACACGAGGCTCGGGAAGTCTCGAAATCACCGCCCGAGCCCTAGACTCGACCTCGCTGCGGCCGTGCTGGCCGCGCCCGGCCCTGGCCGATCGCTCGTCTCCACCCCGGAAGGCTCCTGCATGTCCACCCTGTCCCGCTCCGACCTGCGCAACGTCGCGATCGTCGCGCACGTCGACCACGGCAAGACCACGCTGGTCGACGCCATGCTGTGGCAGGGCGGCGCCTTCGGCGAGCACCAGCACGTCGACGAGCGCGCCATGGACTCCGGCGACCTCGAGCGCGAGAAGGGCATCACGATCCTCGCGAAGAACACCGCGATCCGGTACACCGGCGCGGCCGCGAAGGAGGGGCCGATGACGATCAACATCATCGACACCCCCGGCCACGCGGACTTCGGTGGCGAGGTCGAGCGCGGCCTGTCGATGGTCGACGGGATCGTGCTCCTCGTCGACGCCTCGGAGGGGCCGCTGCCGCAGACCCGGTTCGTGCTCCGCAAGGCCCTCAACGCCGACATGCCCGTCGTACTCGTCGTCAACAAGGTCGACCGCTCCGACGCCCGGATCAGCGAGGTCGTCGACGAGACCTACGAGCTGTTCATGGACCTGCTCGACGACAGCCACAGCGCCGAGGCGCTCGACTTCCCGGTCGTCTACGCCTCCGCCAAGGCCGGCCGTGCGTCACTGACCATGCCCGAGAACGGCGGCCTGCCGGACAGCGAGAACCTCGAGCCGCTGTTCCAGACGATCGTCGACACGATCCCGGCGCCGGTCTACCACGAGGACGCGCCGCTGCAGGCCCACGTCACCAACCTCGACTCCTCGCCCTTCCTCGGCCGCCTCGCACTGGTGCGCGTCAAGCAGGGCACGNNATCGTCGCGATCGCGGGCATCCCCGAGATCATGATCGGCGAGACGCTGGCCGACGTGGAGAACCCGAAGGCGCTGCCGCTGATCACGGTCGACGAGCCGGCGATCTCGATGACGATCGGCACCAACTCCTCCCCGCTGGCCGGCCGTGGCCCCACGAAGGGCACCAAGGTCACCGCCCGCCTGGTCAAGGACCGTCTCGACGCCGAGCTCGTCGGCAACGTCTCGATCAACGTGCTGCCGACCGAGCGCCCCGACACGTGGGAGGTCCAGGGTCGTGGCGAGCTGGCGCTGGCGATCCTCGTCGAGCAGATGCGACGCGAGGGCTACGAGCTCACCGTCGGCAAGCCGCAGGTGGTCACCAGGGAGGTCGACGGCAAGATCCACGAGCCCGTCGAGCGTCTGACCATCGACGCGCCGGAGGAGTACCTCGGCACGATCACCCAGCTCCTCGCCGTCCGCAAGGGCCGCATGGAGCAGATGACCAACCACGGCACCGGCTGGGTCCGCATGGAGTTCCTGGTCCCGGCGCGTGGGCTGATCGGCTTCCGCACCGAGTTCCTCACCGACACCCGCGGCACCGGCATCGCCCACCACGTGTTCGAGGGCTACGAGCCGTGGGCCGGCGAGATCCGGTCGCGGGCCTCCGGGTCGCTGGTCGCGGACCGCTCCGGCGCGGCGACGGCGTACGCCATGACGAACCTGCAGGAGCGCGGCACGATGTTCGTCGAGCCGACCACCGAGGTCTACGAGGGCATGATCGTCGGGGAGAACTCCCGCGAGGACGACATGGACGTCAACATCACCAAGGAGAAGAAGCAGACCAACGTCCGCTCCTCCACCTCGGACAACTTCGAGAAGCTGATCCCGCCGAAGAAGCTCTCCCTCGAGCAGTGCCTCGAGTTCTGCCGGGAGGACGAGTGCGTCGAGGTCACCCCCGACAACGTCCGGATCCGTAAGGTCGTGCTCGACCAGAACGAGCGCTCCCGCACAGCGGCCCGGGCCCGCCGCCAGGGCTGACCTGAGGCTGGCGGGGGCCATCTGGACGTGCACTCGCGGCCCGGCGGCCCCCGTCTCAGGCGGCGGGACGCTGCCGCGGCCGGTCGAGTGCACGTCCATCGGGCCCCCCGCTGACGAGGTCCACCGCAGACTCCAGGACCTGACGGACGTACGCCGGCTCGAACATCACGTGCTCCCACGCGAACCGCAGCACCAGCCAGCCGCCGAGGACGAAGGCGTTGTAGCGCTTGCAGTCGCGGCGTAGGTGCTTCCTCATGCCGTGGAACTCGAACGACTCGGCCTCCAGCACGATCTTCGAGGTCTCGTCGACGAGGTCTGCGCGCCGGTCACCGATCCAGACCTGTGGTTCGACGCACAGGCCGCCGACCTCGAGGGCGATGGCGCGGAGGACCGACTCGAAGGGGTTGTCGGCCCGGGCGTCAGCGGCCTCGGCCACACGGACGCACAGGGCGCGGGAGCGGTCCGGCATCTGCTCGGAGGCCTGCACCAGCTCCCGCCGCGTGACGTCCCCCGCCCGCAACGCCGAGTCGGCGATGGCCAGGGCCTCGTCGAACGGCATCCGGGCGGCACAGTCCATCACCGTCCTGACGTAGCCGGTGGCCCTCCCACGGACCTCGTCGGCCGGGACGTCGACGTACCTGACGCGGAGGCCCTTGCGCCTTTCGGGCGCGAGCTTGCGGTTCCGCGGGACCGCCACGGCCGGAAGCTGAGGCAGGGTCTTGACCTTCCAGCCGTGGTAGAGGGCCGCGCTGTCCAGGCAGAGCACGCCGCTGAGCCGGTTCGCCGCGCGCAGGGCCTCGTCGACGTCGGGGAGGGAGTACCTCCCGTGACCGTCCCGGACCACCCGGCCCCGGGCGAGGGCGATCCGAAGCCGCCTGCGCGAGCACGAACGGACCAGCTCGGCGGCTGTGGCCACGCCGCCGAGGCGTTCGAGTGCCCGCTCGATCTTCACCCCGGCGACTCTGCCGGAGAGCTCGATGACGCGCATCCGGCCGTCCACAGGGGCCATCTCGACGTGCACTCGCGGCCCGGCGGCCCCCGTCTCAGGCGGCGGGGCGCTGCCGAGGCCGGTCGAGTGCACGTCCATCGGGCCCCCGGTCTGCCACGTCCTCGCCGGCCTCATCGCCTTCGTGTTCGGCATCGCGTCGTTCCGGCTGGCCGGCTACGTGATCTGGCCGTTCGGCCGCACGGTGGTGTGGAAGCGCGAGGCCGGTGTCTGGTCGCTGATCGGCAACATCGTCTGGATCCTCGTCCTCGGCTGGGAGCTCGCCGTCGCCCACGTCGTCGCCGGACTGCTCCTGTGCGTCACGATCGTCGGCATCCCGCTGGGCCTCGCAGCGTTCAAGATGGTGCCGCTGGCCCTGCTGCCGCTCGGCCGCGAGGTCGTGCCGCTGGACGCGGTGCCCCACGACCCGTACGGCGTCCCCGCGACGCGCTGAGCCAGGACCGCTCGTCGAGGGCCGGCCGCAACGCGGCATCTCGCACCAGCTCCCGCAGCGCGTCGGCCTTCTGCGAGGTCCACCCTTCCGGCCGGAGGATCGCCGCCCAGCCGTCGACAGCGCGCCCGACGCCCGGTTGCGCAGGTCGAACTCCCCGCTGAACGCCGTCTCGCCCCCGAAGGATCCGGGGCTCTCCCCGAAGAGGTACAGCTTCGGGCGGTCCTCGGCCGGCATCTCCGCCCAGCGCTCGTAGACGGCGTCGTACAGCATCCGGCCCGCCTCCCGGGCACGGTCCTGGTCGACCGCTTCGCGCGCTCCTCGGGGTCCTCGGCGCTCTCCATGCCTCGGGGCTGCCCGACCGGAGCGGGGTCGTGGGCTCGGTGACCCCGATCGGCGTCTGGCCGTCGGCCACGGACAACACCCGGTCCAACGCCCGGATGGTGCCGCTCCTGAGCACGTCGGTGCGCAGCGACCGGCCGAGAGCCACCGGCGCGACAACAGGAGTACGGCGAGCGGCGGCACCACGGACCGGTCCGGTTCGGGACCTCTGCCCAGAAAGCCCTGCGGGTACGACGCCGCCTCTGGTGTCCTGGGTCGGTGGTAGGGCCCAGGACCGTCGAGGACGTGATCGACCGACTCGTCGACATCGACGCCGCCCTGCCCGGGGACGACGGCGTGGCGGTGTTCAACCGGATGTACCTCACGGTGACCGAGCGGGTCCTCTCCGCCCTGGAGACCCGCGACGTGTTCGCCGCCCCCGGGCTCATGGCCGAGCTCGACGTACGCTTCGCGGCCCTGTGGCTGGACGCCTACGACGACGCCGCGGGGGGCCGGACCGTCTGCGCCGCCTGGCGGCCGTTGTTCGAGCACCGGGGCACCCACGGCCTGCTGCCGATCCAGTTCGCGTTGAGCGGCATGAACGCGCACATCGAGCACGACCTGCCGCTCGCGGTCGTCGCGACGTGCACGGCGCGGAGGGTCGACCCCGAGGCGGTGCACCACGACTACGAGGCCGTCAACGAGATCCTCGCCTCCGTCGAGTCGGAGGTCCGCCGGTCGTTCCTCGACGAGGCGGGACGGCGTCTCGACGACCACCTCGGACCGACGGTGCACGTGCTGAGTGCGTGGAACATCGACAAGGCGCGGGACCTGGCCTGGGTCAGTGTCGAGGCGCTGTGGGCGCTCCGCCGGCTGCGGTTCCTCACCGACCGCTACACGACCGGCCTCGCCGGCACCGTGGGGATGGTCTCGCGCTACCTGCTCACCCCGCTCGTGCGCTGAGCTCGAGAGGGACCGGCTACTCCGCCAGCAGCCGCGCGAACATCGCGCACGCCTCGTCGACCGCCGCCTGCGCCCCGGGCGAGAAGGCCCCCATGTCGAAGAAGCCGTGGATCATGCCGTCGAAGCGCTTCCCCTCCACGGGTACACCGGCTGCGGCGAGCGCCTTGGCGTAGGCCTCGCCCTCGTCGCGGAGCGGGTCGTACTCCGCGGTGACCACGACCGCCGGCGGCAGACCGCCGAGGTCGCCGTGCTGGAGCGGGGAGAGCCTCGGGTCCTCGTGCATCGCGGCGTCGGCGGCGTAGTGGTTGAGGAACCACGCCATGGTCGGCAGGTCGAGGAAGTAGCCCGCGGCGTTCTCGTGGCGGGAGGGGTACTCCCCCGTCACGTCGCAGGCGGGGTAGACCAGCAGCTGCGCGGCGATCGCCGGGCCCCCGGTGTCGCGCAGCTGCTGGGTGACCACGGCGGCCAGGTTGCCCCCGGCGCTGTCACCGGCCACCGCGAGCCGGTCGGAGCCGCCGAAGTCCGCGAGGTGCTCCCCGACCCATCGCGTGGCCGCAAGCGCGTCGTCGACCGCGGCGGGGAACGGTGCCTCGGGGGCGAGCCGGTAGTCGACGGAGACCACCACCGCCGAGCAGTCCCGGCACAGGCTGCGCGCCATGTTGTCGTGGGTCTCGATGTCGCCGATCACCCAGCCGCCGCCGTGGAAGAGCATCACGGTCGGCAGGTCGCCGCCGGGTCCCTCGGGCCGGTAGACCCGTGCCCCGATGGGCCCGTCCGGCCCGGGGATCTCGATGTCCTCGACCGCCCCGACGGGTACGACGTGCTCCGGCTGCCGTGAGGCCACGGTGAGCTGCCGGAACCCCTCCCGAGCCTGCTCGGGGGTGCCGTCGTACATGGCGGGCACCTGCGCGAGCAGCTCGAGCAGCGGGGCGATGTGCGGGTCGACGGGCATGAGTTCCTCCTAGGAGCCCGGCATCACGGAGCCGGGCGGAGCTTCATGACCAGAAGATAGCCGGGACGACCGACGCCCGTGGGGTGTCCCACGGGCGTCGGTCTGCAGGGGGTCCGACCAGCTCAGGGCCCCGCAGGCTCCGGATCGGTCAGCGGACCTTCTTGCCTCCGCCGCCCTTGCCGGGGTTGTCGGGACGGCCGCCGCCGCCCTGCTTCTTGCCGCCACCGCCCGACGTGGACGAGACCACCAGCTCGATCGCTGTGTCGTGGTCCGGAGCGGTGAGGCTGCCGAAGTTCACGCTGTCGGACTCGAAGGTCACCGTGTAGGTGCCTCCGGTCGTGAAGGTGAACAGCTCGCCGTAGACGACCCGGCCCGTAGCGTTGATCTCCGCGCTCATCGACTGCTCGGGCACCACGACCGTGCCGCTGGAGCTGACGATGCGGTAGGTCGCGTCGCCGGCCCACACGCGCACCTCGGGCGTGGCCAGGAAGTCACCCAGGGTGCCGTAGTGGGAGTAACGGTCCTCGAGGTCGGCATCCAGCTTGACCACGTTGTAGCTGCTGGTGTTCAGGGTCGCCGGGGCGATGCCCATCAGGCCCAGCTCGATGCGGACAGGAGTGTTGACCTTCAGCGGCGCTCCGGTGAGGTTGTCACCCCACTTCGGGGTGACCAGCTGCCCGGCAGCGACGATGTCGCAGTCGGCCTGCCAGAGGGCGACGCCCTGGACCCAGTAGGTGGCGTGCTCGAGCACGCCGTCCACCATGACCCCCTGGTCCCCGCTCGGCGCCTCGTAGTCGTCATCGGCGGTGCAGGTCGGCGCGCCCACCCCGACCGAGCCGATGTACAGCGTCGGGACGGACAGGTTGTTGCCGCCTTCCTCCTCCTCAGCGGCGGAGGAGACCCCCGCCGTCACCACACTCCCCAGCAGCAGCGATCCCGCTCCTGCGAAGAGTGCCAGCCCCCGCCACAGCGCATGCGTGTGCGCAGACATGATTCTCGACCCCCTCGGGTCTCTCAGAGCCCCCCCGGAGCTCCCGATATCGCTTGCACTATCCATGGTCCTCCGGTTCACCCGTCGCGCGCCGGGACCTGTTTCCCCTTCCGGCCGCCGAAGGGCCGGAAACCGGACGTAATTCCGCCTCACAGGGGCCTTTAGCCCTTTTCCGGTCTGGTCCGCCGCCGCGATGCTGGGACAGACCCCCGGAGGTGTCCATGAGCAGGCTTCACGAGATGTCGGTCGACGAGTGCATCGAGCTGGTGGCGGCAGGAACCGTCGGCCGTGCGGCGATCTGTACGCCGACAGGACCCCACGTCGTGCCGGTGAACTATGCGGTCCACGGCACCTCGATCGTCTTCCGCACCACCCCCTACAGCGTCCTGGGCACCTACGCCTGGGCCGGGGACATCGCCTTCGAGGTCGACGACTTCGACCGGCACACCCACGAGGGCTGGAGCGTGGTGATCGTGGGTGCGGGCGAGATGATCGATGACCTCGAGGAGATCGAGGAGATCCGCTGGTCGCACGACCCCAAGCCGTGGGCCGACGGGCCGCGACCGTTGTACGTGCGCCTGCGCTGGCGCGAGGTCACGGGCCGCCGCATCGTCTGACGCCGGAGCGGGGCCGGGTCAGCCCAGGTGACCGCGCACGGTCGCGTGACCCTTCAGCAGGTTCCGGGCGATCGTGCGCCTCTGGATCTCGTCGGTGCCTTCGTAGATGCGCAGGAGGCGCAGCTCGCGGTACCACCGCTCGACCGGCAGCTCCCGGGTGTACCCCATCCCCCCGTGCATCTGCAGCACCCGGTCGACGATCTCGTTGGCCTTGAGCCCACCGTGGAGCTTGGCCATCGACTGGGCCTGCCGTGAGTCGATGCCGCGGTCGACCTGCCACGCCGCCGTGAGCACCAACCAGCGCAATGACTCGATCTCGACAGCCGAGTCGGCGATCATCCACTGGATGGCCTGACGCTCGGCGATGGGCTTGCCGAAGGTGACCCGGTTGCGGGCGTGCTCCATCCCCATCTCGACGAGCCGTTCGCAGGCACCGAGCGCCCGGGCCGGCAGCAGGTAGCGCCCCTTGCCGATCCANNCGGTCGACGAGGAAGCAGGTGACGGACTCGGAGGTGCGCCCCTCGCTGTGCTTCTGCCTGTCGGTCACCGCGAACACCATGGTGAAGTCGGCCTCGTTGCCGCCGGTGATGAAGGTCTTCTCACCGTTGATCACCCACTCGTCGCCCTCGCGTACGGCGGACGTCCGGATCGCCCGGGCATCCGACCCGGCCCCCGGCTCGGTGATCGCGAAGCAGCTCTTGCGGTCACCGTTGATCGTCGGGACCAGGTAGCGCTCACGCTGCTCCTCGTTGGCGTAGTAGAGGATGTTGTCGGCCTCGCCGCCGAACCGGAACTGCACGAACGACCGCCCGAGCTCGACCTCGACGAGTGCGTTCATCACCGCGCCGAGCCCCATGCCGCCGTACTCCTCTGGGGTGTGCACGCCGAAGAACCCCGACTGCTTCGCCCTGTCCTGCAAGGCTTGCAGCTCCTCGGGCCGCAGCCCCGGCTCGTTGCGCCGCTCCCGTGCGAGCACCTCCGGCTCGAGCGGGGTGATCTCCTTGCGCACGAAGGTCCGCACCCAGTCGCGGATCTCGCGTTCCTCGTCGGTGAGGCTCAGGTCCATCCCGGTTCTCCTACGAAGTGAGGGGCGGGCCGCAACGGCGTCGGTACGACGTCTGCCACGACCCGCCCGCGATGTGAACGAGATTCGTTGCTAGCCGGCCGGGTCGACCTCGGGGATGCCGCTGTCGGTCGGGGCGTCGTCGGCCTGCCCGGAGGAGTCCTCCTCGATGGGGGCGTCGCCGATGTCGGTCGTGAGCACCGGCGTCAGCTCGGACGTCGCGTTGCCCTCGATCTCGACCAGCTGGACCCCCGAGATGCCCATGTGACCGTCCGCGGAGTACCGGAACGGAGCCAGCTGCGGGCCCTCGAGCTCGCCGCCGACCTGCTCCAGCGCGTCGACGATGCCGTCACGGGTGGGGTTCTCGCCGGCGGCCATCAGGGCCTGCACGAACGCGTAGGCGTGCGACATGCCGTAGATCCGGTAGTTGGTGAGCTCGCCCTCCTTGCCGTGCTCGTCCCAGACCTTCTGCCACAGCTGGGTCCACGGGTTGTCGGGGGTGTCCACTCCGGGGATGTACTCCGAGGTCATCACGCCGTCGAGCGCGCCGCCGCCCTCGACCGCACCCTCGGAGAACCGGGCCAGCAGCGAACCGACGAGCTCGGGGTCGGAGCCGATCGAGCTGTAGAACCACTGCGGCTTGTAGTTGAGCTTCATCGCGACCAGCTGGCTGAGCGCCGTGTAGGACGGGGTGTTGAAGCCCAGGACCAGGTCTGCGCCCTTCGCCTGCAGGCCCGCGATCTGCGGAGCCACGTCGGTGTTGCCGGAGGTGTAGCGCTCGACCGCGACGATCTGCTTGTCGAGGTACTGGCGCACGCCCTTCTCGCTGTCGACGCCGAGGTCGTCGTCCTGGAGGAAGAGCCCGACCTTCGCGTCGGGCATGTTCTCGGCGATGTACTGGCCGATGATCTTGCCCTCGATCTCGTAGTCGGGCTGCCAGCCGAAGGTGTACGGCTTCGCCTCCGGGTCGTCCC
Source organism: Nocardioidaceae bacterium UBA4001 (assembly GCA_002384855.1). Classification (GTDB taxonomy): domain Bacteria; phylum Actinomycetota; class Actinomycetes; order Propionibacteriales; family Nocardioidaceae; genus Nocardioides_C. Next base: position 3,541 of record DGBP01000051.1, on the reverse strand, counting down.
CCCACTGCAGCGAGCCCGACGAGACGAACAGGTCCGGCACCCCCTCGCTGTTGAGGAAGTCGACGACCGCGCTGTGCGTCGGCGTGCCCAGGCCGCCGACCATCNNGGTTGTAGCCGTCGTCGCGCACGATGTACTCGATCTGCCGGCCGTTCACGCCGCCCTGCTCGTTGACGTAGTCGAAGTACGCCTGCGCACCGGTCGGGATCTCGCTGTAGCCGGGCGCGGCCACGCCGGTCAGCGGGAAGTGCGCACCGATCGTGATCGTGTCCTCGGTGATGCCGACGTCGGAGGCGGCACTGCCACCGTTGCCGTCGCCCGACTCCTCACGCTCGGCGCCGGCGCCGCATGCGGCTACCAACGCTCCTGTGGTCACGACGCTGGTGACCAGCGTCAGCTTCCTGGTCCATCTCCTCATGGTGTCCTGCCTCCTGTTGTTCCCATCACCTGTTGCCTGGCGTCGCCGCACCCCGTCGTACGACGGACGGCCGACCCACCCGGGCCACGAACTTCACGCCGACTCCCGCCGTCGGCGCCACCACCCCCGCAGGTTGCCGACGATGCCGGCCGGGGCCAGCAGGACCACGGCGACCATCGTCAGGCCGTAGACCAACGGCGCGAGCTCCGCCGCCCGGAGGGCGTTGAGCCCCATGTCCTGGCCGAGGCCGGTCACGACCTGCGGGAGGAACGTCAAGATGGCCGCGCCGATCAGCGCGCCGAAGAGGCTCCCGAGGCCACCGAGCACCACCGCGGTGAGGAGGCCGAGGGAGAGCGTGATCGTGAAGCCGCTCGGCGCCGTGATCCGCACCGCCATCGCCATCACCCCACCGGCCAGGCCGGCCGCCGCCGCGCTGACCACGAACGCCAGCACCCGCGCACGGCCGAGGTCGATCCCCGCGATCTCTGCGGCGACCTCGTCGTCGCGGACCGCGCGCCACACCCGGCCCACCCGGCTGCGGGAGAGGTTCGCGAGCAGCACGAAGGTGACGATCAGGGCGAGCCAGCCGACGTAGGCGATGTACTTGCTGCGCGAGACGTCGTTGGCGGTGACGAAGAAGACGATGTCGGCGAACCAGTCCGGGACGTCCGGGACCAGCACGTTGAGGCCCTGCTCCCCGCCGAGCGTGTCGTTGAAGAACAGCGCGATGCCGGGGACCGCGATCGCGAGGGCCAGCGTGGCGCCGGCGAGGTAGGGACCGTGCAGGCGGGCCGCGGCGACGCCGACGAGGGCGCCGATCACGCTCGCGACCAGGGTGGACACGGCCAGCACGCCGATGACCGGGAGCGCCGGCTCGGCGTCCTGGTAGAGGAGGGCTGTGGTGTAGGCGCCGATCGCCATGAGGGCGCCGTGGCCCAGGGAGAGCTGCCCGTTGAGACCGGTGAGCACGGTCAGCCCACCGGCCGCGATCCCGAAGTAGGCCATGGTCGCGAGCTGCGCGTTCCGGAAGTCGCTGGTGGCGGTGAGGACCAGGACCACCACGACCAGCCCGACGAGAGCCAGGACGAGGTGACGGAGCAGGGTCGAGGATCGGAACCGGTCCTGGCCCCGGCCCAGGCGGCCGGAGGAGACGGCGGCGGCCACGTCAGACCCTCCGCTCTGTCGCGTGGGAGAACAGCCCGCCGGGTTTGAGCAGCAGGACGAGCATGAGGATCACCAGCGACGCGAGAGCGACGAGCTCGGATCCGACGTACCCGCTGACGAAGCTCAGCGACAGGCCGAGCAGGAGGCCGCCGACGACTGCACCCGCGGGACTGTCGAGACCGCCGAGGACGGCCGCGACGAAGCCGTAGACCACGACCGAGTCCATGTAGCCCGGGTGCACGAGGCCGCCGCCGGCGATGAGGATGCCGGAGAGGGACCCGACCATCGCGGCGAGCGCCCAGCCGAGGGTGAGCATGCCGCCGACCTTCACGCCGAGCAGTCGGGCCACCTCGGCGTTGAAGGCGGACGCCCGCATCTTCAGGCCGAGGTCGGTGTACCGGAACAGCGCCACGAGCAGGCCCATCACGACGAGCACGGACGCGATCGTGAAGATCCCGAAGCCGGTGAGCGCGATGTTCAGGTCCCCGGCCTGGAAGCCACGGAGCCCGAACGGTGCCGGGAACGACCGGTACCGGTTGCCGAAGATCACCGCGGCCAGGGCATGGATCACGATGAACAGGCCGAGCGTGAGGATGACGGCGTTGATCTCGGACTTGCCCTCGACCGGACGGACGAAGACCCGCTCGATGACGGCGCCGAGGACGAGCCCGGAGATCAGGGCGGCCGCGAAGCCGAGCCAGTAGGAGTACCCGGCGTCGATCACGACGAGGGCGACGTAGGTGGTGATCATCGCCATCGGCGCCTGCGCGAAGTTCACGATCCGCGTCGAGCGCCAGATCAGCACGAGCGCGAGCGCGAAGGCGGCGTAGACGAACCCGAGCGTCAGGCCGGTCAGGGCGGTGGTGAGGAGCTGCTGCACGAGGTCTCCCGTCGAGGGGCCGGGGTGGCCGGTCAGAATCCGAGGTAGGCGTGGCGGAGTTTCTCGTCGGCGGCGAGGACGTCGGCCGGTTCGTGGACGACGAGCTTGCCGAGGTTGAGGACGACGCCGTAGTCGGCGATGGANNACGAGCATCTGGCGCTCACCGCCGGAGAGCGTGTCCGCCGTCGCGTTGCGCCGGTCGCCGAGCACTGGGAACAGCGTGTAGACCCGCTCCATGTCGGCGGGCCTGGACCGGTCGGCACGGCCGAGTCCGCCCAGCCGGAGGTTCTCCTCGACGGTCAGCTCGGTGATCACCCCTCGGCCCTCCGGGACGTGCGAGAGGCCGAGCGAGGACATCCGCTCGGTCGGCGTCCGGACCAGGTCGACGTCGCCGAGCCGGGCCGAGCCGTGCGTGGGACGGATCAGCCCCGAGAGGGTGCGCAGCAGGGTTGTCTTGCCGGCGCCGTTGGCGCCGAGGACGGCGGTGATCTTGCCCTTGGGCGCGGAGAACGTGACGTTCTCCAGTGCCTTCACCGGGCCGTAGCTGGTGGTCAGCTCGTGCACGTCCAGCATCAGCGCGACACCTCTTCCCCGAGGTAGGCGGCGAGCACGGCCGGGTCGTTGCGGATCTCGTCGGGCCCGCCCCGGGCGATCACCTTCCCGAAGTCGAGGACGACGATGTGGTCGCACACCGACATCACCAGGTCCATGTGGTGCTCGACGAGCATCACCGACATCCGGCCGCTCAGGCTCCGGATGAGCTCGCCGAGCGCGGCCATCTCGTCGTTGGACAGGCCGCTGGCGGGCTCATCGAGCAGGAGCAGCTCGGGCTCGCTCACCAGCGCGCGGGCGAGCGCCACCCGCTTGCGGATCGCGTAGGGAAGACTGGTGGGGAGCCGGCCGGCGTACTCAGCGATGCCGAGCTCGGCGAGGACGGCCATCGCGCGCTCACGCAGCGCCCGCTCGTCCTTGCTGCTCCTCGGCAGCGCGAGCAGGCTGGAGAAGAAGCCAGCCCTCGCGTGCCGGTCTGCGCCGACCATGACGTTCTCGAGGACCGCCATGCGGTCGAAGAGGCCGAGAC
>DGBP01000005.1 GCA_002384855.1 Nocardioidaceae bacterium UBA4001 | reverse complement strand
GACGTCGCCGGACATAACATTCGCTGATGGCCACCCCGGCTGGGGTGGCCATCAGTCGTTTACAGGCAGGTCGAAGGAAGGTCGAACGTGGCGCAGGAACGACGCTCAGGTGGACGGGGCGGCCGCGGCCGCGACGAGGCGAGAGGTCGCTCGGAGCACCGGGATCGACCGAGGACCCCCGGTGGCGGCGCCCGGAGAGGCGGTCCTCCCGGGGGAGACGACCGCCGGCCCGCCCGTGCTCGCACGGAGGAGGAGCAGGCGCGCTACGACGGGCCCCCGCTCGACGAGTCGATCAGCGCCTCCGACCTCGACCGCAACATCCGCCAGCAGCTCCGGGGGATCCCCGAGAAGCTCGCTGCGCGCGTCGCCCGCCACCTCGTGGCCGCCGGCCAGCTGCTGGACGTCGATCCCCGCACTGCCTACGAGCACACCCTGGCCGCGCGTGCGCGTGCGAGCCGCGTCGCCGTGGTCCGCGAGGCGTGCGGGGAGGCCGCCTACGCGGCAGGGGAGTACGCCGAGGCGCTCTCGGAGCTCCGTGCCGCCAAGCGGATGAACGGGGCGATCGACTACCTCCCGGTCATGGCCGACTGCGAACGCGCCCTGGGTCGGCCCCAGAAGGCGCTCGACCTGGCGAGGGACCCGAAGGTCGCCGACCTCCCGCAGGCGCTGCGCGCCGAGATGACGATCGTCGAGGCGGGCGCTCGCCGGGACATGGGCGACGTCGACGCGGCGCTGCGCACGCTGGAGAACGCGCCTCTGCAGTCGCGCTCGCGCGACGACTGGGTTGTCCGCATCCGCTACGCGTACGCCGACACCCTCCTCGCCGCCGGACGTCGCGACGACGCCGTGGCCTGGTTCCACCGCACGGTCGGGGCCGACGGGGAGGGCATCACCGACGCCGCGGAGCGGGTTGCCGAGCTCGAGGGCGTGACGTTCGTCGAGGACGACACCGAGCACGACGAGCGCTGACGGCCGGGCCTCGTCCACAGGGTGCGGTCGTGGTGGTCGGTCCACCGACGGCGATCGGACGTACGCGGAGGTCCGATCGCCTGCGCGAGGCTGCTCGCGGAGGTGGTCATGAAGACTTCAGCAGAACGCGACGGCGTCGCAGTCCGTAACCAGGTGACTCTCTGCGGTCGGGTCTCGTCCGCGCCGGAGCCCCGGGAGCTGCCCAGCGGCGACACTGTGGTGACCTTCCGGCTCGTGATCCCCCGTGAGCGTACGGCGATGACTGCGAAGTCCCGCCAGCCCTCGGACTGGGTGCACTGCGCGGCCTGGAGCGCCCGCGCGCGTAGGAGCGCCGCGGCCTGGCAGGTCGGTGACCAGGTGGAGGTCGAGGGAGCGCTGCGCCGGCGGTTCTACCGCGACGGCGGGGGCGCCACAACGCGGCTCGAGGTCGAGATGCTGTCCGGCCGATGCGTCGGCAAGTCCCGGTGACCGGCGAGCGAGGACCGCTCAGGCGTCGCGCAGGTCCCTCATGACGAGGCCCATCCGCGGCTTGGGGGCGAAGGACGTGGCCTTGCGTGGCATCCGTTCCCCGCGCTCTGCGCTCGCCATCACCTGGTCGAGCCGGGGAGGCCGGACCGCGACCACCACTGCGGGCTCGCGGGTGATCTCCTGGAGCGCCTGGTCCAGGGAGTGGTGGTAGCCGATCTGCTCCTCGACCACGTTCCAGGCCGGGAGGATCTCCGAGTGCAGCACCGAGGCGTCGACCTCGTGGTGGCGCCAGGTGGTCACCACGACCCAGTCCCGGCCGTCCGAGACCGCGAAGCTCGCCTGGTCCGGCCTGGTGTCCGCCAGCGCGGCCAACGCCGTCTCCCGGTCGGTGCAGCCGGTCACCTCGTCCCCTCGCTCCCTCGACAGGTCGCGCACGTCCGCGAGCGTCAGCGCCGAGACCGACCGGTGGATAGGGCCGATGGAGAGTGGGTGGTCGTCCTGGTTGACGAGCATGGCCAGCCCGAAGTCCCACGGGCTCGAGTCGGCGGGTGCGCCCGCGGGGCGCTGCTCGTCACGCAGGCGGAGGTAGGCGGCGTACCGGTGGTGCCCGTCGGCGATGAGGGCGCGCCCCGACTCCAGCTCGCGGGCTACCGCCGACAGCTCGCCGGGGTCGATGATGCCCCACAGCACGTGGTGGCTTCCGTCCCGCGCGTCGAACTCCTCCAGAGGAACGCGGCCGGTGACCAGGTCCAGCAGGTCGCGCAGACCCGCGGTGCCGTGGTGGACGAGCAGGATCGGCTCCGGGTTCGTCGCCGTCGTACGCATCAACACGGCCCGGTCGTCCACGGGCCCGGGCATCACGTCCTCGTGGGGGAGGACCACCCCCTCGTCCTCGTCGCGGAGCGCCACCAGGCCGATCAGGCCGCGGACGGTCACCCGGTCGACGGTGTACTGGTAGACGTAGAGGGTGGGTTCCGGGTCCGGGACCAGGCAGCCGTCCTCCCGCCACGCCTCGAGCCGCCGGCGCACCGCGCGGTAGGGCCGTTCGTAGGTACGTGCGAGAATCAGGCGCACGATGTTGTGCTGGTTACCCGCCTCGAGGTCACGCACGGTCTCGGCGTCGAGGACGTCGTAGGGCGGCGAGACCACCGAGCCGAGGTCACCGACGACCGACGGATCGAAGCGCAGCCCCCGGAAGGGGCTGAGGACGAGCGGGGTACGACGGTCGGCGGGCATCGCTGCATCGTATGAGAACCGGTGACCGGCCTGCACGACGGCCACGACGGCGAGAGAGGTTCCACCCGTGTTGAAGAAGAGCACCCACGAGCTGTGGCGTGAGTACGACCTGGCGATCCTCGACCTCGACGGGGTCGTCTACATCGGCCCCGACGCCGTACCCGGCGTCCCCGCGCACCTCGAGGCCGCCTCGGCGGCGGGCATGCACCTGGCCTTCGTCACCAACAACGCCGCCCGGCCGCCCCAGGTCGTGGCCGAGCACCTCCGCTCGCTCGGCGTGGATGCCGCGGACGAGGACGTCGTCACCTCCGCCCAGGCCGCCGCGCGCCTGCTGGCGGGCATGGTGCCTGCGGGGTCGTCGGTGTTCGTGATCGGCGGCCCCGGGCTGTACGAAGCGCTCACCGAGCAGGGGCTGCGCCCGGTCTCCTCGATGGAGGACGAGCCGGTGGCGGTGGTCTCCGGCTACTACCCCGATCTGCGGTGGGGGACGGTCAGCGAGGGCGCGATCCTCGTCAAGCGCGGGCTGCCGTGGGTGGCGTCCAACACCGACGTCGCCGTGCCGACGCAGAAGGGTCACGGACCGGGCAACGGGGTGCTGGTCCACGCGGTGTCGTTCTTCTCCGGCCGTGAACCGGTGGTGGCGGGCAAGCCGCTGCGCCCACTGTTCGACGAGACCCGGCTGCGTGTGGGCGGTGAGCACCCGATCGTGATCGGCGACCGCCTCGACACCGACATCGAGGGCGCGCACGGCTCCGGCCTCGACAGCCTGCTGGTGCTGACCGGCGTCACCGGGGTGGCCGAGCTCGTCGCCGCACCCCCGCACCGGCGCCCGACGTACATCTCACCCGGTCTCGAGGGGCTGGGCCGGGCCCACCCGGTGCCCGGTGCTTCCGACGGCGGGTTCGAGCTCGGGGGGTGGCGCGCCTCGGCCGAGAACGGCTCGGTGAAGATCGAGGGCAGTGGTGAGCCCGCCGACTGGTGGCGGGTCCTCGCCGTGGCCGCGTGGGCGCATCTCGACACGACCGGCGAGAGCGTGGACCCGAGCGGTCTCGAGCCACCGCGCTAGCGTGAGAACCTGAGGCAGGTCGAGCCTGACGAGCGAGCACGGAGACGGTGAGCAGTGAGCGGACAGTTCGAGGACGACGGCGAGCACGCCGCAGCGACCGAGTCCCAGGACGACGGCCGGGTGGCGGCGTACGACGGCGGCCAGGACCCGGTGCCGACCGGCCACCAGGCGGTCGACGAGGTGTTGCGCACCATGCAGGGGCTGCAGCACCGACCGGTGGACGAGCACGTCGCTGTGTTCGAGGCCGCCCACGAGAAGCTACGCGCCGCGCTCGCCGAGGCCGCCGACCGTCACTCCGGGCCGCCGGCCCGCTGACCGCGCCGCCATGCCCCGAAGACTCCGCCTCGACGCCGAGCTGGTCCGTCGCGGGCTCGCGCGGTCACGGGAGCACGCGGCCGAGCTGATCGCCGCGGGGCGGGTGAAGGTGGCCGGCGTGGTCGCGCGGAAAGCCGCTACCGGGGTCACCACCGACGTCGCGCTGGTCGTGCAGGAGGACCAGGGCCGACCGGACTACGTGTCGCGCGGCGGGCACAAGCTGGCTGGTGCGCTCGCGGCGTTCGAGCCGCTCGGCCTGACGGTCGCGGGACGGCGGTGCCTGGACGCCGGTGCCTCCACCGGCGGCTTCACCGACGTGCTCCTGCGCCACGGGGCTGCGCAGGTCGTGGCGGTGGACGTGGGCTATGGACAGCTCGCCTGGTCCCTGCGCCAGGACCCCCGCGTGGTCGTGCACGACCGGACCAACGTCCGCGAGCTCGACTCGGAGCGCATCGGGGGACCCGTCGACGTCGTGGTCGGTGACCTGTCGTTCATCTCGCTGTCGCTCGTCCTCGACGCGCTGACCGGCGTGACCGCCCCTGACGGGGACCTGGCGCTGATGGTCAAGCCGCAGTTCGAGGTCGGCAAGGACCGGGTCGGCAAGGGCGGTGTCGTCCGCGACCCGGCCCTGCGCACCGAGGCGGTGGCGGCGGTTGCCGACGAGGCGGGGCGCCGCGGGTGGGGCGCCCGCGCGGTCACGACGAGCCCGCTGCCCGGTCCGTCGGGAAACGTGGAGTTCTTCCTGTGGCTGCGGAGGGGGCCTGCCACCGTCTCCCACGACGACATCGAGCGGGAGGTCCGTCGTACGACCGCGCCGTCGCCGGCCGGTGAGAGGGTGGACTCGTGACGCAGACAGACCCGACCGCACGGCACGTGTTCGTGATCGCCCACACCGGGCGTGAGGACGCTCGCGACGTCGCCCGGCAGTTCTGCAAGGCGTTGCACCACCACGGACTCGTGGTGCGCCTGCTGCGGCAGGAGGCCGAGGAGCTGCAGCTCGACCTCGCTGACGTCGAGACCGTGGAGTGCGGTCCCGCCGCGACGGCCGGCTGCGAGCTGGCCGTGGTCATCGGCGGTGACGGGACGATCCTGCGCGCCGCGGAGCTGACCCGCGACGCGGACACCCCGTTGCTCGGGGTGAACCTCGGACACATCGGGTTCCTGGCCGAGGCCGAGCACGACGACGTCGACTTCACCATCGAGGCGATCGTGAACCGCCGCTACACCTTCGAGGAGCGTCTGACCGTCGACGTCTCGGTCTTCCACGACGGGGAGCTGGTCGCCCGCACCTGGGCCCTCAACGAGGCGAGCGTCGAGAAGGCGTCCCGAGAGAAGATGCTCGAGGTGGTCGTCGGGATCGACGGGCGTCCACTGTCGCGCTGGGGCTGCGACGGCGTGGTGTGCGCGACACCGACCGGCTCGACCGCCTACAACTTCAGCGCCGGTGGCCCTATCGTGTGGCCCGGCGTGGAGGCGCTGCTCATGGTGCCGATCAGTGCGCATGCGCTCTTCGCGCGCCCCATGGTCGTGGCGCCGACGTCGGTGCTCGCGGTCGAGCTGCTGGCGCGCACCGACGGCTCGGGCGTGCTCTGGTGCGACGGCCGGCGCACTGTCGAGCTCCCTCCCGGGGCGCGCGTGGAGGTCCGGCGGGGCGCGAGTCCCGTGCGTCTCGTGCGGCTGCACCAGGCGCCGTTCACCGACCGGCTCGTCGCCAAGTTCGATCTTCCCGTGGGCGGTTGGCGGGGAGCCGCAGAGCGTCGACGCGCCCGGGAGAACGGCGCTGCCGATGCTTGAGGAGCTCCGCATCACCTCGCTCGGCGTGATCGAGGAGACCGTGCTCGAGGCGGCCCCGGGTCTGACCGTGATCACCGGTGAGACCGGTGCCGGCAAGACGATGGTGGTCACCGCCCTGGGCCTGCTGCTCGGCGGCCGCGCCGACTCCGGTGCGGTGCGCAGCGGTGCCCGGACCGCCCGGGTCGAAGGTGTGGTGAACGTCGAGCGCGCATCGCCGGGGCTCGCCGCACGGGTCGAGGAGCTCGGTGGCGAGATCGAGGACGGCCGGCTGCTGATCGCCCGGCAGATCTCCGCCGAAGGCAGGTCGCGTGCGTTCGCCGGCGGTGTCTCTGTGCCCGCCTCCGTTCTCGCCGACCTGGTCGACCCGATGGTCGCGGTGCACGGGCAGTCCGACCAGCACCGCCTCCTGAAGCCGTCGGCCCAGCGGGAGGCGCTCGACCGGTTCGCGGGGCGGAAGGCACTCGAGGCCTTGGCGCGTTTCTCCACCCTGCACAGACGCCTCCGCGAGACCGAGGCCGACCGCGACGAGGTGGTCCGCACGGCGCGGGAGCGTGCCCGGGAGGCCGACCTGCTCCGTTTCGGGCTCGAGGAGATCGAGGCGGTCGCGCCGGAGCCGGGGGAGGACGCCGCGTTGGCCGCGGAGGAGACCCGCCTGGGCTTCGCCGACACACTTCGCACCGCGGCCGTGCAGGCCCGCGAGGAGCTGTCGTCCGAGGAGGGGGCTCCCGACGCGCTCGCGGCCGTGTCGACGGCCCGCAAGCTCCTCGAGGGGGTCCGCGAGCACGACCCCGAGGTCTCGGCCCTGGCCGAACGGCTGGCCGAGGTCAGCTACCTGCTCTCCGACGTCGCGGCGGACGTGTCGTCGTACTCCGCCGGCGTCGACACGGACCCCGCACGCCTCGCCGCGGTATCCGAGCGGCGGGCGGCACTCACCTCCCTCACCCGCAAGTACGGCGAGACCATCGACGAGGTCCTCGACTGGGCCCGCCGCGGGGCCGAGAGGCTGCTTCTCCTCGACGACACCGAGGGCCACATCGCCGAGCTGACCGGGCGCGTGGAGGGGCTGCGCGCCGAGCTGGCCGACGTGGGGGCAGAGCTCAGCTCCCTGCGGCAGCAGGCGGCCGTGCGGCTCGCGGAGACCGTGACCGACGAGCTGACGTCCTTGGCGATGCCCCACGCGCGGCTGGCCGTCGACGTCCGGCAGACACCGTCCGACGCGGGGCTCGCCGTCGGGGACCGCACGCTGGCCTTCGGCAGCACGGGGATCGACGAGGTCGAGATCCTGCTGGCCGCCAACAAGGGATCCGAGCCGCGCCCGCTCGGCCGTGGCGCCTCCGGCGGCGAGCTGTCCCGGGTGATGCTGGCCATCGAGGTCGCCCTCGCCGAGACCAACCCGGTGCCGACCTTCGTGTTCGACGAGGTCGACGCCGGGGTCGGGGGCAAGGCGGCCGTGGAGGTCGGCAGGAGACTCGCGATGCTGGCGCGCCACGCCCAAGTGTTCGTTGTCACACACCTGCCACAGGTGGCTGCCTTCGCCGACCGGCACCACGTGGTCCGCAAGAGCAGCGACGGTGTGGTGACGACCTCGGGCCTCGTCACGCTCGACGAGGCGGAGCGTGTGCGTGAGCTGTCCCGGATGTTGGCCGGCCTCGAGGACTCCGAGACCGCCCTCGCGCACGCCCAGGAGCTGCTCGAGGCCGCCCAGGAGTCCCGCTCGAGGACCCGCTGACGCGCTCCGGCCTGCCCGGAACGCCACCTTTGCCGTGGCAGGATGGCTGCGCGATGAAGTTCCCCTCCCGACAGAAGCAGGACGCGGGCCTGCCCGGCACCACGGGCACGCTGCGCGTGGATCGTCGTACCGGCACGCTCATCCGACGGCTCAAGCCCGGAGACATCGCCGTCATCGACCACCTCGACCTCGACCGTGCCAACGCCGAGGCGCTGCTCGACCGCGGTGTGGTCGCGGTCGTGAACGCCTCGCCGTTCATCTCCGGCCGCTACCCGAACCTCGGCCCGGAGCTGCTCGCGCGCTCGGGCGTCGTGCTGGTCGACAACGTGGGCGCGGAGGCCTTCGACAGGCTCCGCGAGGGCGTCGAGGCGCGCATCCACGAGGGCCAGGTCCTCGTGAGGGACGAGCCCGTGGTCACCGGCGCGCAGCTCACGGCCGAGGAGATCGGGTCGATGATGGAGGACGCCCGCAGCGGGCTCGCCACGCAGCTGCAGAGCTTCACCCACAACACCACCGAGTTCCTCCGCCGGGAGCAGGACCTGCTCCTGCACGGCGAGGGCGCTCCTGACCTGGGCATCAAGCTCGACGGCAGACCGGTCGTGGTGGTCGTGCGCGGTTACGACTACCGCGAGGACCTGCGCCGGATCAAGGGCTACATCCGTGAACAGCGCCCGGTCCTGGTCGGTGTCGACGCCGGCGCGGACGCCCTGCTCGAGGCGGGTCACCGTCCCGACATCGTGGTGGTCGGCGAGGCCGGGCTCGCTCCGACGAACCGGGGGAGCGACCGTGCTGCGGTCTCGGACAAGGCGCTGCGCGGCGCCAAGGAGGTCGTCGTCCACAGCGACCGCACCGGCCGCGCCCTCGGGGCCGACCGTCTCGACAGGCTCGGGATCCGGGCCCAGAACTTCTCCGCCTCCGGGACGAGCGAAGACGTCGCCCTGCTCCTCGCCGACCACGGCGGCGCCTCGCTGATCGTCTCCGTCGGCACCCACGCCACGCTGACGGAGTTCCTCGACCGGCAGCGTTCGGGCCTGGCCAGCACCTTCCTGACCCGCCTGCGGGTGGGGCCCAAGCTGGTCGACGCCAAGGGCGTCCCCCATCTCTACTCCGGCCGGGTGCGCCCGTGGCACCTCCTCGCGGTCGTCCTGGCCGGTGTCCTGGCCCTGGCGGTCGCCGTCGCGGCGACCCCGGTCGGGCAAGAGTGGTGGGACGCCGTGCAGGCCTGGTTCGCCGACGTCACCGACTGGTTCCAAGGACTCTTCACGTGATCTCTTTCCGTTACCACATCGTCTCGATCGTCTCGGTCTTCCTCGCTCTCGCGATCGGGGTGGCCCTGGGCGGTGGCCCGCTGGAGGGCGAGGTCGACAAGACCCTGGCCGAGCAGGCCGAGCAGGACCGCCGGGTCATGGCCGACCTGCGCTCGCAGGTGGCCGCCCTCGAGGGGGGCAACCGGTTCACCGACGAGTTCGCGTCGTCGGTCGCCCCCCGGGTGCTCGCCGAATCCCTGCAGGGCCGGCCGGTGTCCTTGCTCGTCCTGCCCGGGGCGGAGGACCAGACGGTGTCTTCCCTCGCCGAGCTCGTGGAGGTGGCCGGAGGCACCGTGAGCGGCACCGTCCGCGCCGGGCAGGGCCTGGTGGACGTCGGCAACAAGCAGCTCGTGGACGAGCTCGTCAGCCAGCTCCTCGACGGGGTCGACGACGTGACCGTCCCGGATGCCGCAGGCACCTACGAACGGCTCGGGGTGCTGCTGGCCCGCGCGATCGCCACCGACGAGGACGCGGGGGCTCGCGTCGACGACGCGGCGAACAGCATCCTCTCCGGCCTCAGCACCGCCGACCTCATGTCGCCCGCCGGCGACATGACCCGCCGGGGGAGTGTCGTGCTCGTCGTGGGCGGCGCGGGCGCCGAGGACGACGCCGCCCGCGAGGGCGCCAGCGCGATCGTCACGGCCCTCGTCGACGCGATCGACCAGGCGACCGACGGCGTCGTCGTTGCGGGCCCCGCGGACACCGCCCGCAACGGCGGCGTGGTGGAGTCGGTGCGCAGCGAGGTGGGCACCGCGCAGGAGGTCTCCACCGTCGACACCCTGGACCGGTCGGCCGGCCAGGTGGTGACCCTGCTCGCCCTAGCGGAGCAGGCGGGCGGCTCGACCGGGCACTACGGCTCGATCGAGGCGCCCGACGGGGTGATGCCCGGTGCCGCCGAGGAGACCGTCGAGGGCGACAACGGCTGACGAAACGGCGCGGCTTTCGCCGCCGGGGCCATGTTGTTGGTAGCCTAGAACCCCGTGGACGGTTGGGTTCCAACCGCCGCTTCGCTGGGTTCTCAGCGAGGTCCCGCACCGACACCACGGGAGTTGCCTTGGCCGCGTCGCAGCCAACCAAGCACGTCTTCGTCACCGGAGGCGTCGCCTCCTCGCTGGGCAAGGGCCTCACCGCCTCGAGCCTCGGCAACCTGCTGAAGGCGCGCGGCCTGCGGGTCACGATGCAGAAGCTCGACCCCTACCTGAACGTGGACCCCGGGACGATGAACCCGTTCCAGCACGGCGAGGTGTTCGTCACCAACGACGGCAGCGAGACCGACCTCGACGTCGGGCACTACGAGCGGTTCCTCGACACCGACCTCGGCCAGATCGCCAACGTGACGACCGGACAGGTCTACTCCCGGGTGATCGCCAGGGAGCGACGCGGCGACTACCTCGGTGACACCGTCCAGGTGATCCCCCACATCACCAACGAGATCAAGGAGCGGGTCCGCGCGATGGCCGGCCCGGACGTCGACGTGGTGATCACCGAGATCGGCGGCACCGTCGGCGACATCGAGTCCCTGCCGTTCCTCGAGGCGGCCCGCCAGGTCCGCCACGACGTGGGACGGGACAACTGCTTCTTCCTCCACGTCTCGCTGGTGCCCTACATCGGCCCGTCGGGTGAGCTGAAGACCAAGCCGACGCAGCACTCGGTTGCTGCGCTCCGCTCGATCGGCATCCAGCCCGACGCCATCGTCGCGCGGTCGGACCGGGAGATCCCCGAGTCGATGAAGCGCAAGATCTCGCTCATGTGCGACGTCGACGAGGAGGCGGTGGTCAACGCGGCCGACGCCCCGTCGATCTACGACATCCCGAAGGTCCTCCACGCCGAGGGGCTCGACGCGTACGTCGTGCGCCGGCTGAACCTGCCCTTCCGGGACGTCGACTGGACCCAGTGGGACGACCTGCTGCGCCGGGTGCACCACCCGGCCGAGGAGGTCACCGTCGCCCTGGTCGGCAAGTACGTCGACCTGCCGGACGCCTACCTCTCGGTCGCCGAGGCCCTTCGCGCGGGCGGCTTCGCCCACGAGGCGAAGGTCAACCTGCGCTGGGTACCGTCGGACGAGTGCCAGACCCCCGAGGGGGCCGCGAAGCACCTCGCCGACGTCGACGCGGTCTGCGTCCCGGGCGGCTTCGGCATCCGCGGGATCGAGGGCAAGGTCGGCGCCCTGGAGTACACCCGGACCCACAAGATCCCGACCCTGGGACTGTGCCTCGGACTGCAGTGCATGGTCATCGAGTACGCCCGTCACGTCGCCGGGATCGAGAACGCCGACTCCACCGAGTTCAACCCCGAGTGCGAGGCCCCGGTGATCGCGACGATGGCCGAGCAGAAGGCCTACGTGGAGGGAGAGGGAGACCTCGGGGGCACCATGCGACTCGGCCTCTACCCGGCCCACCTGCAGCCGGGCTCGGTGGTGGCCGCCACCTACGGTGCCGACGAGGTCGAGGAGCGCCACCGTCACCGCTACGAGGTCAACAACGCCTATCGTGACGACCTGGCCAAGGCCGGGCTGGTCTTCTCGGGCACCTCGCCCGACGACAGCCTCGTCGAGTTCGTGGAGCTGCCCACCGACGTCCACCCGTACTACGTGTCCACCCAGGCGCACCCTGAGCTGCGCTCGCGCCCGACGAGGCCCCACCCGCTCTTCGCGGGCCTCGTAGGAGCCGCGCTGGCGCGCCAGCGCGAGCTTCGCTTCCCGCTCGACGAGTCGTCGCTGCGCCGCCCCACGTCCGCCGACGGTGCCCACCCGGACCAGGAGCTGGTCGGATCGGCGGGGACCCCGCAGCAGGATGCCTGAGGAGGGGATTCTGCCCACGGACCGGGAGGAGTCCTGGCCGGTCCACGACACCGAGGACCTCTTCCGTGACGCGTGGGTGATGTCCCTTCGCCGGGACCTGGTGTCGCACCCCGGCCACGGGGACGAACGGTTCGCCCGGCTGGTCCTCGAGCACCCGGGGTCCGTGATGGTGGTGGCGGTCGACGTCGACGAACGCGTGCTCGTCCTCGAGCAGTACCGTCACCCCGTGCAGCGCCGTCTGCTCGAGCTCCCCGCCGGTCTGCGCGACGCCGAGGGGGAGGACCCGCTGGTCACCGCGCGCCGCGAGCTCCTCGAGGAGGCGGAGCTCGAGGCCCGCACGTGGGAGCACCTGCTGAGCACGCACCCGTCGCCCGGCATCAGCTCCGAGCGGCTCGAGATCTTCCTGGCCCGGGACCTCGCCCCGGGCGACCGTGGCGACTTCGAGCCGACCCACGAGGAGGCGGACATGACAGCACGTTGGGTCCCTGCGGACGATCTCGCCGACGCCGTACTCGACGGCCGCGCCGCCGACGGCCCCCTCGCGCTGGCAGTCCTGGCCTACCTCCACCGGCGTGCCCGTCGCGGGGCCCCCTGAACGGGCACCCCTGCGCCCGTCGAGGGGGACGTGACGCAATACACTCGCGGCGTCCCACGCGCGTGGTGACAGTCACACTGAGAGGGAGTGCGCACCGTGAAGATCGGCGTGCCGAAGGAAGTCAAGACCCATGAGTACCGCGTCGCCCTGACGCCGATCGGCGTGCACGAGCTCACCGAGCACGGCCACGAGGTGTACGTCGAGAAGGGCGCCGGCGCCGGGTCGCTGATCCACGACGAGGAGTACGTCGCCGCCGGCGCCACCATGGTCGACACCGCCGACGACGTGTGGGGCACCGCCGACATGGTGCTCAAGGTGAAGGAGCCCATCGCCGAGGAGTACTCGCGGATGCGCGAAGGCCAGACCCTGTTCACCTACCTGCACCTGGCCGCGGACCGCCCGCTGACCGAGGAGCTGTTGAAGCGTCAGGTCACCGCGATCGCCTACGAGACCGTGCAGCTGCCCTCCGGCAGTCTTCCGCTGCTCTACCCGATGTCCGAGGTGGCCGGCTGCCTCGCGCCCCAGGTCGGCGCGCACGCGCTGATGAGGGCCCAGGGCGGCCGCGGCGTGCTCATGGGTGGCGTCGGCGGAGTGGCCAACGCGAAGGTCGTCGTGATCGGGGCAGGTGTCGCGGGCCAGAACGCCGCGAACATCGCGCTGGGCATGGGTGCGGACGTGACCCTGCTCGACACCGACCTCGACAAGCTGCGCCTGTCGTTCTGGCGCTACAACAACAGGGTGCACGGCCTCGCCTCGTCCAAGCTGGCGATCCAGCAGCAGGTGATGGAGGCCGACCTCGTCATCGGTGCCGTGCTGATCCCGGGCGCGAAGGCGCCGAAGCTGGTCAGCAACGACCTGGTCGCGCAGATGAAGCCGGGCTCGGTGCTCGTCGACATCGCCGTGGACCAGGGCGGCTGCTTCGAGGACACGCGCGCGACCACCCACGCGGACCCGACCTTCCAGGTGCACGAGTCGATCTTCTACTGCGTGGCCAACATGCCCGGTGCGGTTCCGAACACCTCGACCTACGCGCTCACCAACGCCACGCTGCCCTACGCGGTCGCCCTGGCCGACAAGGGCTGGCAGCGCGCGCTGCGTGAGGACCGCTCGCTCGCCCCGGGCCTGAACACGCACGCCGGGCGGCTCACGAACGCTCCCGTCGCGGAGGCGCACGAGCTGGAGCACGTGTCCCTCGAGGAGGCCCTCGCCTGAGCGGTCCCGCGACGGAGCAGGGTGTGCCCAGGACCGGGCCCACCCCGCTGCAGCGCGCGCTCCGGACCTACCTCGACCACCTGATGGTCGAGCGCGGGCTCGCCGACAACACACTCAAGTCCTACCGCCGCGACCTGCGCCGCTACGCCCGCCACCTCGCCGGGGTCGGCGTCGAGGACGTCTCGGAGGTGACCGAGAGCGCGGTGAGCGGGTTTCTGATGGCCTTGCGCGAGGGGGACGCGGAGCACCAGCCGCTCAGCGCGGCCTCGGCGGCTCGCACGGTGGTCGCCGTCCGCGGCTTCCACAGGTTCGCGGTGCGTGAGGGGCTGGCCCAGCACGATCCTGCCGCCGCCGTACGCCCTCCGGCCTCGGCCAAACGGCTGCCGAAGGCACTGCCCCTCGCCGACATCGAGGCGATCCTCGACGCGGCGGGAGCGCCCGGCACCTCCCTGGCGCTGCGCGACCGGGCCCTGCTGGAGGTGCTCTACGGGACCGGTGCGCGGATCTCCGAGGCGGTGGGTCTCGACCTCGACGACCTCGACCGGGAGGACGGCACGGTGCTCCTGCGCGGGAAGGGCTCGAAGGAGCGGATCGTGCCGGTGGGGTCCTACGCCCGGGCCGCCGTCGAGGCCTACCTGGTCCGCGGACGCCCCGACCTGTCCGGCGCGGGACGGGGTACGCCCGCGCTGTTCCTCAACGCCCGTGGCGGTCGGCTGAGCCGGCAGAGCGCCTGGACCGTCCTGGCGAAGGCCGCCGAGCGGGCCGGCGTCACCGCCGAGGTCTCGCCGCACACCCTGAGGCACTCCTTCGCCACCCACCTGCTCGACGGGGGAGCCGACGTCCGCGTGGTCCAGGAGCTGCTCGGCCACGCCTCCGTGACGACCACCCAGGTGTACACGCTCGTCACCGTGGACAGCCTGCGCGAGGTCTACGCCACCGCCCACCCGCGCGCCCTGTCGTGAGCACGGTTCCTCCACAGCTTTGTCCCCAGGCGCCGTACACCTTGTGTACGGCGCGCCTGCCGGATGCACAGCGGCTCGGCGGATTTACTGGAGATGTACGAGTGTCGGGCGGCCATGTTGTGGCCCGCGCGACGCACCGCATAGAGTCGCGGGCGTTGCCGCGACAAACCGATGAGTCGGCGAGTCGACAATCGCACCGCGGACCCGCACGGGAGGCCCCAGCGTGAACGACCCGGTGATCTTCGGCGCGACGACCGGGGCAGCGAGCGCCCCGGAGATGCCCCCGCTCGTCCAGACAGCCCCCACACGAGAGACCGCACGCGTGAGCGAGCCCCTTCCCTTCCGGCACGAGGAACCCGTGCTCGGCCCCACCGGCCGGCCGATGCCCGACCTTCCCGAGCCCGAGCCGTTGACCACCCACGGCCACGCCCGGGTGATCGCGATGTGCAACCAGAAGGGCGGCGTCGGCAAGACCACCTCCACGATCAACCTCGGCGCGGCGCTCGCGGAGTACGGCCGCAAGGTCCTCCTCGTCGACTTCGACCCGCAGGGGTCGCTGTCGGTCGGTCTGGGGCTCAACCCCCACGAGATGGACCTGAGCATCTACAACCTGCTCCTCGAGCCGGGCGTGCGCATCGAGGACGTCGTGGTCCCCACGGGCGTCGAGGGCATGGACCTCCTGCCCTCGAACATCGACCTGTCCGCGGCCGAGGTGCAGCTCGTGCACGAGGTCGCGCGGGAGCAGACCCTCCAGCGCGTCCTGGCGCCGGCGGTCGACGACTACGACTTCGTCATCATCGACTGCCAGCCGTCCCTCGGCCTGCTGACGATCAACGCCCTGACCGCCTCCGACGGCGTCATCGTCCCGCTGGAGTGCGAGTACTTCGCGCTGCGCGGCGTCGCACTGCTGAAGACCACGATCGACAAGGTCCAGCAGCGGCTGAACCCCAAGCTGAAGATCGACGGCGTCCTCGGCACGATGTACGACGGACGCACCCTCCACGGGCGCGAGGTCATGGAACGGCTCGTGCAGGCCTGGGGAGACACCGTCTTCCACACCGTCATCCGGCGTACCGTGAAGTTCTCGGACTCGACCGTGGCGGGGGAGCCGATCACCTCCTACGCCGGCTCCTCGGCGGGTGCAGAGGCCTACCGCCAGCTCGCTCGTGAGGTCATCGCGCGTTGTCTCGACGAGTGAGCATGCCGGCAGCCGACGACCTGTTCCGCCCCACAGCGGCGCAGCCGGCCCCGGAGAGCACCACCCCCGCAGCACCCGCGCCCCCCGAGGATGAGGGCCACGACGACCAGACCTCCCGTCGTCGCCCCAGTGGGCGCGTGCGCCACGACGAGAAGATGACGGTCTACGTGACCGCAGACGAGCTGTTCGACCTCGAGCACGCGCGGCTGGCGCTGCGCCGTGAGCACGAGCTCGCCGTCGACCGTGGCCGGCTCGTGCGCGAGGCTGTCGCGATCGCGCTCGCCGACCTCGAGGAGCGCGGCGAGGACAGTGACATCGTGCAGCGCCTGAAGCAGGCATGACCGAGGACACGGGGCTCACAGTCGCCGACGAGGCACAGGCACCGTTCGCGGTCCGTCTGGAGAACTTCGAGGGGCCCTTCGACCTGCTCCTGAGCCTGATCGCGAAGCACAAGCTCGACATCACCGAGGTGGCGCTGTCCAAGGTCACCGACGAGTTCATCGCGCACATCAAGGCCGCGGGGGATGCCTGGGACCTCGACCAGACCAGCTCTTTCCTGCTGGTGGCCGCCACGCTGCTCGACCTGAAGGCTGCCCGGCTGCTTCCGCAGGGGGACGTCGAGGACGAGGAGGACCTCGCGCTGCTCGAGGCCCGAGACCTGCTGTTCGCCCGTCTGCTGCAGTACCGCGCCTACAAGCAGGTCGCCGCGGTCCTGGAGCAGCGGATGCGCGGCGAGGCGAAGCGGTTCCCGCGGGCGGTCGGGCTCGAGGAGCGCTTCGCCGGCCTCCTCCCGGAGGTCCTGATCGGCCTGGGGCTCGACGAGTTCGCGGCGCTCGCCTCCAGGGCGCTGGCGCCCAAGCCGGTGCACGAGCTCTCACTGGCGCACATCCACGCACCCACGGTCAGCGTCAGGGAGCAGGCGACGGTCGTCGTCGACCGGCTCCGTCACAGCACCACGATGACGTTCCGCGCCCTCGTCTCCGACTCGCCCGACACCCTGACCACGGTGGCGAGGTTCCTCGCCCTGCTGGAGCTGTTCCGGGAAGGTGCGGTCTCCTTCGACCAGATGTCGCCCCTCGGCGAGCTGACGGTGCGCTGGACCGGCTCCGAGGAGGGGGAGATCGAGATCGAGGACGAGTTCGACGGCGCGCCCGAGGAGGCTCCCGAGCCGACCGAGCCGGTCGAGCGGGTCGAGCGGGTCGAGTCCTCCCTCGACGGGGGACCCCCAGCACCCGAGGCGACCACCACAGGACGACCCGACGAGCACGAGGACGAGGACCAGGAGTGAGCGAGACCGAGAGCGACCTGACCACCGAGGACGGACCCGAGACGCTGGCCGTCCCCCTGGCGGACCTCCGCCCGGCCCTCGAGGCGGTGCTGATGGTGGCCGACCAGCCGCTGGACCAGGTGACGCTCGCCAGCGCCGTCGGCTACCCCGTCGACGAGGTGGTCGCGGCCCTGCAGGCGCTGGCGGAGGAGTACGCCGAGCGGGGCCGCGGCTTCGACCTGCGCAACGTCGCGGGTGGCTGGCGTTTCTACACCCGCGAGGAGTTCGCCGCCGTCGTCGAGAAGTTCGTGCTCGACGGCCAGCAGGCCCGGCTGACCCAGGCCGCCCTGGAGACCCTGGCGGTCGTGGCCTACAAGCAGCCGGTGAGCCGAGGGAGGGTCTCCGCGGTCCGTGGCGTGAACGTCGACGGGGTCATGCGCACGCTCCTGGCGCGCGGCCTCGTCGAGGAGTGCGGCCACGACGATGAGACCGGCGCGCTGCTCTACCGCACCACCGGCTACTTCCTCGAGCGGATCGGCGTCACCTCCCTCGACGACCTTCCCGAGCTGGCACCGTTCCTGCCGGAGATGGACGCGCTCGACGAGTTCACCGAGCACCCGGCGCCCGCGCCCGCGGCTGAGCCCGGAGCTGAGCCCGGAGCTGAGCCTGAGCCCGCAGGAAAGTTGGAGCCGACGGGCGACCGGGAGGGCTCGGCCGCATCCGACCCGGCCGCCGCTCCCCATCCCACCTCGGACACCCGGTGACCGTGGTTCCCGACGAGGACGGCCAGGTCCGCCTCCAGAAGCTGCTGGCCCAGTCGGGCGTGGCAAGTCGGCGCAAGTGCGAGGAGCTGATGCTCGAAGGCCTCGTGGAGGTCGACGGGGAGGTCGTGACCAGGCTCGGCACGAAGGTCGACCCGCGGACGGCGGTGATCCGCGTCGCCGGCAAGCGACTGCCTCCCGTGAGCCCGAACGTGTACCTGGTGCTCAACAAGCCGCGAGGCGTGGTCTCGACGATGTCGGACCCCCAGGGCAGGCGCAGCCTCGAGGAGTTCGTCGCGCAGCGTCCCGAACGGCTCTTCCACGTCGGGCGCCTCGACACCGACACCGAGGGGCTGATCCTGCTCACGAACGACGGGGACTTCGCCCAGCGCGTGGCGCACCCGTCGTACGAGCTCGACAAGACCTATGTGGCGGAGGTCGTCGGCGAGGTGGCGCGCAGCACGGCGCGCCGGGTGCTCGACGGCGTCACACTCGAGGACGGGCCGGTCAAGGTCTCGTCGTTCACGGTCGTCTCCTCGCACGGTGGTCGCTCGATCGTGGAACTGGTGATCCACGAGGGGCGCAACCGGATCGTGCGCCGGCTGCTGGACGAGGTCGGCCACCCGGTCAAGCGGCTGACGCGCACCGCGATCGGCCCGGTCCGCATCGGCGGGCTCCGCAAGGGGGAGCTCCGCGAGCTCACCCGGGACGAGCTCGGGACGCTGCTGGACGCTGCCGAGCTCTGAGCCCGGCACGCACTAGGGTTGGTCCGATGAACGACGCTGGATCCCCGACCGAACGGACTCTCACCGGCCCCGTCCTCGTCGTGGGCGCCGGGATGCTCGGCACCTCCATCGGTCTCGCCCTCGCCCGCAGCGGGGTCGAGGTGCGGCTGTACGACGTCGTTCCGCAGAACGTCACCATCGCCGAGAGCCTCGGCGCCGGCACCGACGCGTCGGACGTGGACGTCGCCGACATGCAGCTGGTCGTGGTGGCCGTTCCGCCGGACCACCTCGCGCACGAGATCACCGCAGCGCTGACCTCGGGAGGTCGCTGTGTCACCGACGTGGGCAGCGTGAAGAACGCTCCGCTGCGGGCCGTCGCGGGCCGCGTGTCGCCGGAGCTGCTCGGACGCTACGTGGGGTCGCACCCGATGGCGGGCAGCGAGCGCTCCGGGCCGTTCGCGGCGTCGGCAGCTCTCTTCGACGGACGGCCATGGGCGGTCACACCTCACCCGGCTGCCGCGGACGAGTCGGTGGCCCTGGTGACCGCGCTGGCGCGTGCCTGCGGTGCCACACCCGTGACGATGGCCACCGAGGAGCACGACGAGGCGGTCGCCCGTACCTCCCATGTGCCGCACCTCCTCTCCGCGCTGGTGGCAGGCCGGCTCGCCGGGGCCCCCGCCTCCCACCTGGCGTTGTCGGGACAGGGCGTCCGTGACGTCACGCGCGTCGCCGCCGGGGACCCGGCCCTCTGGCAGCAGATCATCGCGGGCAACGCCGACGCGGTCGCCGGGCTGCTGTCCGACGTCCGCCAGGACCTCGACGACCTCCTGGTCGCGGTGAGGACCGGCGACCGGACC
Source organism: Nocardioidaceae bacterium UBA4001 (assembly GCA_002384855.1). GTDB lineage: Bacteria > Actinomycetota > Actinomycetes > Propionibacteriales > Nocardioidaceae > Nocardioides_C. Next base: position 30,566 of record DGBP01000005.1, on the reverse strand, counting down.
CGGGTCAGTGCCCTCCTTGCGCGCGGTGTCGCCGGCACGGCTGCCATCCCGGCCAAGCACGGTGGCCCCGCTCGGCCGACGGCCCCGGTGTACGTCGCCGTACCCGACCATCCGGGCGAGCTGGCCAGATTGCTCGCCTCCGCCGGCGAGATCGGCGTGAACGTCGAGGACCTGCGCATCGACCACGACCCGGGACGACCCGTCGGTCTCGTCGAGCTGACGGTCGAGGAGGGGCGTGCCGACTTCCTCACCACGTCGCTCGAGGAGCGCGGCTGGAGCGCGCACCGGTAGGCTTCGCCGCCGACACACCAGGACAAGAAGGCAGGAAGCAGCAGCGTTGAGCAACGTCGTCGTCGCGATGGACGGCCCCTCGGGGTCGGGCAAGTCGAGCACCTCCCGGGGGGTGGCCAAGCGCCTCGGGCTGAGGTACCTGGACACCGGGGCGATGTTCCGGGCCGTCACCTGGTGGATGCTCGAGCACGGCGTGGACGTGGAGGACCCCCGAGCGGTCGCCTCGCACGCCGAGGAGCCGGTGCTGGTCTCGGGCACCGACCCGGACGGTCCCACGATCAGTGTCGACGGCACCGACGTGGCCGGCCCGATCCGCTCCGCCGAGGTCACTGCGGCGGTCAGCGCGGTCAGCGCGGTTCCCGAGGTCCGCGCACGCCTGCTCCGGGAGCAGCGCGAGATCATCGGCGAAGGCGGGATCGTGGTGGAGGGTCGCGACATCGGCACGGTCGTGGTCCCTGGCGCTCCCGTGAAGGTCTACCTCACGGCCGACCCAGAGGCACGGGCCGCGCGTCGTACCGCCGAGCTCACCCAGCCCACCGATGTCGAGGCGACCCGGGCGGCGCTGCTGAGGCGGGACCGGTACGACTCCGGCCGGGCCACGGCCCCGCTGGCGATGGCTGACGGCGCCCACCACATCGACACCACGCCGTACACGCTGGAGGAGGTCGTCGAGCGGGTGGTCGCGCTGGTGAGCGCGATCGACCCGCCGTGAGGGTACGGCGCACGCGCCCGGAGCACTTCGACCTGCCCCGGTCCGACGCAGCGGTCCATCCGCCGCATCGACTGCTACGGGTGCTGCGCCCGGTCGCGCGGGCGTGGTTCGGCCGACGCTACGACGTGCGCACGTACGGTGAGGAGCACCTCGCCTTACGGGGCCCCCACCTGGTCGCCTCGAACCACATCGGCCTGCTCGACGGACCGCTGCTCGGGGCATACGCCCCGCGACCTGTCCATGCGCTGACCAAGAAGGAGATGTTCGAGGGGCGCACCGGCCTGGCGTTGCGGGCGGTCGGCCAGATCCCGCTGTCGCGCTACGAGGTCGACCCGTCGGCGATCAAGGACTGCCTGCGAGTCCTGCGCGACGGGGGAGTGGTGGCGATCTACCCCGAGGGGACACGTGGGGCGGGGGAGTTCGCCCGGATGCACAACGGTGTGGCCTACCTCGCACTCGTCACCGGTGCGCCCGTCATACCGTTGGTCGTCTTCGGCACGCGTGACCCCGGCGGTGTGATGGACTCGGTCCCTGCCCGCGGCGCACGATTCGACTTGGTGCACGGCCCTCCGGTGTACTTGGAGTCACAGCCGTGGCCGCGGCGCCAGACAGAGGTACGTCGGGCGGCCGACGAGCTGAGGAAGACATTCCTTGACCATCTTGTTGAAGCACGACGTATCACCGGCCGGGATCTCCCCGGGCCGATCCCCGGTTTGAGAGAGACATCATGACCGCCATCGAACGCGACCAGCCCGTCACCGGCCCTGTCCCGGTACTGGCCGTGGTCGGCCGCCCCAACGTGGGCAAGTCGACCCTGGTCAACCGCATCCTCGGTCGACGTGAAGCGGTCGTGGAGGACGTGCCCGGTGTGACGCGCGACCGTGTCTCCTACGACGCCACGTGGAACGGTCGGGCCTTCACGGTCGTCGACACCGGCGGCTGGGACCCGGACGCCCGCGGGCTGGCCGAGCGCATCGCCGCCCAGGCGGAGGTGGCGGTCAACATCGCGGACGCGGTGCTGTTCGTCGTCGACGCGACGGTCGGGATCACCGACGCGGACGAGGCCGTCGTGAAGATCCTGCGGAAGTCCGGCAAACCGGTGGTGCTGGCGGCGAACAAGGTCGACGACATGCGCGCCGAAGCCGAGGCCTACGGTCTCTGGAACCTCGGCCTGGGCGAGCCCTATCCGGTCTCGGCTCTCCACGGCCGTGGCTCGGGGGACCTGCTCGACGCGATCCTCGACGCGCTGCCCGAGACGCCACCGGAGTCGTTCGAGGAGGTCGGCGGACCGCGCCGGGTCGCGATCGTCGGCAAGCCGAACGTCGGCAAGTCCTCGCTGCTCAACAAGCTGGCCCGTGAGGACCGCGTGGTCGTCGACGACGCAGCGGGTACGACGGTCGACCCGGTCGACGAGCTGATCGAGCTCGGCGGCCGGCCGTGGCGCTTCGTCGACACCGCCGGGATCCGCAAGCGGGTCAAGGAAGCCTCGGGGCACGAGTACTACGCGAGCCTGCGCACCACCACCGCGATCGAGCGGGCCGAGGTCGCGGTCCTCGTCGTCGACGCGTCCAAGCCGCTGTCGGAGCAGGACCAGCGCATCATCACCACTGTCTCGGAGGCGGGGCGGGCGCTTGTCATCGCCTTCAACAAGTGGGACCTGGTCGACGAGGAGCGCCGCTACTACCTCGACCGCGAGATCGAGCGGGACCTCGTGCGCGTGCAGTGGGCTCCGCGGGTGAACATCACCGCCCGGACCGGGTGGCACGTCGACAAGCTGGTGCCTGCTCTCGACGCCGCCCTCGGTGGCTGGGAGACCCGCGTGGGCACCGGCGCCCTCAACTCCTTCCTCGGCCGGCTGGTCGCCGAGCACCCGCACCCGGTCCGGGGCGGCAAGCAGCCGCGTGTGCTCTTCGGGACCCAGGTCTCGACGTCTCCGCCGACGTTCGTCCTCTTCACCTCCGGGATGCTCGAGGCGGGCTACCTCCGCTACATCGAACGCCGCCTGCGCGAGGAGTTCGGCTTCGTCGGCACGCCCATCCACGTGCAGCAGCGTCCTCGCAAGCGGGACAAGCGGTGACCGGTTTCGATCCCGCGGCGTTGCTGGGGTAAGGTTCTGACCGCCCGCTCGTCGTACGTCGGCGTCGCGGGCATCGGGCTGTAGCGCAGCTTGGTAGCGCACTTGACTGGGGGTCAAGGGGTCGCAGGTTCAAATCCTGTCAGCCCGACCGACACACCCTCTCTGACCTGCGGTTTTGCAGATCGGGGGAGAGGCCGCGAGGCCTCGAATTGGGTCTGTTGGCCTTTTATTGGCCTTAAACCCTTCCAACTTGGCTCTGGTTTGCGACTCTGAGCAGGCCCTTGAAGCCGTCTGCGGCGTCGGCTCCTAGGGTGCAGACCCTAGGGTCGAACATACGCCGGACCGGCGTGATCGAGGGGCGTCGCGACGGGTCCGGTGGGGCGCACCGCTCAGGACTCGTCGGGGTCCAGGGGGCGGCTGTGCCCGAAGTCCTCGAGGAGCTCGGCGTGGTCGGCGGAGAGCTCGGGCTTGGCGATGTAGTGCTGCCTGGTGACCTGGCTGGTGGTGTGGCCGAGCTGACGAGACGCCTGCTCGGTGCCGACCTGCTCGGAGATGTAGGTGGCGACGGTCTTGCGGAACACGTGCGGGGTGACCCACTCGTACCCGGTGCCCTCGCGGATCGCGCGCCAGCGCCGTTCGATGTTCGCCAACTGGTGCCAGGTGCCGTTGCGGGTGACGAAGACTGCGTCCAGGTCGTTGGGTGGCTCTTCCATCCGTCGACGCTTCAGGGTCCCCACCGTGAAGGCGGGCAGCGCGATGGTGCGGACGCTGGCGTCAGTCTTGGGAGTGGACTTGCGGTAGGTGCCCAGCTTGGGCTCGGTCTTGATGGTGCCGGTGACTGTGAGCGTTGGCCGTGGACCGTCGATGTCGATGTCGCTCCAACGCAAGGCCAGGATCTCTCCGATCCGGCAGCCCGTGCCGAGCATGAGATCGACGATGTCGGCCATGTCGTTGGTGGGGCGTGGGCCGGGCTTGGTCCCGAGGGTCCAGCGTCGGACGACCTCACGAAGCTCGCCGACCTCGAGCCGAGTGAGTGCCCGGGTCTCGGTCTTGGGGCGTCGGACCTTGCTGGTGGAGCGAATGGGGTTCACGGCCAGGGCGTCGTGGCGGACAGCGAGGTCGAGCATCAGACCGACGACGACCTTGGCTTTGCGCTGGCGGCTGACGCTGGTCTCGCGCACCGTCAACAAGAAGCGGTCGAGCCGGCCGGTGGTCAGCTCGCGCAGACGGACCTCACCGAGAGCCGGGAGTACGACGTGGTCGACGATGCGGCGGTACTCGCGGATGGTGCTGGCCTCGATGCGTTGCTCGCGGTGGAGATGTTCGAGCCAGTACTCCGCGAGCGCGGAGAGGCGCATCTCCGAGGTGAGCTCCTCACCCATCGGGACGTCGCGGTCAGCGAGCATCTCGCGGAGGGCGCGCTCGGCTGCGCCTTTGGTGCTGCCGGTGGCCGAAACCCGCCGGGTCTGACCGTCGAAGTCGCGGTAGCGCGCCCACGCGCGGTAGACGCCCGGGCGAACCCGGCGGACGGTGAAGTCGCCCCAGGCGCCGAGCGGGAGGTGCGGACGGGCCATGGTCAGTTCCAGCTGCGGCGACGAGTCATCGCGACACCGCGTCTGGAGGAGAGCTCCGCACCGAGATCCATCGCATCTGCCGCTCGCGGCTGCGGCACCGACGGAGGCGCAGACGGGTCCTCGCGGTGAGCCAGGAGCCAGGCGTCGAGGTCTTCGAGGCGATACCTCAGACATCCGCCCACCTTGTGGGCGGGCGGTCCGTAGCCGGCCCGGCGGGTGCGCCAGGTGTAGAGCGTCGCCTTCGGAATGGACAGATAGCGCGCAGCCTGGTCGATGGTGAGAAGTGGGCTGAGGGCGGGTGTGTCGTGGTGGGTCGGCATCGGACGTCCTTTGCTCGCAGTCGTCCTCCCTATAGGCGGACTGGGACGCGAGTCGTGGACAAACCGTGCTGGAAAAGGGTCGCTGGTGGAGTCAGGCGGGGGTCAGCAGATCGTGAGGAACCCATTCCTCGACCACGCGCCAGCGACCAGGCCGGAATTCGGCCCCGTAGTGGACGAGTCCTTCCCAACTCCCGGTCGTGGGGTCTCGGCGCCATTCGACGAGCAGGCCCGGCCGCTTGACGCCGGCGCCGTCGACGCTGGCGGCGACCCATACGTGGCGGAGGGGACACTCAGGAGGTGCGGCCGGCTGAGCAGACCGATCGCGCAGCGGGATGCCGGAGCCAGCTCTACGTCCCATGCCTCCTGCCATCAGGCAAGCATGACACGTGGTCGAACGGACGTTCGAACAACCTTGGGCACTGTTCGAACTCGACGCTGAAGTTCCGCAAGTCGGTGTGTGCGATACCCGACTGGCGGCTAGATCTGGGCGAAGGTCAGTCGGTCAGCGGGGAACCCCGGTGACCGCGGGGCGGTGAAGGCGTCGGTAGGCGTGGAGGAGACCTTCATAGAAGAGAACCCCAACGCCAGCGTTGGCCACGGCCAGTAGGGCCGCCCCGATCAGACCGGCGTTGACGCCGACGGCATCGGTGGCGACGAGGAGCGCGGGCCATGCGAGCGCGGCCACGAGCAGCATGACGGGCCACCAGCGCCCGAAGACCACACCAAACAGGATCATTGTCGGGATCATCTCGCCACCTTCCACTGTCAGGTTACGCCTTCGACGTCCGGTCATCGGCAGGGCAAAGAGCTTCACTCTCCGCGGCATGTCCGGACGTTGCGACGGGGCGCCTGCTGCGCGCGAGCACGAGGGGTTCGGTCGCCGACGTGGCGCACTGACCGTCGGGTCGCGAGCCCCGGGGGGTCAGAGGATCGATCCGAGGTCTGACCCGACAGTTGGGTACGCAGCGGTCATGGACTTGAGCTGTCGGGTGGTCAGGTCGAGCTTCATGGCGAGGCCGAGGAAGTTGATGAGTTCGCCGTACTCGGGGCCGAGCAGGTGTGCGCCGAGGATCCGGTCGGTGGATCGATCGATGAGAATCTTGGTGGCCGCCGTGGTCTCACCGATCCGGTAGTTGGAGTACCAGTCGCTGGTGTCGCGGTAGCGGACGTCGACGTCGACGCCCTGCTCTCTAGCTTCTTGTTCGAGCATCCCCACCCGAGTGAGTTCGGGGATCGTGAAAACCGCCGTGGGGACGCCCGTGTAGTCGGGGACGGTCGTGGTGGCTTTGAGCATGTTGGACGCGGCGACCTTGCCCTCGAACACCGCGACCGGGGTCAGCGGCATCCCCGGGCTGTTGGCCGCGTCGCCGGCGGCGTAGACCGCTGGGTTGCTGGTGCTCTGCAGATGAGCAGCCACCCGCACTCCGTTTTGGTCCCACTCGACCCCGGCGGTGTCGAGGTCGAGGCCGGCCAGGTCGGCTGTCCGGCCCGCGCCGTGCACGATGAGGCCGAACTCGACCGTCTCGGGCTGGCCGGACCCGTCCACCCCGACCAGGTAGGACCTCTGCGACTTCTCTATCGCGGTGACCGTCGTGTTGCGCCACAGCTCGATTCCGGCGTCGGCGCCGCGGCTGATGAGGAGCTCGACGAGGTCGGGGTCGAAGGCCTTGAGCGGCCGCGGCCCGCGGTCGAGGATGACGGGCGTGCTGCCTGCGCGTGCGGCGATGTGGGCGAACTCGAAGGAGATGAAGCCACCACCGACGAACAAGATCCGCTCCGGGAGCTCGGGAAGGTCCATGAAGCCGGCGCTGTCGACCAGGTGCTCGTGGCCGGGAAAGTCCAGCGGCCGGGGGCGGGCACCGGTGGCGATCAGGAAGCGTGCTGCCTCGTAGGAGGTGCCGTCGATCGCGATGGTGTTCGCGCCGGTGAACCGCGCCCGCCCGTGCAGGGTGTCGACGCCGTTGCTCGACAGGGCGTCCTCGGTGTTGCTCGGGACGGGGTCGGTGAAGCCGTGCTTGTGCTTGATCAGGTCGGTCCAGTTGATCGACAGGTTGGCATCGTTGATGCCTTTGCCGCGCATCAGCCGGGCGCTGTCGATGATCTCGGCGCCGCGACGCAGGATCTTCTTCGGGTCACACCCTCGCAGAGCGCAGGTGCCGCCGTAGGGCAGCGTGTCGACGATCGCGACTCTCCAGCCCGCAGCGGCGCACTTGTTCGCTGCCGAGACTCCGGCCATGCCGGCACCGATCACGATCAGGTCGTAGCTGTTCATCAGGCCTCTTCCTTCGTCACGCCGAGTGCGTCGCGGAGCTGCTCCAGCGTCGGCGACCCTGCAAGGCCCTCGGGTGTGCGGTAGACCCGACACGACAACCCCACGCCGGCCCCCGGCTCAGCGAAGACATCGACGCCGTCGACCAGGATGCTCGGCGAGCCGTGGAACTCCAGCCGCTCGGCCTCCTCCACGGTCTCGACGCGGTGACGCGTCACCACCACGTCGGGGCACTCGGCTGCGATCGCGGCCAGCCGTTGGTCGGCGACCTTCCAGTTCGGGCAGTCATCGAAGTACAACAGGGAGACGTCCATGACAGCGACGCTAAACCTTGTACCGTGGTAGAAGGTCAAGGGTGAAGGGTGGACGAGTATGTTGATCGGTGAACTTGCCGACGCTGTCGGAGTGACCAGCCAGGCCATCCGGTTCTATGAGCGCAAGGGTCTCTTGCCCGACGCCGAACGGGGCGCCAACGGCTACCGCGTCTACGACGAGTCCACGCTCGCCCGGTTGCGCTTCATCGACGTGGCGCAGGCCGCCGGGCTCACCCTGTCGGAGATCCGCAGCATCATCGACCTTCGCGACGACGGGACCGTGCCGTGCGCGCACGTGGCCACGCTCATCGACTCCAAGATCGCTGACGTCCGGGCACGGATCGCCCACCTTGCCGCGCTGCAAGCCGAGCTCGAAGCACTCCTCGAACGCAGCCGCCTGCTCGATCCCGCCGACTGCGCAGACGACGACATCTGCCACATACTCACCACACCGAGGTAGCCGATCGAGGAAAGCGCCGAACCGAGCCGACGTCGGGCCGGTGGACGGCGGCGCAGCCGACAACTCACTACCCGGCCGGGGCTGATCAACCTCATCTCGGCATGGTCGGACGATTGGGGACCGCCGTGCGAGCGGGTGAGACAGAGTGGTGAGGCCCGTGGTGAGAAGAGTGGTGAGATCTCGGAATCTCGCACGCCAGCTCGATCAGACGTGAGGTCGACCCCAGGGAGACGGGGGAGACTCACCTGAGGTCGACGCTTCAACCGTAGACCGTCTCTCTGGGCATCACCTGAGAACGGTCGTAACGCCGACGACCGCGGTCCGTTGTCCACAAGTGAGGGCTTGAATCGCCTATTGGTCCGATGGCGTGGCTGATTCGGGGTTGCGACCCAGCCGGACGAGTAGAACTCAGGACCTTGTCCTCTGGAGCGTGGAGCCCTAGGTTGACCTCGTTCGGATGCGAGAGCTCGGGGGAGCTGGACATGCGGCGGATTGTGATGGCACAGGTGGCGGGTCTCGCCTGCCTGATGTCGCTCGCCGCCTGCAGCGACGACGACGAGCCGCAACCGCCGCAGAGTGCTCCGGCGACTTCGGCGGCAACTTCGCAGACGCCCACTGAAGCGGTCCCGGCGTACCTGCAGGGTCTCTCCCCCGAGGAGCGGACGGCGTACGACGAAGCGGTCGAAGACTACGAGACGTTCTCTCGCGAGCTGGCAGCGATCAACGAGGCAGGCCGGGCGACGCCGGAAGCGAAGCAGTTCTTCGAGGAGCGCACCGCGGCCTGGCAGAGCTACTGGGCACGGTTGACCACCAACGAGGAGCGCGGCATCCAGATCGTCGGGATGGGCAAGACCCTGCGGACCCGACCCGGCGCTATCCGGCTGGACACCGACGGCGGAGGAGAGGTCGGGCTCCGAGTCTGCGGGGTCTCCGAAGGCGTAGAGGTGCTGCAGGAAGGCGAGCCGGTGCCGCAGCCCGAGCCGGTGCCGACGATCGTCCGAGTAGAAATGGTCAAGCTCCCGGACGAAGCGCACTGGCGGGTGCTGTCGGAGAAGGTCGGCAAGAAGTGCTGAGACGAGCCGCGATCGCCTTGGTCCTCGCTGCTGCGGGGATCATGATCGTGGCTCCACCTGCGGTCGCTTCGAGCTGCCCGCCAGGACAAGGCCCGACCCCGGTACCGGGCGGCGGGGTGATCTGCATCGAGGTGACGGACCCGGGCGCGCCGGGAGGGTCAGGTGCACCGCAACCCGGTACGAGCGGCGGTGGTGTTGACGGCTGCCACCGCGAGGCGGACAACGCCGTCGTGGACTGCGTCACCGAGTGGGGTGTTTGGGTAGCCGCCCACCAGTGCTACGCCCACGAAGCCAACGTGCCGCCCCACCATCCGGCTTGGGGTGGCAACACCGACGGCGCTGTGTGGATGTGCGCCTTGATCGACGACAGCTCACCTCAGGTGCTCTTCTGGGTGCCTCCGGGTGGACCTGCTGGGGGTCCGCCAGACCCGGCCACTCTCGCGCAGACCGCGCTCGGTCAGCTCCGCCTCGAGACCGCCAACATCCAGCTGGCTCCTGGCGCCCCGGATCCGGCCGTCGTCGGTGTGGAGACGTGGATGTGGCTCCCGGATCAGCAGTGGCGGACGTTGACGAGGACCGTTCGTGCCGGCGGCACCTCGGTCACCGTCGTGGCCGAGCCTGACCGTGTCGTGTGGGACATGGGGCCGGCTGAGAAAACTTGCTTCGACGCTGGGCGAGCCTGGCAGCCAGGAATGGGGGACGAGGCCGTGACCACGTGCGGCTACACCTACGACCAGACGTCCAAGTCACAGGTCGACGGCGCGTTCGACGTCACCGCCGTCATCCAGTACGCCGTCGACTGGACCTGCTCGGGAGTCTGCACCTCCACCTCCGGGTCGCTCGGCCTCGTCGATGCGCCGGCTGGCGTGGGTGCGATGCGCGTCGTCCAGCGGCAGACGGTGGTGATCCAGTGACGACCCATCCCCAGGTGCGTCCACGCGCCGAGCGCTCCAGTTCCGGCAACGGCACCGCGCCCGCAGCACGCGAGGTCAGGCTGCCGACCCGTCCACGGCGGCTGGGGCAGTGGGCGGCCACCGTGCTCTTCGTGCTGGTGAGCGTCGTGGCTGCGGCGTGGTTCTGGCAGCAGCAGGGTGACCGGGTCGAAGTCCTGGTGGTGGCCCGGGAGGTGCCGGCCGGGCACGTCGTGGAGCGCAGCGCCTTGTCGACCGCCTCGGTCGCCGGGGTCGACGGAGCCATCCCCGTCAGCGAGGTGGACCGCGTCGTCGGGAGCACCGCCGCCGTAGGGCTGGTGCCGGGTCAGGTGCTCACCGACCCGCTCCTCACCGTCGACGCCGTCCCAGCAGCCAACGAGCGCGTCGTCGGCCTCGACCTCGACCCCACTCGGGCGCCGATGGGTCTGATGCCGGGTGACGTCGTCACCGTCCTGGCGGTCCCACCCAGCGGTGATCCCGGTGATCCGGAGTCGCTCGCCCGGACGACCGTCTTGGCCGAGACGGCCGAGGTGCTCCGTGCCGAGTCCATCGACGGAGGAGGCCTGCGGCTCTCCCTGGTCGTGGAGGACGGCTATGCGACGGATGTGGCCTCCTTCGGAGCGGCTGGCCGGGTAGCGGTCATCCAGAGCCCGCGCGCGATGGAGCGCTGAGCGGTGCTGATCGCAGTCTGCTCCGACAAGGGTTCACCGGGAGCAACAACGACCGCTCTGGCGTTTGCCTCGGCCTGGCCGACCCCCGCGGCCATGGTCGAGGCTGACCCGAGCGGCGGCGACGTCGCCCTGCGTCTGCGCACCGAGCATGGCTCGGTCCTGTCGGAGACGCCGACTGTGCTCACCTTGGCGGCAGCCTCACGGTCGACCGCCAGCGACGATCTCCTCGAGCGCTTCACCCACCGGGTGAACGACCAGCTCTCCGTGGTCCCGGGCCCGTTGCTGGCCGAACAGGTCGGGAGAGTCGCGGACTGGCAGACGCTGGCTGAGCGCCTCGTCGAAGCAGACCGACCGGTGCTGGTCGACCTCGGCCGACTGCACGCTGGATCGCCGCTCCTCCCGGTTGCTGCCCAGGCGGACGTCGTCGTCCTCGTCGCCCGGGCAGAAACCGAGTCCCTGATCCGAATGCGCGAACGAGCCGCACACCTGGTGCCGGCCCTGGCAGCACTCCGCGACACCCCACCACGTCTCTTCGCGCTCGTGGTGGGACTCCAACGCCACCGGACAGCCGACCTGCGCGACGTCCGAGCACTGCTGGAGGACACCACCGCCGGCCCCATCCTCGCCGGAGCAGGCCACTTGGCGTACGACGTGGGCGGCGTGCAGCGCCTCTTCACCGGTCAGCACCCCGCCGGCCGTCTGGCCCGTACGACGCTGATGCGCAGCGCTGCCCAGACGGCGGCCGACTTGGCCGCGCTCACCGCATCGAGCGCCGAGGCGGTGCGGTGACCGTGGACCTCGACTACTCGCTGCTTCGCCGCCTGCAGGCCGAGCTCGGCCGAATGCGACAGGACGCGATCGACACCCGGCGAGTCCAAGGGCTGTCACCGCTCACTGGCGAGGACGCACGTCAGCACGGGAAGACGCTGGTCCAGCAGGTAGTCACCCAGCACGAGTCGATGCTCGCCGAGTCCGGTGCACCCGAGCTGACCTGGGAGGAGCGTCAGGACCTCGTCGAGGCACTCGAGTCACGCCTCTTCGGGGCCGGCAGCCTCCAGGTGCTGCTCGACGACGACTCGGTCGAGAACATCGACATCAACGGCTACCGCAACGTCTTCGTCGAGTACGCCGACGGCACCACCGCACGCGTACGTCCCGTCGCAGCCTCCAACGAGGAGCTCATCGAGACGATCCAGACCCTGGCCGCCCACGAGGGACTGTCCGCGCGCGCTTTCGACGTCGCCAACGTCCGGGTCAACCTCCGGCTGCCCGACGGCTCGCGGCTGTACGCCGTGCAGTCGGTCTCCCGGGAACCCGTCATCTCCATCCGCAAGCATCGGCACGCCAAGGTCACGCTCAAGGACCTGATCCGGCTGGGCACGCTGGACGAGGACCTGGCGGACTTCCTCGCCGCGGCTGTCCGGGCCCGCAAGAACGTCATGGTCGCCGGCGCGACGGGCGCCGGGAAGACGACTCTGCTGCGTGCGCTGGCGTCGGAGATCCCGCCGGAGGAGCGGCTCCTCACGGTGGAGCGCTCCCTCGAGCTCGGTCTCGACGAGGACGTGGAGGCGCACCCGAATGCGATCGCTCTGGAGGAGCGGCTGCCGAACTCCGAGGGCGCGGGCGCGGTGTCGATGGCGGAGCTCGTGCGGGACACCTTGCGGCTCAACCCATCCCGGGTCATCGTCGGCGAGGTGCTGGGCGACGAGGTCGTCACCATGCTCAACGCCATGACGCAGGGCAACGACGGATCCCTGTCGACGATCCACGCGAACTCCTCCGGCGACGTGGTCCACAAGATCGCCACCTATGCCATCCAGGCACCGGAGCGGCTGCCGTGGGAGGCGACCGTGCGGCTCGTCGCGACCGGCCTCGACCTCATCGTGTTCCTGCGCAGGTTGCGCACCGGAGAAGGCCAGGAGCGCGTCGTCGAGTCCGTCCGCGAGGTGGCGGGCGTGACCGAGAGCGGAGACCTGGCCACCAACGAGCTGTGGGGGCCGGACGGCCTCGGCCGGGTTCGCCGGCACTCCGACGTTCAGGTCCGTTGCCACGATGACCTCATCGCAGCGGGGTGGCGGCCCAGCGAGGTGGCGTGGCCATGATGCTCGCCTTCCTTCTCGCAGTCGCCGCGGCCGCGTTCGGCATCGTCGGCCTGCTGCACCTGGTTCGCGGAGGCACGCTGCGGCGTACCCAAAGGCAATCGACGAGACCGCCCCGGGATCCGGCGCAGCTGCGCCGAGCCGGTCTGGCCGCGGCTCTCGCGCTCGGTGTACTTGTGGTCACGCGCTGGCCCGCGGCGGCTCTGGCTGCCGGGGGACTGTCGCTGCTGTGGCCGCGCGTCTTCGGCGGTGCGGCCGCGGGACGGCGTGAGCTGCGCAAGATCGAGGCGATCGCGGTCTGGACGGAGTCGCTGCGGGACACCTCGGCTGCCGCGTCGGGGCTGGAGCAGGCGATCCCTGTGACGGTCTCCTCCGCCCCTGAGCTGCTCCGGCGACCGCTGCGAGACCTCTCCGCGAGGCTCGCGGGAAGGGTGCCGTTGCCAGAGGCTCTTGCGCGGTTCGCCGACGACCTCGACGACCCGGCCGGCGACATGGTGGTCGCGGCGTTGAGCCTCAACGCGCGGCAGCGGGCTGGAGGTCTGCAGCGCATCCTCACCGCCCTGGCGATGTCGGCCCGGTCGGAGCTCGAGATGCGACGCAAGGTCGAGCATGAGCGGCGAGCGCTGCGCAACCAGGCTCAGCGCATCGCCGGGCTCGTCATCGGCTTCGTCATCCTGCAGGCGTTCTTCGCGCGCGGCTGGGTCGAGCCCTACTCGACTCCCGCCGGACAGCTCGCGCTGTCGGTCTTCATCGCAATCTTCCTGGCCGCCTTCATGCGGATGCGGTCGCTGGCGAATAGCAAGCCTCAGCTGCGGTTCCTGACCAGCGCGGACGCGGTGACCGAAGTCGCGTCGTACAAGCCTGTGGCGGGCGGAGCGAGGTGGGGGCAGTGACGGCGTTCATGTTGGCAACCGCCTGTGTCGCGCTCGGCCTGCTCCGGATGGCCCAGCTGGCCAGGCCGCCGCGCACCGACCACGTGGCGATGGCGGCGCACTGGTACGACGAGCGTGCCCGGGCCAGCCGTCGCCGTGAGGCGCCGCATCTCGCTCGCGGCTCGCTCCTGGACCGGCTCGGCGTCTGGCTGGCCGATCAGGTCGACCGCAGGGGTGTGGACACCTCCTCGTTGCGCGCCGATTTGGCGATCACCGGCATCTCCCTCGAGCAGCACCTCAGCAAGGTGCTCGGACTCGTCGTCGTCGCGCTTCTCGGTCCGCCGGTGATCCTGGGCAGCCTGTCCTTGCTAGGCCTCGGCCTGCCCCTCAGCGTGGGCATTGGCGCAGGCATCGCCTTGGCCGCGGCGATGGTGGTCGTCGCCCAGCGCGAGCTGCAGGTGAAGGCAGCGGAGATGCGGGCGGAGTTCCGGCGCACGCTGTCGATCTACCTCGACCTCGTCGCGATGGCCCTGGACGCCGGCCGCGGCCACGCCGAAGCACTCCCGGCAGCCGCGAACATCGGCACCGGGTGGACCTTCGCGCACCTTCAGGACGCGATCGACGGCGCGCGGTTCTCTGGCGTGAGTGCTTGGGAGTCGCTGGGTGCGCTCGGTCGTCGACTCAGCCTGCCCGAGCTCGTCGATCTCGATGCCGCACTTCGGCTGGCCAATGAAGACGGCGCGAAGGTCAAAGCCACTCTCGTCGCCCGTGCGGGCACTTTGCGGGCCGCACGGATCGCCGACGCCGAGGCCGAAGCGAACCAGGCGACCGAGTCGATGAAGTTCACCCTCATCGCCATGGTGTTCGCCTTCCTCGGCTACGAGCTCTACCCATCGATCGTTCGGTTGTTCGCGGGGTGACCCGCACCGTCGGAGAGGAAGTGAGGACATGCAGGAAGTGAGTCTCCTGCTCACCTGGTTGCGGGCGCGGCTCGCGCTGCGCGAGGAGGGCGGCTTCACCGCCGTCGAGTGGCTGCTGGTCGCGCTCGGGGTCATCGGGATCGCGGGCATTGCAGTTGCGGCCGTGCAGTCCTATGTCACGTCCCAGACCAACAAGCTGGGATCGCCCTGAGGCGCCAGGATGATGCAGCGCCGGCGTCGCGAAGAGCGAGGAGCCATCGCGATCGAGTTTCTGCTCGTGCTGAGCATGCTCGTCGTGGTGTTCCTCGTGATGCTGCAGTACGCCGTGCGCGCGCACGCACACCGCATCGTGACCGCTGCGGCTGAGGAGGGTCTGGCGGCTGCGGCGGCGTACGACGGGTCGGCGGAGGACGGGCGTCGCACCGCCCAGGCGTACGTCGACGATCTCGGCCCCGGCGTCGAGGACGCCGTCGTCACCGCGACTCGAGGCGCGACCACGGCCCGGGTGTCCGTCCGGGGTCAGGTGCAGGAGCTGGTGCCCTTCCTGACCGTGCGGGTCTCTGCCGAGGCCGAGGGCACGGTGGAGCGCTTCGTGGAGGAGGGGCCATGACTCGACGGGACGAGCGAGGCGCGATGTCGGTGGAGCTGGTGGTCCTGACCCCGGTCCTGGTCGGGTGCATCCTCACCGTCGCCGGGGGAGCGCGGTTCGTCGAGGCGGCCGACCAGGTCGACGCCGCCGCAGCTGCCGCTGCGCGTGCGGCGTCCCTCGAGCAGCACGCCACGGGTGCCGTCACCGCCGGGCGGACGGCAGCCCACCGGGCGTTGGCCGAGCGTGGGCGCTCCTGCGTCGACCTCGACGTCACCGTCGACTCCTCGGCCTTCCACAGCGGAGGTCACGTCCGAGCCACGGTCACCTGCCGAGCCGACCTCTCCGACCTGGCCGGGTTCGGCCTGCCCGGTTCCAAGTCGTTCAGCGCCACCTCCGTCGTACCTCTGGAACAGCACCGGGTGATCGGATGAGGAACGACCGCGGGTCCGCATCCATCTGGGCGCTCTTGCTCACCGCCGGCGCCTTCACCGTCCTGCTCGGCCTCGTGGTCGACGGAGGACACGTCATCGACGCCCGACTCGAGGCGTCTCGGGTGGCCGCCCAGGCTGCTCGCCTCGGCGCCGACCAGCTCTCCGCCGGGAGCGTCCGGTCCGGCGGCGACGCCGTGAACGCCGAAGCCGCAGCTACGCGAGTGCGGCAGTACCTGTCCGCGGCCGGTCAACGCGGCACCGTCTCCGTCAACGCCGACCGGGTGACAGTGACGGTCACCGGCACCAGTCCCGCGCGCATCCTCAGCGTCATCGGCATCGACGCCTTCCCGATCCGGGAGAGCAGAACCGCCCAGGGGATCATCGGAGAGGACAACCCCTGATGAAGCGCACGCTGCTGTTGGCCCGCGGCCTCGGAGCCCTCCTGGTGCTGGGCCTCCTGCTCGCCGGCGTGCCCTGGCTGCTCGTAACCACCGTCGGCAACCCCTACCCGACCGAAGGCCTGGCGCTCAGCGGCCGCCTGACCGACAGCGCACTGCTCGGTCTGGTGGCGGTCCTTGCCTGGCTGACCTGGGCTCAGCTGGTCGTCTGCGTTGTGGTCGAGGCCATCGCTGAGGCCAGGGTGCTCGCGGGGCGGTCCGCCGCGTGGTTGACGCGCATCCCCGGCACGTTCGACGGTCAGCAGCAGCTCGCTCGATGGCTGGTGCAGGCGGTGGTGGCGGCCGTGGTCGGCACCGGCGCAGGTGTGACACCCGCAACGCCCGCGGTCGCAGCCCCCGCGAGCGAGCCCCTTTCGGTGCCGGTCGCCCGGGAGACGCCGAACCAGGACCAGCGCACGCCGACCGCAGTGGCGCAGACTCCCGTCCTGAAGCAGGAGCCGCCGCGTGAGATCACCGTGGTGAAGGGCGACACCTTGTGGGGGCTGGCGGAGCGCCATCTCGGCGCTGGTGAACGGTGGAAGGAGATCGCCGACCTCAACGCCGGCCTCGTCATGCCCGACGGTGAACGGTTCACCCAGGCCTCCGACATCCGACCCGGGTGGACCCTGCGTGTTCCCGCCGAGGGGGTGGTCCCAGCGGGCGCGACTGCTGGCACCGTGACCGTCGAGCCCGGAGACTCGCTGTGGAGCATCGCCACCGACGAACTCGGAGACGGGGAAGGCTGGCCCCGGTTGTACGCCGCCAACCGTTCCCAGATCACGGACCCCGACGTGATCCACCCGGGTCAGGAACTTCATCTGCCCGGGCAGCGCGTTCGGGTTGTCGCTGAGGATCCCGAGGCTCCCGAGTCTGAGCCTCCGCAGTCCCATCCTGGTCCGGTGCGCGCCCTGGAGAGTGCTCCACCGGCGGTCGATGCCGTGCCCGACTCGGCCGACGCGGACGGCGACACGTCGCGCGAGCCTTCGCCGGCGGCGTATGACCTCGAGGAAGAAGATCGAGCGCAGGACTCCGCGACGGGACGGATGCTGGCGCTCCTGACCGGGGGAGGGGCGCTCCTCGGCGCTGGGCTGTTCGGGCTGCTGGCCGTACGCCGACGCATCCAGTACCGCTACCGACGTTCCGGTCGCGTGGTCGCCCAGACACCGCCGGACCTGGTGCCGGTCGAGGCGGCGGTTCAGGCCGCCGACGAAGGGCAGGACGACGCGGAGTTCCTCGACGAGGCGTTGCGCGAGCTGGTTGACCTCCTCCGAGAGCGCGACGGTGCCAGCACCCTGCCCCACGTGGCCGCGGTCTGCCTCACCGATGACGAGGCGGAGCTGCACCTGGTCGGCCCGTGCGGCGCCCCCGCTCCGTCACCGTGGCGCGACGACCAGACGGGCCGGGTGCTTACGCGCAGTCGGGAGATCCCGGTCGAGGAGAGCGGCTCGGCGGCGCCCTACCCGACACTCGTCACGATCGGCATCGACGACACCGGCGCAAGGTGGCTCCTGGACCTCGAAGCCGCAGGCATCGTGCAGGTCGGTGGTGGCGAGGATGACCAGGCAGCTGATCTCGCGCGGTTCATGGTCGCCGAGCTGGCCGTCAACCCGTGGGCCGACGGGGTGCGCATGAGCGTGGGCGACCTGGCGCCGGAATTGCGCGACCTCGCACCGGACCGGATCTCGACCACCGACCTGCCGGTGGCCGACCTGTTGGTCCAGGCTGCGAACGATGTCGTCGATAGCACTCATGTGCTCGGCCAGGACGTGCTCACCGGCCGCGCAGACGGGAGGTCTGCGGAGGCCTGGCTGCCCACTGTCGCCATCACGCGGGCTCATGCGGTCGAGGACGATCTGCAGCGCGTCGCGCAAGCGATCCACTGGCCCCCAGGCCGGAAGGCCGTCGCTGCGGTCGTCGTCGGGGGAGAGGGCAATACAGGCCAGGCATCCCTGGAGCTGACGCTTCACGGAGACGGATGGATGAGCGTTGAGCCGCTCGGCATCAAGGTGCGTGCCAACCTCCTACCGAGCGATGCGGCCGCACAGCTCGCGGCTCTCATCGGGCACCATCGCGAGGCCGAGGATGAGCCGATGCCGGCGCCGGTGGGGCACCGTCCGTACGAGCAGGTCAGCGACGCGGCTGGATCTCTCGTCTTGGATGATCTGGCCGCGCGCGACCAGGAGGACGCTGGCGACTCGCTGCTGCCCCTTCCTGACGAATCGTACGTCGAGACCGCCGCGACCACGCCTGAGGACCTGGCGGCCCTTGCCCCGCGAGTGCCGGAGCAGCGTGCCGAGGAGATCGCCGCGCTCGATCCCGCACTCGACGACGACCTCGCGGAGTGGCACGACCCCGAGACGCTGCGACCGCGCATCGGCGTCCTCGGCCCGGTCGAATTGCTCGTCGCCGAGGAACCGACCGGTGACGCACGCCGACGACGCGGGTACGCCGCCGAGATCGTCGTCTACCTGGCTACACATCCCCAGGGTGTGACCACCGAGCAGCTGGCCTGTGCGTTCGACGTGCAGGAGAACGTCGTCCACAACTACGTGGCGGTCGCGCGGAAGTGGGTGGGCATCGACCCCGAGACCGGAGTCTCGTACATCCCGGACAGCACGAGAACCGAGGCCGCCCGCAAACGGGGGATGGCGGTTTATCAGGTGCATGGAGTCCTGTCCGACGAGGACCTCTTCCGTCGGCTTCGCGTTCGTGCTCAAGCTCGAGGGCACGACGGTATGGAAGATCTCGTGGCGGCACTGAGCCTGGTGCGGGGCCGGCCGTTCGACCAGATACGACGCCGGGGCTATGGCTGGCTGGCTGACACACCGCTCGACCACCAGCTCACGGCCGCGATCGTCGACGTGGCACACGTCGTGGCGACGGATGCTTTGGCGCGCGGCGACTACGAGACGGCCCAATGGGCTGCACAGACGGCCATCATGGCTGCGCCGGCAGAAGAGAAGCCAAGACTCGATCTGGCGGCCGCGCTGAACGCCACGGGGCAGTCAGATCGGGCCGATGAGATGCTCGAGCGGGACGTCTTCATGCGCGTGGACGAGGGGACCGTCCCCATCGGTCCCAGCGACCGCATGAGACAGATTGTCCGCGACCTGGCGGACGATCATCCTGGCAC
Source organism: Nocardioidaceae bacterium UBA4001 (assembly GCA_002384855.1). Taxonomy (GTDB): domain Bacteria; phylum Actinomycetota; class Actinomycetes; order Propionibacteriales; family Nocardioidaceae; genus Nocardioides_C. Next base: position 11,392 of record DGBP01000005.1, on the reverse strand, counting down.
CGGGTGACTCATACGCGGCGGAATGACGCACCTCTGGCAGCCTTCGCTTTGGCGAGCCGACAAGCGGAGTCTCCCGACGCTTGTGAGGCGTGTCCAACTTGGAGCAGCAGACCGCTAAGTGGCCTCGAGCTTGAGACGCTCGTCCGCCGTCCCTTCGGGCCGCGCCGCGATCCAGGTGTCGAAGGTCGACCATTGAAAGGCGTTGTACCGGTCAATGTCGTTGTCGAGGAGCTCATCGGCGCTTGGCACGACGCCCAGCACAGCGAGCGCGTGCGGGGTGATTGGCATTGCGATGTGGCCTGCTTTGAGGATTCCCACGTCTTGGTGAGGGCCGGCGCCCGCGCGTCCGTCGATGGTGGTAATCACCGGACAATCGCCTATGGCGAGCTCCTTGCCGGTCGAATAGCGGATCGCAAAGTCAAGCGCCTCGAAACGAGTTCGAGCAGCCGCGAAGTTGGCGGCGTTCTGGTGGCTATGAAACTTCGCCAGTTCATGTCGTTGAAACTCGTCGATGATCTTGTCGTTCATCCACTCGAGCTCTGACCGTGACGAGGCGATCAGCCCAGTCCGTTGAAGGAACGCCGCAGCAAGTCGGTCAGGGCGAACGTCGGGATTGGTGTGTCTGTGCCTGGCGAAGAAGCGTCCTGCTGCGGCATCACGCGCCTTCGTCATACCGCGGCTTCGGGTCCAGTGGAGAGCAAGCATGTCCTTCAGGACTTCGACGGCCCAAGGTTCGTTCGTCGCCGTTCGATCGTGGACCAATTGCAGTGCGGCGGGGAATCGAGTCTCGAACAGGTTCCATCGCTCCTCGGTGCCTCGGGAGTCGTAGGAGTCGAAGCTGGTCTCGAAGATCCCCGCACCCGGACTAAGGAGTCGACGTTGGCGGTTTGCCCCGTCGAAGACCGCGAGTTTGCCGTCTTGATCGGCGAACTCTTTCAGCACGCGCGCAGTGACGGTGTGTTGCCCGGCGACGGGCCGGATGTTGGTGGCCACGCAATGATTGTGGCCGATGCCTCAACTCAGTTCCGCCTGGTTCTGTTCGTGTCACCGACATCCCGCCCGGGTCGCGGGTGTAAGTGCGGCGAGCTTCAAGAGGCGGTGCCGGTCGGGTCGACGGGGGACGCGAGAGGAAGGGCGTCGCGATGCAGGGATGTCCTACTCGATCGGGATCTCCACGGGTACGCGAAGGAGGTTCGCAACGGGTGTGTAGAGATCGACGTTCGTGGCGTCAGTCTTGAGCGAGACACAAAGGGAGTACCTGACCGGTTGATCGACACGTTCCCGGGCCTTGTTGTTCTTCCACCAGCCGCCGACGGGGTAGACGGCGAGCTTTCCCGTGGTGGCAAGTTCGGCGGCCGAGGTTTCCCAGAGGTCCTGGTGCAGCGATCCGTAGTTGCGCTGGTTGGGTCCGATCAGCCAGGAGACCTGTCCGCCGGTCGAACGGCCCCCGGCCTCCTCGGTCCGCGCGTCTTGGTTGACGCGCTGGATGAACTGCTTCTCGGATTCGAGTGGGTCCTGCAGCTCGAACCGGAGGCCATGCGAGGCGTAGCTGTAACGCTGGCGCCAACCGCGGCGCGAGGCCGTGGGCTCGATGAAGTAGGAGAGCGTCACGCGCAGCTCCACCGAGGCTGCACCGAGGTCTTGCAGCACTTCTCGCGGCCAAGGCAGGTCGTGCAAACGGAAGGCCGGCACCGTGTACTGGCCGCCGTCGAACGGGGTGAACTCATCCTGCACGACCAGGGTGACGGCCTGGTCAGAGGAGAACAGAACCCGTGCTTCGGTTGGCACCCCCCAGCCGTAGCGACGCAAGAGCATCTGCTGCGCCCGGAGACCCTGTTGGCGCGCGCGGTCGATCTCGGCTCGCATCGCGGGCGTCCACTCGGCCGCATGCACGAGCAACGCCCGGATGGTCTCCGGCCAGTATTCGGGGTAGGTCGCCATGGCCAAAGCCGAAAGGCGTGCCGCTTGTGCGGTGGCGGCGCTCGTTGCGTTTGCAGAGGAGAGCGCTTGGTCGTTGGTGTGTCCGGTTGTTCGGAGTGACATCGCTGCATGGTTGGGCTCGAACATCGAGGCACCATCGTGTAGGACGTTGCCGCCCTCCATCACGATGTCAGGCTTGATCGGCCAGGGTTTGGGGCCGAACTGGAGCGACGTGCGGCTATGGGGCGAAAGGTCGCCATGCTGTGCGACTACTGACCATCCGGCGTAGGCGGGCTCGGATGGCGGCGCGGTTAGCTCGGTGTATGCGCCCACGGTCACCGCGTTCCAGGCCTGTCCAGGATCGCGGATCGCGGACGTGTCGGACTCGGCCAGGTGGTCGGCGACGAACGTGTCGATGTTCCCGGCGGAAACCACGACGAGGCGAGCGGCGTCGTTGTCCGGAGGGGCAAGGAGTCGAAGCTCGTCGCCGTCTCGGACGACGCTCGCGCCGACCGCCAGCGCGTCGACGGTCGCGGACCACAATGTCGGCTGGCCGGGGTTGTTCGGGGTGTCACTCGTGGTGCTGACAGGCATGCAGAAGACCCGCCGTCGGGTCGCGGTGATCTCGGGCAGCGCCACGGCTTGGGCGGTCACATCGCCGTATGCGAGGGGGTGGTGAGGCTTCTCCGCCTTGGTCGGCAGGATGCGAACCGACTCCAACCGGTGTCGGAGGGGTACGTGCCCCGACCCGACGAGGAAGTGATCCAGCCCGTCGCCCAGTAGCGCGACGCCGGCCATCTTCGTGCCGTGGCCGTCCAGATCAAACCCGCTGGTGCCGATCACGGTGTGCAGGTCTTGCGGAGCGAGTGAGCCGTCCAGGAGAACGTGAGTGCGCGCGACACCTGTGTCGAGGTGACAGACCGCTGGCTGGAGCTCATCGGCAGGCTCGAGACGCGACGCGAGGTCGTCGACGTACTCGGCCTGCTCGTCTAGGGGCAGATCTTCTATCGAGTCGATGAACTCCGGGCGACGGATCTCTGCCACCGGGACGGCCGTGAACGGCAACACCTCCAGTTGTGCCCACACCGCCTCCACCCACATGACGTCGCGATCGACGAGGTGGAGCACCCGCTCTGACAGCCTAAGGTCAGCTGACTGAGCGAAGCGGCGCAGCAAGTCGGGGCCGGTGTCGCCGGGGCGTAGCCAGATCTCCCACCAGGTCTTCTGTCCCTCGGGCGGGGCCCCGTCCGACTGCCACAGGTCGACCAAGATTGTTGAACGGATGCGAGCGATGTTGGCTACGAGCGCGTTGTTGCGCGGCGTTCCAGCCGACGACTCCTTCTCCAGGTAGTCCTCGAAGAGCTGCAGGAACTTCGCCCGGTACTCATCACTGACCCACACGGTTGCGCGTTCAGGGGTACGCAACTGTGGGTTGGCTGGGAGGACCGAGAGCAGCAGCCACTTGGGTCGCTTGTTCGTGGGATCGCGATGGGCGGTGAGCTGTTGAAGGCTGTCGAGCTTCAGCGGGAATGCCGGGTCATCACCTTCCAGCGTGATGATGGTTCCGAGCGCCCGCAACTCCTCTTCGGTTAGTTGCTCACGAGCCTCGTCGCCGCTGCTGAACGCGCTTTGCAACTCCCGCACCCGTCCGCGACCGTGACCTGCGCGATCCTCGATTGGCCGGGAATGGACGTTCCCTCCGCCGCGGCGGCGGAACTCCTCATCGGCGGAGCGGTCTTGGACGAGGAGGTGGCTGAGGTGCTCGCGAGCATCAGCCAAGGCTCGCCGCCCGCCGCGATCGCAGAGCCAGCCTGATCTCGTCGGCCGTCACCCGCGCGCCGCCCACCAAGATGACACTTTTGGCAGCCGACTCTGCGGCCCGCACCAAGTCCGCGTGGGAGAGCCCGGCCATGTCATCGGCGAGCGAGGGCCAGCGGACCCCCTTGGCGATCGAACCGAGCCGGCCGCGCATCACGGCGGCGCCCTGCTTGGCGTCGGGCAAGGCATAGTCGAGGACCATGTCGAACCGGCGGAAGAGCGCCTTGTCCAAAATCGACCGGTGATTGGTGGCGGCGATGATCAGGCTCTGACTCGAGCTGGTTTCCAGGAACACCAGGAACGAGTTCAGGATGCGCCTTGCCTCGCCGACGTCGTTTCCAGCGCGATCCCCACCGAGCGCGTCGAATTCGTCGAAAAGGTATACGCCTCGCTGAGTTTCAGCGGTATCGAAAATCACGCGCAACTTGCTCGCGGTCTCACCCATGAACTTGCTCATCAGACTGTCTAGCCGGATGGTCAGCAGCGGGAGCGACAGCTCCTTGGCAAGGACCGCGGCGGTCATCGTCTTGCCGGTGCCTGGTGGCCCCTCGAACAGAAGCCGGTGAGCAGGCTCGTAGCCGTGGTCGAGCAAGCTCTTGCGCTGCCGCTGTTCGTTCAGGATGCGGTGGACCTGTGCGGCTAGTTGCTCAGGGAGGACAAGTTCCTTTAGGCCGACGTCCGGGTGTGATGCGATGACCAGCTCGGACAGGTCGCCGCGCGGCTGGGAGATCGACGTGACCTTCTTCAGCCCCGCGGACCGGGAGGCCTCGACGGCTGCCTTCAGATCCTTGGCCAGGCGGTGGTGGCCCTGCCGGGCAGCTTGAGCCGCGACTTGGAGCGCGACGGAGTAGAACGCCTCGTCGTCGCCACTGGCATGGCTCCGAACCAGCGCCTTGACGTGTTCACCAGAGCCGGCCATTCCCCACCTCCCGTCGCGCAGCGCCTCGTGTGTTGAGTCTAGGGGTGAGATCCGCCAGAACCGGGTCGGCCCCCTGGGTCGCGTGGCGCCGTTATGGCTGGAATGGGGGCAGACCCGGGAGACGTGGGGCGGCAACTACCCCCGCTCAAACGCAGATCCGGGCGTCGGAACGTACTGAACAGCTGCGGCATTCTGGGCGGATAGGGCGCCCCGTACGTCCTTCTCATCGACTACCGCAGGCCGGACCTACGACCTCACCTCGCGTCATGTGGGGCGCGCTGCCCGCCCTGAAACCTGTCGCCAGGTGCCTCACCAGAACTCGTTTCCCCAGGTGAGGGAAGTGGTGAGGCATGTGGTGAGGTGCCGATCCGACCGTGAACGCACGTTGCGTCTCACGGAAGGAGTCGGTGATGGGGCCTCTCGATCACCTGGACATGTCGGCTGCCGAACTCGCGGAGCGAGTGCAGGGGGACACCTGGCAGGCCTGGGTCGAGGCGGAACCCTCGCTCGGCCGGCTGGACTCGTGGCCCGAGCTTCGAGAGCTCCGGGGCACAGAGGCAGACCAGCTTCTCGGAGCGCTGATCCGGCTGGCGGCCAAGGACGGCGGTGACGACGAGCTGGCTGCTCGGGCGGTCGCTCACCAGGTCGATACAGAGATAGTCGGCGTGGCCATCGAGTTCAACGATCTGGGTCCGGAGGTCGACCAGGTCGTGATGGCGTCACTGTGGCTCGAGATCCGCACGTTCCCGTGGCGGCGGCGTACCCGGGCATACGCGACCAGCCTCCGCTACAACACCCGGCAGTCCGCCCTGAACTACCTGCTTCAGCCGGCTGCGGACCGACGGCGCCTGGTCTCCTGCGACCCGGTCGAGCTCATCCGCAGCACAGCCGCGAAGGCGCACCCGGAGCACGAGATCTCGGCCGATGATGTGGCTCGAGGAGAGCTCGTCGACTACCTCCGTTGGTGTCTCGAGGACGGGCTGATCACCCGCGACGACGCGAAGCTGATGCTCGACCTCATCGAGGCCGGCTGGCAGACCCTCGACAGCGGGGTCCTCCGGATCAGGCGAGGCAGCTGTTCGCTCCCGGCGGTCCAACTCGTCGCCGCTGACAGGGGCGTGTCGCCCAAGACGATCATCCGCGAGCGCAACCGCGTCCTCGCTCTGTTGCGTGCGGGGTCATCCGACTATCTGCTCGAGGTGGCGTGATGGATGTCCACGAGCGGGCCCCCAGATCGCCTATTGAGGGCATGGAGATCGCACACGACACCCTCTTCGGAGACAGCGACGCCGAATGGGTGGCAGACCTGTTGGACACCGTCGCTCTGGCCGACCTCGAGACGACCGCACAGGCCCTCGAGGACCTCGCCCGGCGCCTGCGGAAAGCGGCCAAGGCCAAGAAGGCCCTGATGCAGGTGCCGACCCCGAGCCTCAAGGCGGGCATCGACCTGCGTACGGGACGACGTAGCGAGCGTCAGTCATGAAGGCCACGCTCATCGAGCGCCGCCAGCTCCGAGAGGCGCTTCATGGGAGACCTGCTCCGACCGCGGCCCCCGCTCCTCTGCCGACCCAGCCGGCGCCGGCTGTCGGCGGGCGGACCATCACCGTCGTGGGGGCTCATCCCTGGGCAGGAGCTAGCACGGTCGCCTTGGCGATCGCCGACGTCGCATGCATGCACGGGCCCGCCGTTCTCCGCGACGAGCACACCCGCGACAGGTCTGGCCTGCTCGCGGTGTCTCACCGGGACCACGGCGTCCGGCCCGATGGGACGCTGGTGGGACAGCGCGGAGGATTGGAGGTCCACACAGCGCCCACGCCGCGTCCGGACCACGTTGGCAGCGGGATCACCGTCCGCGACGCCGGGGTGGTCACCGGCCCCCTCATCGGTGAGGCGGGCCCGGTCGTCTTGGTGTGCCGGGCGACCATCCCCGGCTTCCGGGCGGTCGAGGTCGCGCTCAGTCGACTCGCCGTCCAGGAGGGCGGCGTCGTTCTCGCGGCGGTTGGCACCCGTCGTGTCCCGGGCGTCGTACGCGGCTCGGCCGGACCAGCGGGCAATGCGCTGTACGCCGCGGGGCGCGTCGTCTGCGTCGACCACGACCGGCACCTGGCCGTCGAGGGGCTTGACGAGCGTCCGCTGCCCGCTTCGGTTCTCGCCTCCGTCCGGCGGATCCTGCGGGTCCTGCTGCCCGACCTCGAGCTCGCGGTGACGAAGAGGAGTGTCCGATGAGGATGGTCGTGCTGGTCTCCAACGTCTGCCCGAAGGCGCCGCCCGGTCTGAACACGTGGGACGACGAGATTCTGGGCTGGGTCAAGTGGGGGACCCTGGCGCTGATCGCCATCGCCGGATTCGTCTCCATCGGCGCAATCGTGCTCAGTCGGGTGTTCGCCCACCCGCACGGGTCGCGGTACGGCGCGATGGGCTTGGCCGTCACGGTGCTGTCGGCGATCCTCTTTGTGTCGATCTACGCGATCCTCACCGGCATCACCGGCCGGGGGTGCTGACCATGCGCCGCCGTCGTACCCGCGAGACCCCCGAGTGGGGGAGAGGCAAGCTTCTCGCTGTGCTCGTCACGGGAGTCGCCGGCGTGATGCTTGCGGTGTGCGGGCTCGCCCTCGGGGTCTACTACTCCGCCCTCGCCGACCCCGACGACGCGAAGGCCCAGCTGGCCACCGCGGAGCCACCGGCTGACGAACAGCCAGGGCTCGGACAGGACTCGGCCGCGGCCGCGCGACCCGGCGACCTGACCACCGAGCAGTTCGAGGAGATCGTGGTCCCCGCTCCCGAGGTGCTGGGACGCGCCGGAGTGTCCAGTGGGTTCCCCCGGACACCGGAGGGCGCGCTCGCCCAGCTGGTCGCCATCGACCAGCACGTGCTGCAGTCGGCCTCGGTGGACACCGCCCAGCGGGTCATCACCGAGTGGGCAGTCACCGGCGGACCGACCGCCGAGTCCTGGTCCGGCGTACACGCGGTCGCGGCACTGCTCAGCTCCTCTGGCGTAACCCGAGACGGCAGCACAGCGCTGACCGTCGCGGCGTCCCCGGAGATGGGACTGATCGACAGCAGCGGCGACGAGGTACTGGCCTGCGTGAACTTCGTGGTCACCGCGTTCATGACCAAGACCGCCAGCGTCGCTGCCGCCGACTGCCAGCGCATGACCTGGGTTGACGGGCGCTGGATGATCGCCGCCGGGCCGGAGCCCGACCAGGCGCCGTCGGTGTGGCCGGGCACCGAGGCCGCCCTGCAGGCTGGCTACCGGGTGTTGCGATGACGCGGGTCGCCTGGTTCAGCCTCAACCCGCTCGAGTGGCTGGGCGATGCTGCATCCGAGGCGGTAGGCGAAGCCTGGACCTCGGCGATGGTCGCGTCTTGGTCGTCCGGGCTGTGGACGCTCAGCATCGCGTTCGAGGGGGTCGACTCGGCCACGAATCCGGACCTCTCCGCCGGCGGGCCGATGGGGTCGGTCTACCCCTACACGTTCGGCATCGGGCTCACGATCGCGCTGGTGATGGGCTTCGCGCAGATCGGTCTCGCGGCGTACCGCCGTGACGGACAACCCCTCGGCAGACTCCTCCTCGGCATCGCCCAGTTCGGTGCCGTCTGGCTCGGGTACGTCGGGGTGGCCGCCGCCCTGGTCACGGCGGCCTCCGGCCTGACGCAGGGGCTGCTGCAGGAGCTGCTCGACATCAAGTCGTTCTCCGGGTACCGGCCCGGCGCCGACTGGCCGCGGCAGGTGAGCGACACGGTCACCGCGAGCGTGCTCGGCATCTGTGCCTGGCTGCTGATCTGGCCGGCGTCGATCATCTACCTGCTGCTCATGCTCGTGCGCGAGGCTGCTCTGATGCTCCTGGCGGCCACCTCGCCCATCGCCGCCGCGGGACTGCTGTCCGACATGGGGCGAGCGTGGTTCTGGAAGTCGCTGCGCTGGTTCATCTCCGCACTCCTGATCGCACCGCTTTCCGCGCTGGTGCTCGGCATCGGGCACACGATCACGGAGTCCGTGGTCCGCGGTGCGGGTGAGTCGACCGAGGCAGCGGTCGGTATGGCCGTCATCGGGGCGGTGATCGTGCTCATCGGCGCGATCTGTCCGTTCATCGTCTTCCGTCTGCTGGCCTTCGTCGACCCCGGTACGTCGAGTGGCGCGGCCATGCGAGCGTCGATGATCTCGCACGGCGGCGTTCGCAACCTGCTCTCCCGCGGGAGCGACGGCGGCTCGGTGGTCGCGGCGAGCGGCGACGGCTTGGGCCGGTCGATGGGGGAGGCCAGCGCGGACGCAGCCACCTCGAGCCGGTTCGCCGCCGCAGGATCCGCTGCCGCGGGCGGTGCCGGCCTGGTGGTCGCCGCGGTCGGTGCGGTGTCGAAGGCGGCCCAGTCGGCGGTCAACATCGGCACCGACGTGCTCAGCAGCTCGGGCATCGGTGACGGCCATCCGTACTACCCGCACTACCTGCCGGACCGCCGCGCCGCCGCACCTCCTCCACGCGCCGTGGTCGGCGCCGACTCCGCAGGCGGCGACCAGCCGGCCATCCCCGAACAACCGACGCCGCAGGAGCAGCCGTGACCACTTACTCCGACTACCTCAAGGACCGCACCGGATGGTTCTTCGGACTCACCGGCGTGCAGCTGTCGCTGCTGGCCTTAGGCGGACTGCCGGTGTGGCTCACCATCAACAGCGGTCGGTGGTCCTGGCTCATGCTGTGGGTGGCGGTCTGGGTCGTTCTCACCGTCCTGGTCGTTGTACCGGTCCGCGGGTGGACAACGGCACAGTGGGTCGGTGTCCTCGCTGCCCGTGCGGTCGGGGGAGCCATGGGGTGGACACGGTGGCAGTCGAAGGTCGCGACCGGATCGGTCGACGCGCTGGACCGGCCCGACCTGCCGGGTGTGCTCGCCGGGATCGACATCCACCCTGGTCCGCCATACGCGCACCACCTGACGCGCGTCGCGGTCATCCAGGACCACGCCCGGCGTACCTGGGCAGCCACCGCCGTCATTGAGCATCCGGGCCTCGGCCTCACCGAACCAGAGGCGCGCGACCGCATGGGCGCCGGTCTCGCCGAGCTCTGTGAGGCAGCCACCCGCACTGAGCTGATCGACCGCGTCGTGCTGCAGGTCCGTACGGTCCCCGACGATGGCGCCGAGAGGGAGGACTGGGTACGCCGGCACCGCCGCGCTGACGGGCCCGACCTCGCACGTCGGGTCAACGACATCCTGGCTGCTCAGCTGATGCCCGCCGCCGTGCGGACGGAAGCGTTCGTGACCGTGGTCGTCAGCGAGGACAAGATCGGACGCGCCTCCAAGCAGTCCGGGCACGGCGTGGCCGGAAGGGCGCGGGTGCTGTACGGCGCGATGGCCGAGGTCGAGGCACGGCTCCTGGGATCCATGGGCTGCACCCGAGTGAACTGGCTCGACACCCGGTCACTGGCCACCGCCATCAGAACCGGGTTCGAACCGGGGGATCGGGCAACCCTGATGACCGCGGACATCGCCGCACGCTCCGGGCAACGCCGGATGGCGACCGGCGTGCCACCGGCCGCAGCTGGGCCGACACACGCGATCACCGACCTGCGCTGCTATAGACACGGCGACTGGGTCAGCATCACCGACACGATTTTGCTGCCGGAGCAGGGGGCTGTCCTCGGGGCGCTGGCTCCAGTGCTGGTGCCCTCCGAGGCAGGGGAGCGGCGGTCGCTGACGGTCACCTTCCAGCCCGTGTCGCACCAGACGGCTGGTCGGATCACCGGCCGCGAGGAGATGTCCGCGATCACCGCAGCCGAACTGCGCCGGCGCACCGGACGACTCGAGCGAGCGAAGGAACGCCGCGCGGTCGGCAAGGTCAAAGCAACCGACGAGAAGCTCGCCCGTGGTCGGAGCCTCGTCCGGGCCAGCGCACTCGTGTCCGTGACTGCGCCCCGCACCTGGTCGGTTGCCGAGATCGGTCGCCGGCTCGACGCTTCGGTGAGGCTGGCCGGCTATGTGCCCCAGAGGCTGGACGGCGCACAGGACAGCGCGTTTGCCGCGGCGGTGATACCGCTCGGGATTGCGGGCCTATCGCGGCGAAGGTGATGTAACCGCCGATCGGAGACGTAGGGAGAGATCACTCTGGCGTCCAGATATCGCGCTGCGGAACGTAGAGGCCCGTGTAGGCCGCATCCATCACCCAGTCGTGTTGGAGCGATCCCGATGCTGGCATAGGGACGTCGAGACTTCGCCCTTCCATGCGGAGCTGATCACCGACCACTCGATCCATCTGCCTCGTTCCGGATCGCAAGTCACCCAGCACGGAGTCGATCGGCTTCTTGCGTGCCGCCCAAAGATCCTGGGCCAGGCCATAGGCAGACAAGTCGCTGTCGAAGTGGGCGAGATTCGGTGGAGGGCCGCCCTTATCGGTAGCTGCAAGGACCTGAACCGTCACGGGTTTGATGCCGCTTCCTTGTGAGTCAAGGAGGATGAGCACATGCCCAAGAAGGTGGACCCTGCCCTGAAGGATCGGGCGCTTCGGATGGTCGCTGAACACCGTGCCGACTACAGCTCGACGACGGCGGTCGCCAAGGCCGTGGCCGATCAACTCGGGATCGGCAAGGAGACCGTGCGACGGTGGGTGGTCCAGGCCGACATCGACGCCGGTGCCCGGCCCGGGGTGACCAGCGAGGAGTCGGCTGAGATCAAGCGACTGAAGGCGGAGAACCGTCGGCTGCGTGAGGACAACGAGATCCTGCGCAGAGCCTCGATTTTCTTCGCC
>DGBP01000080.1 GCA_002384855.1 Nocardioidaceae bacterium UBA4001 | reverse complement strand
CACTCAAGCAGAGATCCAGGACATACGTTCGACCACCGACACTTTCCGCGCCCCTGCCCCCGCATGCCGGTCGCGTCCCCTGCCGCCGGGAGTCAGCCCACCCAGTCCCCGGCCCGCATGACACGCACCGGCCGCAGGTCGGCGTCCACCACGACGAGGTCGCCTCGCGCGCCCTCCACCAGAGCGTGCGGACCTTCGAGCCCCAGCACGGATGCGGGCGTGGTCGTAGCCGCCGTGACCGCGTCCTCCAGCTCGACCCCAGCGTCGACACAGCGCCGCACGACGTCGAGCAGGTGGGCCGTGCCTCCGGCGAGCGGCGCGTCGTCGCCGTCGGACAGACGGGCCACGCCGGCGTGCACCCGGACGCTCCGCGGACCGAGCTCGTAACGGCCGTCGGGCATCCCCGCCGCTGCCGTCGCGTCGGTCACCAGGGCGACCCGTTCGGCCCCCAGGAGCTCGAAGACCGTCCGGACCGTGTCGTCGTGCAGGTGCACCCCGTCCGCCACGAGCTCCACCACTGCGTCGCCCGCGGCAGCGGCGGCGAGCGCACCGGCCACAGGACCGGGCGCTCGGTGGTGCAGCGGCGGCATGCCGTTGAACAGATGGGTGACCAGGCCCGGCCGGCCGAGCGCAGCACGGGTGTCGGCGAGGGTACGTCGCACGACGGCCGGCGTCGCCTCGGTGTGCCCGACGGCCGGCACGACCCCTTCCTCGAGGAGGAACCTCACCAAAGGCTCGGCGCGGGGCAGCTCTGGAGCCATCGTCATGATGCGTACGTGGCCTCGCCCGGCGGCCACGAGGTCGCGCGCGAGCCCCACGTCGGGCATCCGGAGATGCGCCGGGTCCTGTGCCCCACAGCGCGCCCGGCTGAGGAACGGCCCCTCGACGTGGACGGCCCGCACCCGACCCGCCTCGACGGCGTCCGCTGCCGCGGCGACTGCAGTCAGCATCCCCTCGGAGGCGTCGGTCAGGGTGCTCGCCACCAGCGAGGTCGTCCCGTGCCGCAGGTGCTCCTCGGCCGCCCATGCGACGGAGGCCTGGTCACCCGAGGCGAACGACCCTCCGCCGCCCCCGTGGTCATGGAGGTCCACCAACCCGGGGAGGACGAAGCCGTCCGAGGGCGCCTCGACCACCGGCCTCCGCGCCGCACGACCCCCACCACCCGGGACACCGGCCGCCGCTCCGACGTACACCAGTCTCTTGTCGGCGACCACCACCAGGCCGTCCTCGACCCTGACCGACGGGGTCACGAGCCGGCCGCGCACCCATGTCTCGCCCACGCGTCGACCCTAGCGCCGGGGACGGCGCAGAAATCCGGTCGCGTCCACCTGCTCAGCGTCGGCCGGCAGCGCCGAGTCGCCCTCGCCCTGCTCGTCGCCGGCCGGCCCGAGATGACGTTCGCCAAACCCTTGCACGAGAAGGACCCTCCGACCGGTCCATCGGTCGAAGGGTCCCTCTGGTAGGGCCGAAGGTCAGCCCTTGCGCTTGGTGACCTCCTCGGTCGCGGCGGGGAGGACCTTGTGGAGGTCGCCGACCACGCCGAAGTCGACGAGCTCGAACAGCGGGGCCTCCTCGTCCTTGTTCACCGCGACGATGGTCTTCGAGGTCTGCATGCCCGCCCGGTGCTGGATCGCCCCGGAGATCCCGGCGGCGACGTACAGCTGCGGAGACACGGTCTTGCCGGTCTGGCCGACCTGGAAGGAGTGCGGGTACCACCCGGAGTCCACCGCCGCACGCGAGGCGCCGACCGCGGCACCGAGGGAGTCGGCGAACTTCTCCACCGGCTCGAAGTTGCCGCCGGTGCCCCGGCCTCCCGAGACCACGATCGCGGCCTCGGTCAGCTCCGGACGCCCCGTCGCCTTGCGCGGCTCCGAGGCGACGATCTTCGCGGCCTTCGCCGCGTCCGAGATCGTCACCGGCACCTGCTCCACCGCACCGGCGCCCTCGGCCTGCTCAGGAGTCGCGGCGTTCGGCTTCACGGTGATGATCGGGGTGCCCTTGGTGACCTTCGCCTGGACGGTGTAGCTGCCCGCGAACACGCTCTGCGTGGTCACCGGGGCGCCGTCCTCGGCCTGCACGTCCACGGCGTCGGTGATCAGCCCCGACTCCAGCTTCACCGCCAGCCGTGCGGCGACCTCCTTGCCCTCCGCGGAGGAGGAGATCAGGACGGCGCCGGGACCGACCTTCTCCACCAGCTGCGCCAGCGCCTCGGCCTTCGGGGCCACCAGGTAGCTGGTGAAAGCGGAGTCGTCGTCAGCGCTGACGATGTAGATCTTCTCCGCGCCGAAGCCCTTCAGCCCCGCGACCGCGTCGTCGGAGGGGGAGCCGATGAACACCGCGGACGGCTCACCGAGCCGGCGGGCGATCGTCAGCAGCTCGTTGGTGGTCTTGCGCACCGCGCCGTCGACGTGGTCGACGAGTACCAGGATCTCGCTCATGTCAGTCTCCTCAGACTCTTCTCGTCGGCCCGCTCTAGATGAACTTCTTCGACGCGAGGAACTCCGCCAGCGCCTTCGCGCCCGAGCCGTCCTCGTCGGTGACGATCTCGCCCTGCGTCCGCGGCGGCCGGGCGGTGGTCTCCGCCACCTCGGTCCAGGCGGCCGACAGGCCCACCTGGGAGGCGTCCACACCCAGGTCGGACAGCGACCAGGTCTCCAGAGGCTTCTTCTTCGCCGCCATGATCCCCTTGAACGACGGGTAGCGGGCCTCACCGGACTGGTCGGTCACGCTGAGCACGAGCGGAGCGGTGCCGCCGATGATCTCGGTGGCGGTGTCCCCGTCACGCTTGATGCGCACCTCCATGCCCTGCATCTCCACCACCGAACCCAGCGTCACCTGCGGCAGGCCGAGCCGCTCGGCGAGCAGCGCCGGGACCACACCCATCGTCCCGTCGGTCGAGGCCATCCCGCACATCACGACATCGTGCTCGAGCTTCTTGACCGCCTCGGCCAGCACCAGCGACGTGGCCAACGCGTCCGACCCGGCGATCGCGTCGTCGACCACGTGGACACCCTTGTCGGCACCCATCTGCAGCGCCTTACGCACCGCGTCCACGGCCTGCTCGGGACCCACGGTCAGCACCGTCACCTCGGAGCCCTCGTTCTTCTCCTTCAGCTGCAGCGCCTGCTCCACGGCATACTCGTCGAGCTCCGACAACAACCCGTCCACACCGACGCGGTCCACGGTGTTGTCAGCCTCGAAGTGCCGGTCCGCGGTCGCGTCCGGAACGTACTTCACACACACGACAATGTTCATGGCAGTCTCGGCCCTGAGGGCCCCTCCTGTGCAGTTCGGTCCGACGGTCTCCCGCCCACGTGCCTCCCGAGGTTACTAGCGCGTAGCTAGCAGTGGAACCGGTCGACAGGTGGGTTCGATCACACGCTGTGGCCGCTTCGGACGGCCGCTTTGACGCCTCCTCAGGGCCGGATGACCCGGTCCAGGATCTTGCCGATCACCAGATAAACGACCGCGGCGATCCCCCAGTTGGTGAGCGCGCTCTTGACCCGGCCGTCCTTGTCGTCGGGGAAGGTGAAGATGCCCCCGTCGAGGCTGAACGGGCCATCGAGCTGCTCGGCCCCGGCGAGGATGAACGCCACGATGCTGTTGTCCTGGTTGGCCTTCAACGCGATGAGCAGGGCACCCACGGCCAGGAACAGCGCACACACGACGGCCACGAGCCAGACGACCGCGGCGACCTTGTTGCGCACCGCTGCCGCACCGGCCTTGACCTTGGCCGCTCCGCCCGACCCACGCGACGCCTTCCGGTCGCCCGAGGTCTCCGACTTGCTCGCGTCAGTCACTGTCTCTCCTTGTCCGGGTACCCGCACGATAGCCGAGGCGCAGGGCCTCTAACGGCCGACGAACTGCGCCTTGCCCGGCCCCTGCTCGACGAAGGACTTCATGCCGATGCCGCGGTCCTCGGTAGCGAACAGCGCGGCGAACTGCTGGCGCTCGATCTCCAGGCCGGTCTCGAGGTCGACGTCGAGGCCCCGGTCGATCGCGGTCTTGGCGGCCTCCAGCGCGAAGGCCGCAGCCCCGCTGAACCGGCTTGCCCAGGCCAGTGCCTCGGTGTAGACGTCGGCTGCCGGGACGACCCGGTCGACCAGGCCCATGGCGAGCGCCTCGTCGGACTTGACGAAGCGCCCGGTGAAGACGAGGTCCTTGGCCTTCGAAGGACCCACCAGCCGGCTCAGCCGCTGGGTGCCGCCGGCACCGGGGATGATGCCGAGGAGGATCTCGGGCTGGCCGAGCACCGCCGAGTCGGCGGCGACACGGATGTCGGCCGACAGGGCCAGCTCGCAGCCACCACCGAGGGCGTAGCCGGTGACGGCCGCGACGACCGGCTTGGGGATGCGGGCGACCGCGGTGCAGGCCGCCTGCAGCTGGCGGGACAGGCGTGCCATGTCCGTGTAGGACATGTCGGCCATCTCCTTGATGTCGGCCCCGGCCGCGAAGATCTTCTCGCCGCCGTAGATGATCACCGACCGGACGTCGTCGCGACGCGTGGCCTCCTCCGCGGTCTCACGGATCTCGCCCCAGACCTGGAGGTTGAGTGCGTTCATCTTGGGCCGGTCAAGGCGCATCGTCCCGACGCCGTCCTCGACCTGCAGTGTCACGAACTCGCCCACAGTGCTCTCCTCCGGTCGCCGACAAGTGTGCCCCGGACTCTAGACCGGTCGGCATCCAAGGGTCACAGGTGGGTGACGACCGCCCGGCGTGGCGTGTCGCGACCCCGGGGCGTTGGACAATGGTGCGGTGAACCCCCGAGTGTGGACCGCCGACGACGATGCAGAGGCCGTGTGGCCCGGGCAGCACCAGCCGCTCGGCGCGACCTGGTCCCCGGAGGCGACGAACTTCGCCGTCTACGCCCCTGAGGCGACCCTCGTGGAGGTGTGCCTGTTCGACGACGGCGACGGCGGGGAGCGCGAGCGCAGGTTCCCACTCACCGAGTACACCCTCGGTATCTGGCACGCCGCGGTCCCCGGCGTCCCGGTCGGTCAGCGCTACGGCTACCGAGCCGACGGTCCGTGGGACCCCGCACGGGGCCTGCGCTTCAACCCCCGCAAGCTGCTCCTCGACCCCTACTCCCTGGCGGTCAGCGGCACCGTCGCCCCGGGCCCGGAGATCTTCGGCTACGTGCTGCCCGACGAGGTCGACGACCGTCGGACCCGCGAGCGCAAGGAGGCCACCCGCGACCAGCAGGACTCCGCCCCCGCCATGGCCAAGAGCGTCGTCGTCCACGACGACTTCGACTGGGGTGACGAGGACCAGCTGCGACCGCGCGTGCGATTCACCGACACGGTCGTCTACGAGCTGCACGTCAAGGGCTTCACCGCGCTGCACGACCGCGTTCCCGAGCACCTGCGCGGCACCTACGCCGGCCTCGCCACCCCTGCGGTCGTCGACTACCTCAAGGATCTCGGCATCACCACGGTCGAGCTGCTGCCGGTCCACCAGTTCGTCTCCGAACCGGTGCTCGCCGACCGGGGCCTGACGAACTACTGGGGGTACAACTCGATCGGCTTCTTCGCGCCGCACAACTCCTACAGCTCCAGCGGCGACCGCGGCCAGCAGGTCGACGAGTTCAAGCAGATGGTCAAGGCCCTCCACGCCGCCGGGCTCGAGGTGATCCTGGACGTGGTCTACAACCACACCGCGGAAGGCGGCCCCCTCGGGCCGACGTTGAGCTTCCGGGGCCTCGACGACCGGGGCTACTACAAGCACGTCGACGACGAGCGCGACCCCGGCACCTACTGGGACGTGACCGGATGCGGGAACACCGTCGACGCCTCCGCCCCCCACGCGCTCCGGATGATCCTGGACTCCCTGCGCTACTGGGTCACCGAGATGCACGTCGACGGCTTCCGCTTCGACCTGACCTCGGCCCTGACCCGTAACCGGCTGACCGTCGACATGAACAGCCACTTCCTGACCGCGATCGCCCAGGACCCGGTGCTGCGGCACGTGAAGCTGATCGCCGAGCCGTGGGACGCGAGCATGGACGGTTACCAGGTCGGCAACTTCCCGCCCCCGTGGTGCGAGTGGAACGACAAGTACCGCGACACCGTCCGCGACTTCTGGCGGCTCCGGTCAGGTGGCATCGGCGAGGTCGCGTCCCGGCTCGCGGGGTCGAGCGACCTGTACGCCGACGACGGCCGTTCGCCGTACGCCTCCATCAACTTCATCACCGCGCACGACGGGTTCACGCTGCGCGACCTGGTCTCCTACGACCGCAAGCACAACGAGGCCAACGGCGAGGACAACCGGGACGGCACCGACAACAACCGCTCGTGGAACTGCGGCGTCGAGGGTGACACCGACGACCCCGAGGTCATCGCACTCCGCCGGAGGCAGGCGGCGAACCTGCTCGCCACACTCTGCTTCAGCACTGGTGTGCCCATGATCACCGCCGGCGACGAGCGGGGCCGCACGCAGCGTGGCAACAACAACGCCTACACCCAGGACAACGAGATCTCCTGGGTCGACTGGCGCCCCGACGACGCCTGGCTGGATGTCTACGAGATCGCCAAGACGGCCCTGCGGCTGCGACGGGAGCACCCGGCGCTGCGCCAGCGGCACTACCTCGAGGGCAGTCCCACCGTGTCCGGCGGCCCCAAGGACCTCGCCTGGGTCCACCCCGACGGACGTGAGATGACCGAGGCGGACTGGCACGACGACGGCCTGCACCAGTTCGGGATGTTCCTCTCCGGCGACCCCCTGCGCGCGCCCGGCCCGCGTGGCGAGCGGCTGCGGGACGCGTCGTTCCTGATCTGGTTCAACGCCCATCCTGAGCCGGGCACCGTGGCGCTGCCCGACCAGAGGTGGGTCGAGGCCGGCGAGATCGTGCTCACCACCGACGAGAACCACTCGGTCGGTACCCGCGTCGAGGCCGGGGAGGAGCTGAAGATCGCGGCCCGCTCGATGCTCGTCCTGCGCCAGCTCTGAGCAGAGCTCCGTCCGACGTCGCGGCCCGGCGTCCGGGAGCCCGACGTGCTCACCACTGCATTCAAAGACCTCCCCCGGCCTCCCACTGGGCGCGGTGGGGCGCCGCCCGCGTGGCCGGCACAGCGATCGAGACCAGTGGCGCGAGCCGACCAACCAGCCGACCACGAACAAGAACGCCCCGAACGGCATCAGCAGCAGCAGCACGGCGTGCTCCCGGAGTCTGAGCCGGGCCCGGGCCCGGGGCAGGGGGCTTGCGCCTCCTCGTAGCCCGCGAGGATCTCCTCGACGCTGCCTCGGCCAGGCAGGGTCAGGGGCGCACGACGTACCCGAGCTCGGCGGGCGAGGCGAGGAGGTCGTGCCGCGGCAGCACCCGGGTGGTGTAGCCGAAGGGACCGGACTGCTTGAGGGCCACCGAGCCCTCGTAGCGGTAGCGCCCGGCCTCGTAGGTCTCCGCCACCGTCAGCGCGGCGGTGTGAGTGTCGACCAGCTCGTCGTCGTGGCGGATCCGGCCGTGCACGACCTGCACCTCGACGTCGTCGGGGCTCAGCTGGCCGAGGGAGACGTAGACGCTGACGGTGAGGGTCTCTCCCACCTCCGGGGTGTCCCCCACTCCGGACGAGTCGACGTGGTCGATGGAGACCTGGTTCCACTGGGCCGACACACGGTGCTTCCACTCGGCGAGCCCGCGCGCGCCGGCGAAGTCGTGGTTGAGGGCGCGGGAGGTGTGCGCGGACGGGCTGTAGAGCTGCTCGACGTAGTCGCGCACCATGCGGGTCGCGAGCACCTTCGGGCCGAGCGACTTCAACGTGTGGCGCACCATCTCGATCCAGCGGACCGGGACGCCCTCCTCGTCGTGGTCGTAGAACCGGGGCGCGACCTCGTTCTCGATGAGGTCGTAGAGCGCGTTGGCCTCGATGTCGTCACGACGGTCGGGGTCGTCGACACCGTCGGCCGACGGGATGGCCCAGCCGTTGTGGCCGTCGTACCACTCGTCCCACCAGCCGTCGAGGATCGACAGGTTCAGGCCACCGTTGAGCGCGGCCTTCATGCCGGAGGTGCCGCAGGCCTCGTAGGGGCGCAGCGGGTTGTTCAGCCAGACGTCGCAGCCGGGGTAGAGCGGCTGCGCCATCGCGATGTCGTAGTTGGGCAGGAAGACGATCCGGTGGCGGACCTCGGGGTCGTCGGAGAAGCGGACGATCTCCTGGATCAGCTTCTTGCCGCCCTCGTCGGCGGGGTGCGCCTTGCCGGCGATCACCAGCTGCACGGGCCGCTCGGGGTCGAGCAGGATGCGCTTGAGCCGCTCGGGGTCGCGCAGCATGAGGGTCAGCCGCTTGTACGACGGGACGCGGCGCGCGAAGCCGATCGTCAGCACGTCCGGGTCGAGCGCGGAGTCGATCCACTTCAGCTCGGCCGGTGCCGCGCCACGGTGCTCCCACGAGTCCCTGAGTCGCTTGCGGGCGTCCTCCACGAGATGGCGGCGTAGCGCGCGCTTGGTGTCCCAGATGCGCGCGGCAGGGACCTCGTCGGCCACCTCGAAGACGTCGTCCCGGCCGCCGGAGGACGTGTCGGCGCCCGCGTCGGCGGCGAGCTCGTAGACCTCGCGGGCGACCCAGGTCGGGGCGTGCACGCCGTTGGTGATCGAGGCGATCGGCCGCTCGTCCGCGTCGAACTCCGGCCAGAGACCGCCGAACATGCCGCGGCTGACCTTGCCGTGCAGCTGCGAGACGCCGTTGGCCCGCTGCGCCAGGCGAAGGCCCATGACGGCCATGTTGAACACCGCCGGGTCGCCGCTCTCGTAGTCCTCCGCGCCGAGCGCGAGGATCCGGTCGACCGGGACGCCGTGCGCGGCGTTCTCCCCGCCGAAGTACTGCTCCACGAGGTCGCGGGGGAAACGGTCGATGCCGGCGGCCACCGGGGTGTGCGTGGTGAAGACGGTGCCGGCGCGGGAGACCTCCAGCGCGGTGTCGAAGTCGAGGGCGGTGGCACCCTCGGTCAGCTCACGGATCCGCTCGAGGCCCAGGAAGCCCGCGTGGCCCTCGTTGGTGTGGAAGACCTCGGGTGCCTCGGCTCCGGTGATGCGAGAGTACGCCCGGAGCGCCCGGACCCCGCCGATGCCGAGCAGCATCTCCTGGCGGAGGCGGTGCTCGGTGTTGCCGCCGTACAGCCGGTCGGTGACGTCCCGCAGGATCTCGGTGTTCTCCTCGACGTCGGAGTCGAGGAGCAGCAGCGGGACACGGCCGACCTGGGCCACCCAGACCCGGGCCGTGAGCTCGTCCTCGCCGGGCAGCCCCACGACGACCTGGGCGGGCGTGCCGTCCGCCTCGCGCAGCAGCGAGAGCGGCAGCCCGTCAGGGTCGACGACGGGGTAGGTGTCCTCCTGCCACGCCTCGCGCGACAGGGACTGCTTGAAGTAGCCGTGGCGGTAGAGCAGGCCGACGCCGACGATCGGCACGCCGAGGTCGCTGGCGGTCTTGAGGTGGTCTCCGGCCAGGATGCCGAGACCGCCGGAGTACTGCGGGAGAACGGCGGTGATGCCGAACTCCGGGGAGAAGTAGGCGATCGACCGCGGCGCCTCCTCGCCGAGCGACTGGTACCACCGGTCCCGGGTGAGGTACTCGTCGAGGTCGGCGCGGGCGGCGTCGAGCCGGGTCAGGAACTCCTCGTCGCGCGCCAGCTCGTCGAGGCGCTCGACCGGGACCGCGCCGAGAAGGCGCACCGGGTCGTGACCGCAGCTCTCCCAGGTGCGCGGCGCGATGGTCGCGAAGATGTCCTGGGTCTGCGGGTGCCAGGACCAGCGCAGGTTCTGGGCGAGGTCCCCGACGGCGGCCAGCCGGTCGGGCAGCACGGGGCGGACGGTGAATCGACGGATAGCTCTCACGCCCGCCGACTCTACAGAGAATGGATCGTTCCAACCATTCCCGGGGTGGACACCCGGCAAATGCCCAGGCCAGGGCGGCGAGCCGGCCAACGTACCCAGATCTGAACGATCCAACCGTTACTTGCAGAGGTCGTCGCGATCGGACAGATTGGAGGCCATGGTTGGACGAATTCCCATCATGGACGTCGCACCCGTGGTCGACCTCGGCCGCTACCCGGCGAAGGCCGTGGTCGGCGAGCCCTTCGAGATCACCGCCCTCGTCTTCCGCGAGGGCCACGACGGGCTGAACGCGGACGTGGTGCTGACCGGACCCGACGGCAAGCGCCGTCCCTGGGTCCGGATGAGCAAGGACCCGACCGAGCCCGACCTCTGGCGTGCCACGGTGTCCGCGGACGAGCCGGGGGCCTGGACCTTCGAGGTCGAGGGCTGGTCCGACCCGGTCGCCACCTGGCGGCACAACGCCGGGATCAAGATCCCCGCGGGCATCGACGTCGAGCTGATGTTCGCGGAGGGCGTGCTGCTCCTCGAGCGGGTGGCCGAGGGCCTCGCGGCGGGCCCGAAGCGGACCGCCGCGCAGGACCGTCGGACCCTCGAGGACGCGATCGCGGCGATGCGCGACACCAGGCGGCCCGAGGACGTCCGCTACGCCGCGGCGGTCTCCCCCGCGGTCGACGAGGTGCTCGACCGGCACCCACTGAGGGACCTGGTCACCAGCGAGGGCCCCTACAAGCTGTACGTCGACCGTCCCCGTGCGCTGTACGGCTCGTGGTACGAGTTCTTCCCCCGCAGCGAGGGCGCCTACGTCGACGAGCGGACCGGCAGGGTCGTCTCGGGGAACCTCCGGACCGCCGCCAAGCGTCTCGACGCGGTGGCCGCGATGGGCTTCGACGTGCTCTACCTGCCGCCGATCCACCCGATCGGCAAGGTCAACCGCAAGGGTCCGAACAACACGCTGGTGACCGAGGAGGGCGACCCCGGCTCCCCGTGGG
This sequence comes from Nocardioidaceae bacterium UBA4001, assembly GCA_002384855.1. Taxonomy (GTDB): domain Bacteria; phylum Actinomycetota; class Actinomycetes; order Propionibacteriales; family Nocardioidaceae; genus Nocardioides_C. The sequence goes on along the minus strand of DGBP01000080.1, from coordinate 54,182 downwards.
CCATCGGCTCGGACGAGGGCGGTCACGACGCCGTCCACCCCGACCTCGGCACGCTCGAGGACTTCGACGACTTCGTCGCCCGGGCAGGCGAGCTCGGCATCGAGGTGGCCCTCGACCTGGCGCTCCAGGCCGCACCCGACCACCCCTGGGTCAGCAGCCACCCCGAGTGGTTCACCACCCGCGCGGACGGGTCGATCGCCTACGCCGAGAACCCTCCGAAGAAGTACCAGGACATCTACCCGGTCAACTTCGACAACGACCCCGAAGGCATCTACGCCGAGGTGCTGCGCGTCGTACGCCACTGGATGTCGCACGGGGTCCGGATCTTCCGGGTCGACAACCCGCACACCAAGCCCGTCGAGTTCTGGGACTGGCTGCTCACCGAGGTCCAGAAGACCGACCCGGACGTGATCTTCCTGTCCGAGGCGTTCACCAAGCCCGCGATGATGCGCACGCTGGCGACGGTGGGCTTCCACCAGTCCTACACGTACTTCACCTGGCGCAACGCCAAGTGGGAGCTCGAGGAGTACCTCACCGAGCTGTCCCACGAGACCAGCCACGTGCTGCGGCCGAACCTTTTCGTGAACACCCCCGACATCCTCCACGCCTACCTGCAGTACGGCGGACCGGCGGCGTTCCGGATCCGGGCCACCATCGCGGCCACCGCCTCGCCGAGCTGGGGGGTCTACGCCGGCTTCGAGCTGTTCGAGCACGTGGCGGTCAAGCCCGGCAGCGAGGAGTACCTCGACTCCGAGAAGTTCCAGGTCCGGGTCCGTGACTGGGAGGGAGCGGAGCGGTCGGGGAACACCCTCGCGCCGTACCTCACCCGGCTCAACGACATCCGTCGCCGCCACCCGGCACTCCAGCAGCTGCGCAACCTCACCGTCCACCACAGCGACGACGAGTCGATCCTGGTCTTCTCCAAGCACGCCGAAGGCCCGGGCGACGACCGCCACGAGGACGACGTGCTGATCATCGTGGTCAACGTCGACCCGCACGCCACCCGCGAGTCCACGGTGCACTTGAACCTGCCCGCGCTGGGTATGGACTGGCATGACCGGTTCGCGGTGCACGACGAGCTGACGGGCGAGACGTGGACCTGGGGCGAGCACAACTACGTCCGTCTCGACCCGCACCGGCAGCCCGCCCACATCTTCACCGTTCGGAGGCCACACCTGTGACCCTGCCCCTGACCGACCCCGCCGGCGACCCCACACAGATGGGAACTGCGGAGGGGCTGCCCGACCGCGAGCCCGACTGGTTCAAACGGGCCGTGTTCTACGAGGTGCTGGTCCGCTCGTTCAAGGACTCCAACGGCGACGGGGTCGGCGACTTCAAGGGGCTCACCGAGAAGCTCGACTACCTCGAGTGGCTCGGCGTGGACTGCCTGTGGGTCCCGCCGTTCTTCACCTCGCCGCTGCGTGACGGCGGGTACGACGTCGCCGACTTCACGAACATCCTCCCGGAGTGCGGGACGGTCGAGGACTTCCACACCTTCCTCGACGCCTCCCACGCCCGCGGCATCCGCGTGATCATCGACTTCGTCATGAACCACACGTCGGACCAGCACCCGTGGTTCCAGGCCAGCCGCAGCGACCCGGACGGGCCCTACGGCGACTTCTACGTGTGGTCCGACACCGACGAGCTGTACGACGAGGCGCGGATCATCTTCGTCGACACCGAGGCGTCGAACTGGACGTGGGACCCGGTCCGCCAGCAGTACTTCTGGCACCGCTTCTACTCACACCAGCCGGACCTGAACTTCGACAACCCGAAGGTGCAGGAAGCGATCATCGAGGCGCTGACGTTCTGGCTCGACATGGGGATCGACGGCTTCCGCCTCGACGCCGTGCCCTACCTGTACGAGCGACCAGGCACCAACGGCGAGAACCTCAAGGAGACCCACGACTTCCTCAAGGTCGTGCGCAGCTACGTCGACGAGCACTACCCCGACAAGGTGCTCCTCGCCGAGGCCAACCAGTGGCCGGCCGACGTCGTCGACTACTTCGGCGACTTCGACAAGGGCGGCGACGAGTGCCACATGTGCTTCCACTTCCCCGTCATGCCGCGCATCTTCATGGCCGTGCGGAGGGAGTCGCGCTTCCCGATCTCGGAGATCCTCGAGCAGACCCCGGCGATCCCCGACAACGCCCAGTGGGGCATCTTCCTGCGCAACCACGACGAGCTGACCCTGGAGATGGTCGCCGACGAGGACCGCGACTACATGTGGGGCGAGTACGCCAAGGACCCCCGCATGAAGGCGAACATCGGCATCCGCCGCCGGCTGGCGCCCCTGCTCGACAACGACGTCAACCAGATGGAGCTGTTCACCGCGCTCCTGCTCTCCCTGCCCGGCTCGCCCGTCCTCTACTACGGCGACGAGATCGGCATGGGCGACAACATCTGGCTCGGTGACCGTGACGGCGTGCGCACGCCCATGCAGTGGACCCCTGACCGCAACGCCGGCTTCTCGGTGGCCACGCCCGGCAAGCTGCACCTCCCGGTCATCCAGGACCCGGTGTTCGGCTACCAGCGCGTGAACGTCGAGACCGAGCTCGAGAACGCCTCGTCGCTGCTGCACTGGACCCGGCGGATGATCCACGCCCGCAAGAAGCACGAGGCGTTCGGCCTCGGCGACTTCACCGACCTCGGCGGCTCGAACCCGAGCGTGCTCAGCTACGTGCGCGAGTACGTCGCTCCCGACGGCTCCGTCGACTCGGTGCTGTGCGTGAACAACCTGTCCCGTTTCCCGCAGCCGGTCGAGCTCGACCTGCGCCGCTGGGAGGGCGTGGAGCCGATCGAGCTGCTCGGCGGCGTGCGCTTCCCGCGGGTCGGCGAGCTGCCCTACCTGCTGACCCTGGGTGCCTACGGCTTCTACTGGTTCCGGCTCCCCCGACCCGCCCCCGTCGAGGAGGCCCTCGCACCGTGACCGCACAGATCGACGACCGGATCCTCCAGGCAGTCACCGCCTACGTCGCCGAGGCGCGGTGGTTCGGCGGCAAGGGCCGCGACATGCGCGTGTCCGACGTACGCCGGCTCCGGTGGCTCGACCCGTCCCCCGAGGCCGGCGCGCCGTACGCCCGCATCGAGCTGGCGACGGTGTCCTACGCCGACGGCCAGACCGAGCTGTACCAGGTCCCGCTCGCCTACTACGCCGAGCCGCAGGAACGGATCGCCCACGCGCGGGTCGGCAGCTGGACCGACGGCGAGCTCGGCGAGGTGCACGTCTACGACGCCATGCACGACCGCCGGGCGACCCACCAGTGGCTGGAGTCCTTCGTCCGCCGCGAGAGCAACGACGAGCTCGTCTTCCACCGGCTGGAGGGCCACGAGCTCGACCTCGAGGCGCACTCCTCGCTGTTCTCGGGCGAGCAGAGCAACTCCTCGGTCCGCTTCGGCGAGGACGCGCTGATGAAGGTGTTCCGCAAGGTCACGCCCGGTCGCAACCCCGACATCGAGATCCACGACGCGCTCACCCGGGCCGAGTGCCACAACATCGCCGAGCTGTACGGCTGGCTCGAGGCTCCCGCCCACGACGGGGACGAGCCGATACAGCTGGCCATGCTCCAGCAGCTGCTGCGCACCGCCAGCGACGGCTGGGACATCGCCCTCGCCAGCGTGCGCGACCTGTTCGCGGAGGCCGACCTCCACGCCGACGAGGTCGGTGGCGACTTCGCCGCGGAGGCACACCGCCTGGGCGGCGCGACCGCCGAGGTGCACCGGGTTCTCGCGCACGAGTTCCCCACCGACACCTGGGGTCCCGACGAGCTCGCGGCGCTGTCGGCGGCGATGCGCGAACGGCTCGCCGCGGCCGTTGCGGTCGTGCCGGAGCTCGCGCCGCACCGCGAGGCGCTGGAGGAGACCTTCGCGGAGGTCGCCGCGATCGAGGAGCCGGTGGTGGTGCAGCGCGTCCACGCCGACTACCACCTCGGCCAGACCCTGCGCACGACCCGAGGCTGGAAGATCGTGGACTTCGAGGGCGAGCCGGCCAAGCCGCTGTCCGAGCGGGTCCGGCCCGACTCGCGCTGGCGTGACGTCGCGGGGATGCTGCGCTCCTTCGACTACGCCGCCCACGTCGTCGAGCGTGACGTCGAGGACCACACCCCGCAGATCGCCTACCGCGCCCGCGAGTGGGCCGAGCGCAACCGCGACGCCTTCCTCGCCGGTTACCTCGAGCCGGAGGCGGGTACGCCCGAGGGGACGGTGACTGCGCCGGACCCGCACGAGGAGACGCTGCTGCGGGCCTACGAGGCGGACAAGGCCGTCTACGAGGCGGTCTACGAGACCCGGAACCGCCCGAGCTGGGTCGACATCCCGGTCTCGGCCATCGCCCGGCTCACCAGCACCCCTGAACCCCATCCCACGCAGGAGGCAAGCGACCGATGAGCATAGCCACAGCCCTGCCCCTCGACCGGCACGTCCTGGACCAGATCGTGGCCGGAGAGCACGGCGACCCCCACGCCGTGCTCGGTGCCCACGAGCACGCGGGGGCGGTCACGGTACGGGTGCTGCGGCCGCTCGCGGACTCCGTCACGGTCGTGCACGACGGCGGCTCGGTGTCGCTCGAGCACGAGCACGGCGGGATCTGGGTCGGGGTGCTCGACGTGTCCGAGGTCCCCGACTACCGGCTCGACGTGGTCTACGGCGGCGGTGACCCGCGCCGGGTCGACGACGCCTACCGCTACCTCCCTGCCCTCGGCGAGATGGACATCCACCTGATCAACGAGGGCCGCCACGAGGAGCTGTGGAAGGTGCTCGGCTCCCACGTGCGCACCTACGACTCGCCTCAGGGACCGGTCACCGGCACCTCCTTCGCCGTCTGGGCGCCCCACGCCCGGGGCGTCCGCGTCAAGGGCGACTTCAACGACTGGGACGGCCGCGAGCACCCCATGCGCCAGATGGGCACCTCCGGTGTGTGGGACCTGTTCGTGCCCGGGATCGGCTCCGGCACCAGGTACAAGTACGCCATCCTCGGCGCGGACGGCCACTGGCGCGAGAAGGCCGACCCGATGGCCTTCCACACCGAGGTCCCGCCGCACACGTCCTCGGTGGTGTTCGACTCCGGCTACACCTGGAGCGACGACACCTGGATGGCCGAGCGGGCGCAGACGACCGACGTGCACGCGCGACCGATGTCGGTCTACGAGATGCACCTCGGGTCGTGGCGGAAGCGCGACGGCGACACCCCGCTGACCTACGCCGAGCTCGCCGACGAGCTGGTCCCCTACCTCCAGGACCTCGGCTTCACCCATGTCGAGCTCCTGCCGGTCATGGAGCATCCGTTCGGGGGCTCGTGGGGCTACCAGGTGACGTCGTACTACGCCCCGACGGCGCGGTTCGGTGACCCCGACGGCTTCCGGCACCTCGTCGACCGTCTGCACCAGGCCGGCATCGGCGTGATCGTCGACTGGGTCCCCGCGCACTTCCCCAAGGACGAGTTCGCCCTCGCCCGCTTCGACGGCACCCCGCTCTACGAGGACCCCAACCCGACCCGCGGCGAGCACCCCGACTGGGGCACCTACGTCTTCAACTTCGGTCGCAAGGAGGTCCGCAACTTCCTGGTGGCCAACGCGTTGTACTGGCTCGAGGAGTTCCACGTCGACGGTCTGCGGGTCGACGCCGTCGCCTCCATGCTCTACCTCGACTACTCCCGCGAGGACGGCCAGTGGACGCCGAACGTCTACGGCGGTCGGGAGAACCTCGAGGCGGTGCAGTTCCTCCAGGAGATGAACGCCACCTGCTACCGGCGCGTGCCGGGCGCGATGACGATCGCCGAGGAGTCCACCTCGTGGCCCGGTGTCACCCGGGCCACCCACCTCGGCGGACTGGGCTTCGGCTTCAAGTGGAACATGGGCTGGATGCACGACAGCCTCGGCTACATCCAGAACGACCCCGTGCACCGGCAGTACCACCACCACCAGATGACGTTCTCGATGGTCTACGCCTACTCCGAGAACTACATCCTGCCGATCAGCCACGACGAGGTGGTCCACGGCAAGGGCTCCCTGCTGCGCAAGATGCCCGGCGACCGCTGGCGCCAGCTGGCGAACCTGCGGGCCTACCTGGCGTTCATGTGGGCCCACCCCGGCAAGCAGCTGCTGTTCATGGGCTCGGAGTTCGCCCAGGAGTCGGAGTGGGCGGAGAGCCGGCAGCTCGACTGGTGGCTGCTCGACCACGTCGAGCACCGCGGCGTCCAGTCGCTCGTGCGCGACATGAACCGCCTCTACGCCGAGACCCCGGCCCTCTGGTCGCTGGACCAGGACGAGTCCGGCTTCGCCTGGATCGACGCGAACGACGCGACCAACAACGTCTTCAGCTTCCTGCGTCGCGGCGCGGAGCCTGCGACCGGCTCAGGACGGCGCGGCGACCTGCTGGCATGCATCGTCAACTTCTCGGCAGTCCCCCACCACGGATACCGGGTGGGCCTCCCCGAGGCGGGCCGGTGGACCGAGCTGCTCAACACCGACGCCGAGATCTACTCCGGCTCCGGCGTGGGCAACATGGGGGCCGTGGAGGCCGAGGAGTCCTCGTGGCACGGCCAGCCGGCGTCGACGACCCTCAGCGTCCCGCCGCTGGGGGCGCTGTGGCTAAGGTTCGAGGGTGAGCAGTGAGCTGACCGACGGCACCGTCGTCCTGCGTCCGCGACGCGAGGGGACCGGGCCGGGCCAGGATGCCCACCTGTTCTCCGTGGTGCACCAGGACCGTGAGATCGGCGCCGTCTGCGTCACGGTCGCGGGCGACGCCATCGGCCGGCTCACCTGGGAGCTCGACCCCGCCTTCACGGGCCGGGGGCTCGCGACCCGCGCGGTCAACGTGCTCGTCGACTACGCGTTCCGCGGCCTGCGGCTGGGCCGGGTCGAGGCGTACGTGCCGGCGGACAACGAGCCCGCGATGCGCGTGGCCACCCGCTCCGGCCTTCGGCGTGAGGGCGTCGTGCGCGGTCACGGCAGGCACGAGGGCGGCCGCTCCGACCGGGTGCTCTTCGCCAGGCTGGCGACCGACCCACCGATCACGGAACCCGAGGCGTTCCGGGAGCTGCTGAACTCCTTCCTCCCCCGCAAGCGCGCCATCTCCCAGATGCTCGTGCGCGACCCGGAGGGCCGGGTCCTGCTCTGCCGGCTCACCTACAAGCAGGACTGGGACCTCCCCGGGGGAGTCGTGGAGGTGAACGAGTCGCCCCAGCTCGCGGTCACCCGCGAGGTCGCCGAGGAGCTCGCTCTGGAGATCAAGGCGGGCGCGCTGCTGCTGACCGACTGGCTCCCGTCCTGGAGCGGCTGGGACGACGCGGTCTGCCTGGTCTTCGACGGCGGGGTGCACGACACGCACCTCGTCGAGCAGGTGGTCCCCCAGCCCCGGGAGATCCTCGACGCGGAGTTCTGCACGCCTGCGCAGGTGCGCGAGCGGTGCGCCGACTTCACCGCGCGGCGGATCGAGTCGGCCCTGGCCGTCGCGCGCGGTGAAGGACCGTCGTACACCGAGTCCGGCCGCGGCTGATCAGAACAGCGCCGAGGCGAGCGCTCGACGCGCGTCGAGCACGCGCTGGTCCTCGTTGCCGACGGCGGCGAACAGTGCCACCAGGTGCGTGCGGGCACGCTCCCGGTCGTCGCCGGAGGTACGTCGTACCAGGTCGATGAGCCGGCTGAAGGCGTCCTCGACGTGTCCTCCGAGGAGGTCGAGGTCGGCCACCATCGTCTGGGCGTCCACGTCGTCGGTCCGCTCGGCCCCCGCCTTGCGGACCTCCTGCGCGGTGCCGGGGTCGAGGTGTCCCACCCGCTGGAGCACCTTCGCCATCGCGAGACCACCCGCGGCCTCGGCGTCAGCGGGGCTGGCGTCGACGAGCTTCTGGTACTCCGCCACCGCGGTGTCGATGTCGCCGGCGGCCAAGGCGTCCTGCGCCGGGGCGTGCCTCGGGTCCACGTGCTCCTCGGCGTCCTCCGAGGGGGTCTCCCCACGCGGCGCGACCCGGCCGGAGAGCCCCTGGGCCACGGCCGCCTGCAGCACCTGGGTCATCACCTGGCGGAGCTGGTCGATCGGCGGGGCGTCCTGCAGCAGCGGGGCCAGCTGGCCGCCCATCGCGAGGGCGACGAGCGGCACCGACGGGATCTGCAGCGCCTGGGCGATCCCCGGGGCGGCGTCGACGTCCACGCGGCCCAGGAGGTAGCGCCCCTCGAACTCCGTCGCGAGGGTGTCGAGGTCGTCGGCGAGCGTGACACTCGCCGGCATCTGCGTGGAGTAGAACACGAGCACGACGGGCACGCTGCCGGCGCCCTGGAGCTCGGCTTGGAAGTTCTGCTCGTCCAGCTCGACGGAGTAGGTACCGGCGGCGGCCGCGGAGGGGCCGCCCTGTCCGGGCGCGGGCGCGGCGGGTCGCTTCAGGGCGGACAGGTCGATGGCGCCGGGGCGCGAGAACGAAGGCGTGCTCATGACCCCCATCTTCCCGGATGCCCGGTCGCGTGGGCCAGCGGGCTCCCCGATCGTCACGCCAGGCTGAGGGCGTGGGCCTCCTCCCACAGCTCCTCGCGCACCGACGGGTGGGCGGCGTGCTCGATGAGGTGGCGCGCCTGCGACTTCTGGTCGTGGCCGAAGACCTCGGCCACACCCTGCTCGGTCACCACGGCAGTCATCTGGAAGGACGTGACCGGCTCGTCGACCAGCGGCACGATCGTGGACCGGTCCGCCCTCGGGTGCCAGGAGCGCAGCGCGATCATCGCCTGGCCACCCCGGCTGTGCAGCGCTCCAACGATGAAGTCGGTCTGCCCGCCGAAGCCGGAGTAGATCTTGGCGCCGATGCGCGAGGCGTTGGCCTGGCCGAACAGGTCCACCTGCAACGCGGTGTTGACGCTGGTCATCGCGGTGTTCCGGGCGATCCGAGCGGGGTCGTTGGTCGTCTCGGTCCGCGCCATGCGCACCCGAGGGTTGCCGTCGACCCAGGCGTAGAGCTCAGGGGAGCCGAACAGGAAGGAGGTCGTGATCGGGGTGTCGGTGTCGAGCGCCCCAGTGCGCTCGAGCTCCAGGACGCTGTCACTGAACATCTCGGTCCACACCCGAAGCCCGCGACGGTGCTGCAGCGCCCCCAGGGTGGCGTCAGGTACGGCGCCGATGCCGGCCTGCAGGGTGGCGCCGTCGTGGACGCGGCCGGCCACGAGCTCGCCGATCCGCGCCGAGGCCTCGTCGAGACACACCTCAGGAGGGGAGGCCAGCGCAGCGTCCACCTCGACGAGGACGTCGACGTCGTCGAGGTCGATCTCGGCGTCCCCGAACGTGTAGGGCATCAGGCGGTTCGCCTGGGCGCCCACGACACCGCCGCGGCGTCGTACCGCCTCGATCGCGGAGGGCAGGATGTTGACCTCCGTGCCCAGCGAGACCTTCCCGTCACGCGGCAACGACGTGTGCAGCAGGACCACGTCGGGCGGGTTGGCACGTGCGAACAGGGTCGGCACCAGCGACAGCCGCGAGGGGAAGTAGTGCAGTCGCGGGCTCGACCTCATCCCCACGCCGACGAAGCTCGTCTCGAGCTCGACACCCTCCCGGTCGGGAATGCCGTGCTGGGCGTTGAGCACCGAGAGCCGGTACGTCGGCAGCAGCCGGTCGACCTCCTCGAGCAGCTGCCACGGGGTGGCGAAGTTGCCGGAGGCCACGACTCGTGGCTGGTCGGGCAGTCCGTTCAGGACGCGACGAAGCTCCTCCATGTCTCCGCATGCTTCCAGACGTGGCCGCTCAGAACCTCGCGGGCTCGCGGTACTCCCCCCACTCCTCGCGGAGGGCGTCGCAGATCTCGCCGAGCGTGGCCTCGGCCCGGCAGGCGTCGAGCATGGCGGGGACCATGTTCTCTTCGGTCCGCGCGACCTCGATCATCCGCGCCAGCGCGGTCTCGACCGCAGCGGTGTCGCGGCTCTGCCTGCGCGCACCGAGCTCGCGGACCTGCTCGACCTCGACCTCGTGGGACACCCGGAGGATCTCGAGGTCGTGGGTGATCGAGTCCGTGTGGCAGTTGACGCCGACGATCTTCTTGTCACCCTTCTCCAGGGCGGTCTGGTACTGGAAGGCGGCCTCGGCGATCTCGGACATGAACCAGCCGTCCTCGATACCACGCAGGATGCCCTTCGTGACCGGCCACTCGCCGTTCCTCGGGTCGCCGGTGCTGCGCCGCATGGTCTCGGCGAGTGCCTCGGTGTCCTTCGAGGTGAGGGTCGAGCCACCCATGGCGAGGATCTTGTCGAAGATCGCCTCCGCCTCGGCCTCGATCTCGTCGGTGAGGGCCTCGACGTACCAGGAGCCGCCGAGCGGGTCGGCGACGTTGACCACGCCGGTCTCCTCCATGATCACCTGCTGGGTGCGCAGGGCGATCTCCGCGGCCTGCTCGCTGGGCAGTGCGAGGGTCTCGTCGAGGGCGTTGGTGTGCAGGGAGTTGGTGCCACCCAGCACGGCGGCGAGCGCCTCGATGCCGGTGCGGACCACGTTGTTGTAGGGCTGCTGGGCGGTCAGGCTGACCCCGGCGGTCTGGGTGTGGAAGCGCAGCCACTGCGCCTTCTCGCTCTTCGCGCCGTAGACGTCGCGCAGCCACCGGGCCCAGATCCGCCGGGCGGCGCGGAACTTCGCGATCTCCTCGAAGAAGTCGACGTGGCTGTCGAAGAAGAACGAGAGGCCGGGCGCGAACACGTCCACGTCGAGACCTCGCGACAGCCCCAGCTCGACGTAGGCGAACCCGTCGGCGAGCGTGTAGGCGAGCTCCTGCGCGGCGGTCGAGCCGGCCTCGCGGATGTGGTAGCCGGAGACCGAGAGCGGCTTGTAGTCGGGGATGTTCTCGGCGCAGTACTCCATCAGGTCACCGATGAGCCGCAGGTGCGGCTCGGGGGCGAACAGCCACTCCTTCTGCGCGATGTACTCCTTGAAGATGTCGGTCTGCAGCGTGCCGTTGAGGACGCCGAGGTCGACGCCCTGGCGCTCGGCGGCGGCGAGGTACATACAGAACACCGGCACGGCCGGACCGCTGATCGTCATCGACGTGGTCACGTCGCCGAGCGGGATCTGGTCGAAGAGCTCGTCCATGTCGGCGGTGGTGTCGACCGCGACGCCGCAGTGGCCCACCTCGCCGAGGCTCTTGGGGTCGTCGGAGTCGCGGCCCATCAGGGTGGGCATGTCGAAGGCGACGGAGAGCCCGCCCCCGCCGCGGCCGAGGATCATCTTGTAGCGCTCGTTGGTCTGCTTGGCGTTGCCGAAGCCGGCGAACTGCCGGATCGTCCAGGTCCGCCCGCGGTAGCCGGTGGGGTACAGACCTCGGGTGAACGGGAACTCCCCCGGCCAGCCGATGTTCTCGAACCCGGGGTAGGCGTCCTCGTCGACCGGGCCGTAGGCGGGGTCGACCTTCATACCCGACAGCGTCGTGAAGTCCGCCTCCCGGACCCGGGACCGCTCGTAGCGCTCCTGCCAGCGGCGGCGGGCGTCCTGCTTCGGCGTGGTCGGCTGGTGCGGTGTGGCCTCGGTCATGCCGAAAATACTAGGACGTCCAACTAACCCTGTCGACCCGGCGGCGACCCGGTGCCTCGCGAGCGACGACGTCGTTGCCGTCCGTACGGACGCAAACGGCATCTCGGTCGTCCGAGTAGCCGTCGTTGCCGTCCATATGCACGGCAACGTCCATTCCTCAGAAGTCGCCCGCGGCCCGGCGGACCGGCCTGAGCACCTCGGAGATCTGGCGCAGCTGCTCGGTCTCCAGGGAGCCGAGCGCGAAGTCGGCGGCGACGAGGTCGGCCGTCGCGGCCTCGACCACCTGCCGCCCCTCGGAGGTGATCTCGGCAAGGACCGCCCGCCCGTCCTGGGGATGACGTCGACGTACGACGAGCCCGGCCGACTCGAGCCGGTCGATGATCGAGGTGATCGATGTCGGGTGCACCTGCAGCCGCTCCCCCATCTTCCCCAGCGGGAGCGCTCCGGCCCGGGAGAAGGTCAGCAGGACGAGCGCCTCGTAGCGGGCGAAGGTGAGTCCGTGTGGCCGGAGGATGTCGTCGAGCTGGGCCAGCACGAGCTGCTGCACACGCATGAGCGACGTGACGGCGTGCATCTGCTCGACCGCGCCCCATCGCCGACCCCACTGACGAGCGGCCTCGTCGATCGGGTCGAACGGCAGCGTCTTGGTCGCACGCCCCTTCGCACTCACGGCCGCGACACTAGCCGATTGCCTGCACACGCGCCGGGTCGGCGTCAGTGACGTAGCGACGGGTCGGTGCTCGGCCCGCGGCCGCGGAGACCGGCCCGGGCGACGACCCGTTGGATGGCGAGGTCCCGCTCCGTCGGACGGCCGACGTACCGGATCTCCCGCAGGCCCTGCTCCTGGGCGGCGGACTCGAAGACGAAGTGGCCGTACCCGAGCAGCCGCCCCATGACCGGCTTGTCGACCGTGATGTCGAGGATCCGGCCGAGCGGCATGGTGGCCATCCGCTGGGCGAGCACCCCATGGACTCGGAAGACGCGCATGTTCGTGATCACGAACCGGTCCATGTGCGCCCCGAGAGCCTTCCACCACGCGTGCAGGGCCAGCGCGACCGCCAGCACCCACGGCAGCCAGGCGATGTCGACGCGCATGAACAGGCCCGCGACGACCAGCCCGAGCGCGACCAACGCCTCGAGCGAGGGCTTGGCGTAGACCACCCAGTGCTTGTGGACCTCGTCGACGATGACCTCGCCCTCGTCGCGCAGCAGGTGCCTGCCGATCCGCGGGTCGGCGAAGGTCCGCAGGAACCACCCCACCTGAGGCGCTCCTAGCCGAGCAACGCGTTGAGGAAGTCGATGATCGCCTCGAAGAGCGCGCTCACCATGTTCCACAGCGCGACCACGGCGTTCTGCGAGAACGAGGCCAGCTCGGCCGGGTCCCGCAGCAGGTAGAAGCCGAGGAACAGGACCACGACCGCCAAGACGACCTTCTTCATCCTGCTCTCCATCCCGAGTGTGTGGCGGTACTGACGCGGCACGCCGGCAGGGCGCACCCCGTCTGCCGTTTATACCGGAGACGGCCCGGTCGACGTGGGAGGCACGCGGTCAGGGCCGTGCGGCATCGAGCTCGGTGAACGCGTCGAGCAGCGCGTCGGCCGCGCGGTACGGGTCGGTCTTGCCCGCCACGACCTGCTCGGCGAGGTCGTCGAGCTCGCTGCGCTCGTGCACGTCGCCCCAGCGGGCGCGCAGCGCGGTCACCGCGATCGTCTCGACCTCGTCGCGCGCGCGCTTGACCCGCCTCCGGTCGAGCTCGCCGGCGGACTCCATCCACGCGCGGTGCTCGTCGATGGCCGCGGCCACCTCGTCGACGCCCTGCCCCGCCTGCGCCACGGTCAGCACGATCGGCGGCCTCCAGGAGCCCTCGGGCCGGTCGGCGAGCGAGATCATGGTGCGCAGCTCGCGACGGACCTGCTCGGCGCCGTCCCGGTCGGCCTTGTTGACGACGTACACGTCACCGATCTCGAGGATGCCGGCCTTGGCGGCCTGGACGCCGTCGCCCATCCCGGGCGCGAGCAGCACGAGCGTCGTGTCGGCGAGCCCGGCGATCTCGACCTCGCTCTGGCCGACGCCGACGGTCTCGACGAGGATCACGTCGCAGCCGGCCGCGTCGAGCACACGCAGAGCCTGCGGGGTCGACCACGAGAGGCCGCCGAGGTGACCGCGGGAGGCCATCGAGCGGATGTAGACGTCCCGGTCGAGGGCGTGCTCCTGCATCCGGATCCGGTCGCCGAGCAGGGCGCCACCCGAGAACGGCGAGGACGGGTCGACGGCGAGGACACCCACCCGCTTGCCGGCGCGGCGCAGCTCGCCCACCAGCGCGGAGGTCGAGGTGGACTTGCCGACGCCCGGAGAGCCGGTGATGCCGACGACCTGCGCGTTGCCGGTGTACGGCGCCAGGCCGGCCATCACCTCGCGCAGCAGCGGCGAGGCGTCCTCCACCAGGGAGATCAGCCGGGCGACGGCCCGGGGGTCACCTGACCGTGCCCTCTCGACGAGCTCGGGTACCGACGCGGTCGAGCGCCTCATGCAGAGGGGACTCGGACGATCAGCGCGTCGCCCTGGCCACCGCCGCCGCACAGCGCGGCCGCCCCCACGCCGCCACCGCGACGCTTGAGCTCCAGGGCGAGGTGCAGGGCGATCCGGGCGCCGGACATGCCGACCGGGTGGCCGACCGCGATCGCGCCGCCGTTGACGTTGACGATGTCCTCGGACAGCCCGAGCTCACGGGCGGAGGCGATGCCGACCGCGGCGAACGCCTCGTTGATCTCCACGAGGTCGAGGTCGGAGGGCTTGATGCCCTCCTTGTCGCAGGCCTTCACGATCGCGTTGGCCGGCTGCATCTGCAGCGTGGAGTCGGGGCCGGCGACCTGGCCGGAGGCGCCGATCTCGGCGAGCCACTCGAGGCCGAGCTCCTCGGCCTTGGCCTTGCTCATCACGACCACGGCCGCGGCGCCGTCGGAGATCTGGGAGGCGGAGCCGGCGGTGATGGTGCCGTCCTTGCTGAAGGCCGGGCGGAGCTTGCCGAGCGACTCGGCGGTGGTGTCCCCGCGGACGCCCTCGTCCTGGGTCACCACGACGGGCTCGCCGCGGCGCTGCGGGATCTCGACGGGGACGACCTCCTCGTCGAACACGCCGTTCTTCCAGGCCTCGGCGGCGCGCTGGTGGGAGCGCGCGGAGAACTCGTCCTGCTCCAGCCGGGTCAGCTGCTGGGCGGCGACGTTGCAGCTCTCGGTGAGGCCACCCATCGCCTGGTCGGTGAACTGGTCGTACAACGCGTCGTAGGCCATCGAGTCGACCAGGCTCACGTCGCCGTACTTGAAGCCCTCTCGGGACTTGGGGAGCACGTGCGGGGCGTTGGTCATCGACTCCATGCCTCCGGCGACGACGATCTCGTGCTCGCCGGCGCGGATCAGCTGGTCCGCGAGCGCGATCGCGTTGAGGCCGGAGAGGCAGACCTTGTTGATGGTGATCGCGGGGACGTTCATCGGCACGCCGCCCTTGACCGCGGCCTGGCGGGCGGTGATCTGGCCGGCGCCGGCCTGGATCACGTGGCCCATGATCACGTACTCCACCTGGTCGCCGCTGATCCCGGCCTTCTCCAGGGCGCCCTTGATCGCGACTCCGCCGAGGTCCGCGGCGGACTGGTCCTTGAGCCCGCCGAGCAGGCGGCCGATCGGGGTGCGGGCACCGGCGACGATCACGGATCCGGACATGGGAGGGCCTCCTGAGCAGCGAGCAAACGTCCTGTTGCCAGGGACGATACCCACGTTGCCCTCGTCACAGGGAGGGGGTCGGGTCAGGATCGTGGTGTCGGGCATCTCACAGTTCCTCGCCGCTCCGCCGCCCGTCGTACGACGATGGCGGGCATGACGAACCCAGGAACCAGCACGGGTCTGCCCCAGCACCTGTTCACCGCCATCGACCATGTCGGCGTCGCGGTCCCCGACCTCGACGAGGCGATCGCGTTCTACCGCGACGCCTTCGGCATGGAGGTCACCCACCAGGAGACCAACGAGGAGCAGGGCGTGCGCGAGGCGATGGTCGCGGTCGGTGGCTCCGGCTCGTCGATCCAGCTGCTGGCGCCGCTCGACGAGACCTCCACGATCGCGAAGTTCCTCGACCGGTCCGGACCGGGCATGCAGCAGCTGGCGTACCGCGTCGACGACCTCGACCACGTCAGCGCGGTGCTGCGCGAGCGCGGGCTGCGCCTGCTCTACGACCGGCCCCGGAGCGGCACAGCGGGCTCGCGGGTGAACTTCATCCACCCCAGGGATGCGGGCGGCGTGCTCGTCGAGCTGGTCGAGCCGGCGGCAGAGAACTAGGTCACAGGGTGCTGACACGCCCGTTACCCGTCGGTAGATTCCCCGCAACCCCGCTAACCCGGAACCCTCAGGAGCTCCTGTGAAGCACATCCTCGACGCCATCACGGCCGGCGACACCTCCCCGGAGGACTTCGCCGCCCTCGAGATCCCCGACCACTACAGGGCGGCCACCGTCCACAAGGACGAGGTGGACATGTTCGAGGGTCTCGAGACCCGCGACAAGGACCCCCGTAGGTCGCTGCACGTCGAGGACGTGCCCCTCCCCGAGCTCGGCCCGGGCGAGGCGCTGGTCGCGGTGATGGCGTCGGCGATCAACTACAACACCGTCTGGACCTCGATCTTCGAGCCGGTGTCGACCTTCGGCTTCCTCGAGCGCTACGGCCGCGTCTCTCCCCTGGCCAAGCGGCACGACCTGCCCTACCACGTCGTCGGCTCCGACCTCGCCGGCGTCGTCTTGAAGACCGGCCTCGGTGTGCACAACTGGAAGCCGGGCGACCGGGTCGTCGCACACTGCCTCTCCGTCGAGCTCGAGGGGCCTGACGGCCACAACGACACGATGCTCGACCCGGAGCAGCGGATCTGGGGGTTCGAGACCAACTTCGGCGGTCTGGCCCACGTCGCACTGGTCAAGGCCAACCAGCTGATGCCGAAGCCCGAGCACCTCACCTGGGAGGAGGCCGCCTCCCCCGGCCTGGTGAACTCCACGGCGTACCGCCAGCTCGTCAGCGCCAACGGCGGCAACATGAAGCAGGGCGACAACGTGCTGGTCTGGGGCGCCTCCGGCGGCCTCGGCGGGTTCGCCACGCAGTACGCCCTCAACGGGGGCGCGACCCCGATCTGCGTCGTGTCGAACGAGGAGAAGGCCCAGATCGCCCGCAACATGGGCGCGGAGCTGATCATCAACCGCTCCGAGGAGGGCTACAGGTTCTGGAAGGACGAGCACACCCAGGACCCCAAGGAGTGGAAGCGCTTCGGCGCCCGGATCCGCGAGCTCACCGGCGGCGAGGACATCGACATCGTGTTCGAGCACCCCGGCCGGGAGACCTTCGGCGCCTCGGTCTACGTCACCCGCAAGGGCGGCACCATCACCACCTGCGCCTCGACCACGGGCTACATGCACGAGTACGACAACCGCTACCTGTGGATGAACCTCAAGCGGATCATCAGCTCGCACTTCGCCAACTACCGCGAGTCGTGGGAGGCCAACCGCCTCATCGCGAAGGGCCAGATCCACCCGACGCTGTCCAAGAGCTACACCCTCGAGGACGTCGGCCAGGCCGCCCTCGACGTCCACCACAACCTCCACCAGGGCAAGGTCGGCGTCCTCTGCCTGGCCCCCGAGGAGGGCCTCGGCGTCCGCGACGAGGAGAAGCGGGCCCAGCACCTCGACGAGATCAACCGGTTCCGGGGCGTCTGATCCCCTGCTCGACACACTCCGGCCGCCGTACTCCTCACCAAGTGGTACGGCGGCCGGTTCGTGTCGTGTCCCTCGCGCCTGCGCGGACTAACGTGGTGGGTCCGGGACACTAGTCTTCTTCGAACACGCACACGAGGTAGAGGTAACGCGATGAACGACCGATCCGGCCTGTCAATCTTCGATGACGACTCCAACCCCCACGGCTCCGACGAGGCCACTCAGGTCTTCCCGGCCGCGAGCGAGGCCTCGAGCGCCACAGCCGTCGGCCGCAGCTTCCCCGTAGTACGCCGCGGCGGCTACGACCAGGCGGCTGTCGACCGGCAGATGCACACCTTGGCCGGCGAGCGCGCCGGTCTCGCGGCCAACCTCGACGACGCGCGCAGGCGCGTCCAGCAACTCGAGCGCGAGGTCGGAGAGCTGCGCAAGAAGCTGTCCGAGAACAACGAGCCCTCGTACGCCGGTCTCGGCGGCCGCGCGAGCGAGATGCTCCGGCTCGCCGAGGAGCAGGCCGACGAGGTGCTGGCCCAGGCGCGGGTCCAGGCCGACGAGATCCGCAAGCAGGCCACCAAGGAGGCCGAGGCACTCCGCGCCCACGCTTCGCGGGACGCGGAGGACATGCGGATCGTGCAGCTCAAGGAGCTCGACGAGACCCGCGCCCGCCTGGCCGCCGACGCCGAGCAGGACCGCAAGATGGCCCATGCCGAGGCCGAGGACCTGCTCGCGAGCGCCCGGCGGGAGGCCGAGCAGCTGCGGCTCGCCGCCGAGCAGGAGAGCAACACCCTGCGAACCAGCGCGCGTCGCGAGGCCGAGCAGGCCCGGGCAGCGGCGGACCGCGAGGTCCAGGAGGCGCGGCGCACCCTGGCCGTGGAGAGAGAGCGGCTCACGCGCGAGGCGGCCGAGCACCACAGCAACGCCACTGCGGAGACCGCCCAGATCGTGCAGGAGGCCGAGGGACGGGCCAAGGCGGCCGAGCAGCGGGCACGCGAGGCGATGGCCCAGGCCACCGCCCACCGCGACCAGGCGAACACCGAGGCCGAGCGGATGCTGACCCGCGCCCGGCGTGAGGCCGAGCAGATCGTCGCGGCCGCCCAGACCCAGTCCGCGAGCCTGGTGGCCTCCGGGCAGGCCGACGCCGAGCAGGAGCTGGGCCGGCTCCGGGCCGAGGTCGACCGGGTGCAGAAGCGGCGCGACGCGATCGTCGCCCAGCTCGGTGCCCTGCGCGACGTCGTCGCCGGCTTCGCCGACCCTGTGGAGCAGTCCCCCGAGAAGGGTGCCGACAAGGCTCCTGAGAAGGAAGCCGGCAAGCCCGCCCCGCAGACCGGCGCGAAGACCCAGGGCGACGAGCCGGCGTCCGCCGAGGACGCCGGCGGCAAGTGAGCGGACCAGAGGAGGAGCTGCGGCGCCTTCGCGACGAGGTCAAGGAGGCGGAGGAGTCCGCCGAGGAGGCTCGCGAAGGCGCTGAGGGGGCTCAGGAGAGCGCGCACGAGGCTCAGGAGGGCGCGCAGGAGGCCCGGGAGGGCGCAGAGGGCGCTCTCGTCGGCGCAGAGGGAGCGGCGGGCCGCGCCCAGCGCGCGGCCCGCGAGGCGGAGCACCACGAGCTGACGACCGAGGAGCGGTCGAAGGAGTTCCTGGTCGACCGGCGCCCGGCGGAGGACGCCGAGAACGCCTACGGCACCCCGGGACGCCCGCTGAAGCGGGCGTCCGCGTTCTACATGGGGTTCATGGGTGCCGTGGGCGCCCTGCTGGCTTTCTGGATCGGCCAGCAGATCCTGTCGATCCGTTCGATCCTCGTGCTGATCCTCGTCGCTGCCTTCCTCGCCGTCGGCCTCAACCCGGCGGTCGAGTTCTTCCTGCGACGGGGGATGAAGCGGCCGTGGGCGGTGCTGACCGTGAGTCTCGGCGTCCTCGCGGCGCTCACGCTGTTCGTGGTCGCCGTGGTGCCGCTGATCACCTCGCAGGTCACCACGATCACCGAAGAGGCACCGAGCTGGGCGGAGGCGATGCGCAGCAACGCGACCTTCCAGAGCCTCGACGACCGCTACGGCATCGTCGACCGCGTCAAGGAGACGTTCCAGGGCGGCCAGTTCGCCAGCGCTGCCTTCGGCGGCGTGCTCAACGCCGGCCTGGCCGTGCTCGGGGCGATCGCGAACGCCTTCGTCATCCTCGTGCTGATGCTGTACTTCCTGGCGTCGCTGCCGGCGATCAAGCGGTTCTTCTACCGCTTCGCGCCCGCCACCCGGCGGGAGCGGGTCACCTACCTCGGCGACCAGATCCTGGCCAACGTCGGCTCCTACGTCTCGGGGGCCTTCGTCGTCGCCACCGTGGCGGGGCTCGCCTCGCTGGTCTTCCTCTTCTCCGTCGGGCTCGGCGAGTACGCCATCGCCCTCGCGGCGGTGGTCGCGATCCTGGACGTGATCCCGATGATCGGCGCGACGTTGGGCGCCCTGATCGTCACCGCGATCGCGTTCGCCACCGACCCGAAGATCGGTCTGGTCACCCTGGTCTTCTACATCGTCTACCAGCAGTTCGAGAACTACGTGGTGTACCCCCGCGTGATGGGCCGTGCGGTCGACATCCCCGGGTCGCTGATCGTGGTCGCCGCCCTCGTCGGCGCCGGGCTGCTCGGCGTGGTCGGCGCCCTGCTCGCGGTCCCCACAGCGGCGGCGATCCAGCTGATCACCAAGGAGGTCTTCCTCCCCCAGCAGGAGGTCCGCTAGCCGTGTCGGTCAGTCCTGCAGCGGCTGCGGCCGGGGCACGTCCTTGACCGCACCGCGGTTCTTGTCGTTGTAGAAGCTGGTGTCGGCGGTCTCCATCTCCCCGTCCCACTCCCGGGGAAGGGGTACGGCGACCTCGGGGGCGACGCGGCGGACGATCTCGTCGAGCACCATCTCCGCGTCGCCGACCCACAGGTGCTTGGCACCCTCGACACCGACCACCTCGGCCTGGGGGACGATCGCGAAGCGCTCCTCGGCCTCCGGCGGCTGCAGGAAGTCGTCGTGCTCGGGCACCAGCGCGGTCAGCGGCTTGCCCGACTCGGCCCACGCCTCCAGGTGCTCGACGTCGGAGAAGCGCAGCGGCGGCGACAGCAGGATGGCCCCCTGCACCGCGGGGTCGTTGGCGTGCATGAGCGTGAGGTCGGTCCCGAACGACCAGCCGACGACCCAGATCGCGGGCAGGTCGTGGAACTCGGCGTACTCGATGGCCGCCACGACGTCGTACCGCTCCCCCTCGCCGTGGTCGAACTCCCCCTCGCTGCGGCCCTGCTCGCTCTCGGTGCCGCGGGTGTTGAACCGGAGCACGGCGACCCCGGCGAGGGCAGGCAGCCGGAAGGCCGCCTTGCGGAAGATGTGGCTGTCCATCATCCCGCCGTGCGTGGGCAGCGGGTGCAGGCACACGATCGTGGCGACGGGCTCACGGTCGGCCGGCGTCGCCAGCTCCCCGACCAGCTCGAGACCATCGGCGGTGTGCAAGGTGACCGGCTCGCGACGGGCAGGCAGGACGGAGTTCGCGCGGATGACAGCCATGGGGTCATTGTGTCGTGTCACTGGCGAGCGCCGGCCCGACGGTCCGCCCGACGGTCCGCTCGGCGGCCGCGCTGAGCCTGCTCCCGGCCATGACGAGCAGCATCGGCACGCAGAAGTACAGGTAGTGAAGGCCCTCGAACAGCGCCGGGTCGAAGTCACGCCGCGAGAGGTCCCAGGCCGCGACGGCGACCATCGGGACCGCGAGGATCACCAGGTTCACCCCGTAGTAGTGCCGTCGCGCGAAGGCTCTCGCAGCCGGTCGCGCGCTGCCGGCGGCGGCCGTGAGGACGACGAGGACGATGGCCGCGCCGAGCACGGGGCCGGCATCCCCGACCAGGTAGTCCCAGATCCGCGCGGACTTGCCGACCAGGTGGCCGGGGGTGAAGCGGGACGGTGCCATCGCGTAGGTGCCGAGATAGGTCGCGGCCGTCGCGAGAGCGACCGGGACGACGAACCGCAGCGCCCGGGCACCGAACACGAGGAGCAGGACCCAGAGCGACCCCGCGGCCGTGAGCACCAGGGGCAACCGGCTTCCCGCGAACAGGAAGTAGGCCACCCCCGCAAGCACCGTGAGGACGGTGTCGTGCCCGTCGAGCCCCTGGACGGCGCCCACGACCGCCGCGGCGAGGAGCCAGGCGAGAATGAGCATGTCCGACCCGACGGCCGACATCTCGAGGAAGAGCCACGAGGTGAGCTGGGTCAGGCTGAGCAGCACGGCCGCCGGGCGGTCCGTGACCCGGGTCAGCGCCCAGTAGCCGAGCAGGATGGCCAGGACCGGCACCACGACGAAGTAGGTGCTCCAGGCGTGGACCGGGAAGTAGACGAAGAACTCGCTCGGCCCGGTCGAGCACGGGTCGTCGAAGTAGCCGTAGCCGAACGGGGCTCGACCGGCGAGGATGTTGTCGACCATGGTGCGCACGCAGTCGTCCTGGTCGGAGCCGCGCCCGACCGCCCTCAGGGCATCCGCCTTGGGGTAGGCGACCAGGACCATGCCGAGCAGGATGGCCAGCGCCACCGCGAGCGTCCCGGGATGGCTCAGGACCAGCAGAAGGCGGCTGCTCCGGAGGATCGCGGCAGACAGGACGACCCCGAGGACGACGTAGAGCCCGTAGGCCGCCCACGGTGCGGCCTCGACGTACTTGAAGAAGAACCTGATGGACATGGTGAGCTGCAGGGCGACCACGCCGATGAGCACGCCGGCGGCCCTTCGGTCACGCTCCAGCAACCGGAGCGTCGAGGACGGTTCCACGAACCCCTCCACCTCATCACCTGCTCCATCTCCCACGGTATCGGGAGCAGGGCTCAGCGGCGGCGGTCACGCGCCTTCCAGCAGGGTGTGTGCCAGTGCCGCCGCTCGTCGATCCCGGACCCCTCGGGCCCGGCGAGCAGGTGCGGGACGACCGGCCACGCCACCACGTGGGGCGTGGCCGGTCGGATGGTCTGCGCACAGCCGGGACACCGGTACGGCTTGGTCGCCGCGGAGCCGGTGACCCGGCGTACGACGTACTCCTCGCCGTGGTAGGTCTCGACCCGGTCGGTCACCGGGTGGTGTAGTCGCGGAACCCGCGCTGGGTCTTGCGACCGAGGTAGCCGGCGGTGACGAGGTGCTCGAGCAGGGGCGCCGGCGCGAAGCCGGGCTCGCGGAACTCGAGGTAGAGCTCGCGCTGGATGGCCAGAGAGACGTCGTTGCCCACCACGTCGAGCAGCTCGAAGGGACCCATCGGCAGGGCGCAGCCGTACTTCATCGCGGTGTCGATGTCGTCGGCGCTGGCGTAGTGCGCCTCGAGCATCTTCACCGCGTCGTTGAGGTAGGGGAACAGGAGCGCGTTGACGATGAAGCCTGCCCGGTCGCCGCACGAGACCGCGACCTTCCCGAGACGTTCGCACAGCGCCCGGGTGGTCTCGGCGACCTCGTCGGCCGTGCTGACCGTGCTGACCACCTCGACCAGCTTCATGATCGGCGCGGGGTTGAAGAAGTGCATGCCGACGACGTCCTCGGGTCGCCGGGTCACCTTCGCCAGCGAGATCACCGGGAGCGAGGAGGTGGTCGTCGCGAGGATCGCGCCGGGCTTGCAGATCTCGTCGAGGTTCTCGAAGAGCACCGTCTTGATCATGAGGTCCTCGGCGATCGCCTCGACCACGATGTCGACGTCGGCGAGGTCGTCGAGCTTCGTGGTGCCGGTGAGCCTGTCCAGGACCTCGGCCTTGGCGGACTCCTCGAGCTTGCCCCGCTGGATGGCCTTGTCGAGCGACCTCTCGATGCTCGCACGGACGCCGTCGACCTTGGCGTCGCTGCGTCCGACGTACACGACGTCGAACCCGGACTTGGCGAACACCTCGACGATGCCGGTGGCCATCGTGCCGGTGCCGACGACGCCGACCCTGCGGATGTCGTGGCGCAGCTGCGCCTTGTCGTCCTCGGACGGCGTGATCGCGTCGGGCACCACGACCGGGCTGTCGGGGGCCTCATAGGTGTAGAAGCCACGGCCGGTCTTGCGCCCCAGCATGCCGGCGGTGACCATCTGCTTGAGGATCGGGGCGGGGGCGTGCAGCCGGTCGCGGCCCTGCTTGTACATCGTGTCGAGGATCTCGTAGGCGGTGTCGAGGCCGATCAGGTCGAGCAGCGCCAGCGGACCCATCGGGTAGCCGGTGCCGAAGCGCATGGCGGCGTCGATGTCCTCCCGGCTCGCGTAGCGCGCCTCGTACATCGAGACCGCGTGGTTGAGGTAGCCGAACAGCAGCGTGTTCGCGATGAAGCCGGCCTTGTCGCCACAGACGACCGGGGTCTTGTCGAGCTTCTGGGCCAGGGCCGCGACGTCGTCGAGGACGTCGGGCTCGGTGACCACGGTGCGCACGATCTCGACGAGCTTCTGCACGGGCGCGGGGTTGAAGAAGTGGATGCCGACGACGCGGCCGGGGTGCGAGGTGGCGGTCGAGATCTCGGTGACCGACAGCGAGGAGGTGTTCGTGGCGAGGATCGACTCGGGGCGCACGACCGCGTCGAGCCGGCGGAACAGCTCCTGCTTGACCTCGAGCTTCTCGACGACCGCCTCGATCACGAGGTCGGCCTCCTTGACGTCGGCGAGCTCGGTGGTGAACGTGATGCGACCGACGAGCTCGGCCTGGTCGGCCGCCGAGAGCTTGCCGCGCTTGACCGCCCGGTCGGTGGAGTGCTGGATGTGCTGACGCCCGCGCTCGAGCCCCTCGTCGTTGAGCTCCACCCCGACGACCGAGTAGCCGTTGCGGGCGAAGATCTCGGCGATGCCGGCACCCATCGTGCCGAGGCCGATCACACCGATGCTGCGGAAGTCACGTCCGGATGTCATGGGCGGCATCATGGCACGCATCCCACCGCCGGTGCCGTGAGGTAGGACACCTGCGGGTAACCTCCCTGCCGTGCGTCTCGTCATCGCGAAGTGTCAGGTCGACTACGCCGGCCGCCTCACTGCCCACCTGCCCCTGGCGACGCGCCTGATCCTGGTCAAGACCGACGGCTCGGTGCTGATCCACTCCGACGGCGGCTCCTACAAGCCGCTGAACTGGATGTCCCCGCCGTGCAGGGTGGTCGAGGGGACCAGCGAGGACGGCCACGTGGAGTGGACGGTCACCGGCAAGGACGACGACACGCTCCGGATCCTCCTGACGGAGATCAGCCACGACACCAGCCACGACCTCGGGATCGACCCGGGCCTGCAGAAGGACGGCGTCGAGAAGCACCTCCAGGCGCTCCTCGCCGAGCACCCCGCCCACCTCGGGGACGGTCTGACGCTCGTACGACGGGAGTTCCCCACCGCCATCGGGCCGGTGGACCTGCTGTGTCGCGACGCCGACGGCGCCTCGGTGGCCGTCGAGGTCAAGCGCCGGGGCGAGATCGACGGCGTCGAGCAGCTGACCCGCTACCTCGAGCTTCTCAACCGCGACCCGAAGCTGCGCCCGGTGCGCGGCATCTTCGCCGCCCAGGAGATCAAGCCCCAGGCCAGGGTCCTCGCCCAGGACCGCGGCATCGCCTGTGCCGTGGTCGACTACGATTCCCTGCGCGGCATGGACGACCCGTCCGACCGACTGTTCTGACGGAGGGACCGACCGTGGACCTGGACAAGGACACGCCGGCGACGGGCCCCCGCACGGAGGGTCCGTCACCGCGCCGGCTGAACCCCCGAGAGTTCACCTACTCGGTGGTCGTCCCCGTGTTCAACAGCGTTCAGCTCGTCGGCGAGACCACCGACCGCATCGTCGAGGAGTTCGAGCGCGCGGGGCTGTCCTACGAGCTGATCCTGGTCAACGACGGCAGCCGGGACGGCAGCTGGGAGGTCATCGCCGAGAAGGCGCGGCACCACGAGCACGTCGTGGCACTCGACCTGCTGAAGAACTACGGGCAGCACAACGCGAACCTGGCCGGCTTCCGGGCCTCGACCGGCGACTACGTCATCACGATGGACGACGACCTGCAGAACCCGCCCGACCAGGCGCTGGTGCTGATCGACGCCGCGATGAACGGCCACGACGTCGTCTTCGGCCGCTTCGAGAGCAAGCAGGCCGCGGGCTACCGGCGTCTGGGCACCAAGGTGATCGACCTGATCAACCGGCGGGTGTTCTTCCAGCCGCCGGACCTGACCGTCTCCAACTTCCGGATCCTGCGCCGCGACGTCGTCGAACGGATCTGCGCCTCGCGGACCGCCGAGCCCTACATCACCGGCCAGGCGTTGATGTACTCCCACGACAGGGCCAACGTGACGGTCCGCCACGAGCCCCGCAAGGTCGGCACGAGCCAGTACAACCTGGTCCGGATCCTCCGGCTGGTCCTCACGATCCTCTTCAGCTACTCGATCTTCCCGCTGCGGCTCGCCGCTGCGGCCGGGTTCGTGATCGCCGCACTGAGCTTCCTGATCGGCGTGGGCTACCTGGTCCGCGCCCTGTTCGTCGACTCACCCGTGGAGGGCTGGACCACCCTCGTCGTGCTGCTGGGGATCTTCAACGGCGTGACGATCGCGCTGCTGTCGATGCTGGGCGAGTACGTCGTCCGCACCCTCAAGACGGTCTCGGCCCACGAGACCTACCACGTCATCGAGAGGGTCGGATGATGACGCGGCGCCACTTCCTGGTCATCGGCGCCCAGCGGTCGGGTACGACGTACCTCCACACGCTCCTCGAGGCCCACCCCGAGATCGTCATGGCACGGCCCACCCGCCCGGAGCCCAAGGTCTTCCTCTCCGACGAGGTGGTCGACAAGGGCGTGGAGTGGTACCTCTCGACGTACTTCTCCCACGCCAGGGACGAGACCGTCCACGGCGAGAAGAGCACCAGCTACCTCGAGGTCGCGGAGGCGGCCCGGCGCGCGAGGCGCGTGCTCGGCGAGGCCGACATCGTGGTGCTCCTGCGCGATCCCGTGGAGCGCGCGGTGTCGAACTGGCGGTTCAGCACCGACCACGGCTACGAGCAGCGGCCCCTCGAGCAGGCACTCACCGAGAACCTCGCCTCGAGCCGCCCGTGGGACCCCTCGGCGACGTCGGTCTCCCCGTTCGGCTACCTCGAGCGCGGCCGGTTCGCGGACTGTCTCGGGCCCTGGCGGGACGCCTTCCCCGGCCGGGTGCACGTGCACTTCCTGGCCGATCTTCTCTCCGATCCGTCCGCCGTGTCCGACCTGTACGCTGCCGTAGGGGCCGACCCCGGCTTCCGCGCGCCGGCCCCGACCGGCCGTGTGAACCGGAGTGACACCCCCAGACCCGACCTCTCCCCCGACCTGGAGAACCGGCTGCGCGACTACTTCGCCGCCGGCGACCAGGCCCTGAGCGAGCTGGTCGGCCGAGGCCTGCCCTGGCCGACCCGTCGCTGACCAGAGGAAGATGAGGGAACGCCCATGACCGAACACGCCAGCCCGATCCCGTTCAACGTCCCCTCGCTCGAGGGCGACGAGCAGGCCTACGTGCTCGAGTCCATGACCGGGGGACACACCTCCTCCGCCGGGCCGTTCTCGGCGAGAGCCGCAGCGATCCTCCAGGAGGCCACGGGAGCGGAGGAGGTCCTCCTCACCACGTCGTGCACCGCCGCGCTCGAGCTCTCCGCGATGCTGCTCGACCTGAAGCCCGGTGACACGGTGATCGTCCCGGACTTCACCTTCACCACCAGCGCGCTCGCCTTCGCCCGCCAGGGGGCCCGCCTGCTGTTCTGCGACGTCGAGCCGGAGACGCTCGGGCTCGACCCCGCCCATCTCGCGGAGCTGCTCGACGACTCGGTGCGGGCCGTGGTGCCGGTGCACTACGCCGGTATCCCGTGCGACATCGACGGGATCCGTGAGGTGCTGCGTGACCGTCCCGACGTCGCCCTGATCGAGGACAACGCACACGGCCTCTTCGGGTCCTGGAACGGGCTACCTCTCGGCAGCTTCGGGCGGTTCGCCGCGCAGAGCTTCCACGACACCAAGAACTTCGTCTGCGGCGAGGGGGGCGCCCTGCTGCTCCACGACCCCGCGGACATCGACCGCGCTCGGGTGCTCCACGAGAAGGGAACCGACCGGCGGGCGTTCATGCTCGGACAGGTCGACAAGTACTCCTGGCGAGACACCGGATCCTCCTTCGGCCTGTCCGACACGCTCGCGGCCTACCTCACCGGTCAGCTCGAGAAGCGCGACGTGATCCAGGGGAAGCGGCGGGCCGTCTTCGAGCGGTACCTTCGCGACCTCGCCCCGTTCGCCGCCGCGCACGGCCTCCAGCTCCCGCAGGTCCGCCCTGGCGCCCAGCCGGCCTACCACATGTTCTACGTGCTCATGCCCGACCAGACCTCACGCGACGCGGTCCTCACCGACATGCGCGCCCGCGGCATCCAGCCCACGTTCCACTACGTGCCGCTGCACAGCTCCGACGCGGGTCGACGATTCGCCGACCGTCCGACCGAGTGCCCCGTCTCGACCGACGTCAGCGGACGCCTGCTCCGCCTGCCGTTCTTCAACGCCCTCACCGCGGAGCAGAGCGACCGCGTCGTGGCAGTCTTCACCGACGCGGCGCTCGCCGCCCTGTCCTGAGACCGGAGGTCGCACCCTCATGAAGATCCTCGTCACCGGAGGCGCCGGGTTCATCGGCGCCAACTTCGTCCTGCGGGTCAGCCGCACCCGACCGGACTGGGAGCTCGTCGTCCTCGACGCGCTGACCTACGCCGGGAGCAAGGAGAGCCTGACACCGGTCCTCGACCGGGTCGGGTTCGTCCACGGCTCGGTGGCCGACGCCGAGCTCGTCGACCGCCTGGTGGCCGGGTCCGACGCGGTCGTGCACTTCGCCGCCGAGTCCCACAACGACCACTCGCTGAACAACCCGTGGCCGTTCGTGGAGTCCAACATCGTGGGCACCTACCACCTGCTCGAGGCGGTCCGGCGCCACGGCGTGCGCCTGCACCACATCTCGACCGACGAGGTGTACGGCGACCTCGAGCTCGACGACCCCCAGAGGTTCACCGAGGCGACTCCGGTCAACCCCTCGAGCCCCTACTCCGCGAGCAAGGCGTCGGCCGACCTCCTGGTCCGCGCCTGGGTCCGCAGCTTCGGGATCGAGGCGACGATCAGCAACTGCTCGAACAACTACGGCCCGCTCCAGCACGTCGAGAAGTTCATCCCGCGTCAGATCACCAACCTGCTGACCGGCCAGAAGCCGAGGCTCTACGGCACCGGGGCGAACGTCCGGGACTGGATCCACGTCGATGACCACAACGACGCGGTCGTGGCCATCCTCGAACGGGGCACGGTCGGCGAGACCTACCTGATCGGGGCCGACGGCGAGGCCAGCAACCTCCGGGTGGTCGAGCTCCTGCTCGAGCTCACCGGTCACTCGACGGACTGGTTCGAGCATGTGAAGGACCGCGCGGGCCACGACCTGCGCTACGCCATCGACTCCTCGAAGCTGCGCCGCGAGCTGGGCTGGGAGCCGGCCTACTCCGACCTCCGTGAGGGTCTCACCCAGACCATCGAGTGGTACCGCGCGAACGAGGCGTGGTGGAAGCCGCACAAGGACACCACCGAGCAGATGTACCGCACGCTCGGCCACTGACCCCCTTGCTCAGCGTCGGCGGGGACTCCCGCCGGCGACGAGCAGCGCGAGGAACGCGACCGCCTCGGCGACCAGGAAGGCGGTGGCGGTCCGCTCGAGGTCGGCGACGTCGAGGAGGAGGAACACGAGCCCGGCGGTGACCACGCCCAGCAGCCAGGCCCGCACGACCGCCGCCGGCCGGCCGTAGGCCATGGCGAGCACGGTGAGCACGAGGTTGGCCACCGCGACCGCAGAGCCCACCGCGACGAGCACGACGGCCGGCGCCTCGAGCACGACGTCGTCGCCGAAGACGAGCCGGAGGACCGGCGGGCCGAGCCACGCGGCGAGCAGCCCGACCGGGAGCAGGCCGACGAGCGTGACCACCGCGGTGCGGTTGCGCACGCGCCGCAGCGCCGGGGCGTCGCCCCGGGAGGCCAGCCGCGTCAGCCTGCCGGTCAGCTGGGGCACCACGCCCAGCGCAAGCGTGTACGGCGCCCGGAACACCGCCAGGGCGGCGAACAGCGCGGTGACCTCTGCGGGCGCGCCCAGCCGCAGCGCGAGCAGGACCGGTGCCCCGGTGAGGACGGTCTGGCCGAGCAGCTGCGCGACCGACGCGCCACCGAGGAAGGCGAGGGGCGAGCCGGTGGGCGGACGGTCGACGCCGCGCGAGAACACCAGCGCGGTGGGCCAGGCGAGGCCGACGAGCTGACCGCCGACGAGCACGAGCCCGTAGGGCACGGGGTCCTGCACGCCGGACAGCGCGAGTGCGGCGACCCCGAGGACGCGCACGCCGTTCTCAGCCATGAGCGCCCAGCCGAGTCCGAGGAACTGCCGCCTGGCCGAGAGCGCTCCGCGCACCACACCGATGTAGGCCGATCCAAAGGTGAGCAGCCCCACCAGCAGCGGGAACCACGCGTCGTCGCGACGGAAGAGCGGCTCGCGGAGCAGCCAGGCCAGCAGGCCTGTCGCTGTGGAGGCCAGGAGCATCACCCCGGCCATCCGCGGCAGCCCGGAGCGGACCTGCCCCTCCCCACCGTGCGCGGTCACCGAGTGTGTGATCCAGTGCTGAAGCGGGAAGGTCAGCGCGGCGGCCGCGAAGCTCCAGTAGGTCCACAGCACCGACACGGGCGCGGTGGTCTCCGCCCCCAGGGAGCGGGTCGCCACGGCGAAGAAGACGTAGGCGAGCAGCCCGTTGACCGCCGAGGCGACGGCCAGGAACCCGGTGGATCGTCTCGTGCTCATGTCGCGGGTCAGTGTGTCACGGCCCCGGAGTCCCTCACGCAGGACCGACCAGCGCCGCCACCTCGTCCGCGCAGCCCCAGGACAGGGTGACCCCGGCGCCGCCGTGGCCGTAGCAGTGCACGACCCGCTCGACCCGACCCGGGCCGCCGGCCGGCTCCTCCTCCAGGCGGACCTGGGGCCGGGCGGGGCGCAGTCCCACCCGGTGGCGCAGGACCTTCGCGCCGGCGAGCTCGGGGACCAGCACGGCGGCGCGCTCGAGGATGCGGGCGGCCGTCGACGGGTCCGGGGTGCGACTCCACTCCCCTTCCTCGTCGGTCCCGCCGACCACGATGTCGTGCGAGCGAGGCACGACGTACGTCGGTCCCTCCGCGTCGAGCCACCAGCGGTTCAGGCCGAACTGCTCCAGGAGGACCACCTGGCCGCGCACCGGGGTCACGCTCTCGTCCTCCGACATCATGCGGGCGCCGAGGCCCGTCGCGTTGACGACCACCTCGGCCTGGTCGGGCAGCGCGTTGAGGGCCATCCGGGTGAGGGTGCCGCCGCCCTCGGTGAGGACCCGCACCAGCCAGCGCAGGTAGACCGGCATCTCCACCACGGGGGTGCGGAAGCCCCACCCGTCGACGTACGGCGAGGGCATCGCCGTGACGCGGGTCAGCTCCGGCACCGCACTGCGCCACCAGGGGTCCGCCGTCCGGCGCCGGTGCAGCTCGATGCCCTCGAGCATGGTGATGCCGGAGTCCGGCCGGTCGGAGAGCCGGTGGAGCTCGTGGTAGGTCGCCGCACCCCAGGCGGTGACCTGCTCGACGGGGAAGGCGCGGTAGGGGTACCAGATCGCCGCCGCCACCGCCGACGTGGTCTCCAGCGGGAGGTCCCGCGCCAGCACGTCGACCTGGTGCCCGGCCTCCTGCAGCCGGATGGCGCACGACAGGCCCACCACGCCTGCTCCGACGACGATCACGCGGCTCATGGGGAGGAGTCTGCCGCACGCGACCCGTGCGGGTCAGTGGTCCTCGATCTCGACCTCGCCGCGGCGGTCGGTCACCGTGGCGACGAGGTACGACGCCGTCCCGCCCTCGTGCACGCGGCACACGATGCGCAGGCCCGGACGCGCCGGGTAGGCCGAGGTGCTGCCGCAGTCGACCCCGGTCCACCCCTCGCGCTCGAGCCGGTCGACGAGACGGGAGGTGGCCACCACGCCCTCGGCGAGCCTGGCGTCGAACTCGACCGCGCCGCCGGGCCCGTGCGAGAGCACCACCTCGACCTCGCCGGTCACGCCGTCGAAGTACCCCGTGCACTCGGTCTCGAAGGGGACCTCACCGGGCCAGGCCGGGCAGTCGACGTACTCCAGGCTCAGGCCCTCGTCGCGGAGCTCGGGCGCGAGCCGGTCCGCGACGGGCTGCTCGAGGGCGTCCATCGGCCGGGCCGGGGGTGTCGAGGGGACCGGGGCACGGGCACCTGGCCGAGGCCCCGGGTCGCCGGGCTCGGCGCCGGAGTCCTCGCCGCACGCTCCGAGGACCACCAGCAGGAGCAGCAGTACGACGGGACCCCAGCGCGTCATGCCCCTCCTCCTCCGACCGGGTCAGCCTAGCCAGCGCCCCCTGACCGGCCGCGTAACCTCCGCGCCGAGACCTCGTTCACCTCCCTAAGGAGGTGCGTGATGCATACCACTCGACCCCGCGCCACCGTGACCCTGGTGGCCGCCCTGTGCGGGCTTCTCCTCGGCGGAGGGCTCGCCGCCCCGGCGACGGCTCACGAGGAGCGTGCGGCGACGTTCCCCGACGGCTCGGCCGAACGTCCGGCCTTCCTCGGGCTCGACAACCCGCGACGCAAGGTGGTGTGCCGCCCGGACAGTGCCGAGCTGATCGCGCAGATGCCGCAGGGACCGCTGCGCACGCGTAACGAGGCGCTCCTGGCCGAGTGCGGCTTCCGCTCGGTCCAGACGGCGATCAACGCCATCGAGCGGCCCCGGACCTCCGTGTACGTCCTGCCGGGGCGCTACACCGAGCGGCGCTGGGCAGAGGCCGCGAAGTCGGACTACTGCGCCAACCTCCGGACCGAGTCGGACGACCCGGTGCCGGCCTCGTCCTACATCGGCAGCCTCACCTCGCCTGACAGCGGCGCTGACGAGTCCGGCCCGGTGGCACTGTCCTACGCCGACCAGCGGCGCTGCCCGCACAACCTCAACCTCATCGCGATCCTCGGCGACCGGACCCCCGACGACAGCTCGATCGCCTGCGACAGCGCGTTGTGCGGCACCCAGGTCGTCGGCACCGGTCGCCGGCGCACCGACGTGGTCATCGACAACCGGTTCGCCAAGCTCAACGCGATCCGGGCCGACCGCGCGGGCGGCGTCTACTTCCGCAACTTCACGGTGCAGCAGGCGGAGTTCAACGCGCTCTACGTGCTCGAGACCGACGGGTTCGTCGTCGACCGGGTGGTGGCCCGCGGGAACGACGAGTACGGCATTCTCGCCTTCGCCTCCGACCACGGGCTGATCCACCGGGTGAACGCGTACTTCAACGGCGACTCCGGCATCTACCCGGGTTCGGCCTCGGACGTGAACGGTGACAACCAGGAGTTCGAGCCGACGCGCTACTCGATCGAGATCCGGCACAGCCGGAGCCACCACAACGCCCTCGGCTACTCCGGGACGGCCGGCAACTCCGTGTGGGCCCACCACAACGACTTCTACAACAACGCGACAGGCATCGCGACCGACTCGCTCTTCCCCGACCACCCCGGGCTGCCGCAGGACCACGCGCGCTGGAGCGACAACCGCATCTTCAGCAACAACGAGAACTACTTCGAGCGCTACGTCGACACCGGGGTGTGCGACCGGCCGATCGAGGACCGCGGCTACATGGAGGGCACGGTGTGCCCCGTGATCCCGACCCCGGTCGGCACCGGCGTGCTCATCGCCGGCGGCAACTTCAACTCGACCGACAACAACTGGATCTACGACAACTGGCGCTACGGCACGATGCAGTTCTGGGTGCCCGCCCCGCTGCGTGACGAGTACGACCCGGCCAAGCTCTACGACACCTCCAACGGCAACCGCACCTTCGAGAACGTCCTCGGCATCCGCCCCGACGGCTCGACCGCCCACAACGGGCTCGACCACTGGTGGGACGACCAGGGGGTCGGCAACTGCTGGGAGGACAACGAGTCGTCGCGTCCCGGCGGCGTGCCGACGGACAACTTCGCACTCGATCCCGGCCCGTGCGACGAGGGGGGCTCGACGTTCGTCCCCGGCACCTCCGCGGTCAAGGACGCCGGGTTCCTCAGCTGCAGCCAGTACGACCGCAACGACCCGACCTGGCGGCACCCACCCGCCTGTGGGTGGTTCGACAGCCCCGAGCGCCCCACCGACGACCGGTCCGGGGGACCGCTGGCGCTCGGCTCGCTGACGAAGGCCGTGAGGAGCTGAGGTCGGTGCGTCGAGTCCTGGCCGTCGCACTCGCCACGGCGATCGTCGCCGGCGGGGCGGGGGTGGCCGTCGCCGGCGGTGACCCCTCGCTCGTCGCCCGCGGGCCGACCGCGGTGAGCGGGACCGACGCGACCGCCGTCTTCGAGCTGGCAGGGCGGACCGTCCGCCAGGTCCGCTACGCCGACCGCGAGACGCTGGTGTACTCGTTCTCCCTCGAGAACGCCGGGCGGCTCCCGGTCCGGGTGACCGGCCTCGCCCGCCTCGAGCGCCCACCGCGGCTCTTCGAGTACGTCGGCCTCGTGGACGCGGCGGGCCGGGAGAGCTTCACGATCCCCGCCGGCGGCCGACGCAGCGTCGAGGTGCGCATGCTCATGCACTCGTGCGAGACCCTGTCTGCACGGGCCGGGAGCTTCGCCGACGAGGTCGCCCTCCACACCGAGCGCGCCGGCGTGGTCGAGGACGTGGTCACGGTCGCCTTCCCGGAGGAGGTCCACACCGGTTCGCCCCGCGAGGCGTCCTGCCCCCGGGCGACGGCTACCTCACGCTCCCCGGGCTGACCTCCTCGACCGCCACGCCGTCGCCGTCGATCGCGACCTCGACGCGTCGGCCGGGTCGTCCCTCGGCGACCACGAGGACGGTCTCACCGCGGTGGACGTCAGCGAGCTCGCTCAGGGTCTCCACGGCGAGGCTCTCCCGGACGAGAACCGCCTCGAGGGCCAGCGGCCGCACCAGGGCGGTCGCCGGGATGCCGAGCGCGGCGGCCAGCCCGGTCGCCGCCGCGCCCGGCGGGGCGTCGTACACCGCCGCCAGGCGCTCGTGCCGCAGCACGTCGGCCGTGGCCCCGTCGAGGGTCGTCAGCAGGATGAACCGCGCGGGGCACTGCAGGTCGGACATGGGCCCGACCGTACTCCGGTCAGGAGATGACCGCGTCGACCGTCTTCTTCAGGGCGCTGGGCTGCTCGGGGCGCTTCGGGGCCTTCTTGCGGGCCTCGAGCATCTCCTCACCGATCTCCTGGAGCTGGTTGCGGCCGAGCGCCTCCCGGACCTTGGGGAACCACTCGTCCTCCTCCTCCTCGATGTGGTGGCGGACGTTCTCGATCAGCACCGTCGTCTTGGCGTCGAAGCGGTCGGCCTCGGGGTTCATGCCGGCGAGCTCCATCACGAGCAGGTCGGCGACGTGGTGCTCCTCGTAGGACTCGTCGATGTCGTCCTCGAGGTCGGGGAGCAGTGCCCGCACCCGGGGGTACATCACCTCGTTCTCGAGGTACGTGTGCACCGAGAGCAGCTCGATGATCCTCTCCACCAGCCTGCCCTTGGTCCTGGTCGCGTTCTCACCGGCGTTCTCGAAGTCCCGGAAGGTCTTCAGGATCTGCTTGTGATCGTCCTTGAGCAGGACGATGGCGTCGTGGGACATGGCTCTCCTTCGTGTGCGGACGGGCCGCGAGGAGGTACCCGCCGACGCGCGAGGTAGTCCCGGACCCGGGAGGTGACCCCCGTCACCGGGTGTCCGCGCGTCAGCCGAGTCCGTGGGCGGCGCGGATCGCGTCGACGATGCCACCCATGATCTCGGTCAGCCCGAAGTCCTTGGGGGTGAACACCTCCGCGACGCCCATCTCCTTGAGCCTCGCGGCGTCGGCGGACGGGATGATGCCGCCCACGATCACCGGGACGTCGGCGAGACCGTGCTCGCGCATGCCGTCCAGCACCGCCGGCACGAGCTCCATGTGCGAGCCGGAGAGGATCGAGACCCCGACACAGTGGACGTCCTCGGCGACGGCGGCGGCCACGATCTGCTCGGGCGTGAGGCGGATGCCCTGGTAGACGACCTCGAAGCCGGCGTCCCTGGCGCGGACCGCGACCTGCTCGGCGCCGTTGGAGTGACCGTCGAGCCCCGGCTTGCCGACGAGCAGGCGCAGCCGCCCACCGAGCTCCTCGCCGGTGGCTCGGACGCGCTCCCGCACCTCGGTCAGCTCGGCGCCCGCCTCGGCCACACCCACCGCGCCCGAGACACCCGTCGGCGCCCGGAACTCGCCGAACACCTCCCGCAGGACCCCGGCCCACTCCCCCGTCGTGGCACCGGCCCGCGCGGCAGCGAGCGTGGCCACCATGAGGTTCGCCCCGGACCTGGCGTCCTCGGCGAGCCGCTCCAGCGACTCGGCGACGGCGGTCTCGTCGCGTTGGGCCTTCCACTCCTCGACACTGCGGAGCGCCTGCCGCTCGGCCTCGGGGTCGGCGGTCTGGATCGCGGCGTCGAGGTCGGCGGTGAGCGGCGACGGCTCGGTGGTCTCGAAGCAGTTGACCCCCACGACCTTGTCCTCGCCGGACTCGATCCGGGCCCGGCGGGCGGCGTGGGAGGAGACCAGCGCCTGCTTCATGTACCCCGACTCGACGGCCGCCACGGCGCCGCCGAGGGCAGCCACCCGGTCCATCTCCTCCCGGGCGCCCGCGACGAGCTCGGCGACCTTGGCCTCGATGACCTTGGAGCCCTCGAAGATGTCGTCGTACTCCAGCAGGTCGGACTCGAAGGCCAGCACCTGCTGGAGGCGCAGCGACCACTGCTGGTCCCAGGGCCTCGGGAGTCCGAGCGCCTCGTTCCACGCGGGCAGCTGTACGGCGCGGGCGCGCGCGTCCTTGGACAAGGTGACCCCGAGCATCTCGAGGACGATCCGCTGGACGTTGTTCTCCGGCTGCGCCTCGGTCAGCCCGAGCGAGTTCACCTGGACGCCGTACCGGAACCGGCGCATCTTCGGGTCCTGCACGCCGTAGCGGTCACGGGTGACCTCGTCCCAGAGCTGGACGAACGCCCGCATCTTGCAGGTCTCCTCCACGAACCGCACGCCGGCGTTGACGAAGAAGGAGATCCGGCCGACCACCTTGTCGAAGTCCTCCGGCCGCACCTGCCCGGAGTCGCGCACGGTGTCGAGCACCGCGATCGCCGTGCTGAGGGCGTAGGCGAGCTCCTGGGTCGGGGTGGCACCGGCCTCCTGCAGGTGGTAGCTGCAGATGTTGATCGGGTTCCACTTGGGGATGTGGTTGACGGTGTAGGCGATCAGGTCACCGGTCAGCCGCAGGGAGTGCTCGGGCGGGAACACGTAGGTCCCGCGGGAGAGATACTCCTTGATGATGTCGTTCTGGGTGGTGCCGGCCAGCCTGGCGTGCACGTCCTCGAAGTCCGCGCCCTCGCCGGCCTGCTCCTCGGCGACCACCTGGTAGAGCGCGAGCAGCCACATCGCGGTCGCGTTGATCGTCATCGAGGTGTTCATCTCGGTGAGCGGGATGTCCTCGAACAGCCGGCGCATCTCGCCGAGGTGCGGCACCGGGACGCCGACCTTGCCGACCTCGCCACGGGCAAGTGCCGAGTCGGGGTCGTAGCCGGTCTGCGTCGGCAGGTCGAAGGCCACCGAGAGCCCGGTCTGGCCCTTGGCCAGGTTGCGGCGGTAGAGCGCGTTGGACTCGGTCGCGGAGCTGTGGCCCGCGTAGGTCCGCATCACCCAGGGGCGGTCCTTGGGCTGCGGCCGGTCGGCCTGGGGGAGGGCGTCCTGTGGCTTCTCGCTCATAACGCAGGAGACTACGACCAACCCAACCCGGCGGTAACTACCTCGTGAACTGTCTCACAGTGCCGACTGGGTCACACAACGTCAGGCGGTCGCGCGCTCGAAGTTCATCAGGCGACGCAGCCGCGTGTAGGCGAGGAGTCGTCGCAGGGCCGGACTGCACCCGCGCAGGATCAGACAGCGACCCTGCCGCTCCATGGCCCTGCTGGCGACGGCGAGGACCTTCAGCGCGGTGGCGTCCACGGCCTCGACGCCGGCGAGGTCCACCACGACGTCGCCTGTGGTGTGCTCGATCTGGTCGTACAGCGCCTCACGGACCACGCCCGTGGACCGGACGTCGAAGTAGCCGTGCAGAAACAGAGTGCGCTCGTCCACCGTGAGGTCCATACCGTCTCCCACCGTCTGGGCGACCCTCCCCGTTCCGGGTCACCCTGTACCCACTATGACGCACGGCACAGGGAAATGGTTGCCTTGTTCCGCGTGCCGCGTTTCGCTCGATGAACCGGTG
Source organism: Nocardioidaceae bacterium UBA4001 (assembly GCA_002384855.1). GTDB lineage: Bacteria > Actinomycetota > Actinomycetes > Propionibacteriales > Nocardioidaceae > Nocardioides_C. Next base: position 16,686 of record DGBP01000080.1, on the reverse strand, counting down.
CCCGGTCCGGACCCGGCCGGTCGTGGCCGTCGGCTTAGGGTGGAGTCATGGTCAACCTCACCCGCATCTACACCCGCACCGGCGACGCCGGACGCACCCGGCTCGGCGACATGAGCGAGACGACGAAGAACGACCTGCGGCTGCACGCCTATGCCGACGTCGACGAGGCCAACGCCCAGATCGGAGCAGCCGTCGCCCTCGGCGGGCTCGACGACGACGTGGCGAGCGTCCTGCGCACGGTGCAGAACGATCTCTTCGACGTCGGCGCCGACTTCGCCACCCCCGTCGTGGAGAACCCCGAGTTCCCGCCGCTGCGGGTGGAGCAGGCCTACGTCGACCGGCTCGAGGGCTGGTGCGACGAGTACAACGAGGAGCTGGAGAACCTCCGGTCGTTCATCCTCAGCGGTGGTACCCCGGGCGCCGCGCTGCTGCACGTGGCTCGCACGGTGACCCGTCGGGCCGAGCGCGCCGCATGGGCCGCGTCCGAGGAGCACGGGGAGACGATGAACGTGCTCGCGATCAAGTACCTCAACCGGCTCAGCGACCTGCTGTTCATCCTCGCCCGTCACGCGAACCGCGGGCAGGGCGACGTCCTGTGGAAGCCGGGCGGGGAGCGCTGACGGTTTGCCGGCTCAGTGGCGGCGGATGCGGCGGCCGGGCGGAGCGGCCTCGAGCCAGGCGAGGAACCCGGTCAGCGCCTCGGGGCTCATCGCCACCTCGAGCGGGCCGTTCGGGCACTCGCACATGACGATGGTGTGCCCGGAGTAGAGGGAGTACGACTCCGCACCCTCGGGGTCGCGGCGGCCGACGTACTCGAGGTCGCTGCGGGAGAACCGCAGGCGCGGCCGCGGCGAGAGGGAGAAGATCCGGAACCACTCGAGGTGGTCGCCGCTGTAGCGACCCACCCCCAGAACCCAGCCGCGCCCGGCCCTCTCGGACCGGACGCGGACACTGAACTCGAAGGTCCCCCCGTCACGGGAGATCCAGCGACGGCGGACGACCAGGGCGATGCCGTAGAGCAGGGCGATCAGCAGCAGCGCGCCGACTGCGTCGAGCAGCCACGCCCACCACGGCATCTATCGCCTCCGCTTCTGCTGGGTCACTCCCGGTCGGGGACCGGTACCCGAGGTGAGTCTCAGGATGCCCGCTCGACGGCGCGGATGCGAGCCTCGGCGCGGCGGATGGCGTCCTCGGCCTCCACCTCGCTGTCGTACTCGCCGGCGGTCTTGGCGCGCTCGAGCTCGGTCCGGGCCTTCTCGAGGTCGATCTCGTGCGACATCTCCGCGTGCTCGGAGAGGATCGAGATGCGGTTGTTCGCCACGGACAGGAAGCCGGCGTCCACCGCGGCCACCCAGGTCTCGCCCTCGGCGGTCTGGACGTCCACGACGCCGTCGACCATCAGCGAGAGCATCGGGGCGTGGTTCGGCAGGATGCCGACATCGCCCTCGGTGGTGCGGGCGATGACCATGGTGGCCTCGCCGGACCACACGAGCCGGTCGGCCGCGACCAGCTCGACGTGAAGCAGGTCGTCACTCACGCGGACTCCTCATCTCGAAAAGCGGTTGTTGTTGTCACAGGGCCGAGCCTGGTTGGTGATCCCGCCCGCGAGGCCCGATGTCGGCACCGGGACCCCGCGGGCGGGGTCGACTCAGGGAAGAACTCAGAGGTTCTTCTGGATCTCGGCCCACTTGCGCTCGACGTCGTCGAGCCCGCCGCACATGAAGAAGGCCTGCTCCGCGACGTGATCATACTCGCCGTCGGCGATCTTCGTGAAGGCCTCGATCGTGTCCTCGATCGGGACCGTCGAGCCCTCGATGCCGGTGAACTGCTTCGCCACGTAGGTGTTCTGGGACAGGAACCGCTGGATACGGCGCGCCCGGGACACGATGATCTTGTCCTCCTCGGAGAGCTCGTCGACACCGAGGATCGCGATGATGTCCTGCAGCTCCTTGTTGCGCTGGAGGATCTGCTTCACGCGGATCGCCGTGTTGTAGTGGTCCTCACCGATGAACCGCGGGTCGAGGATCCGCGAGGTCGAGGTGAGCGGGTCCACCGCCGGGTAGATACCGAGCGAGGCGATCTCACGCGACAGCTCCGTCGTCGCGTCGAGGTGCGCGAAGGTGGTTGCCGGAGCCGGGTCGGTGTAGTCGTCGGCGGGCACGTAGATCGCCTGCATCGAGGTGATCGAGTGACCGCGCGTCGAGGTGATCCGCTCCTGGAGCTGACCCATCTCGTCGGCGAGGTTCGGCTGGTAGCCGACAGCGGACGGCATGCGGCCGAGCAGCGTGGAGACCTCGGAACCGGCCTGGGTGAACCGGAAGATGTTGTCGATGAACAGCAGCACGTCCTGCTTCTGCACGTCGCGGAAGTACTCCGCCATCGTCAGCGCGGACAGGGCCACGCGCAGACGCGTGCCCGGCGGCTCGTCCATCTGGCCGAAGACCAGGGCGGTCTGCCCGATGACACCGGCCTCTTCCATCTCCACGATCAGGTCGTTGCCCTCACGGGTGCGCTCGCCGACACCGGCGAACACCGACACACCACCGTGGTCCTTCGCGACCCGGGCGATCATCTCCTGGATGAGCACCGTCTTGCCGACGCCCGCACCGCCGAACAGGCCGATCTTGCCGCCCTGGACGTACGGCGTGAGAAGGTCGATGACCTTGATGCCGGTCTGGAACATCTGGGTCTTCGACTCGAGCTGGTCGAAGGCCGGGGCCTTGCGGTGGATCCCCCACCGCTCCTCGACCTCGAAGCGCTCGCCCTCCTTGAGGTTGAGCACGTCACCGGTCGCGTTGAACACGTGTCCGAGGGTCGCGTTCCCGACCGGCACCGAGATCGGGCCGCCGGTGTCCTGGACCCGGGCGCCGCGGACGAGCCCGTCGGTCGGCTTCAGCGAGATGGCGCGCACCATGCCGTCGCCGATGTGCTGAGCGACCTCGAGCGGCAGCGTCAGGGTCTCTCCGCCGAGCTCGTACTCGACGGTCAGCTTGTTGTAGATCTCCGGCATCGAGTCCGCGGGGAACTCGATGTCGACCACGGGGCCGATGACTCGCGCGATGCGACCAACCCCGCCGGCACCCTGCTCGGTGCCGCGCTCTTCAATCGTGGCAGTCATTTCCTTCACTCACTCCCGGCAGTCGCATCGGCCAGCGCGTTGACGCCACCGACGATCTCGCTGATTTCCTGGGTAATCCCGGCCTGGCGGGCCTGGTTGGCAATACGGGTGTACTTCTTGATGAGCTCTTCGGCGTTGTCCGTCGCCGCCTTCATCGCCCGCTGCCGGGCCGCGAGCTCGGAAGCCGCGGCCTGGAGCAGGGCGAAGTAGATCCGGCTCTGGACGTAGCGCGGCAGCAGCCCGTCGAGGACCTCGGCCGCGGACGGCTCGAACTCGTAGAGAGGCAGCGCCTCCTCCTCAGAGGGACGCTCCTCCCCCTCGACGACCTCGAGGGGCAGGAGGCGCACCGCAGTGGGCTCCTGGACCAGCATCGACCTGAAGCGCGTGTAGATCACGTGCACCTCGTCCACACCGCGGACGTCATCCTCGGACTGCGAGGCGCTCTCGCCCGCCGCACCGGCGAGGAACGCCTCGATCAGGCGGTCACCGATCTCGCGAGCCACGTCGTAGGTGGGCTGGTCCGAGAACCCCGTCCACTGCTCGACGATCGGGCGGCGGCGGAACTTGAAGTACGCAACACCCTTGCGACCGCTGATGTAGGTGTCGACCTCCTTGCCCTCCTCCCGCAGCTTCTCGGTGAGACGCTCGCCCTCCTTGATCACGCTGGAGGAGTAGGCGCCGGCGAGCCCTCGGTCGCTGGTCACGATCAGGATCGCGGCCCGCGTCGGGTTCTCCGGCTCGGTGGTGAGCGGGTGGTCGACGTTCGAGAACGTCGCCACCGCCGACACCGCGCGGGTCAGCTCGCGGGCGTACGGCGCGGCCGCCTGGGCCCGCTGCTGCGCCTTGATGATGCGAGACGCAGCGATGAGCTCCATGGCGCGGGTGATCTTCTTCGTCGACTCGACCGACTTGATCCGGGCGCGGTACTCACGCAGCGATAGGGCCATGGGTCAGCCCCGCTTCTGCTTGACGATCTGCTCCTGCTCGAGCTCGTCCTCGGGAAGTGCCTCGTGCTCTTCCTTGCCGGCCTTGATCGAGCCCCCGTCCGAGGTCTCGAACTGGTCGAGGAAGGAGTTGTACGCACCCTCGAGAGCGTGGTCGGTGTCGTCGGAGAAGTCGTTGCTCTCGCGGATGGAGTCCAGGATCCCGGCGTGCTCGCGGCGCAGGTAGTCGAGGAACTCACGCTCGAAGCGCAAGACGTCGTCGGTCGGGACCTTGTCGAGGCGACCGGTCGTGCCGGTCCACAGGGACACGGTCATCTCCGGCACCGGGTACGGCGAGTACTGCGGCTGCCGGAGAAGAGCCATCAGGCGCTGACCACGGTCGAGCTGCTGACGCGAGGCGGCGTCGAGGTCGGAGGCGAACATCGCGAAGGCCTCCATGGCGCGGTACTGCGCCAGGTCGACCTTGAGCGAACCGGTCACCTTCTTGACCGCCTTGGTCATCGCGGCACCACCGACTCGGGACACCGAGATTCCGACGTCGATCGCGGGCCGCTGGTTGGCCGCGAACAGGTCGGACTGGAGGAAGATCTGGCCGTCGGTGATCGAGATGACGTTGGTCGGGATGTAGGCCGACACGTCGTTGGCCTTGGTCTCGATCAGCGGCAGCCCGGTCATGGAGCCGGCGCCCATCTCGTCGGAGAGCTTCGCGCAGCGCTCGAGGAGACGGCTGTGCAGGTAGAACACGTCGCCCGGGTAGGCCTCGCGGCCCGGCGGACGGCGCAGCAGCAGGGACACGGCGCGGTACGCCTCGGCCTGCTTGGTCAGGTCGTCGAAGACGATGAGGACGTGCTTGCCGTCGTACATCCAGTGCTGGCCGATGGCAGAACCGGTGTAGGGGGCGAGGTACTTGAAGCCCGCGGAGTCGGAGGCGGGGGCGGCCACGATGGTGGTGTACTCCAGCGCGCCGGCCTCCTCGAGGGCACCGCGGACGGCGGCGATCGTGGAGCCCTTCTGGCCGATCGCGACGTAGATGCAGCGCACCTGCTTCGACGGGTCGCCGGACTCCCAGTACTGCTTCTGGTTGATGATCGTGTCGAGCGCGATGGCGCTCTTGCCGGTGGCGCGGTCGCCGATGATCAGCTGGCGCTGGCCACGGCCGATCGGGGTCATCGCGTCGATGGCCTTGATGCCGGTGGCGAGCGGCTCGTGCACCGACTTGCGCGCCATCACGCCGGGAGCCTGGAGCTCGAGTGCACGACGGCCCTCGGTCTCGATGTCGCCCAGCCCGTCGATCGGCTTGCCGAGCGGGTCGACCACGCGGCCGAGGTAGCCCTCGCCGACGGGCACGGAGAGGACCTCGCCCGTACGACGGACGCTCTGCCCCTCCTCGATCCCCTCGAAGTCACCGAGGATGACGACACCGATCTCGCGGGTGTCGAGGTTCAGCGCGAGGCCGAACGTGCCGTCCTCGAACTCGAGCAGCTCGTTCGCCATGGCCGAGGGGAGGCCGGTCACACGGGCGATGCCGTCACCGGCCTCGGCGACCGTGCCCACCTCTTCGCGGCTGGCCGTCTCGGGCTTGTAGTCCGACACGAAGCGCTGCAGCGCGTCCCGGATCTCCTCCGGACGGATCGAAAGCTCCGTCATTTCGTTGTCCCTGCTCTCTCGTCTTCTCAGGTCTGGGGGTCTGCGGTCCGGCTGGCTCAGCCGGCGAGGCGGCGGCGTGCGTCGTCGAGGCGGCTTGCCACGGTGCCGTCGATGACGTCGTCACCGATCTCGACCTTGACGCCACCGACCACCTCGGGGTCGACGACGACGTTGAGGTGCACCGGCCGGTCGTACTGGCGGGCCAGCGCCCCCTGCAGACGCCGGCGGTCCGCCTCGGGCATCTCGTGCGCCACCCTGACGACGGCGACGAGCCGGTTCCGGTTGGCCGCGGCGACCTTCTGGTAGTGCTCCACGGCCACGGTCACGGTGCGGTGGCTGCTCACGACGGCCTGCTTGACCAGCCTGACCGTGGCAGCGGTGGCCCGTCCTCCCAGGAGCTCGTCGAGCAGCGCGTGCTTGTCCACCGCCGTCCTCGAGCTGTCGGACAGTGCGTCGCGCAGGTCGGGGTGCTCGGTGACCAGCTGCTCGAAACCGAACAGCTCGTCCTCGAGCGCGTCGGACTGACCGTCACGGTCGGCGCCCTTGACCACGGCGATGACCCCGAGCTCCTCGAGGGCGTCGGCGAGATCGCGGGTCGCGGCCCACCGCTGGGTGACCGCACTGCCGACGAGGTCCATGGCCGCCTCGTCGAGCTGCTGCCCGAGGAGGTTGCGCACGAAGTCCGCCTTGGCAGCCGGCTGCAGCGAGAGGTCCGTGGCCACGCGGCGGAGGCTGGGCTCGCGCCGCAGCAGCGCCGACACCGCGAACAGGTCGTCGGCGACCCGCACCGCGTCGGCACCACCCGCGATGGCCGTGCCGAGCTGCTCGGTGAGCCGCTCGAGCGAGCCTGCGGAAGCTCCCCGCATCAGTGCGCCCCGTTCCCCGTTGCCTGCTGGCTCTCCAGGTCGGCCAGGAAACGGTCGACCACGCGGCTCTGGCGAGCCTCGTCGTCGAGGGACTCACCGACGATGCGGCCGGCGAGCGAGGTGGCGAGAGCGCCGACCTCCGCACGGAGCGAGGTGACCGCCTGCTGGCGCTCGGCCTCGATCTGCGTGTGGGCGTGCTCGACGATGCGCGCAGCCTCGGACTGGGCCTGCTGGCGCATCTCCGCCACGATCGTCGCACCCTGCTCGCGAGCTTCCTCGCGGATCCGGGCCGCCTCGTGGCGAGCGTCACTGAGCTGCTGGTTGAGCTCGGCGAGCTTCGCGTCCGCCTCGGCCTGCTTCGTCTCGGCGGCCGCGAGGCCACCCTCGATCGCCTGCGTGCGCTCCGCGAACGTCTTCTCGAAGTTGGGGACTACCCACTTCTTGACGGCGAGGTAGAGCAGCGCGAAGACGACCAGCGAGAGGACGATCTCCACCGGGTGCGGGATGAGGGGGTTCAGCTCTTCCCCGGCCGCGAGGGTGATCGAGTTCATGGGCGTGGTCCTTCGTCAGTGCTGGTGGGCGGGATCAGAGCACGAACGCGAGGGCGATACCGATGATGGCGAGCGCCTCGGCGAGCGCGAAGCCCAGGATCGCGATCGACTGCAGGCGACCCTGCGCCTCGGGCTGACGGGCCACACCGTTGATGTACGCGGCGAAGATCAGACCGATACCGACACCGGGGCCGATAGCAGCGAGGCCGTAGCCGATCATGTTTGCGGAGCCTTCCACGGCTTTTCCTTTCGGTTGTTTCTACTACTTGTAGCGGACTTGGATCCGACTCTCAGTGCTCGTCTGCGAGAGCACCGGAGATGTACATGGCGTTCAGCAGGACGAAGACGTACGCCTGCAGGAACTGGATCAGCAGCTCGAGGAAGCTGATCGCGATGAAGAGCAGCCAGGCAAGGATGCCGACCGGCTTCACGAGGGCCGCGCCGTGCAGGAGGAGGTACTCACCGCCGAGCGCGAAGAGGATGAGGAGGAGGTGGCCGGCCAGCATGTTGGCGAAGAGACGGAGGGCCAGCGTGACCGGGCGGACCAAGATGTTGGACATGAACTCCAGGGGGACCAGGAGCAGGAGCATGGGGCCCTTGATGCCCGAGGGCACCGACTGGAGCCTGAAGTAGCCGCCGAACCCGTGCTTCTTGATGCCGACCGCGTTGTAGATGATCCAGCTCAAGATGGCCAGGCTGTAGACCATTCCGGACCGCGAGAAGCTCGGGAACTGGATGAACGGGATCGACCCGAAGAAGTTGTTCAGCAAGATGAAGAAGAACAGCGCGAAGAGGTACGGCACGAACCGCATGAAGTCCCGGCTGCCGATGATGTCGCGGCCGATGCTGTTGCGCGTGAAGCCGTAGCCGACCTCGCCGACGTACTGCAGCTTGCCGGGGACCATCGAGCGCTTCTTGGCGGCGGCGTAGAAGAACCAGAACACGACCGCGGCCGCGAGCACGAGCTGGAGCATCGGCTTGGTGACGCCGAGGTACATGGTCTGGCCCATGAACTCGAAGGTCGAGCCGCCTCCGATCGGCGGCAGGTCGAAGTCACCAGGACCCGGAGGGGTGAAGCCCTCCTCGGCGGTCGGAGCGACAGCGCCCAAGCGGTTGAGAGCGAAACTCACGTGTTCTCCTGCACTAGTTCTTCTCCTGCTGCGACTGCCGACCCTGCACACGGTTGAACCGGGCGAAGGTCATGTAGAGCCCGAGCACTGCACCGCCGAGGATCCCGACGACGACCAGGAACGAGGTCCCGAGCCACCGGTCCGCGAACCAGCCGAGGATCCCGTAGAGCGCCACGCCGGAGACCAGATAGCCGAAGGCGTGCCACGGGTCGCCTTGGGGGGAGTCCTGGTCGGGCGCAGAGCTGGGGTCCCGCTGAGTCATCGCGCACCGGACAATAGCAGCCGGGTCGGGTCACCTGGCACTCGCCTCCTCCTCGCGGGAGGGGAGGTCGTAGAGCGGACGGCGGACCCTCGTGGTGGCCACGATCTGGGTGGTCGTCCACGCCAGCGTCGCGGCGATCACGGCCCCGGAGAGCCACCGCGCGTCGACGGTGGTGTCGAGAGCTCCTCCGCTCCTGAGACCGACGTACACCAGCCCGACGACCACCACCTGGAGCGTGTAGGTGAGCAGCGCCACGAGCAGCGAGGCGGCGGGGGCGACCATCGCCACGACCCCGAGGACGACCGCACCGAAGGCGAAGACGGCGACGACCATCGCGGTGCCGATGAGAGCGCCGGCAGCGCCGGCAGGACCGGTCAGGACGGCGGCGAGACCGACGACCACGAGGCCGAGGACCGCGGTGACCGACAGCGGACCGAGCAGGGGACGTCCCCCGTGGGGCGTCGGCTGGGCGGTCGTCATGAGGCGGCCGTTCTGTCGGGTCCGATGGGTTCGGGATGCGCTCGTCGAACGGCCTGAGAGCCGCTTTCGGGGCGCTTGTGAAAGTTAGCACAAGCCCCGGAGAGCGGCGAAATCGGCTGTCTAGAGGCCGGTCATGGTGCTCTCCCGGCGACGCACCCGAGGGACGAAGAAGGTCAGCGCGACGGTGAGGACGACCCACGCGACCAGCACGACGGTGGTGAGCCGGCCGGAGTACAGGCTGGCCAGGACGCCCCCGAACGCGATCAGGCCCGCCCACAGCCACATGATGAGTACCGCGCGCATGTGGGAGTGCCCGATCTCCAGCAGCCGGTGGTGCAGGTGCTGCTTGTCGGGGGCGAACGGCGACCGGCCGGCGCGGGTGCGACGTACGACGGCCAGCACCAGGTCCACGAACGGGACGACCAGGACCGCGACGGGCAGGATCAGCGGCAGCAGCGTGGGGAGCAGGCTGGCATCGCCCCCGCCGGCGCCCTGCCGGAGGTCCACGGCCGCGAACTGCCCGGTCAGGGTCAACGCCGAGCCGGCCAGCACGAGTCCGATCAGCATCGACCCGGAGTCGCCCATGAAGATGCGCGCCGGGAAGAAGTTGTGCGGAAGGAACCCGGCGGCGGCACCTGCCAGCGCCGCGGTGAGCAGGGCCGCGGAGATCGCGAGCGTCTCCCCGTTGACGTCGGCGAGCTTGTAGGAGAAGAGGAAGAACGCCACCGCGCCGATGCCGACCACCCCGGCGGCAAGGCCGTCGAGGCCGTCGACGAAGTTGACGGCGTTCACGGTCGCCACCACGACCACGACGCTGGCCAGCGCCGCCTGCGTGGTGTCCAAGGCGATCTGCTCCCCGCCCGGCAGCTGGAGCGAGTAGAACTGCACGTCGAAGTAGACCAGGAAGCCCGCGGCCACGAGCTGGCCGCCGAACTTGGTCAGCGCGTCGAGCTCGAGCAGGTCGTCGAGGACACCCACCGCGCAGATGAGAGCGCCTGCGACGAGCACCACCCCGGCGTCACGGAAGATCTGCTCGTCGCTGAGGGAGAGGAACGGCAGCTGCCGAGCCACGGCGAACCCGGCCGCGAGCCCGCCGAGCATCGCCACCCCGCCGAAGTAGGGGATCGGCGTCGCGTGGACGTCGCGGTCGCGCACCTTGGCCACCGCACCGGTCCGGGTCGCCACCTCGCGCGCGACGACACCGAGCAGATACGTGACGACCGCGGCGACGAGGAAGACGGTGAGGTACTCGCGCACGGCCGGACGCTACTCCTTCTCGTCCTTCTCGGGGCCCTCGATGACCACACCGAGCGGCTCGACGATCTGGTTGAGCCGCCAGAGGGGGACGACGCCGGCCCGCAGGACCCTGCCCGTCTCCCCCGTGGCGTCGACGATGGTCGAGGGCACCCCCCCGGAGGTCGGACCCCCGTCGACGTAGACCTCCACGGCCGCGCCGAGCATGGCCTCCGCCTGGTCGGCGTCGGTCGCGGCGTCCCTGCCGGTGAGGTTCGCGCTGCTGACCGCGAGCGGGCCGGTGCGCGCGAGGAGGTCGAGCGCGACCTCGTTGTCGGGCATCCGCACCGCCACGGTGCCGCGGGTGTCGCCGAGGTCCCACTGGAGGGACTGCTGCTGGCGGCAGACGAGGGTCAGCGGTCCGGGCCACAGCTCCGCGACCAGCGCCCGGGCCCACGACGGCACCCCGACGGCCAGGGCGTCGAGTGTCGTCGGCGCAGACACGAGCACCGGCGGCGGCATGTCGCGGCCCCGGCCCTTGGCGGCCAGGAGACGGCGGACCGAGGCCGGGTCGAAGGCGTCGGCGCCGATCCCGTAGACGGTGTCGGTCGGGAAGACCACCAGCTGGCCCCGTTGGATGGCGAGGGCTGCGGCGGCGACCCCCGCCTCGCGCTCGGTCTCGTCCTGCGTGCTGAACCGGTTGCTCACCGGGTCATCGTGCCAGCCGCGCGGTGACGAAGCGCGGGCGACCTGCCAGGTCGGGGTGGTCGCGTACGTCGGACCAGCGTCCTGCGCGCGCGAACACCCCCGGCGCCGACTCGGCCTGGACCTCGGCGTGCTCGGCCCCGACCACTCCCCCCGGACGGAGCAGGCGCGCGGCGACCCGCTCCAGGACCCTCGTCGCGTCGAGGCCGTCGTCGCCCGACCACAGCGCGAGCGCGGGGTCGTGGTCCCTGGCCTCGGCCGCCACGGACTCGTAGGCGTCCAGGGGGATGTACGGCGGGTTGCACACGACCACGTCCACGGCACCGTCGAGGTCGCCGAACGCCTCGGCCATGTCGCCCTGCCTCAGGTCCACGCCGCTGCCCTCGAGGTTGCGAGCGGCCCACCCGTGCGCGGTCTCGTCCAGCTCGACGGCGTGGACCTGTGCCGCGGGGACCTCGGTGGCGAGCGAGAGGGCCATGGCGCCCGAGCCGGTGCACAGGTCCACCACGACCGGCGTGCGGCCCGTCGCAGCCACCTCGCGGGCCCGGTCCACGCCCCAGCCCGCGAGGACCTCGGTCTCCGGCCTCGGCACGAAGACACCGGGGCCGACGGCGAGCTCGACGTAGCGGAACGCCGCGGAGCCGGTCAGGTGCTGAAGGGGCTCTCGGGCGGCCCGGCGGGCGACCAGGGCCGAGAACGCCGCCTCCTGTTCCCCCGACACCTCGGCGACGAGCGCCAGCCCGCCCCGGGTGGTTCCCAGGACGTGCGCGAGGAGCTCGCAGGCGTCGTACTCCGGTGAGGCGACGTCCGCGGAGTCCAGGCTGCGCACCGCGTCCGCGAGCAGCGCACGGGTGGCGCTCACTGCTCCAGCGCCTCGAGCCGGTCGGCGAGGTCGGCCTCGACGCACGAGCCGATGACCGGTTCCAGGTCGCCGTCGAGCACCGCGTCGAGGTTGTAGGACTTGTAGCCGGTCCGGTGGTCGGAGATCCGGTTCTCCGGGAAGTTGTAGGTCCGGATCCGCTCGGAGCGGTCGACGGTGCGGACCTGCGAACGCCGCGCGTCCGAGGCCTCGGCGTCGGCCGCCTCCTGAGCTGCCTGAAGAAGCCGCGCACGCAGGATGCGCATGGCCTGCTCCTTGTTCTGCAGCTGGCTCTTCTCGTTCTGGCAGGAAGCCACGATCCCGGTCGGCAGGTGGGTGATCCGGACAGCCGAGTCGGTGGTGTTCACGCTCTGCCCACCGGGCCCCGACGAGCGGTAGACGTCGATGCGCAGGTCCTTGTCGTCGACGGTGACGTCGACCTGCTCGGCCTCCGGCATCACCAGGACCCCTGCCGCGGAGGTGTGCACGCGCCCCTGGCTCTCGGTGACCGGGACCCGCTGGACCCGGTGCACCCCACCCTCGAACCTCAGCAGGCCGTAGGGCGCCTCACCGGGCTCGGGGACGCCCTTCGCCTTCACCGCGACCGTCACCGACTTGTAGCCGCCCAGGTCGGACTCGGTGGCGTCGATCTGCTCGACCTTCCAGCCTCGGCGGTCGGCGTAGCGGGTGTACATCCGCAGCAGGTCGCCGGCGAAGAGCGCCGACTCCTCCCCGCCCTCACCGGACTTGATCTCGAGGATCGCGTCCTTGGAGTCACTGGGGTCGCGCGGCACGAGAAGGTGGCGAAGGCGCTCCTCCGCGACCTCCCGCCGCACGGCGAGCGCGTCCGCCTCCTCGGCGAAAGAGGGGTCCTCCGCGACCAGCTCGCGCGCGGCCTCGATGTCGTCGGCGAGCTGTTGCCACTCCCGGTAGGTCCGCACGATCGCGCTGAGCTCGGCGTACCGCTGGTTGAGCCTCTTGGCGAGTCCCTGGTCGGCGTGGATGGCCGGGTCGGCCAGCCGGTGCTCGAGCTCTGCGTGCTCCTCGACGAGGCCCTCGACGGCTTCGAACATGCTGGTGACCTCGGCTCTGGCTGGTCGGGTGGGTACAGACAGAGCGCCGGCCCACGCAGCACGTGCGGGGACCGGCGCTCCGAGGAAGCTACTTCTTGGCAGCGTCCTTCTTGGCGTAACGGGCCTCGAAGCGGGCCACGCGGCCGCCGGTGTCGAGGATCTTCTGCTTGCCGGTGTAGAAGGGGTGGCACTGCGAGCACACGTCGGCGTGGATCGTGCCGCTGGTCGCGGTGCTGCGGGTGGTGAACGTGTTGCCGCAGGTGCAGGTGACCTGGGTGTCCACGTAGTCCGGGTGGATGTCGTTCTTCATGGTGTCCTCTCGAGGTGAACGGTCGCCGGGTCGTGCGGCCTCTGGATGGCGCACGTGAACCGGAACCAGCACTCCAGTGTGCCAAACAATCTCGGCCGGGTGGTAATTCCTGCGGGGAGTGGGCTCAGTCCATCCGCACGGTGGGGTCACGGCGTACCACGCCGAACATCAGCACCGTGGCGAGCAGGGTCACGACCATCATGATCGCCCCCATGGGTGCGGCGTTCGTGGAGCCGAAGATCCCCACCAGGGGCGCGACGAGCGCACCGATGCCGAACTGCACCGCACCGAGCACCGCGGCCGCGGTCCCGGCCGCCTCGCCGTGCCTGGTCAGGGCCAGGGCCGGGGTGTTGGGGAGGGACAGGCCGACCGAGCCGACGACGAGGCCGAGCGGCACGAGGATGCCCATGAGGCCGCCGACGCCGGTGAGCCCTGCGAGGACCAGCGCGGTGGCGGACGCGAGGCCGACGAGCATCGCGGCGGAGAGCACGTTGACCACCCCGAAGCGGGCGATCATCGCCGGGTTCGCCTGCGAGGCCAGGGTCAGACCGGCCGCGTTGGCGCCGAAGACCAGGCCGAAGGCGAGCTCGTCGAGCCCGTAGCCGTCCTGCAGGACGAACGACGAGCCCGCCACGTAGGCGAACATCGCCGACATCATCAGCCCGCCGATGAGCACCAGCGCCATGAACGACCCGTCGGTGAGCAGGCTGCGGTAGGTCCGCAGGGTTCGGCCGAGGTCGGGTGCGTGCCGCCGCTCGGGGGGCAGCGTCTCGCGCAGGCCGAGCACGGCGACGAACGTGAGCACCACCGCGGCGACGGCGAGCACCCCGAAGATGCCTCGCCACGTCGTCCACTCGAGGATCAGGCCGCCGAGCGACGGGGCCAGGATCGGTGCCAGGCCGATCACCAGCATCAGCCGGGACATCAGGCGGGCCACCGCGTTGCCCGAGAACAGGTCTCGCACGGTCGCCATGGCCACCACGGAGATCGCCGCCCCCGCGAGGCCCTGGACCACGCGGACCCCGGCCAGCACGGAGATGGTGGGGGCGAGCGCCGCCAGCACCGACGCGACCGCGTGGGTGACCAGGCCCGCGACCAGGGGCCGCTTGCGGCCGAGGGCGTCGGAGAGCGGACCGATGACGAGCTGGCCCACGGCGAGCCCGGCGAGCATGCCGGTGAGCGTGAGCTGGATGGCGGAGTCCGAGGCGTCGAGCTCAGCGGCGAGCGCAGGGAAGGCCGGCAGGTACATGTCGATGGTCAGCGGGCCCAGGGCGATCAGGGCACCCAGGACGAGGACGAGCTGGAGGTACCGGCGTCCGGTGGGTACCTCCACGCCACCCTCGACCGGGGTCGGGGCGGGTTCCGTGGAGGTCTGGACAGGTCCTGAGGTCACCCAGGCACAAGTCCTCGGGCAGGTCCGGATATTCCGGTGTTCTCCGTCACGCGCCGCCGCGCCGCCTCCGGTCGAGGACCTGGTCGACACGTGCGGCGAGCTCCCGGGGGCTGAACGGCTTGGCGACGTACTCGTCCGCCCCGGCGTCGCGTCCGAGCTCGACGTCGACGTCCTGGGTCCGCGCGGTCAGCAGGATGACCGGGATGTCGCTGAGCGCGGGCTCGGCCCGCAGTGCACGACACGCTTCCAGGCCGGTCATCACCGGCATCATCACGTCCAGCACCGCGAGGTCCGGTGCGTGCGCACGGCACGCCGCCACCGCGGCGGCGCCGTCGGACACCGGTACGACGTCGTGACCGGCCTGCACGAGCTTGAACACCACGAGGTCGCGGATGTCGGTGTCATCGTCGGCGACGACGATCCTGGCCATGGGTCCACCCCGTGTGATGTCGGTGACCTGCGGTGCCGGGGAGTCTAGCCGTGCTCCCTCGTCTGCCGGGGACGGAACGAGGGCGGGCCCCGGTCGGGTCCCGCCCTCTCCGTGCGCCGGTCCGACCCTCAGTCGGCGTCGCGCCCGTTGCCCGTGGTCGGGGTGGTCTTCTGCACCTGCATCAGGAACTCGATGTTGCTCTGGGTCTTCCGGAGCCTCTCGAGCAGGAGCTCGAGCGCCTGCTGGCCGTCGAGGCCGGAGAGCACCCGACGCAGCTTCCACACGATCGCGAGCTCCTCCTTGCTCATCAGCAGCTCCTCACGACGGGTGCCGGACTGGTCGACGTCGATCGCCGGGAAGATGCGCTTGTCCGCGAACTCGCGGCGCAGCCGCAGCTCCATGTTGCCGGTGCCCTTGAACTCCTCGAAGATCACCTCGTCCATCTTCGAGCCGGTCTCGATCAGGGCGGTCGCGAGGATGGTCAACGAGCCGCCGTCCTCGATGTTGCGGGCGGCACCGAAGAACCGCTTCGGCGGGTAGAGCGCCGAGGAGTCGACGCCGCCGGAGAGGATTCGGCCGCTCGCCGGCGCAGCCAGGTTGTAGGCGCGGCCGAGCCGGGTGATCGAGTCGAGCAGGACCACGACGTCGTGGCCGAGCTCGACGAGCCGCTTGGCCCGCTCGATCGCGAGCTCGGCGACCGTCGTGTGGTCGGTGGCCGGCCGGTCGAAGGTCGAGGCGATGACCTCACCCTTGACCGTGCGCTGCATGTCGGTGACCTCCTCGGGCCGCTCGTCGACGAGGACGACCATCAGGTGGGTCTCGGGGTTGTTGGTCGTGATCGCGTTGGCGATCGACTGGAGCACCATCGTCTTGCCCGCCTTCGGCGGCGACACGATGAGGCCGCGCTGGCCCTTGCCGATGGGGGCCACGATGTCGATGACGCGGGTGATCAGCTGGGTCGGCTCGGTCTCGAGGCGGAGCCGGTCGGAGGCGTAGAGCGGGGTCAGCTTGGAGAACTCCACCCGCTTCTTGGCCGCCTCGACGTCGCCACCGTTGACGGTGTCGATCCGGACGAGGGGGTTGAACTTCTCCTTGCGGTCGCCCTCCTGGGGCTGTCGCACGAGGCCCGTGATGGCGTCGCCCTTGCGCAGACCGTACTTGCGAACCATGGACAAGGAGACGTAGACGTCGTTCGGCCCCGGCAGGTAGCCGCTGGTCCGCACGAACGCGTAGTTGTCGAGCACGTCGAGGATTCCGGCGGCCGGCACGAGGACGTCGTCCTCGCTGATCTGCGGCTCAGCCTCCTCGCGGCGCGGTGCACGCCCACCGTCACGGCCACGGTCAGGGCCGCCCTCACGGCCACGGTCTCGGTCTCGCCCGCGACGCCGTCGGTTGCGGCGGCTGCCGTCCCGGTCGTCCCCGCGGTTGTCGCCCCCCCGGTCGTCCCCGCGGTTGTCCCCGCCCTGGTTGTCGCCGCCCCGGTTGTCGCCGCCCCGGTTGTCGCCGCCCCGGTTGTCGCCGCCCCGGTTGTCGCCGCCCCGGTTGTCGCCGGTCTGGCGCTGCCGGCTCTCACCGCCCTGACGGGCGCTGTCGCCCCGGTCGTCCCCGCGGCTGTCACGGTCCTTGCGCTCGCCGGTCTGGTGCTCGCGATCCTGCTCGCTCTTGGCCGGGCGCTGCTGCCGGTC
>DGBP01000070.1 GCA_002384855.1 Nocardioidaceae bacterium UBA4001 | reverse complement strand
GGGTGCCACCGCAAGCCGGACCGCCGCCTCACTGACGGTCAACGTCCCCTCCAGCTGGAGCCAGGTAGCGATCCGCAGGGCGTTGTCGACGCTCGCCACGGCGTACGACGGACGGCGTTAGGGCTCACGCGCCGGCGAGAACGCCGGCACCATTTCATTCTGCACAGCAGAAATCTTACGCGGGGAGGTCGCGCGGGGCACAGGCTCGTGAACGTCCCCGCCCGTTAAGGAGACCCCATGTCCCTCGCCGAGAGCCCCGTCCGGCTGGCCGCCCTCGACGCCCCCGACCAGCCCTCCGTGACTCCCGAGCTGCGGGAGCTCTACCGCGGCTTCGAGTCCGAGCTGCTGGTGCCGCTGTGGACCGAGATCGGCGACCTGATGCCGCTGCATCCGACCACGAAGGCCACCGCCCACCTGTGGCGCTGGGAGAACCTGGTCCGACTCGCCGACCGGGCCGGCCACCTGGTGCCCGTGGGCCGGGGCGGTGAGCGCCGCGCCATCGCGCTGGCCAACCCCTCCCTGGGCGGCAAGCCCTACGCCACCCCGACCCTGTGGGCGGCCATCCAGTACCTCATGCCCGGCGAGGACGCCCCCGAGCACCGCCACACCCAGAACGCCTTCCGGTTCGTCGTCGAGGGCGAGGGGGTGTGGACCGTCGTCGAGCGCGACCCGGTGCCGATGCGCCGCGGCGACTTCCTCCCCCAGGCCGGCATGAACTGGCACGCCCACCACAACGGCGCCAGCACCCCGATGGCCTGGATCGACGGGCTCGACATCCCGTTCCAGTACGACATCGAGGGTCAGTTCTTCGACTTCGGCCGCGACACGATCACCGACGAGGAGCGGACCACCCCCGACCGCTCCCGTTCCGAGCGGCTGTGGGGCCACCCCGGCCTCACTCCCGTCTCCCAGCTCGGCGCCTCGCCCGGCTCCCCACTCCTGGCCTACCGCTGGGAGCACACCGACCGGGCGCTCGCCGACCAGCTCGACCTGGAGCGCGCCGGCTACGCCGGGACCGTAGAACCGGGTCACGCGCTGGTCCGCTTCACCAATCCAACCAACGGCACCGACGTGCTGCCGACCATCCGCACCCAGTTCCACCGCGTGGTACGCGGCGCCGAGTCCGCGCCCCGCCGCGAGACCGGGTCCAGCGTCTACCAGGTGTTCGACGGCTCCGGCACTGTCACCGTCGGCGGCACCAGCTGGACTGTGACCCGGGGGGACATGTTCGTCGTCCCGAGCTGGCAGCCGGTCACGTTCGTCTCCGAGGCCGGCGGCACCGACTCCGACTCCGGCGCGCTCGACCTGTTCCAGTTCAGCGACGCCCCGATCTTCGAGAAGCTCAACCTCTACCGGTCCCAGGAGGACTCCTGATGAAGCTCGCCACCATCCGCACGTCGGAGGGCACCCGCGCGGTCCGAGTCGACGGCAGCACGCTCGTCGACCTCGGCGCCAGCGACGTACGGCAAGTCCTCGAGCGCGACGACTGGCAGCAGTCCGCCGCGGCCGCCGACGGGCAGACCTGGGATCTCGCCGACGCCGACTTCGCACCGCTGGTGCCCGAGCCCAGCAAGGTGATCTGCGTGGGGCTCAACTATCGCAACCACATCCTGGAGATGGGCCGCGACCTGCCCGACAACCCGACGCTGTTCAGCAAGTACGCCGACACCCTGATCGGCGCCCACGACGAGATCCACCGTCCCGCCGAGACCGACAAGCTCGACTGGGAGGCCGAGCTCACGGTCGTGATCGGCAAGCCCGTACGCCGCGTCACCGGCGCCGACGCCGAGGCGGCGATCGCCGGCTTCACCGTCCTCAATGACGTCACCGCCCGAGACTGGCAGTTCCGCACCCGCGAGTGGCTGCAGGGCAAGAACTGGGACCACACCACCCCCGTCGGCCCGTACCTGGTGACACCCGACGAGCTCCCCGGCGGTGTCCGGCCGTCACTGTCGATCTCGTGCGAGGTCGACGGCGAGCTGATGCAGAAGGACTCCACCGCCGACCTGCTCTTCGACCCCGTCGCACTGGTGGAGTACGTCTCCACGATCATCCGGCTCAACCCCGGCGACCTGATCGCCACCGGCACCCCCGGCGGGGTCGGCCATGCCCGCAAGCCCGAGGTCTACCTCTCCGCCGGGCAGCGGGTCGTCACCGAGATCGAGGCCATCGGCCGCCTGGAGAACGTCGTCGTCGCGGACCCGGCGGTCTGAGCGTGGCCCGCACACTCGCCGACAGCCTGCGCTGGGTCACCGAGGGGACCCGCCTCTGCGAGGAGGTCGTCGACGGACTCGAGGACGAGCAGTACGCCGGGGTGTCGGCGTTGCCGGGCTGGACCCGGGCCCACGTAGTCGCCCACCTGGCCGCCAACGCCGAAGCCCTGCGCCACCTGGCGCACTGGGCCGCCACCGGCGAGGAGACCCCGATGTACTCCTCGCCTGAGCAGCGCAACGCCGACATCGAGGCGGGCGCGACCCGGCCGCCAGCGGTGCTGCGCAGCTGGTTCCACGAAGAGGCCGGAGCACTGGCCGCCGACTTCGCCAGACTCACCGATGCCCAGTGGGAGGCGCGGGTGCGCACGGCCCAGGGACGCGACGTACCGGCCTCAGAGATCCCGTGGCTGCGGGCCCGCGAGGTGATGGTTCATGCCACCGACCTCGACACCGGCGTCGGCTTCGCCGACCTGCCCCAGGATTTCCTGACCGCCCTGCACGACGACATCGTCGCCAAGCGCGGAGCCGAGTCCGTCCCGCCCCTCGAGGGCACCCTGGCCGACCGTGTCGGCTACCTCGCCGGCCGCAGCCGGTCCGGCGTCTCCACCGCCGATGGTGCTCCGGCACCCGAGCTCCCACCCTGGCTCTGACCCGAGGAGACCCCATGACCGACCAGAACCCCGACGTCCTCATCGTCGGTGGTGGCATCGGCGGCCTCTCCGCCGCGGTCGCCCTGTCCCGCAAGGGCATCCGGGTGCGGCTCTACGAGAGGGCCACCGAGTTCGGCGAGGTCGGGGCCGGCCTGCAGATCGCGCCGAACTGTACCCGGATCCTCGCCGACTACGGCCTGCTCGACGAGGTCAAGTCTCTGGGCGTGCTGCCCAAGGCGATGGTCATGAAGGACGCCGTGGACTCCGCCGAGCTCACCCGGCTCGACCTGGAGGACCTGGAGAGGAAGTACGGCTTCCCCTACATGGTCATCCACCGCTCCGACCTGCACGGCACGTTCCTGCGCGCAGCGCAGCGGCTCGGCGTCGACCTGCGCACCGGCATGACGGCCACCGGCTACGACAACGTGACCTTGCCGTCGGGTCTGTCCGGTGCCCGGGTGACCTTCGCGGACGGGTCGACCGACCAGGCCGAGACCGTCATCGCCGCCGACGGCCTGCACTCGGTGGCTCGCGGTCTGCTGGTCGACGACGAACCGGTCAACTCGGCGTACGTCGCCTATCGAGGCGCCGTGCCGATCGACAAGGTGCGCGAGAACGACGTCTCCGAGACCGACGTGGTCGTCTACATCGGCCCCCGCTGCCACTTCGTGCAGTACCCGCTGCGCGGTGGCGAGATGTTCAACCAGGTGGCCGTCTTCGAGTCCCCCAAGGCGCTGGCCGGCGAGGAGGAGTGGGGCACGCCCGACGAGCTGGACCAAGCCTTCGACGGCACCTGCACGCAGATCCAGCAGGGGCTGCCGCTGATGTGGCGCGACAAGTGGTGGCGGATGTTCGACCGCGACCCGATCATGACCTGGGTCACCGGCCGGATCGCGCTGCTCGGCGACGCGGCCCATCCCCCGCTGCAGTACATGGCCCAGGGCGCGATCATGGCGATCGAGGACGGCTGGGTGCTCGCCGAGCACGTGGCTGCCCAGAGCGCGACTCGCGACGAGTCCGGGTCGGGCGTCGACTGGGACGCCGCGCTGGCGGCGTACGAGGCGGTGCGGCCCGAGCACTGCCGCCGGGTGCTGAGCACCGGGCGGGTATGGGGCGAGCTGTGGCACCTCGAGGGCCTGGCCCGCCTGCAGCGCAACAAGGTGCTGCGCGACCGGGACACCTACGACTACACCTACACCGAGTGGATCTACGGCCCCACCGCGCTCACGTCCGAGCAGGAGCCGCCGCTCTACCCCACGTTCCCGCTGTCGTCGGTGGAGGTCGACGAGCCCGCGGAGGTCTGAGCCGCACCGCGGTCGGGCGAGACGCTGGGGTGCGGCGCCGTAAGTGCGACGCAGGCCACGGCGGACCCGGCGGACGGCTTCGGCGGCGATCGGGTCGACAGCTCCTGTAGTTCGGTGGACGTACCGGACCACGGTGCAGACCATGTCGAGGGTGCCGGTGGCGCGACCGGCCTCGGCACGCTCGGTCAGGTATGCGCACACCGTGAGCGGGTCGGCGGGAGCGGCGGCGAGGCCGCGTTCGGCGCACCAGCGTTGCCACCGGCCCCAGACGACGTCATGGAGCCGGCGGGTGCCGTCGGTGCGGGCAGCGGCAAGGGCCTCACCAATGCGTGCAACAAATGACAGGCCTGAAGCGATCGGTCTCGCTGAACAACACCGGGTCGCCGATCTTGTACGTCTCGCTCGGGGCTGGTAACGGTCGCCAGGGAGGCGATGAGCTCTGCGACATCTCCGCTCATCGTGATCTCCGAGGCACCGACTTCGGCGTCGAAGAAGTCCACAAGCCAAGGACGTCCATCGACGTCCAACAGGACGTTGCCTCGGACGAGGTCCCTGTGCGCGATGCGGGGGCGATGCATAAGAGCAACCTGTTCCCACAGCTCATGAAGGGTCTTGTCGGTCAATGCCTCGGACGGAAGCTCGCTGAGGTCCCGACCGGGGACCTCCTCGAGGACCACTACCGCGGCCGCCCCATTTCCGCGAGCGAGGACAACCCCAGGGACTCGGACACCGGCACTGCGTGCGGCCATAACGACCGACGCCTCATGGTCGGCCGCAGCCGGCAGGCTGGCGAGCGCCGAGATGTCGCGCTGCTCTCGTGACGCGGTTACCTTTCCGGTACGCAGCACCCAGTCCGTGCTACGGGGGTCAGGATCGAGAACCTTCACGAAGAGCCGCTGACCTTCGCTGGTTGTGACGCGGAACGGGTGGGAGACCTTGGCGAAGACATCTGCTGGCTCCACTGACGCGGCATCAGGACCGAGGCGCCCGAGCATCTGCGCGACCACTTCCGGCGTACGTTGCGGACGGGTCACACCGAGAAGCAGATGGACCACGGTGCCCACGAACCAGCCCACCGCAAATCCGCCCACAACATCAAGCGGCAGGTGTTCGCCGCCGTATATCCGTCCTGGATCTCTGCTTGAG
>DGBP01000071.1 GCA_002384855.1 Nocardioidaceae bacterium UBA4001 | reverse complement strand
TGCACTCAAGCAGAGATCCAGGATCCGCAACGACGGGGCCGACGAGGTCGTCGAGGACACTCCCGCCAACGCCCTCACTGGGGAGAAGCCCCCGCACCCGATCACCTTCACCCACGAGGCGAAGCAGGGCACCCTGCCGCGGCTGCGGTTCGGGCGGTCCTACGCGTTCCGCGCCTGGTCGGTCGACCTGGCCGGAAACTCCCGACCGCACGGGCTCAACCCTGCGCCCACAGCGCCGGTCCCCGAGGTCGAGTCGGCCCTCTCTGCGGCTGCAGGCCCGTCCTCCCTGGAGGCTGCCGCGCTCTGGTCGGGCGGGCTCCGGCAGGCGGCGCACGAGGTGCTCGAGGCCCGCCGGATGGCCCCGGCTCCGTCGGTCGTGGCCGAGGAGCCGCCTGAGCTGCTCGCCGAGCTCGTCACCTCCCGGCTGCGGGAACGCCGCGCCTTGCGACCGGCGCTCCGGACCGATGTCGGGGCAGCGAGCCGACGCGCGCTGGTGAACGAGGTCGCGGCGCGTGCGCTCGCCGACCCGGCCCAGCCGCTCGTGGTCGACACGGCGGTCACCGACACCCATGCCCTCGCGGCGCTCGCCGTCTCGCACCTGGCCGCCCAGACGGTTGCGGGCTCGGTCCCTGGCTCGGTGGCCGATCTCGCGGTGTCGTCGCTCGCGACCGTGACGAAGCTCCGGCCGTTCCTGCGGTGGGACCCGGTGCAGCCACCGGCCCCCGTCGCGCGCCACCGGTTCACGGAGGGCGAGTCGCTGCGGGTCATGGTGGTCCGGTCCGGGGTCACGCAGGACCCCGAGACGTTGGCGATCACGGTGACCGACCCGGCGACGTACGCCTCCCAGGCGGAGGCAGCCCACCCCGGTCTCGGGTACGCCGCCACCTCGCAGCGGCACCTCGCGCCGCCGAAGACCAGCCAGGTCCAGGCCGAGCTGCACGGCAAGTTCGACCTGGCGGTGGGGACGGCGACGCCTCAGGAGCGGCGGAAGATGCTGGCCTGGGCGATCAGCGAGGACGGGTCGTTCCTCGACGTCGACCGCGCCGACCTGACCAAGCCGGGCAAGCGGATCGCCCAGCCGGGCGTGCGCCTGGAGGCCCAGGGCGACCCGCCGCAGGCGGAGCCGAAGACGCTCCCGCTCCCCGCCGGTGAGCCGCCGGCGCCGGGGCAGTACGTCGTGCACGACGTCGACGACCTCACGCTGCCCTACCTCCCGGACCCCCTGGCCCGTGGCGTGTCGCTGGTCTTCCCCGAGGCCGGGCGCGACCGCACGATCGCATTCCCGTTCGGCACCGAGGGCTTCACCGCGAGGTACGGCGGCAGCTGGCCCGCCAAGAGCCCGTTCCGGCTCGTCGTGGAGGGCGCCGATGAGCTCGGCGGCGACGTCGCGGGACGGGTGATCCGGCTACGCCTTCCCGCCGGGGACCAGCAGCAAGCGGTGCTGTCGTCCTCGCTGTCGCGCTCCGATCTCGACCTGCTCGGGGTGTGGCGCAGCCTCGCGCCGATGGTCCGGTCGAACCACGACGTGCAGGAGGCCGCGGCCGACGGTTGGCTGTGGGGGCTCACCCCGTCGGAGGAGTGGCGGTTCGTGCACGCGGTCCCCCGGCCCCTCGAGGCGCCGCGACCGACCATGCTCAGGCCGCTGCGCAACATCGCGGAGACCGCCGTGGCGCTGTCCGGCGCCGTCGACGTGCACGGACCGAGCACCGACCGGCTCATCGCCGAGGCATCCTGGTCGGACCCCGTCGACGACCTGAACCTCGACCGCTGGCAGCAGCGCGACCAGCGCGCGATCGCCTTCGAGACGCCCGTGACGGAGGACGAGGACCTCGCCGGTCTCGCCCGCAACGACCAGGTGTTCCTCTGGCCCGGTGCCGGACCGTTCCGGGTCCACCAGGCGGTCCACCAGCTCGGCGACACGAAGCACCGGATGGTCAGCTATCAGTTCCGCGCGACGACGCGCTTCCGCGAGTACTTCCACCCCGACCTGCTCCGGCCGAGCCACGACGGCGACGACGGCCGCAGCGTCGTCGGAGCACCGACCGTGGTCGACGTACCCTCCTCCGCCCGGCCCGCGGCACCGGTGGTGCACTCCGTCATCCCGTTGTTCCGCTGGGATCTCGGGCCGGAGGCGGAGCAGCCGATGGGCCGCCGCCACAGCCGCCGCGCGGGCGTGCGGATCTACCTCGAGCGGCCGTGGTTCAGCAGCGGCGAGGGCGAGCTGCTCGGGGTCCTGCTCGCGCCGCTCGGCGCCGGCGACGACTTCCCGCCGCGCGCTGAGGGCGAGTCGGGCTTCCCGTTCGTCAGCAAGGTCGGCGCCGACCCGATCTGGGAGAGCGCCCCGGTGCCGCAGCGCGCGATGAACGTGCTGATGCTGGAGAACGTGCTGCGCGTGGTCGACCTCGACGACCGGCCGCAGCCCGGGCGTCCCGTCACCGGACCCGCGTCGCTGCCGCTGACCGCCGTGCCCGGCAGCCCGACCGTGATGGTCGTCGGCTACCAGCCGCAGTTCAACCAGACCCGCGGACTCTGGTACGTCGACGTGGCGCTCGACCCGGGCGATGCGGTCTGGCCGTTCGTGCGGCTCGCCGTCGCGCGCTACCAGCCGTCGTCGGTCGACGGCTGCCACCTGTCGGCACCGGTCCGCTGCGACTACGTGCAGCTGCCGCCGGAGCGGGCCCTGTCAGTGTCGCGCACCGACGACTCGCATGTGCGGGTGGTCCTCAGCGGCGTGGTCGGTCTTCGGGACACCCCCGCATCCGGCGGGCACGCCACGCCCGCCGACCTGGTCGGCGCGAACCGGTTCGTCGTCGCCAGGCTGCAGAAGCGCGACCCGGAGATCAACACCGACCTCGGCTGGCAGACCGTCACCACCGAGCAGCTGACTATTCGGGGCACCGGCCGCAGCGCCGCCGAGGTGGCCTGGGTCGGCGAGCTGGCCGCGGGCGTGAAGGTCAAGCTTCGGACGCCGAGTCCTTCCGGGCCGTCGACGTGGCGGGTGACCGTCGAGGAGTGGGAGCGGTTCCGCGGCGACCCACTGTCACCTCTGGAGTCCGGACCGGTGATCGCGCCGATCCCGACGTGGGAGCAGCGGCTGGTGTTCGCCGACGAGGTGATGCTGTAGGCGAGGCGGGGTCTTCGGCGAGCCCGAACCACGAGTCAGCCGGCGGCGGGCGGTCCGTCGTCGGAGCAGTACGTCGGACGGCGACCGTGGATTTCGACAGGCACCCGCATTGAGCTCTTGATCGCGGCCGGTCGTTCGCTGGGGCTTGGTCGGCGCCGCCTGCACGATCAGCCCTCGGTGCCCTGATCCTCGAGCAGCACGGGTCGTCGCCCGGGGTAGCCCTCGGGAAGGACGTAGGTGCCGCGGACGTGGCGGTAGAGCACCCGCCAGTGCCAGTAGCCGCGGTACGCAGATGCCGACCGTTGCAGCGTGCGGGCGTGCTCGGTGACGGCCCGGACGTAGCTGTCCGAGTGGTTGTAGTGCCACAGGGCGCCGGCCATGTCGTCGGGCGCCCCATAGGCCCGCAGCAGTCGTGCCGCGGCGAGGATCGAGTCGCCCGGGTCCTCGATGTCGCCGCCGGCGCCGTACCTCTCCCACGTGGCGGGGAGGAACTGCATCGGCCCGCGGGCCCCGGCGGTGCTCGTGCCGCGGATGCGTCCCATCCGGGTCTCGACGAGGTGGATCGCGGCGAGGTAGCTCCACGGCACGCCGGTGCGTCGTTCCGCACGCCGGTAGTCGGCGAGCAGCTCCTCCGACGGTGGCGGCTTCACGATGCGCCACCGCGGCAGCCTGCGTTGCGGCTCGGTCATCGCGCGCAGCAGCCGCGCCGCCTCGACGTCGCTGCGCACGGTGCGGGCGACCTCCGGCGGTAAGGCCTCGACGACTCGGCGGCGGTACGACGCACCCGCCCGGGCGAGATGTCGCACGGCGAGCTGGTGCAGCTCCGCCGCTCGTCGTACGTCGGCCGCGGCGACGTCGCGGTTGCCGATCGTCGCGGCGGCCTGCTCGAGCTGGGCGGCGAGATCGGCCGGGTCGCGGGTGTCCGGGGTCCGCTCGTGCCGGGGGGTGGCCGGGGCAGGCGTGCCTGTCGCTGGGGCATTCGACGGGCGGGTCGTCGGCGCCGCGGAGGAGGTGGCCCCGGACGGGGACTGCGGCTCTCGTGCCTGCTCCGGCTCTTCGGCGGTGCTGCAGGCCAGGAGCAGGAACGGCAGCACGAGCAGGGCGACGACCCGGGTCGGCTGACGGCTGCTCACCGGGTCAACCCTCGGTGACCTCGAGGCCGAGCCACGCGGCGAGGTCGTCGATCTCGGCGCGCACGGAGGCCGTGATGTCCGCGGTGAACGGGACGTCCTCGTGGAGGGCGTTGACCATGAGCCGGCCGCCCTTGCGGTCGGCCTTCGCGTCGAGCTTGCCGACCAGCCGGTCGCCGTGGAGGACGGGGAGCGCGAAGTAGCCCCACCGTCGCTTCGCCGCGGGCTTGTACATCTCGAGGATGTACTCGAAGCCGAACAGCTGCTCGCTGCGCACGCGGTCGTGGATCAGCCGGTCGAACGGCGAGAGCAGCGCAGTGCGTCCCTCGAACTCCAGGCCCAGGTAGTCCGGGTGGACCCGCCAGGTGCCCGGGGTGCCCTCGACGACGGCCTCCTCGCCGCTGTCCCCGACGAACGACGTCTCCCCCGGCGTCTGGGTCCCGGTCGAGCGGGCGATGCCGAGCGCTGCGAGCCGCCGGTCATTGCGATGCCGCCGGGCCGTCTCGGGGTCGAGCTCGGGCAGACCGCCCGGATAGATCCGCTCGGGGAGATCCCAGTACCGCTGGCGCCCCTTCCGCCCGGCGACCGCCACCTGCCCCTGCAGGGCCAGCAGCTCGAGCATCTTGGTGACGTTGCGGTTGTTGGTCCAGCCCGACGACGGCCACCGCTCGACGCTGGTGTCGGGGATGTCGCGGGAGAGCAGCGGGCCCTCCTTCTCCAGCAGCGCGACGATGTCGCGGCGGAACGGCTCGTTCTTCTCCAGCCATCTCCTGGCGGAGTGATGGAGGTCGTCGCGGATCTCGGCGACGACGGCGGGCACGTCGTGCGGCCGCCGGATGTAGGCCACGGTCTCGACGAGGCTGCGGTCGTGCTCGACGGCTCTCGTGAGGTCGGCGGGGTCGTACGCCGAGCCGAGCCGGCTCCACAGCACCAGGTCGGCGCTCGGGGCGATCGCCGCGGTGGGGTCGATCTGCAGGATCGTCAGGCGGTCGACGACGTCCACGAGGTCGGTCGGCCGCGGCGCATCGAGCAGCTGCGCGTGGATCGCGATCCGGCGAGCCTCGTCCTTGGTCAGGTGGTGAACGACCATGGAGCGACGATAGTGCCGGCCGCCGACGCTGTTGGTCGGGAGACGTGACGTCGGACCCGAAGCAACGGCCGTAGGGGCGAGGAGCTGGAACGTCGTGCGCCCCCCAGCGTGAGCACCGGTCCTCAGCCGCCTGGGAGCCTCAGGCCCCGTCGATCCCCAGCTCCCGCCGTAGCCTCGGCACATCCATCGCGAAGGGGCTCGGGTTCCGGCGGTCCTGCCACTCGAAGTCATCGAGGAGGGCGACCAGCTCGGCCCGCAGATCCGGGTCCTTCGCCGCTTCTCGAGGCGTGCGCCCCTGCAGCGCGGGCACGTGGTCGTCGAGCCAGCGCACCTCGTGCTGACGCACCACCTCGCCGACCAGGGCCGGGTCGAGCTCCCGGGCGTCCCCGTGCGATGAGAATGCACCGTCATCGGCGATCCCCTCCTCCAGCACGGACGCCATCGGCCGGGTCGACTCGTCCACCAGGCGGGCGCCCGGATCCGCCGCTAGCACGCGCTCCTGGATCCGCCGGAACCGTTCGATCGCGTTGGACTCCACCACGAGACGCGTTCCCTCGCGCCGTACGGACCCCCTCACGACCGAACCGTGTCCGGTGACGTCCGCCTCGTCGAGGAGCACGGCGGTGTCGCCGCCGGGAGTCATCTCGGATGCGAGGGCGTCCCACGCCTCGTCCGGGGCGGCCAGCTCGTAGCGGGCGGTGCAGAGCACGAGCTCCTCACCCTCGGTCGTGGTCGTCTCCGGAGGGCGCGCGGCATCCCCGAGGAGCCGGGCGACCGAGGCCTCGTCGCCGCCCTCCTGCAGCACCGTGAGGACCCGGCTGCGCATCAGGCGTGGAATCAGCAGAGGCGACACCTGGAGGCGCATGTCCCCTCCGCCGTCGTCGAGCGGCCGGCCGAGGAGCACGTCCTTGGCCTCCACGTCGGTGGTCAGCCGTCGGTCCAGGACCTCGATCTGCTCGCCGCTGAGGAGGTCGCGAGCCACGACCCCGCGCATCGGCCGCACCTGCTCCACCTCCATGAGGCGCAGCGGGCTGCCGACCCAGCGCTCTGCCAGCGCGCGCTCGTCGACCGGCAGAAGCGGCCCCAGCACCTCAAGGAACCGCCCCAGCAGCCCGCCACCGAACGCCGCGAGATCCACGACGAACGGGTCCCCCATCGCCCGGAAGACGACCTCGCGGGACTCGCGCGGGCCACCGGTGAGCAGCTCCGCCCAGTCCAGCAGCACCGAGCGGTTCGGGCCTCGTTGGCAGAAGGTGGCGAGCTTGTGCCACAGCCACGGTGCCCGTGACGACAGCTGGTGGGAGTCGGTCCGGCCGTGGCAGACCTTGTACTTCTTGCCCGAGCCGCAGGGGCAGGGCTTGTTCCGGCCGACCCCCTCGGGCGGCTGCAGGAACCGGGTCAGGATCTGCATCTCCGGCGCCGTCGACTCCAGGCCGGCGAGGCCGTAGAGCCGGTGCGCCTCACGAGCGTCACCGGCCAGGGACCTGAGGTCCGCGAGGTCACCCAGCGCCTCGTCGCAGGTGTCGTCCGCGGCCACCGCCGCCTCGAGGTGCGCCAGCCACGCCGCGGCGTCCCCGCGTCCCTGGCCCGCGCACGCGCGGAGGTACTCGGGCACGGCAGCCGGCCGGTCGCTCACGGCAGCGGCCATGGCGACCGCGACGGGCTCACGGTCAGGATCGGAGGTGAGGTCGGTGGCGACGAGCGCGAGGAGCCTCCCCCTGAGCGACTCCGCCAGGGACACCAGTTCCGCGGGCTCCGGCACGCTGCCGTCCCGCCGGTGGGCGTCCAGGGTGCGATGCCAGGTCCGGTACGTCGAGCGCTCCTCCTCGTCCAGCCACGACGGCTCACCCTGCCACGCCGTACCCGCCACCCCGACGAAGCCGTGATGGACCTCGAGGCCGTCCACACCAGCGAGGATCTCGGTCAGGGGCGGGAGCGGCGTGGAGAACGCCTCGGGGCGGCTCCGGCGGCAGCGGACGACGATCTCGTTGCCGGTCACGCCGGGATAGTCGGGGTCGCCGTGCCGGGCGTCGTAATCGGCTGTCTCTCGGGCGGCCTCGACGACTGCCCGGACGTCGGCGCGTGTCTCCTCCTCGGGAGGAACCTGGGCCCGTTCGACGGCGAGCTCTCCCCCGGCGTACCTCACGCCGAGCAGGTCGCCGGCGTCGAAGCCGTCGAGCCAGCCCTCCGGGCCCGCGAGACAGGTGCGCGCCTCGTCGGGCATCGGGGCGTCGTCGGAGTGGAAGCGGCTCTTCACCTCGCCACCTCCGGCCAACGGGTACCCGTCGAGAGCCAGGAGCCCCGGGAGGTCCAGATCCAGGTCTGCTCCGAGGACGCCGAGCCTGACCTCGTCCTCGGTGACACGGTGCGTGAGGACGACACCGTCCGCGAGCGTCGGGAGATGCGCCCAGATGCCGTCGTCGGACTCGTAGACCTCCAGACGCCAGATGAGGGAGGCCGTCAACTGCTCCATGGAGGCGAAGACGCCCTCCTTCGCGGCCTCGCGGCGCAGCTCCTCGAGCGTCATCGGGTGGCGGGCCAGCACGGTGAGGACCTGCTCGGCCTCCGCCTCGTCCAGCCGCTCCACCGGGGACTCATGGCCCCTACCGAGGTCGGCGTCCGACTCGGGGACCGACCAGGTGACGAGCAGGGCGTTCGGGAGTCCCCAGCAGCCCAGCTCCGTGAGCCGCTCCTCGTCGTCGAGCACGCTGAGCGCCTGCCACAGCGGGGTCAGCGTCGTCACGGCGGTGGAGAGGACCTCGAATGCGCCGTCAGGGTCCTCGATCGCCCCCTCCAGCTCCGGGAGGGTGTCGATGTCGTGCTGGGCGGCCTCCGGCGAGAACTCCGCGCCGGCGCCCCGTCGTACCAACCCGACGACCATGCCGAGCCAGTCTGCGTGCAGCAGGGCCGCCACGGCCGCGGCCTGCTCGATGTCGATGCCGGGGTCGTTCGGAGGCGACAGGGTGCACGCCAACGCCGAGATCCACAGCTCGACATCGCCGTCGGGGGCCTCGCGCTCCCAACCGCACGCGTTGACGAAGTAGTCGTACGGCGAACGGCGGCCGGCCAGACCTCCACGCAGCGAGGCGGAGGCACGCACGAGCTGCTCCTGCGGCGCAGGGCTCCGGAGCTCGAACGGACAGGCTTCCCTCAAGACCTGAGCTGCCTGCCGGTCGGCCTCCTCCCACGCGGCGAGCAACGCGTCCTCGTCGTCGCGCATCCAGTCGTCGGTACCGTCGATGTCGTCAGCCACGGCTGCAAGGGTAGGCCCCGTTCACCACGTCCGCGCCTGCACGACCCTCGCGCCTCGACCAGGAAGAGCCATGCGTCAGGAGGCTGGGTCGACTGCGCCGTAGTCCGGGGGCTGACCGTCGTCCCCTGAGACGGGCAAGCGCGTCGCGCTCGCGGTCGATGGCCTCCTCGTACGGCAGCGGCGGGTAGTCGCTGTAGCGCGAGTCCCCGGGCCGGATCACCACTTCCTCGACCTCGTTGGCCCGTACGTCGATCGCGATGAGCTCCTTCGTGTCCCGCCGACAGCCGACCACCGTCCCGTCCAGGACGTGGTCAAACGTGAAGCCGGCGAACTGCGGACCACCCAACGTCGACGCGAACGCGCCGGGCTTCAGGAAGTGGTCGATGAGATAGCGCAGCCAGGCAGTGGATCCGTAGAACTTCTCCGCGCCGTTGTAGGTCAGGCAGCAGCCGTCCCAGCACGGGACCCAGTCGCACCGATAGCCCGGCTGGCCCTCCGCGACAGGCGCTCTCAACGGCAGTTCGTCGGGCGCGTAAGGGTTGCCCGGGACCGCGTAAGGACCCTCCTCACGCTCGCCTCGACGCGAGCGTGAGAACGCGGTGAGGTACAGGATCTCGTCGTTGTTGAGTCTCGGGGCGACGTCGACGTGGCCCACGAAGTCGGTTGTGTAGCCCATGGCCGTCCTCCTTCGATTGGTCGTGGCGCCCATCTTCGACACCGGGGGCGGCGCTCCTCCAGAGCGATGGAGCGGCCTGTGGATGAGCGCCGAGGCAGGTGGGCCCGAGGCGTCACAGTGGTCCCATGAACCGCGAGATCTATGACTTCCGCGACGTCGCCGAGGTCGTCGCAGCAGCCGCACGACGGGTGCGCTTGGACGCCGGCAGCGTGCATGTCGTGCTGGTCGAGGACCCGTCCGACCGGCAAGAGATCGCCGGGATCCGCCGCATGCGCTCGCCTGCACACCTGGCGGACTGGCAGGACGCCAGTGACGAGATCGCCGAGGTGATGCAGGCCTTTGCCATCCCGGACGAGCCCCGTCCACCCCGGCACTCACCGCTGACCCTCGTGGCGCGCCCAGGACTGTGCGTCTTCGGCCCGGACGAGGGGACCTGGCTGCAGGCATGGCGCTACAGCAACCACTTCACGAACGCATGGTCCGGCTCGCTCGTCGTCGTCACCGAGCACGGATGGGTCGACTTCATGTCCTATGCGGGCGGACACACGCCGGCCCTGGTTGGCTAAAGGCGGCCCTAGGTCCGTCTGGCGAAGCGGATCTTGCCGTCGGGGAGCCGTCGCATGTCGTAGCGGCTGTCGTGGGCCAGGTGATGGTGGTGCGGGCAGAGCAGCCGTCCGTCCTTGACGCTGGTCCCTCCGCCCTCGGACCAGGCCAGCTCATGATGCGCCTCGCACCAGGCTGGCGGTCGGTCACAGCCCTCCGCGGTGCAGCCCTTGTCCCGGATCGCCATGGCCGTGCGCTGGGCGCTGCTGTGCAGCCGGGCGGTGCGACCGAGGTCCAGCGGCACCGAGGCCGTCCCCAGCACCGCCGGAATCAGCCCACTGTTGCACGTCATCCGGCGCACCTGCCCCGCCGAGATGCGGCAGCCGGTGTCCAGCGTCGCGGCGCCCACGCTCTTCAGGAGCTTCTCCAGCTCCATCGTGATGACCACCGTCGCGGCGGTGCCACCCGCCTGCGGCATAGCGTCCAGGGGGAGGTGCTCGACGAGGTCGGCGAACGCCTGGCCGAGCAGGACCGGGTAGGGCAGCTTCTTGCCCTGGCTGTCGAGCCAAGCCCCGGGATCCTGCCGGCGCGGCGCGGCAAGCGCTTGGACGACCTTTCCGAGCATGTCGGCCTGCGCAGAGGGGAGCTTGAACCACCCGCTCGTAGTGCCGTCACCGTTGTCCCGCATCGAGAACCGGCACTTCTCCCGCGCACGCCGTTCCTCCCGCGCGAGCGCCTCCCCCTCTCGCCGGTCGGCCTCATCCGGGGCCAGCACCTCGAACAGCCGTCGCGCCAGCACCCTCAGGGTCTTCGCGTCGTGCTCGGCAGCCAGCCCGATCAGATGCTTCTGCGCAACGGCGCGCTGCTCGTCGTCGACCTCGTCGGCAGACAGGTCCTCGATCGCACGGACGATCACCCACACCTGGTCCTCGGTCAGGCGCCCCTCGGCGAACGCAGCCCGTGTCGGCGCGAACTCGGGCTCATCCAGGGCTCGTGCCCCTCGCACATCCCCGTTGGTCCGCGACCGGTTCTCCCGCGTCCGGCGCGCCAGCCACGCCGACGTACTGGTGGACCCGTCCTTGGCGCCGATCTCGTTGCGGTCAGCAGCCACCAGCACCCGCCACCGCAACTCGGTCACGCGCGCGGTGACCTGCTGCAGCTCGACCAGCGCCTCCGCCTGCTCCTCGGGCGTCATCGCCCACGCAGGAGCGTCGGCGATGCGGTCCAGGGCGGCCAACGCCCGACCCGCGAACCCGTGCAGCGGGTTCGCCCGGTCCTCGAGCGGCGTCGGCGTGATGTCCATGACCACCAGGCTAGGGAGAACCGCCATCTGGATCGAACACCAGTTCGAATCCGTGGATGACCGAGATCCCGCCGCGCCTGTGGACCAAACCTGGCCAGGATGACCCCAGCGGTCTGACAGGCTGAACCCATGTCGGTGCTCAGCGACGACGAGGTCCTGGACCGCCTGGCGACGTTCCGGCAGTACCAGGCCGACGGCAAGCGCGCCCCCCACAAGCCGCTGCTCGTCCTCCTCGCGCTCGCCACCCTTGAGGAGACCGGCCGGAGCGCAGTCCCCTGGTCGACGGCCGAGACCCGGCTGGCCGACCTGATCGCCGAGTTCGGGCCACCGTCGAGGACCGGCCGCGCCCAGAGCGCGGCGTACCCCTTCACCCGCCTGCGCCGCGACGACATCTGGTTCATCGACGCCGATGTTCCCGACGACAGCCTCACTCCCCTTCGCGAGGCGCACGTGACGGGGTGTCTGGAGCCCGGACTCGAGCACGCCCTTCGCGCTCGGCCGCAGCTGGTCCGCCAGGCGGCGCGGCGGCTGGTGGAGAGCCACTTCCCCATGACGGTCGCACCCGACGTACTGAGCGCCGTCGGGCTCGACCCCGAGATGGTCTTCGCCTCGTCACCGCCGGACGAGCTGGCCGACCGACGTCGACGCAGCTCGGCCTGGCCGCAGCTGATCCTGGCGGCGTGGGACCGCCAGTGCGCCTTCTGTGGGTACGACGGGCAGCTGGCCGGCTCGGCCGTCGGCATCGAGGCCGCCCATGTCCGCTGGTTCAACCTCGGCGGACCGGACAGCGAGGACAACGGTATGGCGCTTTGCTCGCTGCACCACAAGCTGTTCGACCGCGGCGCCCTGGGGCTCGACGAAAACCACAGGATCCAGGTCTCCACGCTGTTCAGCGCCCGCACCGAGTCGGCTAAGGCGATCTACGACCTGCACGACCGACCGCTGCGGCCACGGCGCGGCACGTCGCTTCCGGCAAGTGAGCACATCGCGTGGCACAACAATCAGGTATTCAAGGGAGCAGCCCTCTCGGCGTAGCTCGCCCTGGGCCCGCCCCCGCGACGGACGGTGACCTTCGCCCCTTCTCGCCACGGTCGGGCAGCCGTCACGCTGGGCTCGTGGCGACCCTCGACCACCGTGGAGCTCACAGGCGCACCCGGACGCAGCGCGTCCTCAACCAGGTGCAGCGCCCCGATGCCTACCGCGAGGTGCTCATCGAGTCGGCCGGTACGACGGTCGCGCTCTCCGTCTGGGACGGCGAGCCGGGCGCTCCCGCGGTGCTGTTCCTCCCCGGCACGATGACCCATCCACTGTTCTACGAGGAGTTCCTGGACGCGCTCAACCGGGCCGGCCTCTCCGTCGTCGGACTGCACCCGGCCGGGCACGGCAAGAGCCCACGGCTCAGACGACCGCACGAGCTGAGCTTCCGGATGCTCGTCGACAATCCCGTGGATGCGCTCGAGTGGATGAGCCGGATCCATCCGGAGACGCCGCTGCTGGTGATCGGCTCCTCCCAGGGCGGCGTGCTCGCGATTGCCGTGGCCGCGAGCAGCGAGCTGCCGTCAGCGGTGTACGCGCACAACGTGCTGGACCCCGCCCTCCCGTCGAGCACCACGGTCACCCGCGCCCCGAGCTGGCTGGCGCCGGCGTACCCCCAGCTGCGCACCGCTCTCGGCCTCCTCGGCAAGGTCGCGCCGGGCATACGCGTGCCGTTCGCGGCGTACCTCGAGATGCGCAGGGTGAGCGGAGACCCCGCGGTGAAGGAGTTCTTCTACACCGACCCCTCGGCCTGCGCAGCTACCCGCTCAGCCTGCTCGCCGGCATGCTCGGCACCGACCTGCCCGGGCCGGCGCGCTGTCCCGTCGTGGTCCTCCCGCGTTCGGCGACCCGCTCTTCAGCCTCGACTACACCCGTCAGGTGTTCGACCGGATCGAGGCCCCCTCCAAGGAGCTCGTGGTCGTCGAGGCTGACTGCCACCTGCTGTTCAACGAGGCTCTCGACGAGATGCTGGCCGCCCTCCTGCCGCGGTTGCTGAACCCTGCACCGCCCCAGGAGGCGCCGGCCCCGCCGCACGCTGGTCGCTGACGGTGTCCCTGGTGCGTCCATCGCCCTGAGGAGGTCACGATGTTGTTCACCGAACGACGAGCGGCGCGCCGCCGCTCAGACCGAGACGGCATCCAGCGCGCGGGAAGTGCCCCACTGCGGCCGGCGCTGCTGTCGTGCGGCATCGGGTACGCGGTCCTATACCCCGTCGTGAACGACGTGGTCGCAGCGAGGAGGTACGACGGCTACAGCCGCATGTCGCAGGCGGTCAGCGAGCTGTCCGCGACCGGCGCACCGACCCGGCCACTCCTGGTGGCGGCGGGGCCGGTCTTCAGCCTGATCCAGACGGGGTTCGGGGCCGGCATCTGGCAGTCCGCTCACGGCAGCCGCCCGATCCGACTCACCGGCGCCCTGATGGCCGCCCACGGCGCCACCAGCCTGTTGTGGCTGGTCGCGCCGATGTCTCCGCGTGAGGTGATCGCGGCCGGCGGGGCCACCAACGCCGACACGATGCACCTCGCCCTCGGCGCCGCGACGGGGATGTTCGTCGCCTCCTACGT
Source organism: Nocardioidaceae bacterium UBA4001 (assembly GCA_002384855.1). GTDB lineage: Bacteria > Actinomycetota > Actinomycetes > Propionibacteriales > Nocardioidaceae > Nocardioides_C. The sequence goes on along the minus strand of DGBP01000071.1, from coordinate 690 downwards.
CACCGCGTTCGCGACCGCCAACGGCACGGCCTTCCGCCTGTACTCGCTCGGCACGCTCGCGACCGCGCTCGGTGGCAGCCTGATCAGCGCCCAGGTGGACCGGGTGCAGGCCGGAGAGCCCACGCCGTACATGGGGCTTCTGGAACGCATCGGCATCGGAGCCTGGCTGCAGTGGATGGCCGTCGTCGGGCTCCGGCTGCTCCGACGCAACCGGGATCTAGGGCTGGATCACTGATCGTGAGCACCCACACCGTGAGCAGGACTTGCGCCGAGCCCGGTGACGATCCCCAGCCATGCCCTGACGAAGTTATGGAGTCGTCGCGCACCGGCGACGACGCCAGGCACGGCGCGGGGCGGCTGGGCCGGCTCAATCTGCAGGATCGTCAGGTGGTCGAACGACGTCCACGAGGTCGGTCGGGCGCCGCGTCGAACAGCTGCGTGTGGATCCCTGCCCGGCGAGCCTCGTCCTTGCTCAGGCGGGAAAGGTGATGGAACCATAGTGCCGCGGGGTCCGGCGAGATCGGCCTGCGATCAGCTCGAGGTTGGCCTCGCCGCACTCTCATGAACTACTGCACCTTGGACGCGCGGTATGCGGCGTCCTCCGCATCCGCCGAAGATTCGAAGCATTCTTCCGGCCACGTGCTGGCGTAGTAGCGCCAACCCGGCAGGGAGAGTCCCGCCGGGTGGTGT
>DGBP01000087.1 GCA_002384855.1 Nocardioidaceae bacterium UBA4001 | reverse complement strand
CCGGCCTATCGCCGTCCCTCCTGAAGCCCCTCGTCGCTCCGTCCCTCCTGATGCCCACCGTCGCATGCCTGCGCCAGCGGGCCGGCCAACCAGCGACGGGTCTCCTGGGGGGACCGAAGTCGTACGACGAGCAGCCCGGGATGTGACTCGAGCATCGCCCGCGCCCGCTCCGCGGCGCCGTGGCGGGCACCCCAGGCGTAGCGGATGATGTGCTCGGGGTCGGTCAGGATCGTCCGGAGGGGCGGCTCCTGGTTGCCGTTCCAGAGGTGCTCGCGGCGCAGCCGGCGCACCAGGGTCCGTGCGGTGACACGTCGCATGACGACGCGGTGCCGATAGTCGAGCCAGACGATCAGGTCGGCCCGGTCGAGCAGCATCGGCCGCACGGCGTCGTACTGGAACTCACAGGCCCAGCACCGACCGGAGGTGAACGCGTCGACCTTCTCGAGGAAGTCCGGCATCGGCGTCCACCCTGGACCGTGGAAGAGGGAGTCGAGCTCGGTGTAGGGCAGCTCGAGGAGTCGGGCGACCTGGCGTGCGAGCGTGGACTTGCCCGACCCGGAGGTGCCGCTGACCAGAACGCGGGACGGTCGGTGGGGGAGCGCGTCGTCGGCGTCGAGCAGAGGCACGGACCGAGTGTAGGTCCGGTCACGACTTCGGTCCGATCAGCTCGTCGGCCGGGCGAGGCCTGCCCTGGTGGAGACCGAGACGCAGTTCCACCGGCTCCGCCGCCAGGGGATGTCCAGGAGGTCCAGCGCCTCGGCGCAGAAGCCGAGGATGTCCTCCGAGACGTTGACGAACTGCCGGCGTGGGTAGTCGTAGCGCTTCTTCTGGCCGCCCACCATGCGTGTCGCCCAGTTGTTCACACGGCAGTAGCCCAACAGGGCAGCGTAAGGCGGTCGCGTCATGGGGTTCTGCACCATCGCAGACGAAGCAGGTCGCACTCAGGCGCCCACGCGGTTGGATGCCGTGTCACGCCAGTCGCGGATGGCGGCGCGACTGACGTGCAGATGGGCGCTGACCGCGTTCGCCGACAGGCCGGTCTCGAGCAGCTGTAGTGCCCTTCTACGGACAGACAGCGGGTGCACGTCGCCAGTGTCGCGGGGAGGACCGACAGTTCTCGTTGGAGCTACCTTCGGATGTGGAAGGCCAGCTCTTCAAGGGAGAAGTGTGCCCCGGGTGGGATTCGAACCCACACTGTATGGTGTTTGAGACCATCGTCTCTGCCGTTGGACTACCGGGGCTGACGCGCCCCAACCGTACCGGAACCCACCGATACCGATGTGCGCGCCTTCCCTGTGCCGCACTAGCCTTGTGCCCGTGAGCCAGCAGCCCGCCAGCACCCCGAGCAGCACGCCCGCCCGCCGAGTCGTCATCGCCGAGGACGAGGCCCTGATCCGCCTCGACCTCGCCGAGATGCTCGCCGAGGAGGGCTACGAGGTGGTCGGCCAGGCCGGCGACGGGGCGCGCGCGGTCGAGCTCGCCGAGGAGCTGCTGCCGGACCTGGTCATGCTCGACGTGAAGATGCCCAGGCTCGACGGCATCACGGCCGCGCAGCGCATCGCAGAGAAGCGGATCGCGCCGGTGGTGATCCTGACCGCCTTCAGCCAGCGCGAGCTGGTCGAGCGGGCCCGCGACGCCGGCGCGATGGCCTACCTCGTCAAGCCGTTCACGAAGAACGACCTGGTGCCCGCGATCGAGATGGCGGTCAGCCGGTTCGCCGAGCTGCACATGCTCGAGGCCGAGGTCGCCGACCTCACCGAGCGCCTCGAGACCCGCAAGGTCGTCGACCGCGCGAAGGGGATCCTCCAGCAGCAGCTCGAGCTCAGCGAGCCCGAGTCCTTCCGCTGGATCCAGAAGACCGCGATGGACCTGCGTCTGTCGATGCGCCAGGTCGCCGAGGGCGTCATCACCCACGGCCCCGGCGCCGGCGCCGCCGGCGACCCCGTCGAGTAGACGCGAGGGCGACCCGCGGCCAGAAGTTCCCGGTCCCGGGGCTGGGCCAGACATCTGCGTCGTCGTACGGCGCCATCCCGGGCGATTCGCCCGTCGACCGGGCGGGAGGTCACGAAATGGCAACGACCGGGACGCAATTTCCAGTGAGACCCTCAACACACCACCCGTTTGCGGTTAGGTTTCCCTCAACCACTAGGACGCCGTAACCCCTCCTCATAGCCCGGACGGGTCACGGCAAACTCCCCCTTCGACGGAGGCTCCATGATTCGCCCAACCCGTGTATGGCGGGCGGCTGCCGTCCTGGCGACCGCCACGCTCGTGCTGTCCGCCTGCGGTTCCGACAACGGCGACGGGGACGGTGGCGACAGCGCTGCCGAGCCCACCGCGTCGGAGAGCGCCGACACCGGTGACGCCGCCCCCAAGGGAGACGGCAAGCTGCACGTCGGCACGCTGCTCCCGCAGACCGGTGACCTGGCCTTCCTCGGCCCGCCGGAGTTCGCGGGCGTCGACGCCGCCATCGCGGACATCAACGCCGCCGGCGGAGTCCTGGGCCAGGACGTGACCCAGACCAAGGCCGACTCCGGTGACGGCACCCCCGACATCGCCGGCGCGCAGGTCGACAAGCTGCTCGAGGCCAACTCCGACGTGGTCATCGGCGCTGCGGCGTCCGGTGTCTCGCTGTCGGTCATCAACAAGATCACCGAGGCGGGCGTCGCCCAGTTCTCGCCCGCGAACACCTCGCCGGCCTTCGACGACGCGGAGACCGACCCTGAGGAGCTGTACTTCCGTACCGCTCCCTCGGACGTGCTCCAGGGCGCTGTGCTCTCGAACCTCGTGATCGAGGACGGCCACAGCAATGTCGCGATCCTGGCCCGCCAGGACTCCTACGGCGAGCTGCTCGCCGCCCAGACCGAGCAGGGCATCACCGGCGGTGGCGCGAACGTCGCGGCGAAGATCCTCTACTCCGCGGACGCGACCAACTACACCGCGGAGATCAACGAGGTGGCGGCGGCCAAGCCGGACGCCATCGTGCTGATCGCGTTCAACGAGACCACGAAGATCATCCCGCAGCTGGTCTCGAAGGGCATCGGCCCGAAGGACGTCCAGGTCTACTTCGTCGACGGCAACACCGCCGACTACTCGGAGGACTTCCCGCCCGGCACCCTCGAGGGCGTCCGCGCGACGTACCCCGGCGCCGAGCTGACCGGGGACTTCCGTGAGCGGATGCTCGAGGCGGACCCGGACCTGAAGGAGTTCACCTACGGTCCCGAGTCGTACGACGCCACGATCCTCACCGCCCTGGCGGTGATCGCGGCCGACTCCGACGACGCGACCGTCTTCGGTCCCGAGATCATCAACGTCTCGCGTGACGGCACCGAGTGCGCCACCTTCGAGGAGTGCAAGGACCTGCTCGAGGAGGGCGAGGACATCGACTACCAGGGCGTCTCCGGCCCGGTCGACCTCGGTGACACCGGCAGCCCGACCAAGGCGACGATCGGCATCTTCGAGTACGACGCCGACAACACCTACAAGAACGTCGACTACATCACCGGCGTGATCTGATCCACCCACTGCAGAAGGGCCC
>DGBP01000084.1 GCA_002384855.1 Nocardioidaceae bacterium UBA4001 | reverse complement strand
CGGCAGTCGCTCGGGGCGGTCGTGCACGTGGCCACCTCCGCCCGGGACGTGCGGGGGGCTCTCGAGGCGGCGATCCCGGTGGTCCGGCTGCGGCGGCCCGGCCACGTGCTGGACCCCGACGGACCGAGGCCGACCCTCGAGGCAGGGTCCGTGCACGAGCTGTCCGGGCTGGTCGAGGTCGCGTGGTCGCGTGCGGGCTGACCTCGACTCGCGGCGAGGCTGGCTGACCGCGCTCCTCGGCTTCGTCGCGATGTTCGTGACGGTCGGGACCGGTTACAGCTACGGCGTCCTCGTGCTGCCCGCCTCACGCGACCTCGGCCTCGGGCAGGGGGCGGTGTCCGGGGTGTTCGCGCTGACCGTCATGGTCTTCTTCCTGATGGGCGCACCCGCGGGGATGCTCGCGGACCGTCTCGGCGCCCGGGTGGTGCTGCTGCTCGGCGCACTCGCCGTGGGCACGGGCCTGTGGCTCACCGCGTCCGCGCAGGGGCTGCTCGCGCTCTACCTCGGCCACGGCCTCCTCGTCGGGGTCGCGATGTCGACCAGCTTCATCCCGATGACGGCGGTGGTCAGCGCGCTGTTCGAGCGGCACCGGTCCCTCGCGGTCGGCCTCGTGGTCTCGGGCATCGGCCTGGGGATCCTCGTCATGGCACCGGCGATCGCCGCGTTGATCGCCGGGCTCGGCTGGCGCGACACCTACCGGCTCCTGGCCGTCGTCTCGGCGCTGGTCGTGCTCGCCTGCGCCGCGTTGATCTCGGCACCGCCGGCGCACCGGGGCGGCGGGCTCACCATGGGCGAGTCGATGCGTGACCGGGACTACCGGCTGATGTACGCCTCCCAGGTGCTCCTCTCGGTCGCGATCTTCACGCCCTTCGCCCACCTGCCGGCCTACGCCGAGGAGTCGGGGATCGGCGCGGTCGAGGCCGCGGGCCTGGTCGGCATCGTCGGCGCCGCGAGCGTGGTCGGCCGGCTCGCGCTGGGGCCGGTCGCGGACCGCGTCGGGCTGTTCCAGGTCTACCGCGCCTGCTTCGTCGCGGTCGGCGCCAGCTTCGTGCTGTGGCTCTGGCCGGACGTCGGGTACGCCGGCCTGGTCGTGCACGCCATCGTCTTCGGGGTCGGGTACGGCGGCTTCGTGGCCCTCCTCCCGGGGCTGGTGGCCCACCGCTTCGGCACCGCCCGTCTCGGCGGGCTGCTCGGCATTCTCTACACCTCCCACGTGATCGGGGCCGGCCTCGGGCCGCTCGCGACGGGGCTGCTGATCGAGCGGCTCGGCTACACCCCCGCGGGGGTCGCGGGACTGACCGCGGGCCTCGCGGGCGCGGTGGTGCTCGGGCTGCTCAGCCGTCGCGTGACGGAGCCCGTGGGTCAGGCGAGCCCGAGCCGCCGGTAGCGCGCCAGCCGGCCCCGGAGCCGGTCCTGGCCGGGCTGGCGGAGCAGCTCGGCCAGCTCCTCGCGGATCACCTGACCGGTCCGGCGGCAGAACTCCTCCGGCTCGTCGGCGGCGTCGGGTCGTTCCGGAACGATCCGGTCCACGATGCCGTTGGCGAGCAGGTCGGCGGACCGCACGCCCTGGGCCGCGGCCATGTCGGGGGCGTGCTCGACGTCGCGGTGCACGATCGCGCTCGCGCCTTCCGGGGGCAGCGGGGCGAGCCAGCCGTGCTCGGCCGCGACCACCCGGTCGGCCGGGAGCAGGGCGAGCGCACCTCCGCCGGTGCCCTGGCCGAGCAGCAGGGTCAGCGTCGGCGCCTCGAGCGTGACCAGGTCGGCCAGCGAGCGGGCGATCTCCCCGGCGAGGCCGCCCTCCTCTGCCTCCACCGACAGGGCGGCGCCGGGAGTGTCGATGACGGTGACCAGAGGGAGGTCGAGCTCGGCGGCCAGGCGCATGCCACGACGGGCCTCGCGCAGCGCCCCGGGCCCGAGCGGACGGTCCTCGGTCTGTCCCCGCCGGTCCTGGCCGAGCAGCACGCACGGCGCGCCTCCGAAGCTGGCCAGCGCGATCAGCAGACCCGGGTCGTGCTCACCCTCGCCCGTGCCGTTGAGGGGCACCACGTCGCTCGCGGCGTAGCGCAGCAGCCGGCGTACTCCGGGCCGGTCCTGGCGGCGCGAGCGGGTGATCGACTCCCAGGCAGGGAGGTCCGCCGGCGGGCCCTCGTCGGGCAGCGGGCCGTCGCTGAGCGGGCCCTCGCTCTCGAGGCTGACCTCGCGGTCGGCGCAGATCACGTTGAGGGCGCGGTCGAGGACGTCGGCGATCTCGCCCGGCTCGACGACGGCGTCGATCAGGCCCTTCTCGTAGAGGTTCTCCGCGACCTGCACCCCGGCCGGGAACGGCCTGCCGTACAACGCCTCGTAGACCCGCGGCCCGAGGAAGCCCACGAGGGCGCCGGGCTGCGCGACGGTCACGTGACCCAGCGAGCCCCAGGACGCGAACACACCGCCGGTCGTGGGGTGCCGCAGGTAGACCAGGTACGGCAGGCCCGCGGCCTTGTGCGCGGCGATGGCGGCGCTGATCTTGACCATCTGGATGAACGCGACCGTGCCCTCCTGCATCCGGGTCCCTCCGGAGACGGGGGCTGCGAGCAGGGGCAGCCCCTCGGCGGTGGCGCGCTCGACCGCGCGGACAAGGCGCTCTGCGGCCGCGACCCCGATCGAGCCGGCGAGGAAGGCGAACTCACCCGCCATGACCGCGACGCGGCGGCCCCGGATGGCGCCCTCGCCGGTCATCACCGCCTCGTCGAGGCCGGTGCGCTCCCGGGTGGCCGCGATCTCGGCGGCGTACTCCTCGCTCATCGGCGGGTCGGCGGGGGTCTCGTCCCACGAGGTGAAGGAGCCGTCGTCGAGGACCAGCTCGACGAGCTCCTGGGCGCTCGGTCCGCGG
>DGBP01000016.1 GCA_002384855.1 Nocardioidaceae bacterium UBA4001 | reverse complement strand
GGCCGTGATGCTCGACGGAGAGCCAGTCGCCGCGGTCTCGATCGCATTGCCGGCGTCGCGGTACTTCGCGCAACGTCTGCCGGAGTACGACGCGTCGGCGCGGCAGGCCGTCGGGGCGATCGAAGCTGCTCTCAGGACGGATTGAACCCTCCGGCGTGCGTCGCGCCGGGTCGGGTGCTCCTCAAGCGCTGGTGGGAGGACCCCTCGCACTCAACCACCGGAGTGCACCGGCCAGCAACCGAAGTGAACCGTCCAATGCCGGGAGGTCCGATGGTCCTGGAGCGCGACCTCGACAGGGCGGAGCAGGGTCTTGGACGGGATGCGGGCCCAGTAGCCGCACTCGCCGCCGACGAGTTCACGTTCGACGAGGGCCACTCGCTTGCCGGCCTGGAGCAGGAGGGTGGTTCGGGTCAGGCTCTCGCTCGGTCGGTCACGCCCACAGGGGTGGTGTCCACGGCACAGTGCCGACGCGGACAGGTCGGTCCCTCGTCGCGGGTCGGCTCAGCCGTCGAAGGCCGGACCGCCAGGGCAGCAACCGCGCCGCCAAGGGCGAGCAGGCCGGCGCAGATCAACATCGCCGTCCGGTACGCCGGCTCGAGAGCCGCTGCCTCGGCGAAGCCGCCCGTGGTGAGACCGGTCAGGGCGGGCAGTGCCGCGACGAGCAGCAGGCCGCCGGCCCTGGCGACGGCGTTGTTGACACCGCTGGCCAGACCTGCCCGCGCCTCTTCGACCGCACCGAGGACGGTGGCGGTCAACGGAGTCACGGTCAGCGTGAGACCCGCGCCCAGGAGCGTCACCGGGACCAGCACGCCGGGCAGGTACGACGCATCGGGCCCGATCCTGGCCAGCAGGGCCACCCCAAGAGCACCGACGAGGGGACCGATCGTCATGGGGACCCGGGGGCCGAGCCGGTCCCCGACCACGCCGGCACGCGGGGAGAACAGGAGCATCAGGACGGTCACAGGGAGCAGCGACAGGCCGGCGGTCAGCGCGCTCCGGCCGGCCACCACCTGCAGGGCGACCACCAGCCAGAAGAAGACACCTCCGAGGGCGGCGTACACCAGGAACGTGACGAGGTTCGTGACCCCGAACCGCGGGTCGGCGAAGACGTCCAGCGGCAGCATCGGGTGGGCGACGGACGCCTCCCATGCCACGAATCCCACCAGCGCGAGCAGCCCGAGGACGAGGCCCACCTGGACCGCGACCGACCCAAGCCCCTGCTCGGACCAGGCGGACAGACCGTAGGTCAATGACCCAAGGCCGAGAGCGGCCAGCGCCGCCCCGCCGAGGTCCAGTCGTCCAGCCGCCGAGGAGTCCCGGGACTCGGGCACGTGCCGAGCCGCGATGCCCAGCACGACGACCACCACCGGCACGTTGATGAAGAAGATCCAGCGCCAGGACGCCACGTCGACGAGCCAGCCACCCAGCAGCGGCCCGACCGCACCTGTGAGACCGGCCAGCCCGGACCAGGCGCCGATCGCCCGCGAGCGGTCCTCGGCCCGGAAGGAGGCGTACAGGATCGCCAGAGCACCGGGCGTGAGCAGCGCTGCGCCCAAGCCCTGGAGCCCACGGAAGGCGACCAGCATGCCGACCGTCGTCGCCAGCGCACAGGCCAGCGAGGCCACCCCGAACCACGCCACGCCCACCATGAAGACCCGTCTTCGGCCGAGACGGTCACCCAGCGACCCGCCGATGAGGACGAACGCTGCCAGGGTGAGGGTGTAGGCGTTCACCGTCCAGGTGAGGCCGGTCACGCCGGCGTCCAGGTCGCGGCCGATGGCGGGCAGCGCGATGTTGACCACGGTCGCGTCGAGGAAGGCGACCGACGAACCGAGTACCGTCGCCGCGAGGACCCAGCGTCCTGCCGGCTCGCCATAGCGCAGCCCCGTGTCCCGGCGGTGTGGTCCTTCAGCCGCCATCTGGCACACCCAGAGTGGTGCGGGACGCCTCGAGCGCGCGGGCGAGGGTCTCGGTGTCGTGGGGACCGGTGTGTCGGGCGTTGCCGATGAAGAACGTCGGCGTGCCCCGCGCTCCGCTGGCTTCTGCGCTCGCCACGTCGGCGCGGACCCGGGCAGCGGTCGCCTCGTCCTCGAGGTCACGAAGGAAGGTCTCGACGTCGAGGTGCAGGTGGGCGGCATACCCGGCAAGGTCCTCGTACTCGAGCTGGTCCTGGTGGGTGAACAGCAGGTCGTGCATCTCCCAGAACCGTCCCTGGGCCGCCGCTGCGACGCCGGCTCGTGCGGCGAGCTCTGCGTGAGGGTGTACGTCGACCAGCGGGAGGTGGCGGAAGACGTAACGCAGCTCGTCGCCGAACCGCTCCCGCAGCTCCTTGGCGACCCCGGTGGCGCGCGCGCAGAACGGGCACTCGAAGTCGCCGTACTCGACCAGCGTGAGGGGCGCGTCGACCGGGCCGCGGACGTGGTCGACCTGTGGGTCCACCGGTAGGTCGAGGAACCGGGGCAGGTCGGCGTCGGTCTGCCCGCGGAAGACGGCGGCGGCGCGGAACACCGCCCAGCCGAGGCCGGTCGCGAGCACCGCTGCCAGGAGGACCCCGACGGTCGCGTGGTCGCGCAGGGTGGCGTCGTCGAAGGCGAGACCGGCGATCAGCAGTGAGACGGTGAACCCGATGCCGGACAGCGCTGCTCCGCCGAAGACGTGACCGAAGCCGACACCCAGGGGGAGCCCGCCGACTCCGGCGCGGACGCCGGCCAGAGCGCTCAGACCCACCCCGAGAAGCTTGCCGAGGACCAGCGCGACCGCGACGGCCCAGGTGACCCGAGAGGTCAACGCCTCGGCAAGGACACCGTCGCGCAGGTCGACGCCTGCGTTGGCCAGCGCGAACAGCGGCACGATGACGTAGCTGGCCCACGGGTGCAGCGTGAGCTGCAGGCGTTCGTTGACCGAGACCGCGCGCACCAGGCCCAGGTGGGCGGACCGGCCGACCTCGACGTCGGGGGACTGACGGAACGCCCGGAACCGCTTCGCCGCACCCTCCACTGCCTCGCGAGCGGGCGCGTGGGCGGCCACCAGCAGGCCCCCGAGCATGCCCGCGATCGAGGCATGCAGGCCCGCCTGCACGGTCGCGAGCCACAGCCCGAGGCCGACCAGGATGTAGGGGGCAGCCCGCCAGACAGCCAGCCTGCTCAGCAGACCCATGAGGACACCCAGGACCAGCATGGCGGCCAGCGCACCAGCGTCGAGCGACTCGCTGTAGAACAGGCCGATGACGCTCACCGCGACGATGTCGTCGATCACGGTCAGGGCCAGCAGGAAGACCCGCAGCTGGGTGGCGAACGTGGGGCCCACGACGGCGAGGGCGCCCAGCATGAACGCGGTGTCGGTCCCGATGACCACACCCCACCCACGGACCGCCTCACCGCCCGGCGCCAGCGCCAGGTACAGCAGCGCCGGCACGGCCAGTCCACCCAGCGCTGCGGCCAGGGGGATGGCAGCGCGTCGTGGGCTGGTCAGCTCACCGACAGAGAACTCCCGCCGCACCTCCAGGCCGATGACGAAGAAGAACACGGCCATCAGCCCGTCGTTGACCCAGTGCCCGAGGTCCATCGACAGTTCCCACCCGCCGAGCGAGAGCGACGCCTCGGTGTCCCACAGCGCGGTGTAGGCGGCCGACCAGGGCGAGTTGGCCCACAGCAAGGCGACCACCGTGGCAGCGAGCAGCAGCGCCGCGCCACCGGCCTCGGTGCTCAGAAAGCGGCGTGCCGGAGCCGAGAGCTGAGCGGCCAGGGACCGCCGCCTCGCCCGGGTCTGTCCTCCGGTCCCCGGTCCCGACCGAGACGGCATCTCAGTCGGTGACCTTGCTCGCCGGTGCCCGGTAGTCCAGGTCGGTCCTCCGGTAAGCGGCGAACCCGACGACCTCAGCGTCCAAGACAGCCTCGAACCGCTGACGCTCTGGTACGTCGCTGACCTGCACGTTCATTCGGTGGTGCCCCTGCCGTCCGCTGTCGTGGTGTCCTCGTGGTCCGCGCCGCTTGCGACGGGGAGCTTGAAGCGTGTCCGCGCTCTCGTGGGGACGAGGTCGAGGTACTTGTCCGGGTCGTCGGCGATCACCTTGCGAACGTAGGGGCAGAACGGGAGGACCGCTAGCCCCGACGCCGACTGTCGGCGAGCTCGTCCGTGACCAGCTTCCGGGCAAGCCGCCGGCCGCTGAACCCCTCACCGATCTCAGTGTGGGTGAACGCGATCTCGTCACTCCCGAGCCTGTACTCGGAGAGCCGAGCCAACTGTTCGTCGGCGTAGACCTCGTGGCGGTGCTTCTCGGGGTTGTCCCGCACGATCGTGTTCATCAGCGCTCCTTCCACGTGGATCGGTAGGTCAGGCGGCGATCGTGGCGTGCATCTCCCAGACGAGGATCTCGGCGGGCTCGGTGGCGGTGACCTTCTGGCCGCCGGTGGCGGTGAACCGGACGGAGTCGCCGGTGGCGAGGGTGCCGGCGCCCTCCAGGGAGACGGACCCTCGGGGCACGAAGAGGTGGAGGTACGGCGCCTCGGGCAGCTCGGTGATCTGGCCGGGCTGGAGGCGTGCGGCGTACAGGGCGGCGTACCTGTTCTTGATCCGGATGGCTGACTCGCCGTGGTGCTTGTCCATGCCGGAGGCGACCGGGACGAGGCCGCCGGCGAGGAGCTCGTGCTCGATCTCGAGCTGCTCGTAGCCGGGGGTGATGCCGTTCTCGTCGGGGACGACCCACATCTGCACGAAGTGGACCGGGTCGCGGTGCACGTCGCCGGCCAGACGCCAGGAGTCGTTCTTCTCCGAGTGCAGGATGCCGCGACCCGCACTCATCCGCTGGGCGAGGCCGGGGTAGATGACCCCGTTGTGGCCGGTGGAGTCCTGGTGCACGAGGGAGCCCTCGAGTACCCAGGTGACGATCTCCATGTCGCGGTGGGGATGGGTGTCGAAGCCGGTGCCGGGGTCGACGATGTCGTCGTTGTTGACCATCAGCAGCCCGTGGTGCGTGTTGCCATGGTCGTAATGGTGGCCGAAGGAGAAGGAGTGCTTGGAGTCCAGCCAGCCGAAGTTGCTCGTGAAGCGCTGCTGGGCGCGGCGGATGTCGACGGATGGAGTGAGGCCGATGGTGTTCATGGCGCCTGTCCTCGGGGTGGAGAAGTGGTACGGGCCCGGGCGGCGGGGCCGGCTGCGACGGTGCGCGGCCGGCCCCGGTGCCGGTGTGGTGGTGTCAGGCGTTCTTGATCGCGGA
>DGBP01000047.1 GCA_002384855.1 Nocardioidaceae bacterium UBA4001 | reverse complement strand
CACCACCCGGCGGGACTCTCCCCTCGGCCTGCGTGCGCAGGTTGCCGATGCTGTTCCAGACGACATACACGAGTGAGAAATCGCCGGGCGCGGTCGCCGTGGCCATGTCACCGACGACCACCGGCAGCACCTCTGCGGAGACCTTGCGCCGCAGCTGGTCGACCATCGGCTGCGACAGCTCGATGCCGCTCACGGCGACGCCGCGGGCGGCGAGCGGAACCGCCACCCGGCCGGTGCCGATCGCCAGCTCCAGGGCGGGACCCGCGCCGGCGAGCCGTGCCAGGAAGTCCACGGCGGGGTCGAGCACGTCGGGTGCGAACATCTCCGCCGAGAGGTCGTCGTACCGCCGGGCGGTCGCCTCGTCCCACAGGTCGCTGGTCGTCATGGCCCACGAGCCTGGCCGTCGCCCGGCGTTCACGCCACCGGTTTCTCGGCGGCCGTCGTCGACGGGCATGGTTCCGGGGAGCGCCCGCTGATCGAGCCTGTCGAGATCCGGGGCTTCCCGCCGGCGAATCAGCTCAGCTGAGCCCCAGACCGACCGTCATCATCCGGACGAAGACCGACGTCAGTCGGCTTGGTACTTGAACGAGATGCTCAACTTCGTTCTGAAGACAACGTCGTCGCCACCCAGGTCGAGGTCCTGCTCGACCACTTCTGCGACACGCAGATCGCGGAGAGTCTCTTTCGCAGTGTTCACAGCCTGCACGGCCGCGTCCTCCCACGACGTGGCGCTGGTCCCGACGATCTCGACGATCTTGTAGACGCTCATGGTGTCTCCCCTGCTCGACTGGTCCGAGCCTCGCACCATCGAGGTCCGATGGCCAGACCTGGGCTCCATCGAGACACAGGCGCCCGCACAGGTTCAGCACGGCCGGACTCGCGTGGCGGCGGCGGGGGAGCTAGGCGAGACCCGACCGTGCGTAGCGGTCCAGGGCCTCCACCCACTCACGGGCGATCATGCGCCTCAGGGGGAAGCGCTGGATCAGGAACAGCATGACCTTGTCCAACGTCATCCGGAGCACCGTGGGTCTGCCCAGTCGTAACGGGCGACGACCCAGAACGGCGAACCGGCGGTGCTCTCACGCGCGACCGCCCACGTGTCTCCGCGTGCTCGCACCTCGCACGTCTTCGGGTCGAGCGTGCGGACCAGATCTGAAGACGACGGTCGGTGAAGTCGGTCAGGGCCTCTCGGACCTGCTCAGGCGAAGCGACGGTCACCACCTCGAACCGCGTGCGACTCACCCACCTGCGAGCCGCACGCCGTGACGCTGGGTGACCGAGAGAATCATCTCCATCGACGCCTCGCCGGGTTGGTCGGCCGGGACGGAGCCGGCAAAGTCGGCGAAGAACTGCCCGGCACGGTCGCCGGAGGTGACGGCCAGGAACCGGGCGGGCCCGCCGACGACCTCGAAGCTGACCGGTGTTCCGGCCGGTGCGACCACCAGCCCGCCCGGCTCCACGCCGTACGACGTGCCGTCCACCAGGGCGGTGATCCGGCCCTCGAGCAGGAACAGCACTCCGCTCCACGGCGAGACATGAGGTGGCGCCATCGGCCTCGCAGGCGCGACCATCTCGAAGAGCTCGAAGGTGCCGCCGATGTCATGGACCGTGGCCTTCGCGATGTGGTCGCCGTCGACCATGGGGTAGTGCCGACCCTCCCCGGGCCGGACGTACGTGGTGCTCATGGCTCCTCCTCTGGGCTGGGTGCGACCAGCATCAGCCGTCGGAGCAGCGCGGAGGACCTCCGCCAGGGCACTGCGCTCGGAGACGCCGAGCTTGTGGCCGGCGCGGTAGAGGTGTCCCTCGACGGAGTTCCTGAGCGCCAATACGCGCGCCCCGCGGCAGAAGCGTGCACCCTTTTGCGAGATCGCTCAGATGCGCGCGCAATCTTTGACAGACGCGTTCACCCGACCGCTTGCTCTGGGCGAAATTGGGGGAAGTGCCGACTCCGGCGACCCTCCTGGCCGGCAACGTCCTCGCCTTCGAGCGCGGACGGGTGAGCGGCTCCATCCTGTTCGACACTCTGGGCGACAGTCGGCCGGGGGGTGAAGTGCTGTCCGAGAGCGAACCGGTCTTCCACGGCCAGTTCGAGACCGGCGACCTCGGCTTCTGCGACTTCGCGGAGATGTTCATCTCATAACGCGACTTGAGACGCAGTGCGCCCTCATGCTGTATCGAGCCACTCGATGCCCCGATGTGGGTAATCACGCTCATCGGCTATGGGCGTGAAAGTCGGCGCAGCTGACGCGGCTATGACGCATCCCGGAAGCGAGGGGTCCGACGATGGTCGCGGGGTACGTCGCAGTGCGCCCGGGCTAGGACCGTTCGGCCCAGGGGTCGGTGATTTCCCGTAGTTGGGTGAGGCTCTGGCGCAGCTGCTGCATCCGGCGTGCGCCGAGGTGCGCGGACCATTCCTCCTCGACTGCGGCCACCTCCTCGGCGGCGAGCCGGACGGCGTTGTGGCCCTTGTCGGTGAGGGTCACCAGTCGGGCCCGTCGATCGTCGGGATCCGGGACTCGGGTTACCAGTCCGGAGCGCTCGAGCTGGTCGACGATGAAACCAGCGGTTGCCTTGGTCACCTGCGCCTGTGCGGCCAGGTCGGAGAGCCGGGTTCCCGATGGCCTGATCCGGGCGAATATCCGTCCCTGGGCGGCGGTGACCTCATAGCCTGCCTCGCGAATGCGGGCCAGCACCCGATCCTCCATCGCCCGGTAGGGATAGAAGAGCAGCAGTCCGGTGTTCTGGTCGATCTGGTCGCTCATCTGGTTTCCTCGCCCTCGTCTTGGCAGTCTGTCTCGAAGATCCCAGGGGATCCGGAGGGTGCCGTGGACGTCGACGAGGAGTGGTGGCATACCCATGAGCAGCGGCGCTCGCTCGCGGCGTTGCTGGGTGACCTCTCGGACGAGGAGTGGGCGGTTCCGTCGCTGTGCCAGGGGTGGACCGTCCGTGACGTCGCGGCACACGTCATGCGCAGCGCTACGGTCACGCCCGTCGAGGTGGCGGTCGCGCTCGTGCGGGTTCGGCGGCCGGTACAACACGCTCGTGGCCGACGACGCCCGCCGGGCTGCGCGGCGTCCGGTCGCCGAGCTGATGGCGGACTTCCAGCGCCACGACGGCTCGCGTCGCCGCCCGTTCGGCACCTGGGTGACAGACCCGCTCCTAGATGTTCTGGTCCACACCCAAGACACCGCCGTCCCTCCGGGCCGGCCAGATCCGATGCCGATCGAGCCAGGGGGCGTGGCCGCCCGCCGTGCCCACAGGCTCGGCTTCCTGTTCGCCGACTTCGCACTACGACGCCACGTCGAGATCCAGGCGACCGACGCCGACTTCAACGTCGGCAAAAGGGCCGCTGGTCGAGGGCCCCATCTGCGCGGTCCTCTTGCTGCTGACCGGACGCACAGCCGCGACGGTACCCGATCTGGGCGGCCCCGAGGTCGAACTCCTCACCTGAGGAACTGCAGCCCGAGCCCCAGCGCCGGGATGCCGGCCGCCTCGCCGACCGCGCTGCACCACAACCGGTGCTCAACGGCGGGCAAGCATCTGGACTGTTCCGGTCATCGACGCCTCCAGAAGTAGTATGAGTCTCTAACTAGATTGGTTCGAGATTCATACTTTGTCAAGACCCGCAAGGCTGACCGCTCGCGAACCCAGAGACGGGTACGAGCGTACGATCGTGAGGAATGCGTGTCCCTGGTGCGCTGTTCCCACAGCACTCGATACAAGGAGTGGTGAGCGATGACTTCGAACCTTGAGCGGAACAAGGAGAACGTCAAGGCCTTCTATGACCTTATGTTCAACAAGTGCCGCCCACGTGAAGCCATCGAGCGCTATGCGGGCGACGAGTACCGGCAACACAACCCGCACGTCGCTGACGGTAAGGAGGCGTTCATCGAGTACTTCGAGCGCATGGCCGAGGAGTACCCCGGGAAGCACGTCGAGTTCGTCCGCGCCCTCGCTGAGGGCGACCATGTCGTCCTCCACTGTCATCAGACGTGGCCGGGATCCGATGACTACGCGGGCATCGACATCTTCAGGCTCGACTCGGATGGAAAGCTCATCGAGCACTGGGACGTGCTACAGGTGATCCCCGAGACGTCGGCAAACGACAACGGGATGTTCTAACAACGCGACGTCCGACCCGGGGCTGACCCGGGGTCCGTGGAGGTGCGCGATCCCCGGCGCTGCCCGCGTTAGGTTCGGTCCATGGTCCCGACGTACACCCTGAACGACGGTCACGAGATCCCCGCCATCGGCTTCGGCACGTATCCCCTGCGCGGCGAGGACGGCGTCGCCGCGGTGGTCAGCGCCCTCGAGGTGGGCTACCGCCTGATCGACACGGCCGTGAACTACGAGAACGAGCGTGAGGTCGGCGAGGCGATCCGCCGCGCCGGCGTGCCCCGCGACGAGCTCTTCGTCACCAGCAAGCTCCCCGGCCGGCATCACGGGTACGACGACGCGACCGCCGGCACCCACGAGTCGCTGGAGCGGCTGGGGCTCGACCACCTCGACCTGCACCTCATCCACTGGCCGAACCCGGGGGTCGGGAAGTACGTCGAGGCCTGGCGCGCTCTCGTCGACCTGCAGGAGCAGGGGCTGGTCCGGTCGATCGGTGTCTCCAACTTCACCGAGGCCCACCTCTCCCGGATCATCGACGCCACGGGTGTCACGCCGGCGGTCAACCAGGTCGAGCTGCATCCGTACTTCCCGCAACCGGAGATGCGGCGGGTCCACGAGCAGCTCGGCATCCGCACCGAGTCCTGGAGCCCCCTCGGCAAGCGGCAGGCGCCGTTCGCGGAGCCGCCCGTCGCCGCGGCGGCGGAGGCGCACGATGTCTCCCCGGCCCAGGTGATCCTGCGCTGGCAGCTGCAGCTGGGCTGCCTCCCGATCCCGAAGTCGAGCACCCGCGAGCGCCAGGTCGCCAACCTCGATGTGTTCGGCTTCGAGCTCTCGCCGGCCGAGGTGGCGGCGATCACCGCCTTGGGTCGCGAGGACGGGCGGCTGTTCGGCGGGGACCCGGAGCACCACCAGGAGATGTGACCGCCGGAGACCACCCGAACGGGTCTGGGCAGCCGGTGAGGGGCCGCGCCAGACTGTGGCCTCATGGCCGTCGTCATGCTCACGGGTGCCTCGGGTTTCCTCGGCATCCACCTCCTCCGGCGTCTGCTCGCGGAGGACCACCGGGTCCGCGCTCTCGTCCGGTCGCCGGAGCGGCTGCGCGAGAACGCCACCTTGCTCGGGGTCGACCCGGACGACCCGAGGATCGACACGGTCCCGGGCGACATGACCGACCCGTCCGCGGTCCACGCGGTGGCGAGAGGCTGTGACAGGGCGATCCACGCGGCGGCGACGTACTCCTACCGGCGCCGCGACGCCGAGCGGATGCGCCGCGAGAACAAGGCCGGCACGACCACGGTCCTCGACGCGGCGATCCAGGCGGGGGGCGCCGGCGTCGTCCACGTCTCCTCGGTCGCGGCCCTGCTCAGCCCCGGAGCGACCGTCGACCACGAGAGCCCCTTGGGGGTCACGCTGGGCCCGTACACCAGGAGCAAGATCGAGTCGGAGCAGGTCGCCCGGGACCGGCAGGAGGCCGGTGCACCGGTGAGCATCGTCAACCCCGGCGCGATCACCGGGCCCCACGACCCCTACGTCGGGGAGAGCAACCAGTCGCTCCGCGACATCCTGCGCGGCCGCCTCCCCCTCTGGCCGCGTGGCTCCCTGCAGTGGGTGGACGTCCGCGACGTCGCCGAGGTCGTCGTGGCCGCGCTCGACCACCCGGGCCGCCGCTACCTCGTGCCCGGCGAGAACGTCACCCTCCCGCACGAGATGCTGCGCGAGGTCACCGGCCGGAGACTGCCTGCGGTACGCATGCCGATCCGGGCCGCGCTTCCCGTGCTCCAGCTCGGCTATCTCACCGAGTGGCCGCTCCTTCCGCACGCAGTCGAGGGCTCGCGCCTCATCGCCACGGGCACCCGCGTCGACGCCTCGGCGACGGTGGCTGACCTGGGTGTCCGCGGACGTTCCTTCGAGGAGTCGATGCTGGACACGACACGGTGGCTCGCCGAGTCCGGGCACATCAGCACCCGGGCGGCCGGACGCAGCCTCTGGTGAGTTGCGATCCGGTCAATCCGCAGCGGATGTGACCCACGTGCCTCACCCTGGACCCGTGTTCTCTCGGGTCTTCGTCCTGCTCACCGCTGCCTGCCTGGCCGCCACCGTCTTCGTGGTCGTCGACGACGACGTCACCCGCCGTGGGGCAGCGGCACTCCCCCCGCGCGTCCTGGCCGCGCACAACGACACCAGCACCCCGTTCAACCTCGTCCACCTGCCGCGGCTCACACGCACGTCGTACGACGGTCGCGGGCTCGAGCTCGGCCGGCAGCTGCGCGAGGGCGGAGTCGTCCACCAGGCCGTGTCCTACCGGGGCGCCGGACTGAGGCTCACCGGGACGCTGACCCGACCCGACCGCGCCGGCCGTTTCCCGCTCGTCGTGCTTGGGCACGGCTACCGCCTACCCGCCGCCTACGACCCCCTCGAGGTGAGCCGGCAGGAACGGGTCTTCCTGGCCCGCAACGGGTTCGCCGTCCTGCAGCCGGACTACCGGAACCACGGTGGCTCCTCGCAGGAGGGGGATGGGCTGGTACGGCGTCCTCGTGGCTACCCCGAGGACCTGCTCAACGCGGTCAGGGCGGTCCGGCGGACCGACCTGCCCTTCGTGCGGGGTCGCCGCGTCGACCTCCTCGGCCGCTCGATGGGCGGTGGGGTCGCGTTGCAGGCGGCCGTCGCCCGACCCACCTGGTTCCGCTCCCTCGTCCTCTCCTCACCGCTCAGTTCGCGCGCCACGGACAACTTCCGGCACTGGGTCGCCCCCGGCACCGAGCTGCGCGGCAAGGTCGTGGACACCTACGGACTCCCCCGCGACAACCGGTCCTTCTGGGCGGCGGCCTCGTCCCGGCACTACCTGCACCGCCTGCGTGTCCCGGTCCAGGTCCACCACGGCACCGCCGACGACGTCTGCCCGGTCGGGTGGAGCCGCAGCACGGTCCGCGCGGTCCGTCGTGCCGGCGGCCGCGCACGCCTCTACACCTACACCGGCGCCGGCCACGGCTTCCGCGGCAGCGACTGGCAGCTCATGATGCGCCGCACCGTCGCCGCCTACCGCTGACGTTCCGGCGCCGGGCCGGGGACGTTCAGCGGACCAGCCGGGTGTCCTGGAAGACGCCACTGCGCCGGACCAGCCTCCACACCTCGTCGGCCCGCGACTTCGCGTACTCCGCCGTAAGGTGCTCGCTGTCACGCCAGACCACCTCGCCGTCGACGACCGGCTGGCACAGCGGCGCGTCGGGGCAGAACGCCCGGTTGAGGTTCACCTCGTGGAAGCCGTCGTTCTCGGTGGCCTCGGTGAGGTAGAACGCGTCGGCGGCGGAGTTCTCGACGGGGACCTCGGCCGCGCACTCCCGGATGTCGTCCGTGGTGGTCATGCACTCGTTCGGGTCGAAGCTGTTGGGGGTCACGATCGTCGTGACCAGCAGCAGGCGGTCGGCCACCTCGTCGATGTCGCGCAGCGTCTTCCGGGTCGCCTTCAGCGTGGCGCGGCGGAGGTCGTCGTCCATGCCGTCGCGCTGCTCGATCTTGTCCCCCCACCGCTTCTCGTCCTCGCGGGGGAACCCCGCGACGACCACCACGTCGGGGTCCAGCTCGGGCAGGACGTCGTCGTACCACCCCACGCGCGCAGCGTCGCAGCTCGCCCGACGCTCGGGAGGCGACTGCAGGTTCCTCAGGTTCTCCTGCCAGGGACAACCCAGGACCGTGTTCATCGACAGCGTGAAGTCGTGCTCGCGGGCCAGCTTCACCCACATGTCGGCCATCATCGCGGCGTGGCTGTCGCCGACGAGCAGCACGTGCGGCCCCGACCCCTCATGGACCAGGCACGACTCCGGGTCGTCCGCGGTGCACGACTGCTGCCGGCCCTTGTCGTCCTGGACCTCCGACCAGTCGACGTCCCGCGGCGCCCGGGTCGGTCTGGTCTCCTGCTGCGGGCTCACGGTGGCGGTCGGCCCTGCCGTGCCGCCGGCGATGAGGTCCGGCCTGCGCTCCCAGGACAGCACCGCGGGTACGACGATGACGGCGGCCACCACGCTGGCTGCCACTCCGCCCGCCACGACCGGCCAGCGGAACGGGTTCAACAACGTCGCCTTCCGCACCGGCATCTCGAGCAGCTCGGCCGACGCGGCGGCGAGCCCTGTCGCGAGGACGCCCGCGAGCACGGCCATCACGACCGGGCCGACGTCGAGGATCTTCTGCATCACCAGGATCGCCGGCCAGTGCCACAGGTACGTCGAGTACGAGATCTGACCGAGGTAGACCGGCGTCCGCCACGACAGGAGCCGGCCCAGCGGCTGGTCCTCGGCCGACATCAGACCGGCGACGATCGCGACGCAGGCAGCCGTCCCGAGGACGCCCCGCAGCGACTGCGACAACGGCACCCAGCTGAAGGAGAGCACGACAAAGGCTCCGAGGCCGCCCACCGCGGTGAGCCGCGCGGCACGTGAAGAGAGCCGGAGGCCCCACCAGGACATGAGCAGCGCCACGACGACCCCGGCCAGGAGCTGGTAGGCACGAGCCCCCGTCCCGAAGTAGGCCTGCATCGGCTCGCTGCCGGCCAAGGACAGCTGCACGCCGAGCGACAGCAGCATCAGTGCCGTGAAGCCCGCCAGCAGCCAGCGACGCCCCAACCGGGCGAGCAGGATGAACACGATCGGGAAGGCGACGTAGAACTGCTCCTCGATGCTGAGCGTCCAGAAGTGCAGGAACGGGCTCTGGTCGACGTCGGTCGCGAAGTAGTCGGTGCTCTGGGAGATGAACCGCCAGTTCGCGTAGTACAGCAGGGAGGCCTGCGCGTCGCCGATCACAGAGATCCGCCGGACGACCGGCTCCACCATCAGGAAGATGAGAGAGATCCCGACGATGGCCAGGAGCGCCGCGGGGAGGAGCCTGCGCACCCGGCGGGCGTAGAAGCGCCCCAGGTCCAGACGTCCCTTCCGCTCCACTTCGGCGAGGATCACCGTCGTGACCAGGTAGCCGGACAACACGAAGAAGAGGTTGACCGCGATGAACGCTCCCTCGGCCCAGGTCGTCTTCGTGTGGAAGAGCACGATGGCGTACATCGCGAGCGCTCGGAGCCCGTCGAGCGACGGACGGTAGGCCACGGACGAGACCTTGCGTGTGATGGTGGAGCTCCTTCGGGCATGGCTTTGCCAGGGGGACGTAAGCGTCACCCTTCCCGGGTCACCCCGCGCTTACACGCCGAGGCCCCGAGCGGTCGCGAAGGAGAGCCGGTCGCTCAGCGGGACCAGCTCGGCGCGACGTCCTTCCTGTAGCCGCGGCCGAAGAGGCCGGTGACGAGCTTCAGCACGGGTGCGGGGACCGTATGGCCGAGCGCAGCACGCTGGTCAGAAGAGGCACCGTCGAGTACCCACGCGAAGAATCGGCCCCCGCGAGCCGGACTCACCTCGTTGGAGATGGGTGAGCTGGTCGACGAAGTCCGCCCACGCCGCGCTCAGCTCGTCGGCCCGTTGCTGGTCACCGGCCCGGAACGAGTCGAGCGCGGTGGTGAACCGGTCCAGGTCGCGTCGGAACGCAACCGTGGATCACCTTGTTCATGCTCATCTCAGCCATGACCCGGACTGTAGCCCCACGACAGCTCCGTGGGGATGCCCCGAACGGGTCAGGCAGGTGGCTCGACAGGGACCATCCTCTCGAGTCTGGCCCTGAGGGCCGGTGACCGGTCGGCGTTGCCGTGCAGCGCGACGTACTCGTCGCCGTAGGCCCACAGCAAGGCGTCGTCCAGCCGTCGCACGGCACCAGGTGGGTACCGGTAGCCCATCCGCCGGGTGATCGCCTCCGCGTCCACCGGGCGCAATGTGTCACCGAGCTCCGCCAAGGAGGTGATGCCCAGCTCGAGGAGCAGCCCCGACATCCATGCGTAGTGGTCGGTGCGGGACCAGCCGGCGTCGGCGTACTGGCCGGCGAGGAACGCCGCGAGCTCACGCGGGCTGATCCGCGGGTCGTCGTCCTCCGGCTCGGGGCTGGGGCCGCTCATCTCGGTCCGGAGCCGGTCCCGGATCGTGGAGAACTCGCGGTCCGCGAGCTCGAGCAGGCCGGCCGCGAGCGTGAACCTGCGGTCGAAGTCGGGCACGTGCTCGTCGGGGATCGTGCCCTTGTACCGGATGTCGTGCTCGAACTCCGCCCACGCGTGCTGCAGCACGGTGCGGATCTGGACCTGGGCCTGGCGACCCCGCAGCAGCTCGTAGCGGGGTTGGCTCGCGCGCGCGTCGTCGAGGCTGACGAGCAGGTGCCGGCTGGCGTACCCGAAACGGCCCTCGCTCGCCGTCTCCCGTCCCATGTCGCGGTCGTCCAGGACGACCACCTGGTCGTCGAGGAGGTCCGCCACCGCCTGGACGTCGCTGAGCACGTAGGTGATCACGCGGATCCCGATCTGGTCGGTGATCTGTCGTAGCGGATCCGTGAACTCGGGCTTGCCGTCGACGGTGCGGGCCGCCTTCGCCGCGAACGACGCCACGGACTTCGCGCGACCGTCCACGGTCAGGTAGTTGATGCCCGCGTCGTCGAGGAGCGAGGTCACCAGCTGCACGAACTGGTCGGCCGCCACGCGCAGCTTCGGTTGCAGCTCGGCGTACTCGCGCACAGCCGACCCACCGGGGTCGTGTGCCTCCGGGGCGATCCGCGGCCCGCGTGGGGTCGGCACCAGGTCGTCGGGCAGCGTCGGGGTGACGATGTAGCCGGTGGCCAGGTCGCCGTACGTCGTGGTGCGCTCGGGGTGGCGCGTCGCGAACAGGGCGACGTACGCGCAGATGACCGCGTCGACCTGGTCCTCGACGACGCGCAGCTCGCTCTTGCGTGAGGCCTTCTCGACGGCGCTCCGTAGCCCCTGCCATGCCGCCCCGCGCGCGCCCGCCGGGTGGCCGCTGACCAGGAGCGGTGGGTCAGCGCTGGCGAGGCCCTCGAGCAGACCCATCAGCACGATCAGCTCGGAGCGGAGCTGCTCGAGGTCGCGCCCGGGCTTGTTCTTGTACTTCAGCGTCCGCCCCAGCCGGAACAGCGCCACCGTCGCCGCATGCGGGTAGACCTCGATCGCCCTGCGGGCGCGCCCCGACCGTGGGTTCATGTCGAGCCCGAGCCGGCTCGCGATCCGAGCGCCGCGTGGCTGCTCGCGGAGCTCCGGCTTGCCGGTGTTCGTCGGGTGCGCCCCCGCGTCGAAGCGGGCGAAGTCCTTGTTCAGCGCGGCCTCCGCCGGCCGGTTCCCGACGACGTTGGTGACGACCAGCGGCGCGTCGATCGCGACGAGACAGGCTTCCTCGACGTACGGCGCCAGGGCCGCTGCGATGGCGTCGTCGTTCGTCGTGGCGGACACATGCAGCAGGTTTCCCTCATCGTCGAGGACCGCCAGCCCGGTGGGTCGACGGCCACCCCATGCAAGGTCGACTCCGATGAAGCGCATGACCGCAGCCTGCCCTACCGTCGTTTCAGGGGCGAAGCCAGTTGCCGAGCTCGGCCTCGGTCAGCAGCTGCCGAGCCTCCGCCTCCCGGTGGTCCGGCACCAGGATCCTGATCTGGATGGCGCTGATCGAGCCCTCGAGGATGCTCATGTTGCGGTCCGTGACCTGGTACGGGATGTCGGCACCGCCCAGCAGTCCCTCGACCACCGAGATGATGCCGGGGTCGTTGGTCCGCACCAGCTCTGCCATCTGAACGCACCTCCCGTGAAGCACGACCCACGTGGGCGCCCAGTCTAGGGAGGCGGCCCGTCGTCGCGGTCCGCGACCGGGCAAAGGGCGTGACGGCTCACAGGGTGGGCTGAGATCGTTCGTCCATGACGATCGCTTCGGCAACCCGCCGACTCACCGCGGCAGGGTGCGTCTACGCCGAGGAGGAAGCCTCGATCCTGGCCGAGGCTGCACGCACGGCCGCGGAGCTGGACGCGATGGTGGCCCGGCGCGCTGCGGGAACGCCCCTGGAGCACGTCGTCGGCTGGACCGACTTCCGGGGCCTCCGGCTGACTGTCGGCGAAGGCGTCTTCGTGCCGCGCCCACGCAGCGGCTTCCTCGTCGAGGAGGCCGCGTCCCTGACGCGGTGCATGTCCGGACAAAGCCGCCCCGTCGTCGTGGTCGACCTCTGTTGCGGCGTCGGCGCGATCGGCGCCGCCCTTGCCGCGGAGGTCCCGCAGGTCGAGCTGCACGGCGTCGACATCGATCCCCGTGCCGTTGCGTGTGCCGAGCAGAACCTGAGGGACGTGGGAGGCGTCGTCCATCAAGGCGACCTGTTCACGGCCCTGCCTCGGCGGCTTCGTCGGCGGATCGACGTGGCGGTGGCCAGCCCGCCGTACGTCCCGACCGAGAAGATCCGCCTCCTGCCGCCCGAGGCCCGCGAGTTCGAGCCGCCCGTCGCCCTCGACGGCGGCGCGGACGGCGTCGACCTGGTGCGGCGGATCGCGCGGGATGCCCGCCGGTGGCTCGCCCCCCACGGCTGTCTCGCCCTCGAGGTGGGAGACACCCAGGTCGAGGCTGCGGCCGCCGTGCTCGAGGAGCTGGGGTACCCGACGCGCGCGGTCACGTCCGAGGAGTACGGGTCGGCGGTCGTGACCGGTCGCCGACCACACTGACGACGCACGGCGGGCAACCTCCACTGACGTCGCGCGTCTGAAAGGGTGACGAGCGACGTACGGCACCCGGCCTCCGGGCACCGGGGGACGGAGACGGAATGGGTGTGACGACGGGCCTGCCGAGGCGGACCGGGCCGGAGCTGGCGGCCGAGCTGTACGCCGCCCACCGGCTGCAGCTGGTGCGCCTCGCCGTGCTGCTGGTCGACGACCTGGAGGGTGAGCAGTGCATCGACCTGGTCGGTTCGCGCTTCGGCGCGTGCCTGGCGGGCAACGTCCCCGACCAGGACTTCCCGAAGATAGGCGGCGAGAACCCCAGCGACGTCGTACCCGACTTCGTGCCGGTGGTGCAGAGGGTGCTGCAGCCCGGTGAGGAGCTGGACTTCGAGGTGGCCGGGTCGCCGGCGGTGGCGCGGCTGACCGGCCAGGTCGGCTCGCCGTCCCTGGAGGTGGCGCTCGACGGGGAGACGCTGACCGCCGACCTCGGCGGCGGGGGTCCGGCGGGACTGCTCGACGGCGTCGCACCCGGCAAGGCCGGCGCGGGCCTGCTGGTGCTGCGCGAGACCGGCGACGCGACCGAGTGGTCGGTGTGGTCGGTGCGCGGCGGCGAGCTGGTCGAGCTCACGGTGAGCGACGAGGCGCCGTTCGGCAGCGGGTTCGTCGAGACCCCCGACGGCCTGCAGGGCTACCGCACCGAGCTGAGCGTCTCGGGCCTGTTGTGGACCGCGGTCGGCGACGCGACCAAGGCCTCGGAGGTCCGTGAGGTCTGGACCTGGAGCCTCGACGAGGGGCCGGGCATGGTCGCGACGGGGCAGTCCTGCTTCCGCTTCCCCGACGACGGGTCCGCCCCGACGTTCTCGGCGTGCTGAAGCACAGCAGGGTGATGACGAGACCGAACCACCAGTCTGGTGATGAGCAGTGGCGACACGTCGTGGTCCATGGAGACGGAGGCTCACCCGGATGACCGACTACGCGCGCAGGTGCCGCTTCGGGGTCACGCCTTGGGAGCGCTACCGCAGCGCGGCGGCGGTCAGCATCGCCGCGAAGCTCGACCGCGAGAAGGCCGATTTCTCATCAAGAGATCGTTCGCGCCTGGCCACCAGGGCCCGACATCGAGGCCCTTATCGGACCGATCTCCGCTGCCGCCGGTGACTTGACGTGCCCGAGGAGCCCGGCGTTGCGGCCGTACGACGAGGTGAGGGCACCGAGCGCGGCGTAGGCTCCACGTGCCTACACGGACAGGGGACGACATGACGGCGAGCCGATCCGCACGTGAGAGGAAGGCCGCGTCCGAGGCGGGGCCTCTGGCGAAGGTGAAGATCGACCTCGACGCGCGCCGACAGTTCGTCTACAAGATCAGCTGCACCGAGTGCGTCGTCAGGGACGGCCAGAGCTGGTCGGCGTACCGCTCCGGCGATGACAACGGGTACATGGCGGCGATGGATCGATGGATCTTCCACCTCAACGAGAAGCACCCCGGTTCTGACGCGCCGTGCATGGCGTACCTGTCGGAGGCCCAGCAGCGCCTGCACGAGCGGCGAGAGAGGGGATGAGGGGCATGAACGACGATCGCGTTGCCGAGTTCCGGAGGCTGCACTCCTCGGGGTGCTTCGTGATGCCGAACCCGTGGGACGTGGGGAGCGCACGTGCCCTGGAGCAGATGGGCTTCACGGCGCTCGCCACGACGAGTGCCGGGTTCGCCTGGACCCTGGGTCGGGCGGACACCCAGGCGACCCGGGACGAGGTGCTCGAGCACCTGCGGCGCATCGTCGATGCGGTGAGCGTGCCGGTGAACGCCGACTTCGAGGGCGGCTACGCGGTCGACCCGGCGCAGGTGGCAGCCAACGTGAGGCTCGCCACCGAGACCGGGATCGCCGGCCTGTCGATCGAGGACTCCTCCGGTGACGAGGATGACCCCCTCCTCGAGCTCGACCTCGCCGTGGAGCGGATGCGAGCCGCGCGACGAGCGATCGACGAGAGCGGGTCGGGAGTCGTCCTGACCGGGCGGTCCGAGGGCTTCGTGTGCGGGCGTCCTGACATCGACGAGACGATCCGCAGGCTGCGCGCGTACGCCGAGGCAGGTGCCGACTGTCTCTACGCTCCCCGCATCGACAAGCTCGAGCACGTCGCAGCGATCGTCGCCGCGGTCGCACCCAAGCCGGTGAACCTGCTGATCAACGCTCCGTCCACGACCGTCGCGGAGGCGGCGGGTCTCGGAGTGCGCCGGATCAGCGTCGGCGGCACCCTGGCGCGCACCGCGTGGGGTGGGTTCCTGCAGGCCGCCAGGGAGATCGCCGACGACGGGACGTTCTCCCGGTTCGAGGGGCTGCCGAACGTCGACGGGCTCCTCGGCCGGTGACGGCTCCTCTCAGAGGGTGATGCGCCAGGAGACCGCGCGGTGGTCCGACGGCGTACGCGTCGTGGACATGAAGCTGAGGTCGCACCCGCGTGCCCACGCCAGGTCGATCTGCCGCCGCCCGTGGGTCGGGTCGGTCTTCACCGTCCGCAGGTGCGCACGCCGGAGTGGTGCCAACAGCGCGAACGTCGGCGGTGCGTTGAAGTCGCCGACCACGACGAAAGGGTGCGTCGGATGCATCGACTCGGCCACGCTCGCGATCATCGCGACCTCGGCGCGGTAGAGCGCGCGACGCTTCTCCCACGAAGCACGGGACGTCGCCAGAATCGGACGACGCCGCGTCACGGACGGCGCAAGGTGAACGGCCATCACTGCCACTCGCTCACCCGTCTGCCGTGACTCGAGCGTCACGACCGGGTCCCAGGCCGCGTGCAGAGTGGACGGTCCCGCCCCCCAGGGACCTACATACGTGTCGTCGTACGCCCGGTGGACTCCGGAGTCGACCATCCGCAGGAGAGCGTCGCGCCACGAGATCGTGAGTGCCGGGTCCTCGCCGACGAACGTCGCCCACCCCAGCAGGCCGTCCAGGTGCTCGTGATGCGCCCGCGCCTCGTTCAGCGTCAGGATGTCCGATCGCGTCGCCAGGCCGGCGATCGTCTCCGCCGCCCGCTGAGACCCGACACGACCCGGCAGGTTGTGCGTCGTCAGGCGTAGGTGCGTCATCGGTCGACCGGTCAGACGACGTACTGGCCGTAGACGTCGTCGGGGTTGCCGACGGGCTCGAAGGAGGACAGGTCGGTGGGCTCCTCGAGCTCTTCGTACTCCGTGGCGGCTGCGGGCTTGTTGCCGACGTTGGCGACTGCGAGGACGCCGGTCAGCGGTACGACGTACGCGTAGATCTCCAGCGCACGCGCGACACTCATGGAACCGAGCGTCTCGACGCCGAGTCCCTGGAGGCCTCCGAGAAGGGCTCCGACCAGGACCGCTGCCCAGTAGATACCCGTGCGGACACCTGGCGGAAGCTGCCGAAGAAGCTCGGCGGTGGAATGCATGGGAGACATGGGGTTCACCTTTCGGGGAGGCTGTCGAGGGCGGACTGAAGGCTCGTCACGGCGGCCTGCAGGTGGGTCCGCAGCTGCGCCATGTCGATGCCTTGAGCTCCGGCTGCTGTGTCGGGTGGTCGTGGTCCGGGGGGCAGTCCGGTGGTGGGCGGCGTTCCCGGGTCCGGTCGTCGGCGAGGAGGCGTCGCGGGCCCGGTGGGGGCCTCCGCCCTCGTCGACCTGATCCGCAACGCGGACAGGGGTACGTCGGGGTGGAGGGCGTTCACGTCCACGGGTCCGAAGCCCGGGACGTTCCTGATGGGGCCGTACCTGCCGTCGGAGTGCTGCCAGATGGCTGCCTTCGTCCACGGCTTCGGGATGCGCGGCGGGCGGAAGTCGTTGCTGTACCTCGCCACCCAGAGCAGGCAGCCGAATCCATCACCCAGGTCGAACGGCGTGTAGATGATCGGCTTCGCCGCCAGGCCCTTCCTGGCCAGCTGCCTGGTGACCGTGGCCACCCAGATGCCGGTCCACGTGGTGACGGCAGACAGGGACATGCCCTCGAGCGACTCCAGATCCAGCATGGGCAGCATGTCGCCCGCCCGGATGTCGCTGTGCCGGAGGAAGAACGCTGCCTCCTCCGCCGCGTCGCCCGGGTCGGGGCGGGCGAAGTGGTAGGCGCCCACGGGGATCCCCGCGTCGCGTGCCTGTCGCACGCGCTGCTGGTACGACGAGTCCACGACCGTCGTACCCTCGGTGGCCTTGAGATACCACCAGCGCAGCCCGGCGGCCTGGGCGGCGTTGACGTCGATGCGTCCGCTCTGATGATGGCTCGTGTCGACGCCGTCGAGCGTCCGCCGCGGCGGGAAGGCGCAGAGGGCACCGTCCTCGAGCGACACCGGTTCGACGGGCGTGACGGGGCGTTGCCTGGGGGGATACTTGAACACCGGAACCGGACTCGGGCGCCAGAAGGTGTCCACCCGGTTGCTCTTCAGCCCGTCCCGGCCGTCGCGGTAGGACGCCACCTGCCTGGCGGCGGACGCCGCGAGTCGTCCGTGGTCGACCATCACCGCATGGATGTGGGCATTCCACAGCCCCGGGACCGTGGGCCGGTACCACGCCGCGAACCCGATGGCCCGCAGCACGCGCACCTTGCGCTGCCAGTCCCAGGCGAGCAGGTCGACCACGCCGCCGCCGTCGTGCGTGCCGGCCGACTGCGACACACCGCCCGCGTTGTAGGAGCCCTGCACGACCGTCAACGGGTATCCCAGCCGATGCTCCGCCTCCTCGAGGGCCGCGCGGGTCTTCCAGTCGACCGTCTTGGGAGTCCCGTCGCCGAACGTGGTCATCTCGAACGGCCCTTCGACGCCCAGCGGCGGTGCCTCCGCGGCGATCCTCCGGCGCGACTTGGGCTTGACCGTCACCCTGGCCGTCGCCTTGGCCCGCGACCCTGCTGCACGACCGTGGCGGGAGCTCGACTTCCGCGTCCCTGTGGCAGGCGATCCGAGGACGCCCGAGACCGTGCTGATGTTGTTGCCCATGATTCCCCCATGAGCCGATGTGAGGCGGCTTGTACCTGGCCCTTGCCGGCCGGTGGCTTTACTCGACGGTGGACTCCACGGAGATCGGGAGTCAATGAGCAATCGGGACTATTCGCACGTCCCAGGTCGACCATGCGGAGGCGGCCCCATTGCCACGCGGAAGTCACACTCACACGGCGCCGGAGGCAGTCGTGTTCGGAGCAGGCATCTTCCTCTTCTGAGCAGGCGGTCCGCCGCCCCGCCGTCCAGACCCTGGGCCCACCGAGGTGGCGGGGTTGGGATATGGGAGCCTGCTGCAGTGGACCTCCCTCGCTCTGACGTCGACCCCGGTGGCCTCCTGGAGTACTCGGTGGTCTTCAGCGACCGCTCCCTGAACCACATGTCGAGGCGCTTCGTCGACGTGATGCAGGAGATCGTCGACGTCCTGCGCACGACCTACCGTGCCGAGACCGTCGCCGTCCTCCCGGGCGGCGGGACCTACGCCATGGAAGCGGTCGCCCGACAGCTGGCGACGGGGCGCCGGTGTCTCGTCGTACGCAACGGCCTCTTCTCCTACCGCTGGTCCCAGATCTTCGACGCCGGGTCCATCCCCGCGGAGACCACGGTGTGCCACGCACGCAAGGTGTCCGACGACCGCCACGCTCCTTGGGCGCCGGCTCCGCTCGACGAGGTGGTCGAGAGCATCCGACGCACGCGCGCCCAAGTCGTGTTCGCAGCGCACGTCGAGACCGCGGCCGGGATGGTGCTGCCCGACGACTACCTCCGCGCAGTCGCGGACGCAACGCATGAGGTCGGCGGGCTGTTCGTCCTCGACTGCATCGCGTCGGGTGCGCTGTGGGTCGACATGGCCGACCTCGGAGTAGACGTGCTCCTCAGCGCGCCGCAGAAGGGCTGGAGCGGCTCGCCGGGCGCCGGCTACGTCATGCTCAGCGCGGCCGGGCGGGCCGCCGTCCGGTCGAACAGCTCGACCAGCTTCGCCGCCGACCTCGGGAAGTGGCTGACGATCACCGAGGCCTACCTCGAGGGGCAGACGCCGTACCACGCGACCATGCCCACCGACACGCTGGCACACAACGCCGCGCTGATGCGTGCCACCCGTGACGCCGGCCATGAGAAGCTCCGCCGCGCCCAGGTCGCCCTCGGAACGCAGGTCCGCGCCCTGCTCGCCGGCCACGGGTTCCCCTCCGTCGCGGCCGACGGGTTCGCAGCACCGAGCGTGGTGGTCGCCTACACCGACGACCCGGCCATCCGTAGCGCTGCGAAGTTCAAGCAGGTCGGCATGCAGGCCGCGGCCGGTGTCCCGCTCATGTGCGGCGAGGGCGAGGACTTCTCCACCTTCCGGATCGGACTGTTCGGCCTCGACAAGCTCACCGACGTCGACGGCACCGTCAGTCGTCTCGAAGCACGCCTCGCCCAGCTCTCCCGGCTCGGGTGAGGAGCTCGGCCCGGTCGCGACCAGACAAGGACGCGACCGGAGCCTGCCGAGCTCAGAAGATCAGGCAGTGCCGCCGCCCTGCTTGACCATCGCGAGGGGCGTCCATGCGCCGCCTAGGGCCGCGGATCAGGTCCTTCCAGCGCGTGGAGGCGCTCTGCTCCCCTGGTCGCCCGCTCCAACGCTTCGATGGCGTGCTCATAGTGTCTGCCGCTGGCACGGCTGAGGCCCAGCTCGCACGTCCGGTTCGACGACAGGTAGAGGTCGTGGTCTCGCTGGTTGACCTCCGCCGCCTCCGGAGCAGTAGCACTCGCGGTGAGCTCCGGGTGCAGCATCCCTCGGTCTCCCGCGAACGCACAGCAGCCCCAGTCGAACGGGACGTCAACGTCGTCGGCCAACGCTCCGGCGATGGTCAGCAGCGCGTCGGTGGTTGCGAGCCGGGTCGTCGAGCATGTGGGGTGTACGGCGGCGGACCCGACCTTCGTGGGCGGTGGCAGCCGGGGCAGGAGCTGGGTGACGGTGAACGTCAGCGCGTCGACCACGCGGATGCCCGGGAAGCCGTCGCCGGCACCGAGGAGCCGTTCCAGGCCTTCGACACAGGAGGAGGCCTCGCACACGACAGGGAGCCGTCCGTGCTGCGTCGTCTCCCACACGGCAGATCGAACCCGTGCCCTGGATCTCTGCTTGAGTGCAG
>DGBP01000008.1 GCA_002384855.1 Nocardioidaceae bacterium UBA4001 | reverse complement strand
CCGCACAAGAGCTCGCCCGCATCGCCGCCGCCCTGCCCGTCGTACGCCGCAGCCTGGTCGGACGGCAGCTCCCGCTCTCGGTCGTCTGAGCGCGAGCCGAGACCGCCATGAGCCCCTGGCAGGTGCGGGACTTCGTGCCGGAGGACCTCGAGGAGCTCGTCCGGCTCGACGACCTCTCCACGACCACCCGGCAGGCACCGCTGTTCGCGTTGTCGGACGTGGTGGCGGCGCTCACGGCGCGTCAGCCCGCCGTGGTGGCCGTGGCGCAGGGTCGGCTGATCGGTTCCGCGGTCAGCCGGGTCGAGGGTGACCGGGCGTGGCTGCTCCGGCTCGCCCTCGCACCGGAGTGGCGCGGCCAGGGAATGGGCAGCGCCATGCTCGGCGCCCTCGAGCACCGGCTCGTCCTCTCGGGGGTCCACCGGCTGAGCGCGCTGCTGCCCGAGGGGGAGACCGGTAGTCAGGCGTTCCTCAACAGCGGCTTCACCCGACGTGGCGGGGTGAGCTACTTCGAGAAGACCGAGATGGTCACTCCCCGCGCCGCGACCCTGCTGGCGGGCCTGGGCGGTGGCGTGCCCGAGGCCGGCCTCTGGGAGCGGGTGGCCGGCATGTCCGGCGAGAAGGAGCTCATCGAGCGCCGGCTCGTGCTGCCGCTGGCGCACGCGGACCAGGCCCACGAGCACGGTGTCGAGCCGCCGCGGGCCGTGGTGCTCTTCGGTCCCCCCGGCACCGGGAAGACGACCTTCGCGAAGGCGGTCGCGAGCCGGCTGGCCTGGCCCTTCGTCGAGCTCTTCCCCTCCCGCCTCGCGAGCGAGGAGGGCGGTCTCGCCGCCGGCATCGGCATGGCGTTCGCGCGCATCGCGGAGCTCGACAACGTCGTGGTCTTCATCGACGAGGTCGAGGAGATCGCCGCAGCGCGTGAGTCGGGGGGTGGCCCCGCCGTCGCGGTGGTCAACGAGCTGCTCAAGGCGCTCGTCGGCTTCCGTGAGCGCGACGGCCGCCTGCTCGTCTGCGCCACCAACTCGGTGCGCGCGCTCGACAGCGCCTTCCTGCGGCACGGCCGCTTCGACTACGTGCTCCCGATCGGCCCGCCGGACGATACCGCCCGGGCCGCGATGTGGCAGCGGCACCTCGACCGCACGGGCGACACGGTCGATGAGGCCGCCCTGGTCGGGGCGAGCGCGAACTTCACCCCGGCCGACATCGCCCACGCGGCACGGACCGTCGCCCAGAAGACCTTCGAGTGCACGGTGGACACCGGCGAGCGCTGCTACGCCACGACCGAGGACTACCTCGACATCCTCGAGGTGATGCGGCCGACCCTGACCGACGAGATGGTCCGGGAGTTCGAGGAGGACATCGAGGCGTTCTCGCGCACGTGAGTCCCGGTTCCGGCCCGTCCTAGACTGTGGGCGATGTCGACCACGAATGCCGAGCCCGCCGGACGGCCCGACGCCGTACGACGGTCGTGGCTGCTCGTGCTCGTCGTGCTCGGGATCCTGGGCATGCACGGCCTCACCGGCGGCACCGGCACGACCGGCGCGCACCACTCCTGGACGCCTGGCCACAGCGCGGCCGCCTCTGCCTCTGCCCCTGCCCACGACCGCCGAGCCGCCCACGACCGCCGAGCCGCCCACGACCGCCGAGCCGCCCACGACGAGGCGCCGGCCGACGGCACCACCCTCGCGCTCTGCCTCGTGCTGCTCATGTCCCTCGGAGTCGGCCTGCTCGTCGCGAGAAGGGCGGCGTGGCCGGTGCGCCCCTACGGCCTCCCGGCCCGGCTGCCCCTGCCGGCCGTCCCGCTGCTGCGGGTGTCCACGCCCGTCCCGCGGTTCACGGTGATGCGTTGCTGACAGGGCGTCCGGGACCTCCGCGTCCCCCACGACCTCTCACCCGTGCACGCGGCACCGACACCTGAGGAGACCCACCGATGCACCACCCCACGTACGTCCGGCGCGCCGCCGCGACCGCGGCCGTCCTGGCCCTCGCCCTGACCGCCTGCACCACCTCGGAGGGGACGGGAGACGGCAAGGGCTTCAACGACGCCGACGTCGACTTCGCCGGCGACATGATCCAGCACCACGCGCAGGCCCTGGAGATGGTCGACCTGACTCTCGGCCGCGACCTCGACCCGGAGGTGGCGGCGCTGGCCGAGGACATCCGTGCCGCCCAGGCCCCCGAGATCGAGACCATGGCCGACTGGCTCGAGGACTGGGACGAGCCCGTGCCCGCAACCAGCCGCGACCACGCGAACGCCCACGCCGAGGAGCACGGCGACGGTGGCGCGGTCGACGAGGACATGCCCGGCATGATGAGCGCCGAGCAGATGGCGGCGCTCGAGAAGGCTCCCGACGGCGACTTCGAGGACCTCTGGATGGAGATGATGATCGAGCACCACCAGGGTGCGGTCGAGATGGCCGAGACCGTCCTCGACGAGGGCGAGAGCAAGAAGGTCTCGAGCCTCGCCGAGGACGTCGTCGAGGCCCAGCAGGCCGAGATCGCCACGATGCAGTCGCTGCTGGAGGGCTGACCTTCCCACGGGTTCGTCGTACCCCTTGTGGGATACCCCCCGTGGGTATATCGTGGGGATACCCCCAGGGGGTACGACGCACCGAAGGGAGACCGCCATGGCGCACACCAAGCCCGGTTACATCGCCGAGAAGCCCGCCCACCTCAACCGGCTCAAGCGCATCGAGGGCCAGGTGCGTGGACTTCAGCGGATGGTCGACGAGGACACCTACTGCATCGACATCCTGACCCAGATCTCGGCGGTCACGAAGGCCCTCGAGACGGTCGCCCTCTCCCTCCTCGACGAGCACCTGCGCCACTGCGTGAGCGACGCGGTCCGCGTGGGTGGCGAGGAGGCCGACGACAAGATCACCGAGGCGTCGGCGGCCATCGCCCGTCTCGTCCGCTCCTGACCCGCCAGGGTCGGGACAACCACTCGAAGGAGTCAGCACATGACGACCCAGACCTACTCCGTCACCGGGATGACCTGCGGTCACTGCGCCCACGCGGTGACCACGGAGCTCAAGGCCCTCGACGGGGTCGACGACGTGAACGTCGACCTGGTGGCCGGAGGTACCTCCACCGTCACCGTCTCCAGCGCCGCGCCGCTGGAGGAGACCCAGGTCGTCGAGGCCCTCGACGAGGCCGGCGACTACAAGCTCGCTTGAAGAAGACCAGGAGCGCAGGCATGACCACGAAGACGACCGGCACCGAGGAGCAGGCCACCGACCTCGAGCTCGAGATCAGTGGCATGACCTGCTCCTCGTGCGCCAACCGCATCGAGAAGAAGCTCAACAAGCTCGAGGGCGTCACCGCCACGGTGAACTACGCCACCGAGAAGGCGAAGGTCACCTACTCCGGTGACCTCAGCCCGGAGGACCTGATCGCCACCGTGGAGGCGACCGGCTACTCCGCTGCCCTGCCGGCACCGTCTCCGTCCGTCGGGTCGGCCGAGGCCGAGGGTTCCGCGGCACCAGCGGACCGGGACGACGAGGCCGCCCGGTGGTGGCAGCGCGTCGTCGTCTCGGCGGTGCTCACCGTGCCGGTCGTCCTCATGTCCATGATCCCGGCGCTGCAGTTCGACAACTGGCAGTGGCTCTCCCTGACCCTGGCCTCGCCGGTGGTCGTGTGGGGCGCACTGCCGTTCCACCGCGCCGCCTGGACCAACGCCCGCCACGGGGCGGCGACGATGGACACTCTCGTCTCCGTCGGCGTGATCTCGGCGTTCCTCTGGTCGCTGTGGGCGTTGTTCTTCACCCATGCCGGGATGCCCGGCATGACGATGGAGTTCACGCTCCTGCCCACGAACGACGAGGGCGGTTTACACATCTACCTCGAGGTCGCCGCGGCGGTGACGACGTTCATCGTCCTCGGCCGCTACCTGGAGGCGCGGGCCAAGAAGTCGTCCGGTGCGGCGCTGCGGGCGCTGCTGGACATGGGCGCGAAGGACGTGGCGGTCCTGCGTGACGGGGCCGAGGTGCGCATCCCGGTCTCCCAGCTCGCCGTTGGCGACTCGTTCGTCGTACGGCCCGGCGAGAAGATCGCCACCGACGGCGTCGTGGAGTCCGGTACGTCGGCGGTCGACGCCTCGATGCTGACCGGGGAGTCCGTCCCGGTCGAGGTCGCTCCGGGCGACGAGGTCGTGGGCGCGACGGTCAACGCCGGAGGGCGGCTCGTCGTCGGCGCCACCCGCGTGGGCTCCGACACCCAGCTCGCCCAGATGGCACGGTTGGTCGAGGAGGCGCAGACCGGCAAGGCCGAGGTGCAACGCCTCGCGGACCGGGTCTCCGGCATCTTCGTCCCGGTCGTGATCGGCCTGGCCCTGCTCACCCTGGTGGTGTGGCTGCTGACCGGGAACCCCCCGACGGCGTCGTTCAGCGCGGCGGTCGCCGTCCTGATCATCGCCTGCCCGTGCGCGCTCGGGCTCGCCACGCCGACCGCGCTCATGGTCGGCACGGGCCGCGGCGCCCAGCTCGGCATCCTGATCAAGGGCCCCCAGATCCTGGAGAACACCCGCACGGTCGACACGATCGTGCTCGACAAGACCGGCACCGTGACCACCGGCCGGATGAGCGTCGCCTCGGTCCACCCCGCCGAGGGTGAGTCGGCCGCCGAGGTGCTGCGCGTCGCCGGTGCGCTGGAGGACGCATCGGAGCACCCGATCGCCCGGGCCGTCGCCGACCACGCCCGCGAGCAGGTCGGCGACCTCCCGGCCGTGGAGGGCTTCACGAACCACGGCGGCCAAGGCGTCGCCGGGGTCGTCGACGGGCACGCCGTCGTCGTCGGCCGCGCCTCCTGGCTGCGTGAGGAGTGGGCGATGGCCGTCCCGGCATCGCTCCTGGCCGCGGCCGAGGCAGCCGAGGGCGAGGGCCGCACCCCCGTCTGGGTCGGCTGGGACGGGCAGATCCGGGCGACGGTCGTCGTCTCCGACACCGTCAAGGACTCCTCGGCGGAGGCCGTCTCCCGGCTGCGCGAGCTCGGGCTCCGGCCGGTGCTGCTCACCGGTGACAACGACCGGGCCGCGCGTGCGGTGGCGGCCCAGGTCGGGATCGCGGCGGACGACGTGGTCGCCGAGGTCCTGCCCCAGGACAAGGTAGACGTCGTCAAGCGGCTCCAGGCCGAGGGTGCGACGGTCGCCATGGTGGGCGACGGCGTGAACGACGCGGCGGCGCTGGCCCAGGCCGACCTCGGGCTCGCCATGGGCACCGGCACCGACGTCGCCATCGAGGCCAGCGACCTCACCCTGGTGCGCGGCGACCTGACGGCGGCTCCCGACGCGATCCGGCTCGCCCGGGCCACGCTCCGGACGATCAAGGGCAACCTGTTCTGGGCCTTCGCCTACAACGTCGCGGCGATCCCGCTCGCGGCCCTGGGGCTCCTCAACCCGCTCATCGCAGGCGCGGCCATGGCGTTCAGCTCGGTCTTCGTGGTGACCAACAGCCTCCGGCTGCGGCGCTTCAGGGCCGCCTGAGGCCGACCTTCGACCGTGGGCCCCGGGACTTCGGTCCCTGGGTTCCCTGTTTCCGGACCGTCAGGATCGGTGCCATGGCCACCCAGACCCGCCAGATCCCGGAGACCTCCCACCCGCCGACGGAGGCGGCGCCGCGGCGCCCAGCTGCCGTGTGGTTCGCGATGGTGCTCGCGGGAGGTGTGCTCGGGGCGGTCGCCGCCGGCTGGCAGCTCGTCGAGCGGATCGCCTACGCGGAGGGCGCGGACACGGGGCTGTGCGAGATCAACTCGGTGCTCTCCTGCGCAAGCATCTTCAGCCACTGGCAGTCCTCCGCCCTGGGCGTGCCCAACACGCTGGTCAGCCTTCCGGTCTTCGCCCTGCTGGCGTCGGCGGGCCTCGCCGGCCTGCTCGGGTCACGGCTCTCCCGGTCCTACGCCGCGACGCTGCTCGGTCTGACCGTCTTCATGAGCGCGTTCATGACCTGGTACATGCAGCAGTCGGCGTTCGCCATCGGCGCCCTGTGCCTGTTCTGCACCGTCGGTGCGGTGAGCCTGATCGGGGTGGGCATCGGCCTCACCCGGGTCGCCACCGCCGAGCAGGCGCTCGGCACGGGACGGGCCGGGCGCCAGCTGCAGCTGCTCGTCGAGGCCCGCGCGGACCTGGTGCTCTGGGGAGGGCTGGCCGCGCTGATCGCGCTGCTGCTCTACCTCGGCCTCGCCCTGTGACGCCTCGCCCTGTTACGCCTCGCCCTGTTACGCCTCTCCGTGTTACGCCTCTCCGGGATCAGCTGACGCCGCTGCGCCGGAACGGGTGGCTGTTGTCGTAGTCGAGCTGCTTGACCATGTGCACCACCGCACCGATCTTGGGCTCGCTGACGAAGTTGAGGTTGTCCACCAGCGCCCGCATCAGGCTCAGGCCTCGGCCGCTCTCGGCGTCGACGTCGTCCTGGTCCCTGACGCCGCTCGCGTCGAACCCCTCGCCGCGGTCGATCACCGTGATCGCGCAGCGGTCCGAGGCGAGCTCGAAGCTCACTTCGTAGCCGTCGCTGTCGACAGCGTGCTGGATGACGTTCGCGCACGCCTCGGAGATCGCGAGCTCGACGTCGTGGATGCTGTCCGCCGAGACCCCGAAGGCTCGCAAGATCTGCGCGGCGAGCCTGCGGATCACAGGCACGCTGTGGCTCTGTCGGGGGAGGGCGACCGTCATCTCCAGGCGCGGCGAGGCGTCGGTGCCCTCCTGGGTGCCGACCGGTGGCCACCGGTAGGTGCTGCCGCACAGCTCCTCGTCGACCGCCCCGAAGTGGATCTCGAGCCGGTCGGCAGGATCACCACGGCCGATGCTCTCGTCCTGGACGACGGTGGCCTCTCCGGTCACTCGCGCCGCGAGCCGACCCGCCATCGCCTCGGTGAGGCGCGCGAGCGACGGGAGCTGGGCGATGGCCGGCCCGAACGGGCTCCTGTCGACGAGCAGCTCGATGCGCTCGTCGTCGGCATGGACCGTGCGGACCGACCCGCCGAGGGCGTCGTGCAGCCGTCCGAAGGCGGAGACCACGTCGCCGGACGAGCCGATCTCCTGTCCCCTCTCGAGGGAGGCGTCGGCCAGCATGGCACCGGCTGCAGCGGCCACCTGGTCAGGGGTGGCGACGGGATGGGACTCCGCGGCCGCGGCCAGGGCCACCGTGGCCGCCGCCGGCCCGGTCGAGAGCGGGTCGAGGTCGACGAGGACAGCTACATCCGGATCGAAGTTCATCACGACCTCCCTGGGCACCGTGAGGTTGGTCGTGCGCGGGGCGCCGT
This sequence comes from Nocardioidaceae bacterium UBA4001, assembly GCA_002384855.1. Taxonomy (GTDB): domain Bacteria; phylum Actinomycetota; class Actinomycetes; order Propionibacteriales; family Nocardioidaceae; genus Nocardioides_C. Next base: position 94,300 of record DGBP01000008.1, on the reverse strand, counting down.
TGCCGGCGTCGGGCAGGTTGATGCGGTCGGACACGCTCGCAGGTCCGAAGCCCGAGGCCGGAGCGGTCACGGTCTCTCGCGAGACCGCCCGCACCGTCAGCTCCGGCAGCAGCCGGCTCCAGTCGAGGTGGAGCCACAGGAGCTCACGCTCGGCGTCCGGCTCCAGAGCGGTCTGGATGACTTCCACGGCGTCGCCCACGAACGACTCGTCGCTCGCGTGCCGGAGGAGGTGGTCCTCCAACGACTTCACGGCGGAGGCCGTCGCGTCGTCGCGACGGGTGTCGAGTAGCCAGTCCACGTCCTCGGAACCTTCCCACATCGGGGTTGTCTGTTGCGTTCGGTCCCTCAGGTGATACCCACACCGGGGGGGATACACACCGGACATGGGTCACACGCATGGTCAGCGCAGCTTGAGGACCTCGAGGAGCAGACGCGCCGCCGACCCGCCCGTCTCGGTGGCGACCGCGACGGCGCGCGGCACGTCGAGGTCGTCGAGCAGCGCCGCCACGACAACCGCGTCCGCCGCGTCGTCCACGTGGGTGCGGCCGGCGGCCTCGTACAACGTGTCGAGCTCCTGCTCAGCCTCGGCGACCGCGCTGTCGGCGTACTCCCAGGTCTCGTGCCAGGGGCGGTTCAGCAGCATCAGGCGGACCGCCGCGGGCCGGTGCGCGGAGAGGAGCTCGCGGACCAGCACCATGTTCCCGGTCGACTTGGCCATCTTGCGGCCGTCCTTGTGCACCGCGCCGATGTGCACCTCGCGGCGGGCGAAGGGCGCCACGCCGCTGGCCGCCTCCACCATCGCCGACTGGTAGGCGTGGTGGGGGTAGCTGAGATCCTCCCCACCCACGATCACGTCGACGCTCGTACCGAACGTGGCCCACGCCATCGCGGCGCACTCGGCGTGCCAGCCAGGCCGGCCCCAGCCCCACGGGCTCGGCCACGCGGGCTCGTCCTCGGGGGACGGGCGCCAGACGGGTACGTCGAACGGCGCGTCGCGGTGGGTGTCGTCCGGGTCGTCGCCGAAGGCCCGCGACTTCTCGATCGCCTCCTTCTCGCTGAGGCCGCTGCGCGTGGCGACACCGTCCCCGCGGAAGTAGACGAACCCGTCGCGCTCGTAGGCGTGGCCGGTCGCCAGCAGGGCGGCGGCGAGCTGGGTCACGTGGGCGACGTGGAGGCGGGCGTGGGGAGAGTGGTCGGGCGTCTTGTTCCCCAGGGCCTTCATGTCCCGGTCGAAGAGGAACTCCTGGGTGAGCGCGAACTCGTCGTACGGGCGTCCGTGCTCGAGGGCCGCGGCGGTCAGCACGTCGTCCACGTCGGTCACGTTGCGGCAGGTCTCGACGTCGACCCCCGCGAGATGGGCCACCGAGGCGAGCGCGTCGGCCCACACGAAGGTCGCGGCGTGCCCGAGGTGGGTGACCAGGTACGGCGTGATGCCGCAGACGTAGATGCGTGCCTTCGCCGTCAGCGGGAGGCGCCTCCCGGCAAGGGTCAGGTCGCTGGTGCGGAGGGGCTCGCTGTCGACGAGCGGGACCCGCCCGGTCGAGCCGAGGATGCCTGAGGCCGAGAGGTTGCTGTGCACACGCCGATCATGCCCGGTGCCACTGCCTGGTGAAAGTCGCGACCACGGTGCGACCGGACCGCGACCCGCCCCACCGACCCTGCAAGGACAACGAAATGAGCGAAACAGAGGTGCGCCGTGGCCGGCTGGTCCTACTCTGCGCGAATGGACTTCTCGGTTCTGGGTCCGCTCCGAGTGTCCAACGGTGCGGACCCGGTCGAGGTGCGGGGGGCCAAGGAGCGCACGCTCCTGGCCCACCTGATCGCGTCCTCCGGGAGGATGGTTCCCACCTCCGACCTGATCGACTCCCTGTGGGGGGAGCAGCCGCCGAGGTCGGCCGCGAAGTCGCTCCAGACGTACGTGCTGAGACTGCGTAACGCGCTCGAGCCCGGGCGCAACGGTTCCCCCACCGTCCTGGTCACCGAGGGGCCGGGCTACCGCCTCGTCATGGAACGCTCCGCGGTCGACGCCGAGCGGTTCGCCGCGCTGGTGGCACTGGGTCGGCGGGCCCTCGCCGACGGGCGGGCCGAAGCGGCCGCGGCCACCCTGTCGGACGCGCTCGACCTGTGGCGGGGGCCTGCGTACGCAGGCTTCGAGGCAACGACGTTCGGGCGGGCCGAGGCTCGCCGGCTGTCGGACATGCGTCTTGCCGCTCTCGAGGACAGATGCGCGGCGGAGCTGGAGCTGGGCAAGTCATCCGCGGTCGTGCCCGAGCTGGAGCGCCTGTTGGGCGAGTACCCCCTGAGCGAGCGGCTCTGGTCGCTGCTGGTGCTGGGTCTCTACCGCAGCGGTCGACAGGGTGATGCGCTGGCGGCGTACGACCGCGCCCGCGAGGTCCTCGCCGAGCAGCTCGGGGTGGATCCGGGACCCGAGCTCCGCGAGCTGCACGGGCGCGTGCTCGCCCAGGACCCCAAGCTGGCCGCACCGCGCCGCGCGCCGTCGTTGCCACCGGGACTGGCCGAGACGGCGGACCCGATGGTGGGCCGGGACAGCGAGCTCTCGGCACTCCGGGAGGCCTGGCGGCAGGCGCAGGCCGGGGGCTCGGTCACGGTGTTTCTGCGAGGTCCGAAGGGTGCGGGCGCGACCAGGCTGGCCGCCGCCCTGGCCCAGGAGGTGGTCCACTCGGGAGGAGTGGTCGTCCTGCTCGACGGAGACGACCAGGGCCGCCCTGCCCGGACCGACGTGCCGACCCTCCTCGTCGCCGACCACGTCGAGCCACCCCGGATCGGCGGTTCGACCCTGCTCCTCGTGCTGGCCGGCGCCCAGGCCAGCACGTCGGAGGCCGCACGGGTGATCGATCTACGCCCGCTTGACGGCGAGGCGGTACGTGCCGTGGTCGGCCAGTACGTCGACGCGGTGGCCGTGGAGTCGGTCACGCGGGAGGTCGTCGCCGCGACGCGGGGTTGGCCGGGAGCTGTCCACGCGGCCGCTGTCAACCATGCCCGCAACGCCGCGGTGCGGAGGGTCGAGGCCGCGGCACAGCTCACGGACCGGTCGAGTGCTGCGCTTGCCTCGGCCCGCGCTGACCTCACCGAGGGTGTGGTGGCCCTGAACGAGACGGTCCGCCGGGTGCCGGCCGGCGACACCGGGATGTGTCCCTGGCGTGGCCTCGCGTGGTACGACGTCGGGGACGCCGCGTGGTTCGCCGGCCGAGAGCGGCTGGTCGCGGAGCTCGTGTCCCGGTTGGCCGGCACGCGGTTTCTCGGGGTCGTCGGTGCGTCAGGGGGCGGCAAGTCGTCGGCGGTCCGCGCGGGGCTGCTGGCCGCGCTGGCCGATGACGTCCTGCCGGGGAGCGGCACCTGGGACCGCATCCTCATGCGGCCCGGTGACCACCCGATGCGCGAGCTGGCTCGGGTGGCCATCGGCACCCGCCTCCAGGACGTCGGCGACCTCCTGGAGCAGATGATCCGTTCCCAGACGAGCGCCGTCGACTCTCGTACGGTCCTCGTGGTGGACCAGCTCGAGGAGGCGTGGACCGCCTGCCAGGACCCGGGGGAGCGCGCGGCCTTCCTCGACACGCTCGCCGAGCTGGCCTCGGACCCCCGGTCGCCCGTCACCGTGGTGCTCGTCGTCCGCGCCGACTACGTGGGGGAGCTGGCCGACCATCCCGCCCTGGCCCGGGGGATGGCGGACTCGACCGTGTTGGTCGGAGCGCCGACACCCGCAGAGGTCCGGCGGGCCATCGAGCGGCCCGCCGCCCGGGCCGGGCTCACCCTCGACGACGGGCTCGCGGAGGCGATGGTCAGCGACGCCGGTGCGGAGCCAGGGCTGCTCCCGCTTCTGTCGACCGCCCTGACGCGGCTCTGGCTCCAGCGCGAGGGGGCTCGGCTCACCTTCGCCGCCTACGTGGGCATGGGGGGGCTCAGCGGCGCCATCGCGCATCTCGCGGATGCGGCGTACAACTCCTTGTCGACGGACGAGCAGGTCGCCGCACGGACGTTGCTCCTCAGGCTCACGGGACCCGGTGAGGGCACTGCAGTCACCCGGCGGCGGGTGCCGCTCTCGGAGCTCGAGGCTCTGCCGCGTGGCGAGGTCCGCCGGGTCGTCGACGTGCTGGCCGACGCCCGGCTGCTGACCGTCTCCGACGGTCACGTCGAGGTCGCGCACGAGGCGCTGTTCCGGGAGTGGCCCCGCCTGCGGGGCTGGCTGGTGGAGGACGCCGCCGGCCGTTCGGTCCAGCGCCGGCTCGCGCTGGCGGCCTCGGAGTGGGACGCCGACGGACGCGAACCCGGTCAGCTCTGGCGGGGGACCCGCCTCGTGTCGGGACTGGAGGTCGCCGAGGCCCGCCCGGAGGAGGTCACCACGACCGAGCGCGAGTTCCTCGACGCGGGTCGTGCCGCTGTCGACGCCGAGCAGCGGGAGGCCGAGGAACGCGCCGCGAGCACCGCCCGCCAGAACAGGCGACTCCGTGGGCTGCTCGGGGGGTTGGCCGTGCTGCTCGTGGTTGCCCTGGTCGCCGGGTACCTGGCCACCCGCTCGCGGGCCGAGGCGGAGGAGGCGCGTCTGGCGGCGGAGGGGGCTCGGGTCTCCGCCGAGGCCAAGCGGCTCGCGGCCTCTGCGTTGAACGAGGAGTACCTGGACCGCGCCGTCCTCGCCGCGGTGGAAGCGGTCCAGATGGAGGAGAGCGCGGAGACGCTCGGGGCGCTGGTGACCTTGCTGGCCCGGAACCCTGCGGTCATCACCCAGGTGCGGACGCCCCACCGGTTCCTGCGCGCGTCGGTGAGCCCTGACGGGGGCACGGTGTATGTGGGGGAGAACGAGCGTGTCGTCCGCGCGCTCGACGCCGAGACCGGCGAGTCGCGGTGGACCGCCGCGACCGAGGTACAGCCGCTGGCGATCGCTGGCGGCGCCGAGGGCGTGCTGGTCGCGGGCGGTGCCGACGTGGGCGGCGCGGTGACCCTGCTCGATCCCCGCACGGGCCAGACCAAGTGGACCTTCGGCGCCGACGAGGTCGCGAAGGCGCTCGGGCCCGACGCACGGCACGTGGTGGCTGCCGGAACCGGCTGGCTGCCCGACGGCAGGGCAGTGGCGATGACCGAGAGCCACGTAGTGATGCTGGACCCGGACGGATCGGTGTCCGACGTCCAGGCCTGGGGGCGCACCTTCTGGCCGGACTTCGTCCAGGTGTGGCCGGACGGTCGCGTGAGCCTCTTCGACGGTTCCCGCCCCTGGCTCTACGACCCGCTGCACCCGAGGCGGGGCCTGGTGCCGCTGCCCGGGCTGGTCCAGGGCCCTCCGGCGGGCGGGTTGGCCGTCGTGGCGACGGGCAGGGACCTGGAGCGGTCCCGGTTCCGGCTCTACGACACGACGACGTGGCGTCCCGTGCGCGACCTGAGCCGCCAGTCCGTCTTCAACACCTCCGCGACCTTCTCCCGCGACGGGTCGCTCGTCGCGTTGCCGGCCGAGGAGTCCGTCGCGGTGTACGACGTCGCCAGCGGCGACGTCGCCGAGGAGTTCACCGGTGGCCACAGCGGAACCGTCATGGCTTCGGTGTTCGCCGGTCCGCAGGACGACCGGCTCTGGACCGCCGGCCGCGACGGGACGGCCATGGCCTGGGACCTCTCGGGCGAGCGGGGGTTCTTGTCGCAGAGACCCTTCCCGCTGGCCGGGATGAGAGGTGACGTCGCCCCAGGGGGCGACACGGCTGTCGTGCTGACCCCGCCGCCCGACATGTTCCTCCAGGGCGGCGACCTGCACCTGATCGACTCGCGCACGGGCGAGACGCTCGCCGGGCCGTTGGAGGAGCCGGCGCCGTGCCCGTGCTGGATGCTCGCCTTCGACATGAGTCAGGACGGCGGCACGGTCGGGGTCGTGTACGAGACCGAGGAGGAGCAGAGCACCGACCCCACCGCGGACTATGTCCCGGGTCAGACCTACCTGTCGACCTACGACGTCTCGAGCGGTCGGCTCCGCAGGACCTCCGAGGTGCCGTGGCCGGCGTACGGGCTCGCGCTCGACGAGGGGGCCGACCGTGCCGTGGTGAACGGCGTGGACGGGTTCGGTGTGTTCGACGTCGGGGAGGGCCGCGTCCTGTCCTCCGTCCGGGCCGAGGAGACCGGCTTCTTCCCCGAGATCACCCAGTCGGCCGAGCTGTCACCGGACGGGTCCCGTGCGGTGGTCGGACGCCCGGGTCGGGTGGTCCTCCTCGACATGGCCACCGGTGAGGTCGTGAGCCGCCGACGCCTGACGGACGACAGCCTCGCCCAGACGTTCCTCTGGACGCGTGACGGCACGATCGTTGCCGGCGCGGACTCGGGCCGCCTGCACTTCCTCTCTGGTGAGGATCTCGCGGTGGTCGCACCACCTCGCATGACCGTCGCAGGCTGGGTGAACGACCTCGCGGCGTCCCATGACGGCAGCCGGGTGGCCAGTCTCGGCTCGGACGGCGACGTGCTTCTCTGGGACCCGGTGACGTGGCGCCCGCTCGGCACACCTGTCACCGAGGAGAACGGCTGGGGGCTGCTGGCCTTCGACCCCGAGAGGCCGGTGCTCCGCGCGTTCCACGAGTTCGGCCAGATGTTCGAGGTCTCCGTCGACGCGGACGACTGGTTGCGCCGCGCCTGCCAGATCGCTCACCGGGACCTGACCCGCGAGGAGTGGGCGGTTCTCCGGCCGGGTGTGCCCCTCGGCTCGACCTGCGGCCGCACCTGACCCCTTGTCGACCCCTGCGCGACCGGGCCACGACCGGGCGCGACCGTTCCGCGACCGGGCTGCGACCCGACACCTCGACGGTCGGTCCACCAAAGCGATCTACCGCCAGGAGGAAGCCATGAACCCGCTCAGCTATGACCCCGGTGCCGTGTACCAGCTCAGCCGGCAGCGGGCTGTGGGCGCCGAGCGGGCCGCCGAGACCCAGCGCCGCGTCCGAGAGGTCCGTGCAGCCGCCGCCGAAGGGCGCTCCTCGTCCCCCCGCTCCCGGCGCAGGTGGCCACTGGCCGTCGTACGCCGGCTCCGCCTCGCCTCCTGAGCATCCCGGTCGCCGGTGCGCCCTGGCGCTGCCGTCGCTCCTCGTACCCTTCACCGCTCTCGACGCGAGCGCTGTCACAGGGGAGTGGCGCCGGGGTGTCCTGGGCCCCAGGACCTCGGCAGTGGCACGGTCACCTTCTTCGAGACGTCCGACACGTTCGACGCGGGTGCGCCGCGTCGGCTCCGGATGCCTGGGATCGAGGGACAGCCGCGCGTGGTGAACGACGCTCGGAACGTGGCCGGTGCGCTCTGGATGGGCGACACGAGGAGCGGCCATGTCGAAGCCGGCTTCTGGCCGTCGTACGACTCGATGGCCGTCGGGCTCGGGCTGCTGCCGGACGGCTGCTGGTCCGAGGACCTCGGTGTCGGCCGGGTGCGGGTTCTGCCCAGCCTCTACGACCAGGCCGGCGACTGGCACGACTGGCACGCGACCCATGCCGCTCACGCCCCCCACGCGGGGCTCGACCAGATCGGTGCCGGCACCCACAGCGGCTTCGAGGACGGCCTGCCCGTCGGTGCACCGACGGTGTTCAAGAACGCGTCGACGTGCGGTGTCGTCGTCGACGCCGTCGTGACCACCCAGCACACGCAGAGCCTGACGGAGTCACACGTTGCCCGGGAGGCCTCCGACCCGCTGTCATAGTGGCCGCATGGACTCTGCTGACGTCGTGGTCGTCGGTGCCGGGCTCGCCGGCCTCACCTGCGCCCGCGAGCTCGCGCGCGGCGGCCACGACGTGGTCGTTCTCGAGAGGTCCGAAGTCGTCGGTGGAAGGGTGCGTACCGACCTCGTCGACGGCTTCCGCTGCGACCGGGGCTTCCAGCTGCTCAACCCGGCCTATCCCGCGGTGAAGCAGCTGGTCGACGTCGACGCGCTCGACCTACGGCAGTTCGCCGCGGGGGCCGCCCTCGCCGGTGAGAGCGGCTTCTCGGTGGTGGCGGACCCGCGCCGCAGCCCGAAGTACCTGCTCCGGAGTGCTCGCAGCGGCTACCTCCACCCGACCGAGCTGGCCCGGCTCACGGCCTGGGCGGCGCCGGCGCTCGGCCCGGTCCACCGCCTCCTGGAGCGCCCCGACGAGCCGCTGGCCGCGTCGCTGGACGAGTCAGGAGTGCAGGGTCGACTCCGTCGGGACGTCCTCGAGCCGTTCCTCACGGGGGTGCTGGCCGAGGACCGCGGTGAGACGTCGGCGACCTTCACGAGGTTGCTGCTGCGGTCCTTCCTGCTAGGCACGCCCGGGGTCCCGGCCACGGGGATGTCCGCCCTGCCGGAGCAGATCGCCTCGGGCCTCGGTCGGGTGGTGCTCGGGGCGGAGGTGAGGTCCGTCGAGCGGCTCGGCGCCGGATGGCGGGTGGCCACCCCCGTCGAGACGTACGACGCCGGCGCGGTCGTCGTGGCGGCCGACCCACGGACCGCCGCGGAGCTCACCGGACTCCCCGCCACCCCGATGAAGGGGCTGGTGACCTTCTGGTTCGCCACGGACGAGGCGCCCACCGACCTGGACCTGCTGGTGCTCGACCCCCGCCGCCGCGGTCCGGTCGTGAACACGGCCGTGATGTCCAACGTGGCACCCGGCTACGCGCCCCCGGGCCGGCACCTGGTCCAGGCCACGGTGCTCATGGCAGCCGGCGCGGTCACGGAGAGGGAGGTCGGCGAGCATCTCGGCCAGATCTACCGCACGAGCAGCCAGGGCTGGGACGTCGTGGCCGTGCACGAGATCCATGACGCCCTGCCCGTGCAGCCGCCGGGCCAGCCGGTGCGCCGGCCGGTGGCGCTGGGGGATGGCCTGTTCGTCGCCGGCGACCACCGCGACACCGCCTCGATCCAGGGGGCCCTCGTCTCGGGGCGGCGCGCCGCGCGGGCGGTACACACGTCGATGCGCTGAGCGGGTGCGACCCAGCGCGACCCGGCTGCGACCGGGTCGCGTGACGGTGGCCTCGACCCGGGGAACCCGCCACCGGGACGAGAGCAGGGGTGATCCAGTTGAGCACGATCGGAACGTCCGCGACCTTGATGGCGTCGGCACTGGCAGCGGTTGTCGTAACCGCCTCACCGGCGGTCGCCGCCGTCGAGCACACCATCACACCGTTCGAGCTTCACCTCGATGCGCAGCCCCAGCTGACGGAGGTGTGCGGGTACCCGGTGGCGTTCGACCTCAGTGGAAGCTGGAGCGTGGTCACCTTCACGGACGCGCAGGGCGAGGTCACGAGGGAGATCCGGAACTACCGCTTCGCGGCGCTGCTCACCGCGAACGGGGTCACGGTCCGCGGCTGGTCGAACGGCCCCGAGATCACCGAGTGGCACCCCGACGGCACCGCGACGCGGAGTGTCATGGGCGTGGTGGGCAGACATCTGCCCCGCGGTGGCAACGTCCTCCAGCACGCGGGCCGGATGGTCGTCGAGCTGGACGCATCGGGGGACCCGTGGGCGACCCGGTCATGTCGGGAGTCTTCGACAGTCCCGAGCTGGTCTGCGCGGCGTTCGAGGGATGAGCCGGGTTCGCCGAGGAGGTCGTCGACCTCCTCGGCGGGCCACCTCTGCGCCGGGTCGGCGTGGCGGAGCTACGGTGAGGTCATGCGCATGTTCGCCGCGCTCGTGCCTCCCGAAGGCGCCCTGGAGGACCTCGGCGGCTTCCTCGCCCCGCGGCAGGAGACCGAGGGCGGCTTCCGCTGGACCGCCCCGGAGCAGTGGCATGTGACGCTCGCCTTCATGCCGCAGGTGCCCGAGCGTGCCCTCGAGGACCTCCTCGCCCGCCTCGAGAGGGCCGCGCGGCGCCGTAACCCCTTCTCCGTGAGCATCGCCGGCGGCGGCGCCTTCCCGAACGCCGGACGGGCCAAGGTGCTCTACGCCGGTCTCGACGTGGGTGACGCCGAGGAGCTGCGCCGGCTCGCGACGGGCGCGCGGGCGGCGGCGAACAAGGCAGGTGCCGAGGTCGAGGGCGGCGCCCGCTTCCACCCGCACGTCACGCTCGCCCGGATCGGTCGGCCGCTCGACGTCACAAGGTGGATCCGGGTGCTCGACGCCTACCGCGGGCCCACATGGGACGCCACGGAGGTCAGCCTGGTCGAGTCGCACCTCGGCGAGGGGCCGCGCCGCCGCCCGCGCTATGTGGTGATCGAGTCATTCCCCCTGTTGCCGGGTGGTCGTAGCGTCGGATCATGACGATCGCCGTGGTGGGCACGGGCATGGTCGGCCGGACGCTCGCACCCGCCCTCGCCGCCCTCGGCCACGAGGTGGCCGTCGGCACCCGCGACCCGAGTACGACGGCCGCCCGCGACGACTGGACCCTCGACCTGCCCCTGCGGGCGTACTCCGAGGTCGCCGAGGGCGCGGACGTCGTGGTCAACGCGACCAACGGCCGGGCCTCGCTCGACGCGCTCGACGCCGTCGGGTCGGACGCCCTTGCCGGACGGGTGCTCCTCGACGTGGCGAACCCGCTCGACTTCCGCGCCGGCCGAGTTCAACATCGCCGTGGTGCGGTGACGCGGGCGAAACGCCGACGAAACCACCCGGGCGATATCGTCGGAGGCAGCAGTATCTGTTCCGCACCCTCGACCCGGAAGGGGCTGAGAAGCCCGATGCCGTTCCTCCTGCGTGTGGAGCTGCCCGACGTTCCAGGGTCCCTGGGCCGGGTCGCCGCGGCGATCGGCGAGGCCGGGGGCGACATCGAGGCGATCGAGATCGTCCAGAAGAACCGCGCGAGCGGCACGGCGGTCGACGACGTGCTGCTCGAGACCGCGCCGGGCGTGATGCCGGACTCGATCGTCTCCGCGTGCACCCGCCTGGACGGCGTCAGCGTCCTGTGGATCTCCCGGTACGGCGCCGGCGGGAACATCTTCTTGGACCTCGAGGCGGTGGAGGCCCTCACCGGGACGCCCCGCACCGCCATCGACGAGCTCGTCGACCTGCTGCCCATCACCTTCCGCGCCGACTGGGGCATTCGGCTGCAGCGCAACGGGGAGGGCGTCGCGGTGACCCACCGGACGTCCGCGGCTCCGGAGCACCTGGAGGGGACCGTCGACTGGTTCCCGCTGGCCCGCCCGGCGATCCTCGCCGTCCCACGGGACTGGGAGTCGTGGCGCAACACCATCGTGGCGGCCGCCCCGTTGGGGGACGCCGACGAGATGGTGCTCTTCGGTCGCCGCGGCGGGCCGGACATCCTCGACTCCGAGCTCGCCCGGCTCGGCCATCTCGCGGCGTTGGCGGAGTCCATCGCCCGTGGGGCCTGAGGCGGCGGCCGGGGGAGCGCAGTTCTCGAAGGAGACCACCCGGTCGGGGCGTTCGAGCGCCGGCCGAACCGGTTCACGCTCGACTCGGACGGCCGCGACCCGGTGCTCGGCATCGAGCTGCTCTCCGAGGCATACCTGCGCACGGACCCGTCGTACGACGGCCCGGTGACCGTGCCCGCGCTGGGGGACGTCGAGACGGGGCTCGCCGCCACCAACGAGGTGGTCTTCCGCGACCCCGGCACAAGCTCACCGAGATGCCCGTGCTGTGGGCCTACGCCCGTGACCTCTTCCAGCCGCCCGGCTTCGGGGACACACTGTGGACTTCGACCACACCCCGAGACGCCCGGCGACCTCGCTGCGACGGCTGCTCTGCTGCTGACCGTCGCGACCGCGGCAGCCGGAGGCGGCGGGTAGCCTGCGGCCATGACCGAGACCGTCTCCGAGATCTTCGACCCGTCCGCGTGGAAGGAGGTCCCCGGTTTCGAGGACCTCACCGACCTGACCTACCACCGGGCCGTCGACCACGGCACCGTGCGCATCGCCTTCGACCGGCCCGAGGTGCGCAACGCGTTCCGGCCGCACACCGTCGACGAGCTGCTGCGGGTCCTCGAGCACGCACGGACCTCCAGCGACGTCGGCTGCGTCCTGCTGACCGGGAACGGGCCCTCGCCCAAGGACGGCGGGTGGGCGTTCTGCTCCGGGGGCGACCAGCGGATCCGTGGCCGGGCCGGCTACCAGTACGCCTCCGGCGACACCTCGGAGTCGGTGGACAAGGCGAAGCTCGCGCGCCTGCACATCCTGGAGTGCCAGCGGCTGATCCGGTTCATGCCGAAGGTCGTCGTCGCGGTCGTCCCCGGCTGGGCCGCGGGCGGTGGCCACTCCTTGCACGTCGTGTCGGACCTGACGCTCGCCTCGGCGGAGCATGCGCGGTTCAAGCAGACCGACGCCGACGTCGGGTCCTTCGACGGTGGCTACGGCTCGGCGTACCTCGCCCGTCAGGTCGGCCAGAAGTTCGCCCGCGAGATCTTCTTCCTCGGCGACGAGTACACCGCGGAGGAGGCACACGGGATGGGCATGGTCAACAAGGTGGTGCCGCACGCCGACCTGGAGAACGTTGCGCTCGAGTGGGGCCGCAAGATCAACGGCAAGTCACCCACGGCGCAGCGGATGCTGAAGTACTCCTTCAACCTCATCGACGACGGGCTGGTCGGCCAGCAGATCTTCGCCGGCGAGACGACCCGCCTGGCGTACATGACCGACGAGGCCGTCGAGGGCCGCGACGCCTTCCTGGAGAAGCGCGAGCCGGACTGGTCGCCCTTCCCGCACTACTACTGAGGTGCTGCCATGACCGAGTCGTCCGCGGGTGAGGGCGGGACCCGCTGGTCGCGGGTCCGGCAGCTCAGCGGTGACGAGTACGCCGCCCACTTCGCCGAGCTGGCCAGGAGCGGTTGCGACGTGCACGGCGAGGCGAGCCTCGTCGCGGCGCTGCTGTCCCCGGGCGCTCGGGTGCTCGACGCTGGTTGCGGGACCGGCCGGGTCGGCGCCCGCCTCGACGAGCTCGGCTACACGGTGGTCGGCGCCGACGTCGACGAGTCGATGCTCGCCGTCGCGCGGCGTACCGCCCCGCAGGTCCCCTGGCACCTGGCAGACCTGTCCCGGATCACCGCGGCGGACCTCGACGGTGCCCGCGACTTCGACCTCGTGGTGATGGCCGGGAACGTCGTACCCCTCCTCGCCGAGGGCACGCTCGCCCGCACCGTCTCCGCCGTCGCAGCGCTGGTGCGTCCCGGTGGACTGGTCGTCGCCGGGTTCGGGCTCGCCGCCGAGCACCTGCCGCCCGGCTGTCCGGTCACGCCGATCGAGGAGTACGACGCCGCCTGCGACGCCGTGGGCCTGCGGCGGCGCGAGCGGTGGTCGACCTGGGGCACGGCGCCGTTCGACGCGGCCGACGGGTACGCCGTCAGCGTGCACGTGGCGGGCTGAACAGTGCTGACCATCGGGATGCTCGGCGGGATGAGCTGGGAGAGCACCGCGGAGTACTACCGGCTCGCCAACGAGCTGGTGCGCGACCGGCTCGGTGGGATGCACAGCGCCCGCTGCCTCGTGCACTCCGTCGACTTCGCCGAGATCGAGAAGATGCAGGTCGAGGGGCGCTGGGACGAGGCGGGCGAGGTCCTGGCGGGCGCCGCTGCCTCGCTGGAGGCCGGAGGTGCCGAGCTCCTGGTGCTGTGCACGAACACCATGCACAAGGTCGCCGACCGGATCGAGCGGGCCGTCGACATCCCGTTCCTGCACCTCGCCGACACGACGGCGCGGGCCGTGGTGGCGGCCGGTGTCGGGACCGTCGGGCTTCTCGGCACCGCGTTCACGATGGAGCAGGACTTCTACCGCGACCGGCTCGCCTCCCACGGCCTGACCGTCCTCGTCCCCGAGGCGGAGGACCGCGCTGTGGTGCACCGCGTGATCTATGACGAGCTGGTGCTCGGGCTCGTGTCGGAGCCGTCGCGGGCGGCGTACCGGTCGGTGATGGCCGCGCTGGTCGCTCGTGGCGCGGAGGGGATCGTGCTCGGCTGCACCGAGATCGAGCTTCTCGTGGGGACCGCCGACGCGACGGTCCCGGTGTTCCCGACGACGCGGCTGCACGTCGTGGCGGCCGTGGAGCAGGCCCTCCTGGGTTAGCGCCGCGCTGCGTCCTCGACGCAGCGGACCGCCCAGGGGAGAGCCTCGAGCCGCTCGGCGCCGATCGGCTCGCCGCAGACGTCGCAGGAGCCGTAGCTGCTCTCCTCGAGCTTGGCGAGCGCGCGTTCCACATCGGCGAGGGTGGTCTGGAGCCGGTCGTGGACGGCCACCTGGGAGAGGCGGTCGACGGCCATCGACGTCCCCTCGCCGACGCGCTTGCCGAAGGAGATCGAGCCGTGGTCGGTCGGCTTCTCCTCGAGCACGCCCATCTGCTGCAGGAGCTCGGTCCGCTTGGCGTGAAGGGTCTCGGCGATGTCGTCGGAGGATGCGTCCATGCCCTCATGGTGCTCCGAAACCGGGTCGGGCATGTGTCGGACTGGGCGGGAGGTCGGGTCGAGGGCGGGGCAACAACCATCCGTGCGGACGGTTGTTGCCCCGAGATCCGCGGAATCTGGGGCCACAACAATCCGCGTGGACGGTTGTTGCCCGTCCTGGCTGAGCACCGACCCAGCAGGGGACTTTTGTCCCCAATTTGCAGACACACCTCGTTGTGTGGGTCACATTGCAAGGCGATACCCAAACGCGTGCTCTAGTTTCACAAGGGTGAAGATCGCAGTAGCCAAAGAAGTGCGTGAGGGTGAGAGCCGCGTGGCCATGGTGCCGGACCTGGTGCCGAAGCTGACCGGGCTCGGGTACGACGTCGTGGTGGAGCCCGGAGCGGGGGACCATGCCGACGCCTCGGACCAGGACTACCTCGACGCCGGAGCCACAGTGTCCGCGGACGCCCTCGACGGGGCCGACCTGGTGGTCTCGGTGCAGGCGCTCGAGCCGCTGGCGGTGAGGCGACTGGCGAGCACGACCTCGACGATGTCGTTCCTGCCCCCCGCGCAGTCCCTCGACCTCGTCCGGGACCTGCGTGACGTCGGAGTCACCTCGTTCGCGATGGAGCTCGTGCCCCGGATCTCCCGCGCGCAGTCGATGGACGCGCTGTCCTCCCAGGCACTCGTAGCCGGGTACCGCTGCGCCATCGTCGCCGCGGGACTGCTGCGCAGGTTCTTCCCTCTGAACATGACCGCCGCGGGGACCGTCCCGCCGGCCGAGGTCGTCGTGCTCGGCGCCGGGGTGGCCGGCCTCCAGGCCATCGCGACCGCCAAGCGCCTCGGCGCCGTCGTCAAGGCCTACGACGTCCGCGCCGCGGCCGCCGAGGAGATCCGGTCGATGGGTGCCCAGAGCATCGACCTCGACCTCGAGACGCTCGAGGGTTCCGGTGGTTACGCCCGCGAGATGACCGAGGACCGCGCCCAGCGTCAGCGGGACCTGCTCACGCCGTACATCACCGCCGCCGACGCGCTGATCACCACCGCCGCCGTGCCCGGTCGCCAGGCGCCGCGGCTGGTCACCCGGGAGATGGTCGAGACGATGAAGCCCGGCTCGGTGGTCGTCGACCTCGCTGCGGAGACCGGCGGCAACGTCGAGGGTTCCGTGCCCGGCCAGGTC
This sequence comes from Nocardioidaceae bacterium UBA4001, assembly GCA_002384855.1. Lineage (GTDB taxonomy): Bacteria > Actinomycetota > Actinomycetes > Propionibacteriales > Nocardioidaceae > Nocardioides_C. Next base: position 78,876 of record DGBP01000008.1, on the reverse strand, counting down.
GTCCGGGTCGGCCACGCCCAGGTCTGGGGCGGGGCGAACGTGCCCAGCCAGATGCCCGGCCCGGCGTCCAGGCTCTACGCGCAGAACGTCGTCAACCTGGTCACGCTCATGACGGTCAAGAACGAGGACGGTACGGCGACCTTCGCCCCCGACTTCGAAGACGAGATCGTCGCGGGATCCTGTGTCACCCGAGACGGGCAGGTGTGGCACGAGCCCACCCGGAACCTCCTGGAAGGAGCGGTGTCGTGAGTGAGGCAGTCGTCTGGCTGACGATCTTCGTCCTCAGCGTGTTCGTCGGCATCGAGGTGATCTCCAAGGTCTCCTCGACGCTGCACACCCCGCTGATGTCCGGCGCGAACGCGATCCACGGCATCATCCTGCTCGGCGCGATCCTGGTCACCGGCTACGCCGAGTCGACCGTCCAGCTCGTCGTCGGCCTCATCGCCGTCGTCATGGCGACGGTCAACATGGTCGGCGGCTTCGTGGTGACCGACCGGATGCTGCAGATGTTCACGCGCAAGAAGAAGCCGGCCAAGAGCGCGGGCACCGACCAGAGCGGAGCGGCAGCATGATCGACACCCCGGTCTGGGTGCAGCTGGTCTACCTTGCTGCGGCCGTCTTCTTCATCCTTGCCCTCAAGGGCCTCTCGTCGCCGAAGCACGCGCGCACGGGCAACCTCCTCGGCGCGATCGGTGCGACCGTCGCGGTGGTGGTGGTGTTCTTCTACGCCGAGCTCGACAACGTCGTACCCATCCTCGTCGCCATCGTGATCGGCTCGATCGCCGGTGTCCTCGGCGCGCAGCGGGTGCAGATGACCCAGATGCCGCAGCTGGTCGCCCTGTTCAACGGCGTGGGTGGCGGCGCGGCCGCGCTCGTCGCCCTCCTCGAGCTCGCGGACATGACCGAGCCCGGGCACGACCCGGGAACCTTCGCGCTGATCGCGACTGCGTTCACCATCGTGGTCGGCTCGGGGGCGTTCTCCGGGTCGGTGGTCACCTTCGCCAAGCTCCAGGAGCTGATGACCTCGCGGCCCGTGCTCTTCCCGGGGCTCCCCGTCATCTTCGCGCTCGGCGTCATCGCCTCGGTCGCGCTGTCGGTGATGACGGTGTGGACCCCCTCGATGCTCATCGGCATCGTCCTGGGCCTTCTCGGCCTCCTGGTGGGCGTGCTCCTCGTCCTGCCGGTCGGCGGTGCGGACGTGCCGATCGTGATCAGCCTCCTCAACGCGGGCACAGGCCTTGCCGTGGCGGCCAGTGGCTACATCCTCCAGAACACCGTGCTGCTCGTCGGCGGGACCCTGGTCGGCGCCTCGGGTACCTTCCTGACCCTGCTGATGGCCGGGGCGATGGGACGCTCGGTCGCCAACATCCTCTTCGGCGCTCTCAAGGGCGGCTCGACGCTGGGGGCCGGCGAGACCTCCGACAGGCCGGTCCGGTCCGGGGGCCCCGAGGACGTCGCCATCCTCCTCGGCTACGCCGACAAGGTGATCATCGTGCCCGGCTACGGGCTCGCCGTCGCCCAGGCCCAGCACACGCTGCGCGAGCTCGTCGACGTCCTCACCGAGCGCGGCACCAAGGTCGACTACGCCATCCACCCGGTGGCCGGCCGGATGCCCGGTCACATGAACGTGCTGCTCGCCGAGGCACAGGTGCCCTACGAGCAGCTCAAGGAGATGGACGACATCAACGGCGAGTTCAAGCAGACCGACGTCGTCCTCGTCGTGGGCGCCAACGACGTCGTCAACCCCGCTGCCAGGACCACCCCGAGGGCTCCCATCTACGGCATGCCGATCCTCAACGCCGACGAGGCGCGGCAGGTCGTCTTCATGAAGCGCTCCATGCGTCCGGGCTTCGCGGGCATCGAGAACGAGCTGCTCTTCGACCCGAAGACCACCTTGCTCTTCGGCGACGCGAAGGACTCCCTCGGCAAGCTGCTCAGCGCGGTCAAGGGACTGTGACGATCCTCGCCTGAGGTGGCCCGGCTCGGGTCGGTAGACTCCCCCGCGGGGAGGGGCCTACTCGAGCACCACGGATGACTTGGAGGTCATCGCCATGGAAGGTGGGCACAAGTACGACGCCCCGGAACCACCTGAGGACACCAAGTCCAAGGGCATCAGCTACGCGGTCCTCGGTGGACTCGTCGTCCTGCTGATGGTCCTGGTCGCGACCGGAGTGGTCCCGATCTTCGACACGTGACTCGGTTCAGCCGGCGATCCCGTAGAGGCGGTCGCCGGCGTCACCGAGCCCGGGCACGATGTAGCCGAGCTCGTTCAGGCGCTCGTCCATCGCTGCCGTCACGACAGTGACCGGGACGTCGAGGCCCACGAGGTCCCGCTCGACGCGCCGCACGCCCTCCGGGGCGGTGAGCAGGCAGATCGCAGTGATGTGGTCGGCTCCACGGTCGACCAGGAATCGGATCGCCGCGGCGAGGGTCCCGCCGGTCGCGAGCATCGGGTCGAGCACGTAGCACTGGCGGCCCGACAGGTCGTCGGGGAGCCGCTCGGCGTACGTCGACGCCTCGAGCGTCTCCTCGTTGCGCACCATGCCGAGGAACCCGACCTCCGCCGTGGGCAGCAGCCGCATCATGCCGTCGAGCATGCCGAGGCCGGCGCGGAGGATCGGGACCACGAGGGGCTTGGGGTTGGCCAGGTGGGCGCCGCAGGCCGGGGAGACGGGAGTCCGCACCGTCACCTCCTCGACGCGAACGTCGCGGGTCGCCTCGTAGGCGAGCAGGGTCACGAGCTCGTCGGCGAGCCGCCGGAAGGTGGGGGAGTCGGTGGTCTCGTCGCGCAGGACGGTCAGCTTGTGCGCAACGAGGGGGTGGTCAGCCACGAGGATCCGCATGGGCACAACCTAGGTCACGTGCTGCGGCTAGTGCCACGCGGGATGATCTGCGACGATCGTGCCCGGGGGTCTACCAGGGAGGCTGTATGTCCGACCAGTCCGAAGCACTCGCCGAGGGCGTCGACTTCGCCGTGGTCGCCTTCCGGGAGGAGGGGGTCTGGCAGGTGGAGCAGATCGCCCCGGAGACCATCACCGACCTGGACTCCCTCGCCACCGAGCTGCGCAGATGGCCCGGTGACGGCGGCTCCCTGGGCCTGGTCTCGGTCGACGAGGACTTCTTCGTGCTCGTGCGCACCGCCGGCGCGAGCACCCGGGTCCTGCTATCCGACGTCACGGCCGCGACCGACTGGCCGATCGCCCGGTCGGTCGTGGAGTTCCTCGACATCCCGCTGCCCGGCGACGAGGACGAGCCCGTCCCGGCCGGCGATCCCGGGATCCTCGACGACCTGGGCATGGGCGCGATGGACATGGGGGCGCTGCTCGACGAGCTCGACCTCTACCCCGACGAGATGCTCGGCGACATCGCCAGCCGCGTCGGCTTCGGTGCGCAGTTCGACGAGGCCGTCGGAGTGCCTGCCTCCTGATGGTCGGATACGACGAGTGGGACGACCCGATGCGGACGGCCCTCGACGAGGCGCGGGCTGCCACGGCCACGGGCGACGTCCCGATCGGCGCCGTCGTCCTCGACCCGGACGGCACCGTGATCGGCCGGGGGCGCAACGAGCGTGAGGCCGACGCCGACCCGACCGCCCACGCGGAGATCCTGGCCCTGCGGGCGGCGGCGCGGACCCGGGGCGAGTGGCGGCTCGAGGGATGCACCCTCGTCGTCACCCTCGAGCCCTGCACGATGTGCGCCGGCGCCGCCGTACTCTCGCGCGTCCGCCGCGTGGTGTTCGGGGCGTACGACGACAAGGCCGGTGCCGTGGGGTCGCTGTGGGACGTCGTGCGCGACCGCCGCCTCAACCACCGCCCCGAGGTCGTGACCGGGGTGCTGGCCGAGGAGTGCACGAGCCTGCTCCAGGACTTCTTCGCCACCCACCGGGTGCGGGACTGACCTCCGATTTCTGCCGACCGGGGAGGTCTAGTACCCTCGTCCGCGGTGGCGTGTCCGAGCGGCCTAAGGAGAACGCCTCGAAAGCGTTTGTGGGTGCAAGCCCACCGAGGGTTCAAATCCCTCCGCCACCGCCAGCCACGCGAGAGCCGTCCCAGGCCCGAGAAATCGGTGCGGGGGCGGCTCTTTCGCTGCCGGAGGGATGGAGCCGCAAAGTAAAGGACGTGGCTGGGTCACCGTCAGGCCACCCGGAGGACACCTGGGCCCGACAGCGTCGTGCGCGACCGAACAAACCCTCCCCGAGGAGCTCCTCGTGCACCTGTCCGCCAAGCTCGCCACCACCGTCGTCGGCCTGACCGCCGCGGTCGCCGTCGCCGCACCCGCCCACGCCGCACCGGCGCCCGACACCGTCGAGGTGGCCAACGTGGCGCACCGCGGCGCCAGCGCCTACGCGCCGGAGAACACGCTGGCCGCCGTCCGCGAGGGCATCGAGATGAGGTCCGACCTGATCGAGGTCGATGTCCAGCGCGCCAAGGACGGTGAGCTCATCATCGTCCACGACACGAACCTCGCGCGCACCACCGACGTGGAGCAGGTCTTCCCCGACCGGGCGCCGTGGAAGGTCGCCGACTTCACCTATGCCGAGCTCAGCCGGCTCGACGCCGGGTCCTGGAAGGGCGCGGAGCATGCCGGCGAGCAGATCCCGACCTTGTCGGAGGTGATCGACACCGTCCGGGCGAGCCGCGCGGGTCTCCTCCTCGAGATCAAGGCTCCGCAGCTCTACCCCGGAATCGAGGCCGACGTCGTGGACACCATGCGCAAGGTGCCCGGCTACGTCGAGTCCGCGGTCGCCGCCGACCGGCTGGTCGTCCAGTCGTTCAGCTTCGACTCGATGCGGACCTACAGCGAGCTCGAGCCGAGTGTCCCCGTGGGCCTGCTCGGCACCCCCGCAGTCGCCCAGCTGCCCGAGCTCGCGACGTGGGCCGACCAGGTGAACCCGCACCACAAGTCGTTCGACGCGGCGTACGTCGACGCGGTCCACGCCGCGGGCATGGATCTCCTCACCTGGACCGTCGACGACCCGGCGGACATGAACGCCGCCATCGACAAGGGGGTCGACGGTGTGATCAGCAACCGTCCCGACGTCCTCGAGCAGGTGCTGCGCGACCGGCTGGCGGCGCCGGCGGCCTGACCCAGCCGGCCACAGGCGTCTACAGGCGGCGGAGCAGCTGCTCCATGCGGTTGATCTCCGCCGCCTGGCCAACGCTGACGTCCGCGGACATCTCGAGCACCTGCACGTCGGCGCCGTCGCGGGCGGTGGCGTCGGCGATCTCGACCGCCCCTCGGTGGTGGGCGATCATGCCTCGGAGGAACAGCCTGTCGAAGCGCGTGCCCCGGGCGGCCTCGAGCTCCGCCATCTGCTCCGGTGTGAGCATGCCGGCCATGTCCGTGTGGCCGTGCACGCCGTGGTCGTAGTCGGCCGCGTCCTCGTCGGCCTTCGGAACCTCCATGCCCCGGGCGTCGAGCCAGGCCGCCATCGCGACGATCTCTGGGCCCTGGGCGCCGCGGATCCGCCGGGCCATCGCCCGGACGCCGTCGTCGGCGGCGCGACTCTCCGCGAGCCGGGACATCTCGAGCGCCTGGGCGTGGTGGGGGATCATCATCTGCACGAACGCGACGTCGAAGTGGTTCCAGACCTGCTCGTCGCTGGCGTCACCGGGCGAGACGGTCTCCGCGGCCTCGCCGGGACGCCCCGGCTGGAGGACCGTGACCCCGGGACTCCCCGAGGGGGAGGGGCGGCCAGCGTCAGGCTCGGCGTCCGAGCTGCACCCACCGACGGCCAGCACAGCCACGACGCCTCCGACGGCCAACCATCCACGACTGCGTGCCACCGACGCCTCCTTTGTGTCGTCACGCCCGGCCGACGCAACATTCTTTACTTTTGCTCGCGTCACAAGGTACGACATATCCCACGAATGGGTGACACGAGTCACCTCCGTCTGGGAGGCCCTGCATGACAAGACCTGCACGCCGCGCGCTCGCCGCGGTCCTCTTCTCTTTCGCACTCGCAGCCACCGCGGCTCCCGTCGCCGCGGACGAGACCGGTTCCGCCGGCTCCTCGGAGGCCACTGGGTGTCCGCCCGGCCAGCAGCGCGCCCTCGAGCGCGCCGGCGACAACTTCGCGATGGGCTGTCTGCCGGGCCAGGACTTCGCCCAGCTCGACGACAGCGGTGCCACGCTCGCTCCGGGTGAGACCGCGAGCAGCCCGAACATGTCCCTGATCGCGAACATCCCCAAGCAGGGGGAGTTCGCGGCCCCGGGCGCCTACAACAGCGACCTGGCCTTCAAGGACGGCTACGCCTACGCCGGCAACTACAACGGCTTCATGGTGTACGACGTCCGCCGGCCCACCCAGCCGCGTGTGGTCACCCAGGTCGTCTGCCCCGGCGCGCAGAACGACATCTCCGTTCACGAGGACCTGCTGGTGCTCAGCGTCGACTCCAGCCGCAGCGACGACTCGTGCAGCAGCGTCTTCCAGACGGCCGCCGAGAAGAGCTCGTGGGAGGGCATCCGGGTCTTCGACATCAGCGACCCCGCCGAGCCGGAGTACGTCGCGGCCGTCGAGACCGACTGCGGGTCGCACACCCACACGCTCGCCCCGACCAAGGACGGCAGCGACCTCTACGTCTACGTCTCCTCCTACGGGCCGAGCGAGTCCTTCCCCGACTGCCAGCCGCCCCACGACAAGATCAGCGTGGTCAAGGTCCCGGTCGACTCCCCGGAGAACGCGGAACTGGTGGGCACGCCGGTGCTGTTCCCCGACGGCGGCAACGACGGCTCCCAGGGCTCGCGCCCCACGGCCGGCTGCCACGACATCACCGCCTACCCGGGCAAGGACATCGCCGCGGGTGCCTGCATGGGTGACGGCATCCTGCTCGACATCAGCGAACGCGAGAACCCGGTGGTGACCGAGGTCGTCCAGGACAACGAGAACTTCGCGTTCTGGCACTCCGCGACCTTCAACAACGCCGGCACGAAGGTGGTCTTCACCGACGAGCTCGGTGGCGGTGGCGGCCCGACCTGCAACCCCGACGTCGGCCCCGAGAAGGGCGCCAACGGCATCTACGACATCGTCGACGGTGAGCTGGTCTTCCAGAGCTACTACAAGATGCCCCGCACCCAGTCCAACACCGAGAACTGCGTGGCCCACAACGGCTCGCTGATCCCGGTCAAGGGCAAGGACATCATGGTCCAGGCGTGGTACCAGGGTGGGGTCTCGGTGTTCGACTTCACCGACTCGGCCAACCCGAAGGAGATCGCCTGGTTCGACCGGGGCCCGCTCTCCGACGAGAGGCTGGTGCTCGGCGGGTCGTGGTCGGCGTACTACTACAACGGCTACGTCTACTCCAACGACATCCAGCAGGGCCTCGACGTGTTCGACCTGCGGGACCGTCGGGTCGCCGACGCCAAGCGCGTGCGGATGGACGTGTTCAACCCGCAGTCCCAGCCGTCGTACAACGGCTGACAGCTCGCTGAAGGACGCCCCGGCCGGTCACCGGCCGGGGCGTCCTGTCTTGGGTATGCCCCTCTGGCACATCCGTCGGATCGGTCGCAGACTGGGAAGGGTCCGCATCATCTGGCCCGGGAGCTGGTGACATGACGAACCACACCCGAATCCCCGACTTCGTGCCCACGCTCTCGCCGGGGCGGCACCGCAACCCCCGCAAGGGCGCCTGCTTCATGGAGATGGCCTCCTACCTGGCCGGTGAACGCTGGTCGGACCATCCGAGGTGCACCCATCCGTTGCTCGCCGCCATGGCACGGGAGATCAACGACCGCGTCGGGGACGACGTCCGCCAGGAGCTCCTCCCGCTGATCCCCTCCGTGGTCGGTCTCGACGACCGGGACCCCCGCGTCGACGCCTGGATCGCACGTGAGGCTGCGCTCACGGCCCTCACGGTGGTGGCGATGTCGCGACAGCGTGCTCTCGCCGTGGGTCTGCTGCGCAGCGAGGCGGTGCTCGCCGACCTCGACGGGCTCGCCCCGGGCAGGCTCACCGAACGGGCCCGCGCGACGCTCGACATGGTGCCCGACGCCGAACGCTGGGCGCGGGACTTCATCGGGAGTGCCGCCGGCCGGCGCGACGCCTTCCTCGGCCGCGGAGCGCCGGCGGTCGTGCTGCAGGCGGTCTCCGGGATCGCGCAGGCGTGCGTGCCCGACCCCGACCGGCTCCTCGTCGACCTGCTCAGCCGCACGATCGTGCGGCTGAGCCGCACCGTACCGGCGCCGCACACGGAGGTGTGGTCGGGATCCTCCTCGACGTGGGATGAGCTCGTGCCCGGCTGACCAGCCCTAGGATGAGGGCCCTGGCCGTCGACGTCGGAGGTGGGCGTGAGCTTCGACGTTCACCAGCTCGACTCGGTCCTCCTCGTCGGGGCCCTCGTCATGCTCGCCGCGATCCTCGCGGTCCGCGGCTCCGTGCGCGTCGGCGTGCCCGGCCTCCTTATCTACCTGCTCATGGGCGTGCTGCTCGGCGAGCTCGGTGACGGCTTCGAGTTCAACGACGCCAACGTGGCCCACGCCCTGGGGTTCGCTGCACTCGTCGTGATCCTGGCCGAGGGCGGCCTCACCACGCAGTGGGAGGAGATCAGGCCCTCGATGCGCATGGGCGTGGCGCTGGCCACCCTCGGCGTGGCGGTCAGCATCTCGGTGATGGCCGTGTTCGCCCACTACGTCCTGGGCCTCGACTGGCAGCTCGCCGTCCTGCTGGGCGCCGTCACCTCCTCCACCGACGCCGCTGCGGTCTTCTCCGTCCTGCGGCGGGTGCCGCTGCCGCGCCAGATCACCGGTGTTCTCGAGGCCGAGTCCGGGCTCAACGACGCCCCGACCGTGCTTCTCGTGACGCTGGTCAGCACGGGGGCCGCCCTGGACCAGGGCGTGCCCGGCTTCGTCGGGATCGTCGTCTACGAGCTGCTGGTCGGCGTCCTGTTCGGTCTGGGGGTCGGCTTCGGTGGCGGCTGGGTGATGCGGCGGATAGCGCTTCCCTCGTCGGGGCTCTACCCGATCGCGGTGCTCGCCCACGCGGTGCTCGCCTACTCCGGTGCGGCGGCGGTGCACGCGTCGGGCTTCGCCGCGGTGTACGTCGCCGCCCTCGTCCTGGGCAACTCCGAGCTGCCGCACCGCGCCGCGACGAGGTCGTTCGCCGAGGGGATGGCGTGGCTCGCCCAGATCGGCCTGTTCATCATGCTCGGCCTGCTCGCCTCCCCCGGCCGGATCTCCCTCGAGCACGTCGGGTACGCCGTCGTGGCGGGTCTCGTCCTGACCCTTCTCGCCCGTCCGGTCTCGGTGGCTGCCTGCTCGTTCGCGTGCCGCATGTCCTGGCCGGAGCACGTCTTCCTGTCGTGGGCGGGTCTGCGCGGCGCCGTACCCATCGTGCTCACCACGATCCCACTCGCCAACGACGTCCCGGGCTCCACGCAGCTGTTCGACATCGTCTTCGTGATGGTGGTCATCTTCACGCTCCTGACCGCCCCCAGCCTGCCGTGGGTGGCGACCCGGCTGGGCGTCGCCTACGCCGACGAGCCGCGCGACCTCGACGTCGAGGCCGCCCCGCTGGAGCGCATCGCTGCCGACCTGCTGCAGGTCACGATCACCCGGCGGTCGCGGCTGCACGGGGTCGAGGTCGGGGAGCTGCGCCTGCCGTCAGGGGCCTCGGTCGCGCTGATCGTGCGGGACGGGAACACGAAGGTGCCTGCCGACCGGACCGTGCTGCGCCGGGGTGACGACCTGCTGGTGGTGACCCCGCGACGCCTGCGCGAGGAGACCGAGGAACGGCTCAGGCTCGTGTCGAGGGCCGGGCGGCTGGCCCGCTGGTGGGCCCAGGACTGATCAGTCGACCGGAGCGGTCGACTCGACCGGCAGGCACAGCTCCCGCCGCTGCGTCACGGTGACGGCGCGGGGGGCCTTGTCGAGCTTGCGGAAGTCGTTCCCCACGAGGACGTCGATGCCCGGCCCGAGGTCCTCGTCGGAGAAGCGCACACGGGTCTTCTTGCCGAACTGGCGCGCGACCAGGCGCGCTCGCGGGTCGTTCTCGATGGTCGACCAGACCTGGACCCGGCGCACGTCGAGGTCCTCGGGGGCGTTGCCGACCTGGCCGGGACGGAAGCCCCGGCGGGTGAGCGCGTCGAGGGTCTGGTCCGCCAGGCCGTTGCGGGTGCCGCCGTTGAACACGCTCACCGTCACCTGGTCGGTGCTGACCTTGTCGCCGGCCCGGATCACCTCGGTGGTGCAGGACGGGGTCGGCTCCGCTGCCTCGCCGCTGCCCGGGACCTCCTCGAAGAGCGCCTGCCAGCCCCACGTCGCGCCGAGCACGAGCAGACCGACCAGCACGACCATGGTGAGCGCGGTGGTGAGGTGCCGTCCCGTCATCGGCTCACCCTTCCATCGTGTGGACGCGGGCGTGCAGGACGAGGCGTTGCTGGAGGGCCGCCCTCAGCGCGCGGTGCAGGCCGTCCTCGAGGTAGAGCTCGCCGCGCCACTCCACGACGTGGGCGAAGAGATCGCCGAAGAACGTCGAGTCCTCGTCGAGCAGCGTCGCCAGCTGCAGGGTGTCCTTGGTGGTCACCAGCTCGTCGAGCCGGATCTGGCGTGGAGGTATGCCCGCCCACTCCCGCAGCGTGAGTCCGTGGTCGGGATAGGGGCGGTGGTCACCCACACGCTTGAAGATCACAGGGGCCAAGCATAGGTGACCCCGTCGAGACGGTCCCCTGTGGCTAGGCTGCCGGGATGACCAGCGACGCAGCGACATCGATCACCGAGGCCGTCCGGGCGGGGTACTCCTTCGAGGGGCCGGCTCTCGAGATCGGGGGCCTCATGCTCGGGCCCCACGAGGTCGTCGACGCCCCGGTGCGGATCCCGCTGGGCATGGTCAACCGGCACGGGCTGGTCGCCGGGGCGACCGGCACCGGCAAGACCAAGACCCTCCAGCTGCTCGCCGAGCAGCTCTCCGCGCACGGCGTCCCGGTGTTCGCCGCGGACGTCAAGGGAGACCTCTCCGGGCTCGCCGTGGCCGCGGACACGAACCAGAAGATCCAGGACCGCTCGACCGCCGTACGTCACGAGTGGGTGGGCACCGCCTTCCCTGTGGAGCTGTTCGCGATCGGGGGCGAGGGCACGGGGGTGCCGCTGCGGGCGACCATCTCCTCGTTCGGCCCCACGCTGCTGTCGAAGGTGCTCGGGCTCAACGACACCCAGGAGTCCTCGCTCGGACTGGTCTTCCACTACGCCGACCGGGCCGGGCTTCCGCTGCTCGACCTGGCCGACCTGCGGTCCGTGGTGCAGTTCCTCCTCTCCGACGAGGGAAAGACCGACCTGAAGAGCCTCGGCGGCCTGGCGACGTCGACCGCCGGGGTCATCCTGCGTGAGCTGATCGCCTTCGCCGACCAGGGCGCCGACGCGTTCTTCGGGGAGCCCGAGCTCGACTCCGTCGACCTGATCCGGGTGACCGAGGACGGCCGCGGCGTCATCTCCCTCGTGGAGCTGCCCCGTCTCCAGGACCGGCCGGCCGTGTTCTCGACCTTCCTCATGTGGCTGCTCGCCGACCTGTTCAACGACCTGCCCGAGGTCGGAGACATCGACAAGCCGAAGCTGGTCTTCTTCTTCGACGAGGCGCACCTGCTGTTCAAGGACGCCTCGAAGGCGTTCCTCGACGCGATCGCCGGCACGGTCCGGCTGATCCGTTCCAAGGGGGTCGGCGTCTTCTTCGTGACCCAAGGCCCGACCGACGTACCCGACGAGGTCCTCGCCCAGCTCGGCTCCCGCATCCAGCACCAGCTACGCGCCCACACGCCCAACGACGCCAAGGCGCTGAAGGCGACGGTCAACACCTACCCGACGTCGGAGTACGACGACCTCGGGGAGGTGATCACCTCGCTCGGGATCGGCGAGGCGGTGGTGACGGTGATGAACGAGCGAGGTGCCCCCACCCCGGTCGCGTGGACGATGCTGCGGGCGCCGGAGTCGCGGATGAGCCCCGCCGACCCCGAGACGATGGGGCAGATCGTCGCGGCCTCCCCCCTGAACCAGAAGTACGCCGAGCTGCTCGACCGCGACTCGGCGCACGAGATGCTCACCCGCAAGCTCGAGGCGGGAGCCGCGGCGGCCCAGGAGGAGAAGGCGCGGGAGGAGAAGGCGGAGCCCGAGCCGAAGGTCCGCTACCCGAAGAAGCAGTCGCCGGCGCCTCAGGAGCAGGGCAGCGTCGTCCACGACATCCTGACCTCGCCGGTGGCCAAGGACCTCGCGCGCACGGCTGCTCGGGAGATCTTCCGCGGCATCTTCGGCACCGCGCGGCGCCGCTGACCGTTTCGCGGTTCCGCCCGGGCCATGCCCCGGGTCCCGCTCGTGTCACCCGTTTCAGGTCCAAGGGCGCGGGGGCGACGGCCGTTCTTCTCTGTCCGTCTTGTCCGGATGGGACGAGCATCGGACACGTGAACGACGTCGAGGGGCTGCGGACGGTCGCCGACGCCAGGGTCAAGGTCCACCGCGGCCGATACGTGGCAGTCCCGCGGGCTGTGGACCTGGCGGGGAACGTGCGGGCACCGAGGGTTGCGTTCCGGGTGACCCGGTAACGGCAGGGCGGCGCCCCGGGCCCGGTGACCGGGGCGCCGCCGATCAGAGGATCGTCATGAAGCGAACACTCCTCGGCTCTGCAGTGGCCGCCGCGCTCGTCGTCGCGCCGCTGACCGTCGCCGACGCCGACACGGCAGGGTCCGTCGCCGGCCCGTTCTTCGAGCGCAACCTCAGCGACACCCCGGCACTCGGGTCGTCGAAGGCGAAGATCGACGGCTTGCAGCTCTATGTCCCGGCCCGGAACGCCGCGGGCGGCCTCACGACGGTGGAGTACCGGGACAAGGACGGCCGGCTGGTCGAGACCCGTGACCGGGCCCGGCCGCTCGTCTCGGTCTACATCGACGACGCGGCGGACGATGCCCACGGCGACGACGTGTGGGCGGCGTACTCCCTCGACGACGGCGACACCTGGCAACGCGTCAACCTCAGCGACGTCGCCGGCCGGTCGTCGTACGACGTCGACGGCGGCACCCGGGCGTATCCCGGCCTGGTCTCCAAGCCCACCCTGACGCTGAAGGGGACCCGGGTTCTCGCGGCGTGGACGAGCACCTACTGCGACAGTGGATTCCCCGGCTACGAGGACGTCGAGGCGGACCCGCACGGGGTGGCCGGCGAGCAGCGGTCGGTGGACTACGCCCTGCAGGGGTTTCCCGAGGTGGGGGAGGTCCCCTACAAGTGCCTGTGGACCGCCCGCGGACTGGTGAACACGGCCACCGGCGAGCTGACCTGGTACCAGCCCGAGCGGCTGACCTCCGGGACCCGCTACGCCATGCAGATCACGACGAGCTCCGCACCCGGGGTCGGCTTCGTGCTGGCCTGGGGTGAGGACCCCGCCGGGCTGGCCCCCGGCAGCGGCAGTGGCCCCGGTGAGGGATGGACCGGCGCACACCCCAACCCGGGGACGGACGTCTGGTACTCCTACCTGCCGATGTCGGGGTTCGCCGGGGTCGCGACCGACCCCGTGCAGCATCCGGACGACCCGGCGGCGATCGTCGACCGGCCCCAGCCGGCCACCGCCTTCTCGGTGCCGGTCCCGGTTTCGGACAACGGGGAGGAGGGCACCGTCGGTGCGACGCGCCCCGCGGTCGCCATGTCGGTCCATGCGACGGGTGCCTGGGTGGCCTATGGCTACGAGGAGACCAAGGAGGGTCTGGCCTCCGAGACCGACCCCGAGACGGGCAAGCGGGTCATCCACCACGCGTTCGCCTTCGACGGGCCCGACGAGGTCTCGGCCGGCCTGGTGGTCAGCCCGGCCGCGCAGAGCGCCCGCAGGGTGCGCTACCTCAGCCAGCCCTACGGGCAGATGGGGGAGTCCCGGACTGTCGGAGCGCTGATCTACCGCATGGGGGCCGAGGGGCACTCTGGCTCCGCAGACTTCATGATGCACAGGTTCGTGGTCCCGGAGAGCGACATCGTTCTCGTGGACAACCCGTTCCGCCTGGATCCGAGCAACCTGCCCCCGGCGACCAACGTCAGCGCGACGACCGAGACGGAGGTCAAGTCCGACCCGGTGACGAACGAGCTCCGGACAACCACGTGGACCCAGACCGCCGGCAACCTCGCCGACGTCACAGGGTCCTCGTCGCGTGAGAGCGCGCGCGGTCACCGCGGGATGATCAAGGGGGACTTCCTCGCCCTCGGCTACCTGTGGACGCCCAACTGGTCGCTGTTCCTGCGGGGCCGCGACATCGAGAACTACTACGTGCGCCGCTCGTTCGACGGTGGGGCCACGTTCACCAGCGCACCGGCCGCGGCGCCGTACGGCGGTGACGGGGTGCGCAGCTGCAGGTACTTCAACGACCCGGTCACCGGGGCGCGACGCCCCGCGGTGTGCACGCCCGTGGGGCCGGGGGAGTTCGAGCCTGCGCAGAACCTGTCGCGGCTCGACGGGTTCGACGAGAGTGCGATCGAGCCACGGCTGCCCGGGCTGCCCGGCAGTATCCCCGGGTCGTCGTACCCCGAGGACACGCAGGACGTGTCCGTCCTGTGGCAGGCGTGGGGCACCGGGCTGCCCAAGTCGCCCGACGGGATCGACCCGGACGACGGAGACCCCGACGTTCCCGTGCCGGACGAGGGGTCGGGCAAGGGGCCGCTGGACATCTACTACACCCTCAGCCAGGACTACGGGGACACCTATCTCGGCAACGCCAGGCTGGCGGAGGGGTCGGCCGCGCAGGCGGAGACCCAGATGAGGTTCTCCCCCGACGGCTCCAAGATGTACGCCGTCTGGAACGACTACGGGCCCGGCGACCACCTCGACGTGATGTTCCGCCGCGTGATGCCCGACGTCTTCCCCTACAACACCACCGAGGGTGGCCTCGGCTTCTCCGCGGAGGTGGTCGAGGTGAGCGAGGGCAGCTCGGCGCGTATCGCGGTGGAGCGCACCGACGGCCGCCGCGGAGAGGTGAGTGTCGCCTGGGCGACGGCGGACGGTACGGCGACCGCCGGCACCCACTACACACCGGCCGAGGGCACGCTGACCTTCGCCCACGGCGACGTGGGCCCGAGGACGATCGTCGTGCCGACCGTAGAGAACGACCTCGACGGACCGAACGGGGACTTCCGGGTGCAGCTGAGCGGTCCGACCGGAGGCGCCTGGCTGGAGCGCGCCTCGGTCGTGGTGTCCGTGCTGGACGACGAGGACTTCTCGGCGCCCCGATCTCGGGCGACGTCGCCTCGCGTGACCAACCTCGTCGTCATCCCGGTGACCTACACCTCCGGTGACGACGAGTCCGGAGTCGGCCGGGTGGTGCTGTACGCACGCGCCCCGGGCAGCCAGGTCTTCCGCAAGGTCGCGGTCGACCGGCCGGCGGACGGCAGGATCCGGTACCGGACGGGCGGGCGCAACGGCGTCTACCGCTTCTTCACCGTCGCCGTCGACCGGGCCGGGAACCGCGAGCGCGTGCCGGCGCGGGCCGACACCGTGACCAGGCTGGACACGGTGGCTCCGCGCTTGAGTCACGCGACCGCCCGCCCGGGGCGGTTCGACATCAGCAGGGACGACGTCGTGCGGGTGTCGTTCCGCCTCGCCGAGCGGGCTCGGGTTCAGCTCGTCGTCCGACAGGACGGCCGGCTGGTCCGGGCTGCTGCCGCCACGTGGGAGCCGGAGGGTCGGGTCGTACGTCGTTGGCACGGCCGCGATGGCCAGGGCCGTCTGGTCCGTGCGGGTGAGTACGTCCTGGTCATCCGGGCCACCGACGCGGCCGGCAACGCGGCGGTCCGGCGGTCCGGGCTGACGGTACGGCGCTGAGGGGTGAACAAGCCCGGCTGGGAGGCCTTCCGGTGGGTGCAGACCGACCGCAAGCCGAACCTCGACGACGTCGAGCATGGCCCGACTGAGTAGCAGGCCCACGGAGACGCAACAGCGCCCCGGACATCGTCCGGGGCGCCGTTGGGGGTGGCGGAGGATAGGGGATTCGAACCCCTGAGGGCGTTAACCCAACCCGCTTTCCAAGCGAGCGCCATAGGCCACTAGGCGAATCCTCCGCGGGAGAGGTTACCCGCGGACGTGTCCCGGGAGAAATCCGCCCGGCTTTGGTCGTCCGGGACCACTGGCCTAGACTCGGGGCAACCCCCCGTGCGGCGGCATCTCGCCCAACTCCCCCAGGGCCGGAAGGCAGCAAGGGCAAGTGAGCTCTGTCGGGTGCGCGGGGGGCCTTCTCATGTCCGGGGGCTGTTCAGCGGTCCGCCTACCGGGTGTCGGCGCTGGTGGTTAGGGTTCAGGACGTGGAAGCACCCCTCGCCCTCTATCGCCGCTACCGGCCCGAGACGTTCGCCGAGGTCATCGGCCAGGAGCACGTCACGTCGCCGCTTCGCACGGCGCTGGCCAACAACAGGGTGAACCACGCCTACCTGTTCTCCGGCCCGCGCGGCTGCGGCAAGACGACCAGTGCCCGGATCCTCGCGCGCGCGCTCAACTGCGAGCAGGGCCCGGTCGCGGATCCTTGCGGCGAGTGCCGGTCCTGTCGCGACCTCGCTCGCGGCGGCCCGGGTTCGGTCGACGTCATCGAGATCGACGCCGCAAGCCACGGTGGTGTGGACGACGCCCGCGACCTTCGGGAGCGCGCCTTCTTCGCTCCGGTGGCGAGCCGCTACAAGGTCTACATCATCGACGAGGCCCACATGGTCTCCACGCAAGGCTTCAACGCGCTGCTGAAGCTCGTGGAGGAGCCGCCGCCCCACCTGAAGTTCATCTTCGCGACCACCGAGCCGGAGAAGGTGATCGGCACCATCCGGTCGCGGACCCACCACTACCCCTTCCGGCTGATCCCCCCGCGGCTGCTGTCGGCCTACCTCGCGGAGATCTGTGAGAAGGAGGGCGTCAGGATCGAGCCGGCTGCCCTCCCGCTGGTGGTGCGGGCCGGCGGTGGCTCGGCACGAGACACGCTGTCCATCCTCGACCAGCTCCTCGGCGGTGCCGGCGACGACGGCGTGACCTACCAGCTCGCCACGGGCCTGCTGGGGTTCACACCGGATGCGCTGCTCGACGAGGTGGTCGACGCGTTCGCCGCCCACGACGGGTCGACGGTCTTCGGTGTGGTCGACAAGGTGATCGAGACCGGTCAGGACCCCCGCCGGTTCACCGAGGACCTCCTCCGACGGCTCCGCGACCTCGTGATCATCTCCGCGGTGCCGGACGCGCCGGCGACGGGCCTGATCGACGTCCCGGAGGACCAGGCGGATCGGCTCGTCGCGCAGTCGGCCCGGTTCGGCCGGTCGGACCTCACGCGGGCCGCCGACCTGGTCGCGGCCGGGCTCACCGAGATGCGGGGGGCCACCGCTCCGCGGCTGCTGCTCGAGCTGATCTGCGCCCGGGTCCTCCTGCCGGGGGCCGACGACTCGACCGCCGGCGTCCTCGCCCGGCTCGACCGCCTCGAGCGGCGCGTGGCCATCGAGGGCGGCGCTCCCTCCACGACCCCGACAGCCACGCCGACCCACCATCCGGGCGCGCAGCAACAGGCTCCGCCGGCACCCAAGGCACCCCAGGCACCCCCGTCCCCGGCACCGGCACCGGCGGCGTCCCCGGCACCGGCACCTGCCGTGGAGCCGCGCGACGCCGAGCCGGTCGCTGCCCCGCGCCCCCCGGCGCCCACCCCGGCGCCCACCCCGACGACTGCGTCCACGCCGCCCGAGGAGCCCGCGGCGGGCCGCGCCACCGGGGGGCTCGGCCTGGTCGAGGTGCGCCGTCTGTGGCCCGACCTGCTCGAGGCGGTCAAGCGCAAGCGCCGCTACACCTGGATCCTGCTGAGCCAGAACGCCCAGGTCGCCGCGGTCGACGACAAGTCCCTCACCATCGCGCTGGTCAACGCCGGCGCGCGCAGCTCCTTCGTCAGCGGCGGCAGCGAGGAGATCCTCCGGCAGGCGGCGATCGACGTGATCGGGCAGGACTGGCGTATCGAGGCGATCGTCGACCCGTCCGCCCAGCCGGGGGCCGACCCGGCGAGCGAGCCGCGCGTGGTCCGACCCGCCGTGGGGCAGTCGCCGGCGGCCGAGCAGCCGTCCCCACCCGCCGCGTCGACCCCGTCGGCGGCCGCTCCGGAGCAGCCTCGGGAGCAGGCTGCGCCACCACCGAGGGTCGTGGTCGACCCGGAGGCGGTCGCGAACGCCCGGGGAGCCATCCAGACCACACGGACACCCGGGTCGGTCTCCCGTGGCGGCCCGTCCGTCTCTGACGACGACGCCGACCGTGACGACCCCGACGCCGACGACGGGAACCTCGCCGGCGCCGAGCTGCTCGAGCGTGAGCTCGGCGCGAAGGTGATCGAGGAGATCCGGCACGACTGAGCCGGCTCCACCCGCAACCCACGACCCAGCAGAGGACAAGAGATGACCCAGCAGAACCCCTTCGGTGAGGGCGGCTTCGACATGAACGCCCTGCTCGAGCAGGCCCAGCAGATGCAGCAGCAGATGATGGACGCGCAGGCCGAGCTGGCCGACGCCACGGTCACCGGCACCGTGGGCGACGGCCTGGTCGCGGTGACCCTCAACGGCACCGGTGAGCTCGTCGGGGTCTCGATCAAGAAGGGCTCCTTCGACCCCGAGGACACCGAGGACCTCGAAGACCTGATCGTGGCGGCCTACCGTGACGCCAAGGCGCAGGCCGACGCGATGGCGTCGGAGAGGCTGGGCCCGCCCGCGGGTGGCCTCGGTGGGGACGTCCCCGGCGGCCCGGGTGGCGGCGGACAGCTCGGCTTCTGATGTACGAAGGGGTCGTCCAGGACCTGATCGACGAGCTCGGCCGGCTGCCGGGCGTCGGACCCAAGAGCGCGCAGCGCATCGCCTTCCACATCCTCCAGACCGACCCGGTCGACGTGCGCCGGCTCGCGGAGGTGCTGCTGGAGGTCAAGGCCAAGGTCCGGTTCTGCGCCGTCTGCGGCAACGTGGCCGAGGAGGAGACCTGCCGGATCTGCCGCGACCCGCGCCGCGACCCCTCCCTGATCTGCGTGGTCGAGGAGTCCAAGGACGTGGTCGCCATCGAGCGCACCCGGGAGTTCCGGGGCCGCTACCACGTGCTCGGCGGGGCGATCTCGCCGATCGAGGGGATCGGCCCCGACGACCTGCGCATCCGTGAGCTGATGGCCCGCCTCGCTGACGGCGTGGTCACCGAGGTGATCCTGGCGACCGACCCGAACCTCGAGGGCGAGGCGACCGCGACGTACCTCACGCGCCTGTTGAGGCCGATGGGCTTGCGCGTGACGCGTCTTGCTAGTGGACTGCCTGTAGGCGGTGACCTCGAGTACGCCGACGAGGTGACCCTGGGACGAGCATTCGAAGGGAGGCGAGCCGTCGATGACTGAGCCGAGCACGCCCGTCACGGAGGCGGAGGCCGGGCTGCACAGCGAGCTCGAGGACTTCGCACAGCAGATCGCCGACCAGGTCGAGAGCTTCCTGCTCGCCCTGCAGGCCATCGCCCGCGGCGAGACCACGGGCGGACACGCGATCTCGATCCTGCTCCTCGAGGTGAGCCAGGTGCTTCTCGCCGGGGCGCGTCTCGGGGTGCAGACCGACTTCGACACGCCCTCGAGGTACGAACCCGACGCGGGCCCCGACCCGGACCTCGACGAGATGCGGCTGCGGCTCGCCGTGCTGCTCGAGGGTGTCGACGCCTACACCGAGGTGTTCGACCCGTACGTCGACCCGCCGGAGCTCGCCCCCTCGCTGCTGTCGGACGACCTCACGAGCATGGCGTCGGCGCTCGCCCACGGCCTGCGGCACTTCCGGGCCGGCCGGGTCGAGGAGGCACTGTGGTGGTGGCAGTTCTCCTACGTCTCCTCCTGGGGTCACGAGGCCAGCGGTGCCCTGCGGGCGCTGCAGTCGGTGATCTCCCATGACCGCCTCGACGCGGAGTTCGAGAGCGAGCAGGATCAGGTGGCAGCCGCCGATGAGCTGCTCGACGCCGCAAGTTCTTGACCAGCGTGGCCACCCTGACCCCTCGTGGCCGAATATCTTCCGGTCCGGACCGGTCGGAGGGTTGTCTTGTGATGCGTCGGGCGGTCGGGGCGGGACGCCGCGGCCGGTAGAATCGGCGCCGTCCCTCCGACCATCCGCGACACGATCCTGAGGAGAACCGTGGGCATTGTCGTGCAGAAGTACGGCGGCTCCTCCGTGGCCGACGCCGACGGCATCAAGCGCGTCGCCCAGCGCATCGTCGACGCCAAGCGCGCCGGTCACGACGTGGTCGTGGTGGTGTCCGCGATGGGGGACACCACCGACGAGCTGATCGACCTCGCCGAGCAGGTCTCTCCGCTGCCCGCCGGGCGGGAGCTCGACATGCTGCTCACCGCCGGGGAGCGGATCTCGATGGCGCTGCTGGCGATGGCGATCGGGAACCTCGGCCAGGAGGCCCAGTCCTTCACCGGGAGCCAGGCGGGCGTCATCACCGACAGCGTCCACGGCAAGGCCAAGATCATCGACGTCACACCGGGCCGGATCGAGAAGGCGCTGGCCCAGGGCGCGGTCGCGATCGTCGCCGGCTTCCAGGGCGTCAGCCAGGACACCAAGGACATCACCACGCTCGGCCGGGGTGGTTCGGACACGACGGCGGTCGCTCTGGCCGCGGCGATGGACGCCGACGTGTGCGAGATCTACAGCGACGTCGACGGGGTGTTCACCGCCGACCCGCGGATCGTGCCGTCCGCGCGCAAGCGCGACCGCATCTCCTACGAGGAGATGCTCGAGATGGCGGCCAGCGGCGCCAAGATCCTTCACCTGCGATGCGTGGAGTACGCCCGCAGGTACCAGATGCCCATCCACGTCCGGTCCTCTTTCAGCAAGCGGACCGGCACCTGGATCGCGGAAGATGCAGAGGTGGAACAGATGGAGCAGGCGATCATCGCCGGCGTCGCGCACGACCGGAGCGAAGCCAAGATCACCGTGGTCGGTGTGCCCGACAAGGTGGGTGAGGCCGCGCGGATCTTCGAGGCGCTCTCGGAGGCCGGGATCAACCTCGACATGATCGTGCAGAACGTCTCGGCCGCAGCCACGAACCTCACCGACATCTCGTTCACGTTGCCCCGTGAGGACGGCCAGAAGGCGATGGCGGCGCTCGCACAGCTCAAGGACGAGGTCGGCTACGACTCCCTGCTGTACGACGACCGCATCGGCAAGGTGTCGTTGGTCGGGGCCGGGATGCGCTCCCACCCGGGTGTGACGGCCAAGTTCTTCGCCGCCCTGGCCAACGCCGGGGTGAACATCGAGATGATCTCCACCTCGGAGATCCGGATCTCGGTCATCGTCGACGAGTCGCAGGTCGACGACGCGGTGGCCGCGACCCACACGGCGTTCGACCTCGACTCGGACGAGGTCGAGGCAGTGGTCTACGGAGGGACCGGACGGTGACACGGACAGCAGGCAGGAAGCCCACGCTCGCGGTGGTCGGGGCCACCGGAGCCGTGGGGACGGTGATGCTCGGCATCCTGTCCCAACGTGAGGACGTGTGGGGGGAGATCCGCCTGATCGCCTCGCCGCGGTCGGCCGGGAAGAAGCTCCGCGTGCGCGGCGAGGACCTCACGGTCATCGCCCTCTCGGAGAAGGCCTTCAACGGTGTCGACGTGGCGATGTTCGACGTTCCCGACGAGGTCTCGAAGGAGTGGGCGCCGATCGCCGCCGCCCAGGGCGCGATCGCCGTGGACAACTCCGGGGCCTTCCGCATGGACCCCGATGTGCCGCTCGTCGTACCCGAGGTGAACCCCGACGCGGTCCGCCACCGCCCGCGCGGCATCATCTCGAACCCCAACTGCACGACCCTGACGATGATGGACGCCCTCGGCGCGCTGCACGCCCGCTGGGGCCTGACCGCCCTCGTGGTGGCGTCGTACCAGGCCGCCTCCGGTGCCGGTCAGCCCGGCGTCGACCGGCTGTACGACGAGCTCGAGGTCGTCGCAGGTGACCGCACGCTCGGCACCGTCGCGGGCGACGTCCGGAGGGCCGTCGTCGACAAGCTCGGCGAGGACTCGCCGTTCCCGGCCCCCCTGGCCCTCAACGTCGTCCCGTGGGCGGGATCGGCGCGCGACGGTGGCTGGACCAGCGAGGAGCTGAAGGTGCGCAACGAGTCGCGCAAGATCCTCGGGATCCCGGACCTCAAGGTGTCCGCGACCTGCGTGCGCGTGCCCGTGGTGACCACCCACGCGCTCGCGGTGCACGCCACCTTCACCAAACCTGTGAGCGTGGACGAGGCCAGGCAGGCGCTCGTGCAGGCGCCGTCGGTCGTGGTGATGGACGACCCGGCCGCCGGGAACTTCCCGACGCCTGCGGACGTCGTGGGAGCCGACCCGACGTTCGTCGGCCGGATCCGTCAGGCCATGGACTTCCCGAACACCCTCGAGATGTTCGTGTGCGGGGACAACCTGCGCAAGGGTGCGGCCCTGAACACGGCCCAGATCGCCGAGCTGCTCGCCAAGGAGCTCAGCGCCTGACCTCGCCCGGCCGCCGCGGGCTCACATCCAGTCCTGGCGGCCGGTCGGCTCGTCGGCGTACCTGCTGGTGACCCAGTGGGCCAGGAGGTAGGCACCTGCGCTCAGCGCGGGGACCACCACGAACATCCACGGTGAGTCCATCACGTCGAGCAGGAACAGCATGCTCGCCACGGCCACGATGCCGACGGCCAGGAAGCTCGTGCTCCCGGGGTCCTTCACCGCGAGCGCCTTCAGCAGCGCGGTCCCGAGCAGGACCATCAGCACGACGATCGCGAGCAGGATGAAGAAGCCCGGGGCGCCGCCGCACGTGCTGACGCCTCTGACCGCCTCGCAGCCGGCCAGGGCGGCGTAGGTCCCGGCTCCGCCTGCCAGGCCCACCAGGGCGCCGGCGAGGGCCGCGGCGACCGGGCCGGTCGGACGCTTGGCCTTGACGAGGGACCTGGCCGGGGAGCTGCTCCGGTCCTTGCGCGCGGCGCGACGCGGTGCGGGCGCGGGGGCCGGCGAGTCGAGGTCCTCGGCGACAGGGCGTGCCGGCTCCGGGTCCTCCGGGGCGGGCGGCCCCTCCGCCTCCTCCGGCGCGGAGTCCTGGACCTCGGTGACCGACGGCGGCTGTACCGTCTCCTCCGGGGTGGGCTCTGTCTGCTTCTTCCGGCGGCGGCCGAGGCCCGGCATCTTCAGCGAGGGCAGCTCGAGCGTGGGCTCGGTCCTGTCGTCACCCGAGTTCTGAGGCATACCCGGAGTCTGCCAGACCGACTTGTCCGAACTCGCACCGTCGCCGTGGCTCGCCACGGTGACGGTGCCCCGGCCCCCGCGCAGGGCCCCCGCGCAGGGCCCCCGCGCAGAGCTCCCGTCCGGGCCTTCGGGCAGGCGATCCGGGGAGCCGCTGAAACGACGGACGGCCGAACCCACGGGATTTGGGTTCGGCCGTCCACGATGTCCTGGGACATCACACAGAGTCGGGCTGACAGGATTTGAACCTGCGGCCTCGTCGTCCCGAACGACGCGCGCTACCAAACTGCGCCACAGCCCGATTGCCTTGCGGCGTGGGGAGTCTACCCGAGCCGTCCTGCGGTCACGAAACCGGGACGGTCGGCCGGCCGGTGAGGGTCACGAGGGACGCCTCGGGGCGGCAGGCGAAGCGCACCGGGGCGTACGGCGAGGTGCCCAGCCCGGCCGAGACATGGAGCCACGAGCTGTGCGGGGTGTCCGGCGTCGAGCCCTTGGGGTGGCGGTGCAGGCCCTTGACCCGTTCGGGCTCGAGGTCGCAGTTGGTGACCAGAGCGCCCCAGCCGGGAACGGCCAGCTGCCCCCCGTGGGTGTGGCCGGCGAAGATCGCGTCGTAGCCGTCGCGCGCGAAGGCGTCGAGCACCCGGAGGTACGGCGCGTGCGCGACGGCCACCCGGACGTCGGCCTCCGGGTCGGCCGGTCCCGATACAGCCGGCAGGTCGTCGTACTCCAGGTGCGGGTCGTCGACGCCGGCGAACGCGAACCGGAGGCCGTTCACCTCGAGCCGGTCCCGGCGGTTGGACAGGTCGAGCCACCCACGGCTCTCGAGGCCTGCCACCAGGTCACCCCAGGGCAGCTTGGCGGTGTGGGTGTTGCGCTGGCCGTCGTCGGGGAGCAGGTAGCGCAGTGGGTTGCGCAGCGAGGGGGCGAAGTAGTCGTTGGACCCCATCACGAAGACGCCCGGGACATCGAGCAGGTCGCCGAGCGCGTCGAGGACCACCGGCACAGAACGCATGTGGGCGAGGTTGTCGCCGGTGTTGACGACCAGGTCCGGCTCGAGGGAGGCGAGGTCGCGCAGCCAGCGCTGCTTCTTGTGCTGGGTCGGGGTCATGTGCAGGTCGCTGAGGTGCAGCACCTTGAGAGGACCGGCCCCTGGCGGGAGCACGGGCATCTCGACGCGTCGCAGCGTGTAGGCACGGGCCTCGTAGCCGGCGGCGTAGGCCACCCCGGCGAGACCCGCCGCGGCGCCGAGGGCCAGGGTGCGGGTCGTCGTCCTCGTCAGCGGGTGCACCCGACCAGGCTGCCACAATGGTGGTCATGAGTGATCTCAAGGACCGCCTCCGCGCCGACCTGACCGCTGCGATCAAGGCAAGGGACGAGGTGCGCTCCTCGACCCTGAGGATGGTGCTGACCGCCGTGACGAACGCGGAGGTCGCCGGGAAGCAGAGCCGCGAGCTCACCGACGACGACGTGGTCTCGGTGCTGAGCAGTGAGGCCAAGAAGCGCCGAGAGGCCGCCGAGGCGTTCGACCAGGCGGGCCGTGACGAGATGGCCGCGAAGGAACGTGCAGAGGCCGAGGTGCTCGCCGACTACCTGCCCGAGCCGCTGACCGAGAAGGAGGTCGCCGACCTGGTCACCTCCGCGATCGCCCAGACCGGTGCACGCGAGGAGGGCATGCGCGCCATGGGCAAGGTCATGAGCGCGATCAGCTCGCAGGTCAAGGGCCGGGCCGACGGCGCGGCGGTGGCCGCCGAGGTGCGCCGCCAGCTCGGCTGAGGCCGGTCAGTCGCCGTCGCCGCCCCCGCCGCGGCCCCCGCCGCCACCGCCACCGCCACCGGGACGGTCCGGCTTCGGCTGGTCCGGCTTGGGCTTGGGCTTCGGCTTCGGCTCGGGCTGCGGTGCGACGTACGGAGTGCCGTCGGAGACGTAGATCGTGACCGTGCTGCCGGTGCCCAGCTGGGTGCCCGACGCCGGGTCGAGGTAGGCAACGGTGCCGGCGGTGTTCGCCGAGTCCACCGTGGGGCCGATCACCGGCAAGAAGCCCGCCTCACGCAGGATCCGCGCGGCGTCCTCGGGCGAGTAGCCGTAGACGCTCGGGACTGTGACCAGCTTGCCCTGGATCGTGGTCGGGTCCGGTGAGGTGAAGTCACGGTCGGGCAGCCACTGCTCGACCACCTTCATCGCGTCACCCCACATCGGGCCGGCGTTCGTGCTACCGGCCGCACGGCTGATGTAGGAACCGCCGACGGTCTGGTTGTTCAGCGTCACCCACTCGCCCTGACGGTTGGCGCCGGCGATCATCGAGGCGGTGACCAGGTTGGGGGTGTACCCCATGAACCACACCGCCATGTTGTTGTTGATCGTGCCGGTCTTGCCGGCGGAGGGCTGGGCGAGCGCGAGGCCTGCGTTGTAGCCGAAGCCGTTGGGCTCCTGGACCCCGCGCAGCACGTCGTTCACCGCGTCCGCGACGTCGCGCCGCAGCACCTGCTGGCAGTCGGCGTCGTACTTCTTCAGGGTGCGGCCCTTGCTGTTGAGGATCTCGGTCACCGGGCGGGACTCGCAGTGCAGCCCGCGGCCGGCGAACGTGGCGTAGGCCTCGGCCATCGACAGCGGGTCGGTGTCGGTGATGCCCAGGGTGAACGGCGGGTAGATCTGCTCGTCGGGGACCTCGAGGCCCATCGCGCGAGCCAGCTTCACCGGCTCGCAGAGCCCGGTGCGCTGCTCGAGCTGGGCGAAGAAGGTGTTCACCGACTGTTGGGTGCCGGTGTAGAGGTTGAACGTTCCCGAGCCCGTCGAGTTGGCCACGTCCCAGTTCACGGTGCTGTTGATGGGCCCGTCGCAGCGGCGGAAGCTCGACTGCGGGAGCGAGAGCGACGGGGGGGACGCGATCTGGGTCGACAGCGAGACGCCCTGCTTGATCGCTGCGGCCAGCACGAAGGCCTTGAACGTCGAGCCTGCCTGGAACCCGTTCGCGTCGCCGTACTCCGGCGGCACGACGTAGTTGAGGAAGGTCTCGCCCTTGTTCTTCCGCGTCCCCATGGGCCGGGACTGCGCCAGGGCACGCACCTCGCCGGTGCGCGGCTCGACCATCGCCAGGCCGCCGATGGCCATGTCCGTGGAGTAGACGTGCTCGCGCACGGAGTCCGCCGCGGCCCGCTGGAAGCGCAGGTCGATCGTGGTCTTGATGGTCAGGCCGCCGGAGTTGATCAGCTGCGTACGCGCCTCGGGGGTGCGGCCGAGGTCCTTGTCCTTGACGAGGTACTCGCGGACGTAGTCGCAGAAGAACGGGGCCTGCGAGGAGACGCAGCCGTTGCGTGACGGCGTGAGGTCGAGACCGAGGTTGCTCTGGCTGGCCTTCTTGTACTCCGCGTCGGAAATCACGTTGAGCTGGGCCATCCGCGCGAGGACGGTGTTGCGCCGCGACTTCGCCTCGCCCTTGTCGTTCGTGGGGTCGTAGGAGCTGGGGTTCTTCACCAGGCCGGCGAGCAGGGCCGCCTCGCGCAGGTCGAGCTTGTCGGCGCTCTTGGAGAAGTAGTGGCGGGCGGCCGCCTCGATGCCGTAGGCACCGTCACCGAAGTAGGCGATGTTGAGGTAGCGCTCGAGGATCCAGTCCTTGTCGTACTTCTCCTCGAACGCGATCGCGTAGCGCAGCTCGTTGAGCTTGCGCTCGTAGGTGTCCGCGGTCGCGGCAAGCCGCTCGTCGTCGGTCTCCGCCTGGTTGACCAGGGTCATCTTCACCATCTGCTGCGTGATCGAGGAGCCGCCCTGGACGGTGCCGCCCTCCGCCTGGTTGGTCACGAACGCACGCAGGGTGCCCTTGAGGTCGAGGGCGCCGTGGTCGTAGAAGCGGTAGTCCTCGATCGCGATGATCGCCTTCTGCATCACGGGCGCGACCTCGTCGAGGGAGACGTTGACCCGGTTCTGGTCGTAGAAGGTCGCCAGCAGGCGGCCGTCGCGCGCGAGGACGCGGGTGCGCTCCGCCAGCGGCTCTGCCGTCAGGTCGGCGGGCAGGTCGTCGATGCTCTCGGCGACCGAGCGCGCGCCCAGGCCGGCGACCCCGGCGAAGGGGATGGCCAGCCCCGCGACGAGAAGTCCCATGACGGCCGACACTGCGGCCATGACACCGAGGTGCGACACGGCGCTTGCGAATCCGAGACGACCGTCTCCACGTGCAGACATGCCTCATAGCGTACGGGACCGAGGTCGGGGGTCCCTGTTACCTCAACCACCCCCTCCGACCAAGCGTTTTCGGTACGGCGTGTCGCCGCCGAGTCCACAGAAATGGCCCGAAGGGGCTACTCCAGGACTACTGCCCTCGGATGCCCGGACACCTAGGCTCGCATCGGTCCCGGTCGTTCTGCGCGGTTCACGTGGATCGGGCCCTCCGGTCCGGGCGAGTAGTTATATCGGACTATGCGAAGTTGCTCCCTCTGTGTCTGTTTCGCGAAGCCTTTATCTTCTTAACTTTTTGTCGAGGGGTTGACTCGTCGTCCGTCGGGGAAGCGGACGGGCCTTTCTCGGAGGGGAACGCGATATGACTTGGAACGAGGACTGGGCCACCAAGGCTCTGTGCAACCAGACCCGCCCGGACGAGCTGTTCGTGCGGGGTGCCGCACAGAACCGGGCCAAGCAGCTGTGCGCGGGCTGTCCCGTGCGCACCGAGTGCCTCGCCGAGGCGCTCGACAACCAGATCGAGTGGGGCGTGTGGGGTGGCATGACCGAGCGTGAGCGCCGGGCCCTCCTGCGCAAGCGCCCCAACGTGACGTCGTGGCGCCTCCTGCTGGAGACCGCGCAGGCGGACCACGTGGCCGCCACGCGCGGCATCGCCGTCACGGCCTGAGCCGCGTCACCGGCTGGGCGTGGGGCTAGCCGGCGATCAGCTCGCCGACCTCGCGCAGCCCGTCGAGGTCGTGAACGTCGGTCGACAGGGCCGGCATGACGGCGGTCGGCACGTGCGGGTGGGCGGCGGCGAAACGCTGCCGCAGGTGGTGCTCGCGCGCCACGATCCGGGTGCGGTCGGCGTGTAGCCGCAGCAATCCCGAGGTGACCGCCGTGGAGTCGTCGCCGGTGGACTCGAGTCGCTCCGCGGCCGCGAGCGCCTGCTCTCCCGACAGTCCCTCGTGAAGGAGGCGGCTCGCACGGTTCACGACGAGCCCGGCCAGCGGCATCTGCTCCCCGGCAAGCCTCTCCACGAAGAAGGCCGCCTCGCGCAACGCGTCGGCCTCCGGTGCAGCGACCACCACGAACGCCGTACCCGGCTGCTGCAGCAGGGCGAAGGTCTGCTGCGCCCGCGCGCGGAAGCCACCGAACATCGTGTCGAGCGCCGCGACGAAGGTCTGCATGTCCTGGAGGATCTGGGCGCCGAGCACCTTGGTCAGCGCGTTGGTCACCACTGACAGGCCGGCCGTCATGAACCGGGCCGGCCCCCGCGCCGGAGCGAGCAGGATCCGGATGAACCGACCGTCGAGGAAGCTCGAGAGCCGCTCGGGGGCGTCGAGGAAGTCGAGGGCCGACCGTGACGGCGGGGTGTCGACCACGATCAGGTCCCAGCGGTCGGTGCGCGCCGCATCCTTGTGGAGCTGGCCGAGCTTCTCCATGGCCATGTACTCCTGCGTGCCGGCGAAGGAGCTCGACAGCACCTGGTAGAAGGGGTTCGCCAGGATCTGCGCCGCCTTCTCCGGGCTGGCCTGGCTCTCCACGACCTCGTCGAAGGTCCGCTTCATGTCGAGCATCATCGCGTCGAGCGTGCCGCTCCCGGACACCTCCGGGACCGGTCGAGGCGTGTTGTCGAGCGTCTCGATGCCCATCGACTGCGCCAGCCTGCGGGCCGGGTCGATGGTGAGCACCACGACCTTGCGCCCCCGCTCGGCGGCCCGGAGGGCGAGCGCGGCGGACGTGGTGGTCTTGCCGACCCCGCCCGAGCCCGTGCACACGATGATGCGCGTCTCCGGATCGTCGAGCAGGGCGTCGACGTCGAGCCGGGGCGACGCCTCGGGCATGCCCGCCAACGGGCCGACGCGACGGGTGGTCCTACCTCGCGTGCTCATCGGTCCTCCCGCCTCTCGCTCATGCCATCCCCTGCTCGCACAGGTGCGCGGCGAGCTCGTACAACCCGCCCAGGTCCACGCCGTCGGCCAGCCGGGGCAGCTCGTACGACGGGACGCCGAGCGCCGCGATGCGCTCCCGCTGCTCGTCCTCGAGCGCCCGGCGCTCGGCGTGCTCCTGTGCCTCGGCGAGCAGACCGTCGACCAGCTCGGTGGTCGCCTCGATGTCGACGCGGGCGAGGTCCTTCTCGATCTGCGCGCGGGGGAGGTCGCCGCTGATCGCGAGCTCGCGCGCCTCCTCGTCGAGCTCCTTGCGGCGAGCCATGTTCACCATCACCGCGCCGACGCGCAGGTCGATGTCGTGCAGCTCGTCGATCGCGTCGGCGGCCTCCTGGACCGGCATGTCCTCGAGCAGGGTGGTGATGTGCACCGCTGTCTTCGGGGAGCGCAGCAGGGTCATGATCGAGTCGGCCTGGGTCCGGATCGGCCCGACCTTCGCGAGACCCGCGAGCTCGCTGTTTACGTTGAGGAACTGCGCGATCCGACCGGTCGGCGGGGCGTCGAGCACCACGGCGTCGTACACACGGTCGTTCTTGCCCCGCTTGTTGCGGTAGACGGCCTCGTAGACCTTGCCGGTGAGCAGGACGTCGCGCACCCCCGGCGCGATCGTGGTGGCGAAGTCGATCACCCCGAACCTGTCGAGGGCCTTCCCGGCGCGGCCGAGGCGGTAGTACATGGCGAGGTACTCCAGCAGCGCCGACTCCGGGTCGATGGCGAGCGCGTACAGGTCTCCACCGTCGTCGGGGCCGCTCGCGACCAGCGTCTCCTCGTAGGGCAGCGGGGGCACGTCGAAGAGCTGGGCGATGCCCTGCCGTCCCTCGACCTCGCACAGGAGCACGGTCTTGCCGCGAGAGGCCAGCGCCAGGGCCAGGCTCGCCGCAGCGGTGGTCTTGCCGGTGCCACCCTTGCCGGTGACGACGTGGACGACCACGTCGTCCCAGCCGGTCTGCTTCGCCGATGTCGATGCCACGGTGGGAGCCTACGCGGCGCGTGGCGGGACCGGGGGCGAGCTGCCCGGATGTGTGGGAGACCCACATCCTCGACGGCGTCCGGCGTGGTTAGGATCACAGGCGATGGCCGCCCGCCGTACCCCGGCGGGCGGGGGACCGCTCGAGGGAGGAACGTCGTGGACAAGGTCGTCGCGAGTGCGGCGGAGGCGGTTGCCGACATCGGCAGCGGCTCGTCGCTGGCCGTGGGTGGCTTCGGGCTGTGCGGGATCCCGTCGGTGCTGATCGATGCGCTGCTGGAGCAGGGTGCCGACGAGCTCGAGGCGATCTCGAACAACTGCGGCGTCGACGAGTGGGGTCTGGGACGGCTGCTGTTCGCCAAGCGGATCAGGCGGATGATCTCCTCCTACGTGGGCGAGAACAAGGAGTTCGCGCGTCAGTACCTCCAGGGCGAGCTCGAGGTGGAGCTGACCCCACAGGGCACCCTCGCCGAGCGGATGCGCGCCGGCGGCTCGGGCATCCCGGCGTTCTACACCGCGACCGGGGTGGGCACGCAGGTCGCCGAGGGTGGGCTGCCGTGGAGGTACGACGACGCGGGCAACGTGATCGTCTCCTCACCGGCCAAGGAGGTGCGCGAGTTCGAGACCGCCGAAGGGCCGAAGGAGTTCGTGCTGGAGCAGGCGATCGTCGCCGACTTCGGCCTGGTGCGGGCCTGGAAGGGCGACCGGCACGGCAACCTCGTCTTCCGCATGTCCGCCCAGAACTTCAACCCCCTCGCCGCGATGTGCGGGCGCGTGACGATCGCGGAGGTGGAGGAGCTCGTCGAGCCCGGTGACCTCGACCCGGCGGAGATCCACACCCCGGGCGTCTACGTCCAGCGGGTCGTGGCGCTCACCCCCGAGCAGGCGGCGGACAAGAAGATCGAGAAGCGGACGGTCCGCCCGGCCTCGTCGGTCGAGCCTGTCGAGACGAAGGAGTCCTGAGATGGCGTGGAGTCGTGAGGAGATGGCTGCCCGGGCGGCCGCGGAGCTGCACGACGGCTCCTACGTGAACCTCGGGATCGGCCTGCCGACGCTGGTGCCGAACTACGTCGGCGACGACGTCGAGCTGGTGCTGCAGTCGGAGAACGGCATCCTCGGCGTCGGCCCTTACCCGGTCGAGGGCGAGGAGGACCCTGACCTCATCAACGCCGGCAAGGAGACCGTGACCCTGCGGCGGGGGGCGTCGTTCTTCGACTCCGCCACGTCGTTCGGGATGATTCGCGGCGGCAAGATCGACGCGGCGATCCTCGGCGCGATGCAGGTGTCCGAGGGCGGTGACATCGCGAACTGGATGATCCCCGGGAAGATGGTCAAGGGCATGGGCGGGGCGATGGACCTCGTCCACGGCGCCAAGCGCGTGATCGTGCTGATGGAGCACGTCGCCAAGGACGGGTCGTACAAGATCGTCAAGGAGTGCTCGCTGCCCTACACGGGCAAGGGCATGGTGCAGCGGATCATCACCGACCTCGCCGTCATCGACGTGACGCCCGACGGGCTGAGGCTCGTCGAGCTGGCTCCGGGGGTGACCGAGGACGAGGTGCGGGAGAAGACCGAGCCCGAGCTGGTTCCCGCGCAGAGCTGAGCGGCCCGTCGTACGCCGGCATGCACAACCCGAGCGGCGAGCCGCCGTCGAGCGCGCACCGGCCTCGATGACGGGGTTGTGCATGTCGGACTACGCCGATCAGACGTCCGGGTGCTTGGTGGCGAGCCGGTAGCCGCCGGCGTGGAAGACGAGTGGCTCGCCGCCGGGGGCGTCGTAGGACTCCACCTCGCCGAGGAACACCACGTGGTCGCCGGCGTCGACGGTCCGGGTACGACGGCACACGAAGTGCGCGACCACGCCCTCGAGCACCGGCGCCGGCCCCTCGGTGAGGTCGACCCCCTCGAACTTCTCCGTACCGGAGGTCGCGAACTGCCGTGACAGGTGGTGCTGGTCCGAGGCGAGCACGTTCACCGCGAACCGGTCGGCGCCCTCGAACGCCGGCAGCGACGGAGAGCTCTTCGCCGCCGCCCAGAGCACCAGCGGGGGGTTCAGCGAGACCGACGTGAACGAGTTCGCGGTCATCCCCCACGGCCGACCCGCGGCGTCGCGGGTGGTGACGACGGTGACCCCGGTGGCGTACTGGCCGAAGGCCCGGCGCAGGTCGCGCACGTCGAAGCGAGCCGTCTCCTCGGCCATCTGCTCGCGCAGGAACGTGTCGGCAGCGACCTCGTCGAACCACCACGGCACGAAGCGCATCGGGTCGTCGAAGCCGGCCACGATCTCGGCGGCCACCCCGGAGTGCTCGGCGGCCGCCGCGACGACGCGCTGCTGGTGGGGGGCGGCCGGCTGGAGCCACGCGTTCGTCCAGGCCGTCGCCCAGCGCGCCCAGCCCCGCCAGAAGTTGTCGAAGGTCCGCTGCATCCAGCCGGCGTCGAGCTCGCCGTCGTGCGCGGTGATCGCCTCGAGGTAGAACGACGCGGACTTGATCGCGGTGTTCGACCCCTGGCTGGTGAGCGGGTCGTTGAGGACGACGGCGTCGGCCATGCCCAGGACGTGCGCCCCGGACGGCAGCGTGCCGACGGGCCGTCGGACGACGGGGGTGAAGCTGCCGCGCAGGGCGGCGTGCTCGTCGGCGAGGTCGGCTCCGGCGACCCGGGCGCCCTCGGACGGGAAGTGATCGGCGAGGGCCCGCTTCAGCCGCTCGAGGTGGTCTGCGTCGGAGACGACGTCGTCCCAGCGGTCCAGCGGCCCTCCGGGCACCCCCTCGACGACGTAGATGTCGCACGGCCCCGACGCCCCCAGCGCCGGGCAGGTGAAGCACTCGCCGACGCCCTCGATCGCGTGGTAGCGCAGCGCGGGCCCGTCGGTCGGGGCCACCCCTCGAAGGTAGGTCAGTGCCACCGTCCGCTGCGGCGAGGAGTACGGCGACCGCTCCGGGTCGTCTGGGAACAGCCCCGCCATCCCGCCCCGGCCCGTCGAGACGACGACGAGGTCGTGGGTCGCCGCGAGGTCCTCGAGGTCGTCGACGCCGGCGTTGCGGATCACGACCTTCCCGCCGAGCCGTTCGATCTCCTCGAGCAGGGCGGGGATCTTCAGTCGAAGGTCGACCGAGCGGGCGGGTCGGCCGAGCCGCACGGTGAACGCGGCCTCGGCCCCGTCGAGCCGCCGGACGTCGTACTCCATCCGGCGCAGGGGCGGCGCCGTCGGCAGCAGCCGCGAGACACCGAGCGCGGTCTCCACCTCGAGGGCGGACTCGAACGTCACCTGGCTCGACATCACCGGCCCGGACCGGATCTCCTCGGCGCTCCGCCCCGAGACGAGCGTGACCGAGTGGCCCTCCTGCAGGAGGCCGAGCGCCAGCATCGTCCCGGCGGGACCGGCACCGACGACCGCGATGGCGGGAGGAGTCATGCCGCCCAGCCTCTCACCCGGTCAGCGCAGCGCATCCAGCACCGCGGGCCAGGCCGTCGACGTCGGGTTCATCAGGTCGAAGTGGTCCGCACCCTCGACCAGGCGCAGCTCGACGAAGGGATGCTCGGCCGCCAGCTCGAGGCTGTTGGCAGGGGGTACCACGTCGTCGCGCGTGCCGTGGACCACCCGGACGTCGCACCCCGGCCTGGTGCGGAACCGGAAGGCGGGGTCGGCGGCGTCGTACCGCTCCGCCACCTCCGCCGGCTCCCCGCCGAGCAACGCCTGCACGGCCCCCTCGCCGACCCGGTCGCGCGCGGCGGCACGCAGCTGCCCGACGGGCGCCAGGCCGACGACCAGGTCAACGCCCAGGTCGACGGCGCGCGGCAGGCTCGCCGCCCACAGCGCCAGATGACCGCCCGCGGAGTGGCCGAGGAGGGTGGTTCCGTGCGTGCCGACCCCGAGGCCGTCGAGGAGACCGGGCATGGCGGTCAGCGCGGCCTCCACGTCGTCCCCCGTCATCGGCCAGCCGCCCCCGCCACCGACCCGGCGGTACTCCGGCGTGGCCACGACGTAGCCCTCTCCCGCGAGCGCCGCCGCCACCGCCCGGGTGTGCCGACGGTCGAAGGCCTGGCGCCAGAAGCCGCCGTGCAGGAGCACGACGAGCCGCGGCACCGACCCCGGGGACCCGGACGGGAGGTGTACGTCGACCAGCCCGTCCTCGTGGGCGGTGTAGCGCAGCACCGCGTCGGGGGCGGGCAGTGCGAGCCCGCTCACAGATCCGAGGTCGTCAGGCGGGGCCATGCGGCAAACCTAGTGGGCCGCATCACAGCGCGAGGTGTCCGAGGTGCGAGATGTGCCTAGCGTGGGTAGGAGTGTCCAGAACCCCCCCGAGATCAAACGTGAGGATCGAACACTCGTGTCCACATCGAATCCACCTCAGGAGGCCGCGACGTCGCGACGGACCGGCCTCATCCGCTCGCCGAAGGTCTTCGTCCCGGCGGCAGCCGTGCTCCTGCTCGTGGTCGCCCTCGGTGCGATCATGCCCAGGCGCCTCGGCGAGCTGCTCACCACCGCCAACACCAGCGTGGTGACCGGCCTGGGCTGGTGGTACGTCCTGATCGTCACCGGCTTCGTGTTCTTCGCCATCTGGATGGCGCTGTCACCGATGGGCAGGATCCGCCTCGGCAAGGACGACACCGAGCCGGAGTTCGGCCTGAAGTCCTGGTTCGCGATGCTCTTCGCTGCCGGCATGGGCATCGGCCTGGTGTTCTGGGGCGTCGCCGAGCCACTGAACCACTTCGCCGCGCCGCCCCCGGGCATGGGCGGGGACCAGGCGACGGTCGCGCGCAACGCGATGGACGTCACGTACCTGCACTGGGGCCTGCACGCCTGGGCGATCTACGTGGTCGTCGGTCTGGCGATCGCCTATGCCGTGCACCGCAAGGGCCGTCCGGTCTCCATCCGCTGGGCGCTCGAGCCGCTGCTCGGCAAGCGGGTCACCGGCTTCTGGGGTGACCTCATCGACGTGATCGCGGTCGTCGGCACGCTCATCGGCGTGGCGACCTCCCTCGGCTTCGGGGTCACGCAGATCGGCGCCGGCCTGTCCCACCTCGGCGTCATCGGCGAGGCCACCAACACGATCCTGGTCGCGCTCGTCATCGGGATCAGCCTGCTCGCGATGATCTCGGTGGTCACCGGCATCGACAAGGGCATCCGCTGGCTGTCCAACATCAACATGGGGCTGGCCGGCGTCCTGATGCTCGCCGTGCTCCTGCTCGGCCCGACCGTGTTCCTGCTCAGCGACTTCGTGCAGCAGGTCGGGTCCTACCTGCAGAACTTCCTGCGCCTGTCGTTCAACACGTTCAGCTTCCGCGGCGAGGAGGGTCAGGCCTGGCTGTCCGGCTGGACCACCTACTACTGGGGCTGGTGGATGAGCTGGGCGCCGTTCGTCGGCGTGTTCATCGCCCGCATCTCCCGGGGCCGCACGGTGCGCGAGTTCATCACCGGCGTGCTGCTCGTCCCGAGCCTGCTGACCTTCCTGTGGTTCGCGATCATGGGTGGCTCGGCGCTGTGGCGCGAGATGTTCGGCCAGGGCGGCCTCGTCGACGGCGAGGGCGCGGTCAGCACCGACACCGCCCTCTTCCAGCTCCTCGAGGGGCTGCCCGGGGGAGCCCTGCTGAGTGTCCTGGCGATCGTTCTGATCGTGATCTTCTTCGTAACGAGCTCGGACTCGGGCTCCTACGTGGTCGACATGATCGCGTCGGGCGGTGACCCGAACCCGCCGGTGTGGAGCCGCGCCTTCTGGGCCGGGCTCCAGGGCGTCATCGCCGCGGTGCTGCTCGTCGCGGGCGGCCTCGCCGCGCTGCAGACGATGGCGATCCTCGTGGCGCTGCCGTTCAGCGTCGTCATGGTGCTGATGGTGTGGTCCACCGCGCGCGCGCTGATGGCCGACCACCGCCAGCTGACCCGGCGGCGCGAGCACGCGTTCGCGGAGCGGGTCGTCGACCACGTCAACGGCGACGCCGACATGGCGAGCACCCACGGCAGGGACGGCCACGACGCCCCGGTCGTCTCGGGCTGACCAGGTGGCCCGGGCCGCTCGCATTCTGCGGGGCAGGCCCGGGCCGCTAGCATCGCGAGCATGACGAAATGGGAATACCTGACCGCGCCGCTGCTCGTGCACAACACCAAGCAGATCCTCGACAACTTCGGCCAGGACGGCTGGGAGCTGGTCCAGGTCGTCCCGGGCATGAACCCGGAGAACCTGGTCGCCTACTTCAAGCGGGCGAAGCAGTGAGCACCCCGGAGGAGCGCCTCGCCGAGCTCGGCCTCGCCGTCCCGGAGGTGGCCAAGCCGGTCGCGTCGTACATCCCCGCCGTCCGCAGCGGCCACCACGTGTTCACCTCCGGCCAGCTCCCGATGCGCGAGGGTCGACTGATCACCACCGGCAAGGTCGGTGGCGAGGTGACCCCCGAGGAGGCGGTCGAGTGCGCGCGGCAGTGCGCCCTCAACGCGCTGGCCGCCGTCCGCGCCGAGCTCGGTGACCTGTCGAGCGTCAAGCGCATCGTGAAGGTGGTCGCCTTCGTCGCCTCCACCCCCGACTTCACCGGCCAGCCGGGTGTCGCGAACGGCGCCTCCGAGCTGCTCGGGGACGTCTTCGGCGACGCCGGCCGCCACGCTCGCTCCGCCGTCGGCGTGCCCGTGCTGCCGCTGGACGCACCCGTCGAGGTCGAGCTGGTCGTCGAGATCTGATGGACGGCGCCCGCCCCCTGCCGCCCCACATGCTCGAGCAGGTCCGGGGCTTCCTGGACGGCTCGAGCACCCCGGTCGAGCCCCGCAAGGCCGCCACCGTCGTGCTCATGCGCGAGGGGCGCACCCCGGCGGCCGGGGGGCTGGAGGTGTACCTGCTGCGCCGCCACCTCGGCATGGCCTTCGCCGGGGGGATGGCGGTCTTCCCCGGCGGCGGCGTCGACCCGCGCGACTTCGACCACGTCGTCGCCTGGGCAGGACCGCCCCCCGAGGAGTGGGCGGACCGGATGGGCGTGGACGTGCCGCTGGCCCGCGCCCTCGTGTGCGCCGCCGTGCGGGAGACGTTCGAGGAGTCCGGCGTGTTGTTCGCCGGGCCGGACGCCACCGGCATCGTCGCCGACACCACCGGCGAGGACTGGGAGGAGGACCGGCGTCGGCTCGAGGCGCGTGAGCTGTCGTTCACCGACTTCCTCGGCGACCGGGGGCTCACCCTTCGCTCGGACCTGCTGAGGGTGTGGGGCGCCTGGCTCACGCCGGTCTTCGAGCCGCGGCGCTACATGACGTGGTTCTTCGTCGCCGAACTGCCCCCGGGGCAGGAGACCCGCGACGTCTCGACGGAGTCGGTCGAGGTGTCCTGGCTGCCGGTCCGTGACGCGATCGGGGCGGCGGACAGCGAGCAGATGCTGGTCCTCCCACCGCAGTACTACACCTTGTGCGAGCTCTTCGAGCCCACGACGCCGGCGGAGGTCCTGGGGGCCGCCGACGGCCGTGACCTGACGACCGTGCACCCGGTCGCCCGCCTCGAGGGCGAGCAGCTGCACCTCGACCTCCCGGCCCACCTCACCGACCTGTCGCGACACGTCGCCGACCGGCTGCGCGCATGACCTGGGCCGGCGGGAGGTTCGGCGAGCGCGCGCAGTGCGTGCTCGCCCCCAACGCGAACATCATGACCTTAGACGGCACCAACACCTGGGTGCTCCGCGAGCCGGGCGCCCACCGGTCGGTCGTGGTCGACCCCGGCCCGGAGGCCGTGGAGCACCTCGACGCGGTGGCCGCGGCCGCCGGTGAGGTCGGCGTCGTACTCCTCACCCACGGGCACGCGGACCACTCCGAGGCGGCGCGGAGCTTCGCCCAGCGGATGCGCTGCGGCGTGCGAGCCCTGGACCCGCAGCACCGGCTGGGCTCGGAGGGCCTCGGCGACGGCGACGTCGTGGAGGTCGACGGGCTCGAGGTGCGGGTCGTCGCGACTCCTGGTCACACCTTCGACTCGCTGTCGTTCGTACTCCCGGCCGAGCGGGCGGTGCTCACCGGAGACACCGTGCTGGGACGGGGGACCACCGTCGTGGCGCACCCCGACGGCCGGCTCGGCGCCTACCTCGACTCGCTGCAGCGGCTGCACGCGCTCGCCGAGGCGCAGGAGGTGGAGGTGGTGTGGCCGGGACACGGTCCGGCCATCGCCGACGCCCTCGCGGTGCTCGACCGCTACCTCGCCCACCGCGCGGAGCGGCTCGACCAGGTGCGCGAGGCGCTGCGTGACCTCGACCCGCAGCGCGAGGACCTCGCGCGGGCGGTCGTGGAGAAGGTCTACGTCGACGTGGACCCGGTGCTGTGGGGCGCGGCGGAGCTCTCCGTCCGCGCCCAGATCGCCTACCTGCTCGGCTGACCGGCGGCGGTGGGCTCAGCGGGCCCGGCGGCCCAGCCGCTCCATGTCCATGATCACGACCGAGCGCGGCTCGAGACGGACCCAGCCGCGCGAGGCGAAGTCGGCGAGCGCCTTGTTCACCGTCTCGCGGGAGGCGCCGACGAGCTGGGCGAGCTCCTCCTGGGTCAGGTCGTGGTGCACGTGCACGCCGTCGTCGGCGGTGCGGCCGAAGCGCTCGGCGAGGTCGAGAAGCGCCTTCGCGACCCGGCCGGGGACGTCGGAGAAGACCAGGTCGGCGACGACGTCGTTGGCCTTGCGGAGGCGCCCAGCGAGCTGCGAGAGCAGGCCACGGGCGACGGCGGGACGGCCCTCGAGCCAGCGCAGCAGGTCCTCGTGCGACAGCGAGGAGAACGACGAGTCGGTGACGGCCGTGACCGTCGCGGAGCGCGGCCCGGGGTCGAACAGCGACAGCTCGCCGAACATCTGCCCGGGGCCGAGGATGGCGAGGAGGTTCTCCCGGCCGTCGGAGGAGGTCCGCCCCAGCTTCACCTTGCCCTCGGTGACGATGTAGAGCTTGTCGCCCTCGTCGCCCTCACGGAACAGCACCTCGCCCCGACGCAGCTTCGTGGCGCTCATCGAGGCGCGCAGCGCGGTGGCGGCCTCGTCGTCGAGGGCACTGAACAGAGGTGCGTGACGCAGCACGTCGTTATCCACGAGTTGTCCTCCTCGTCATCGCCTGGCGCTCTACCGGGCGGTGCTTCACGTCACAGTCTGACGTATCGGGTGTCGATTTCGCCAAAATGCCTTCGGTTCTGCGGGCCCGTACGATGTCCATCGTGCCTGAGACCGCCCTCGTCCGCCGTGCCCGCAAGATCGACCGGGTGCTCGCCGAGATCTATCCCGAGGCGCGCTGCGAGCTCGACTTCGACAACCCCTTCGAGCTGCTCGTGGTCACGGTGCTGTCGGCGCAGACGACCGACCGCCGGGTGAACGCGGTGCGCCCAGCCCTGTTCGCGGCCTACCCAGACGCGGCCACCATGGCCGGTGCCGAGCGGGAGAAGCTCGAGCAGCTGATCCAGCCGACCGGCTTCTTCCGGGCCAAGACCGAGTCGCTGCTCAAGCTGTCGCAGGCCCTCGTGGAGAGGTACGACGGCAAGGTCCCCGGTCGTCTCGAGGACCTCGTGACCCTGCCCGGTGTGGGGCGCAAGACCGCGAACGTGGTCCTCGGCAATGCCTTCGGTGTCCCGGGCATCACCGTCGACACCCACTTCGGGAGGCTCGCGCGCCGGTTCGGGTGGACCGAGGAGACCGACCCCGTGAAGGTCGAGCACGAGGTGGGCGCGCTGTTCCCCAAGCGGGACTGGACGATGCTCAGCCACCACCTGATCTGGCACGGCCGCCGCATCTGCCACGCGAAGCGGCCCGCCTGCGGCGCCTGCCCGGTCGCCCGCTGGTGCCCATCGTACGGCGAGGGCCCCACCGACCCGGAGCAGGCGGCCAGGCTCGTGAAGACCGAGGGACGCGCGTGAGCCGTCGCCGTCCCAGGACGACGCGCGCCGCCGTGACCGCAGCCGCCGCGTCCGCCGTACTCCTCCTCGCCTCGTGCGCACCCGGGTCGCCGTCGACGAGCGAGCCGGGAGCGACCGACGACCCGGGCCGCTTCGCGGTGGACGTGGACGTCGACACGCCCCAGCTCCGGCAGGCCAAGAAGCGTGCGGGGATCGAGGAGTGCCCCACGCCGGACGGCGCCGCACCCGAGGCGACGAACCCGATGCCGGAGGTGACGCTCGCGTGCTTCGGCGGGGGCCCTGCCGTCGACCTGACCGGCCTGCGCGGGCCGCTGGTGCTGAACCTGTGGGCCCAGTGGTGCCCTCCGTGCCGCGAGGAGCTGCCGTTCTACCAGCAGCTGCACGAGCAGGCGGGCGAGCAGGTCACGGTCCTCGGCGTGGACTACCAGGACACGCGCCCGGACTGGGCGATGGACCTGCTGGAGCAGACCGGCGTGACCTACCCGAACCTCGCCGACCCGGGCGGGAAGCTGCGGGTGCCGTTCCGGGTCCGCGGCCTGCCCGGCATCGTCTTCGTCGACGAGGCAGGCGAGGTCACCGCGGTGGAGTACGTCGTCATCGAGTCCTACGACCAGCTCGCCGACCTCGTCGACGAGCACCTCGGTGTCGCTGTCGGCACCGCTGGGTAGGCTCGTCGCGTGTCAGAGGCGTACACCCAGGAGCCGGCGGGTCATCCCGGCCTGCCCCGGTGGCTGGAGCCGATCCGCGGCGCTGCGATGACGATCACCGCCGACGACCTGACCCGGTTCGTCCCGCCCGAAGGGGCGAGCACGCGGCGCGGCGCGGTGCTGGTCCTGTTCGGCGAGAGCCACCTCGGGCCGGACCTGCTGCTCACGGAGCGGGCCCACGACATGCGGTCCCACCCCGGCCAGGTCGCCTTCCCGGGCGGCTCGGTCGACCCCGAGGACCCCACCCTCGAGCACTGCGCGCTGCGCGAGGCCGAGGAGGAGACCGGGCTCGACCCGCGCGGCGTGGACGTCTTCGCGCAGCTGCCCGAGCTGTGGCTGCCGCCGAGCAACTTCGCGGTGACGCCGGTGCTCGGCTGGTGGCGGGCGCCGTCGGAGGTCAGCGCCGTCGACCCGCGCG
This sequence comes from Nocardioidaceae bacterium UBA4001, assembly GCA_002384855.1. Classification (GTDB taxonomy): domain Bacteria; phylum Actinomycetota; class Actinomycetes; order Propionibacteriales; family Nocardioidaceae; genus Nocardioides_C. The sequence continues at coordinate 37,683 of DGBP01000008.1, read as the reverse complement.
AGGTGCACGCCGTGCTCCGCGTCCCGATCGACGAGCTGCTCGACCCCGAGCACCGGGTCTCCGTGCGCCACCCCTCCGGCTGGGTCGGCCCCGGCTTCCTCATCGGCGACGACAAGGACCTCGTGCTGTGGGGGTTCACCGCCGGCATCATCGCGCGGCTCTTCGACTACGTCGGGTGGACCCGGCCGTGGGACAGTGACCGGGTCCGCGACCTGCCCCCGCACATGCTCGCCGCCCGGCACGAGGCCGACGGCAGCGACCCGCTGCCCGACACGAACCCCCGAGAGCGCTGAGGTTGCCGCCCGTGACGCTGCTGTGAACGTGCTCGACTGGATCCTCGTCCTGGTGGTCCTCGCCTATGCCGTCTCCGGCTACTGGCAGGGCTTCATCGCCGGGGCCTTCGCAACCGCCGGCCTCCTGATCGGCGGTTTCCTCGCGGTCTTCTGGATCGTGCCCCAGGTCCTCGGCGACGCCGAGCCGTCGCTGTGGGTCTCGCTCGGGGCGCTGTTCGTCGTCCTGCTGGCCGCGTCGTTCGGCCAGGCGATCTTCCAGTACGTCGGCACGCGCATCCGCGACCGCATCACCTGGCAGCCGGTGCGTGCCGTCGACGCGGTCGGAGGGGCGGCCCTCAGCGCGGCGGCCGTGCTCGTCGTCGCCTGGGTGCTCGGTGTCGCGGTCAGCGGCTCGGCGCTCCCCGGGCTCGCCGGCCAGGTGCGGACCTCGAAGGTCCTCTCGACCGTCGACTCGGTCATGCCCGGTGAGGCCGACCAGGCGCTGCGGGCGTTCAACGAGGTCGTGGGCTCCAGCTTCTTCCCGCGCTACCTCGAGCCGTTCGCGCAGGAGCGGATCATCCGTGTCGGCCCGCCGTCGGACGCCGTCGCCCGTGACCCGCAGGTGCGGGCCGCGCAGGTCAGCGTCCTGAAGGTCCGAGGGCAGAACGAGTGCGGTCGCGGTGTCGAGGGGACGGGCTTCGTGTACTCCCCGGGCCGGGTGATGACCAATGCCCACGTCGTCGCCGGGGTCGACGAGCCGAAGGTCCTCGTCGGCGACGAGGAGGTCGGCGCCCGCGTCGTGCACTACGACCCGGACCTCGACGTCGCCGTCCTCGCCGTCGACGGGCTCGACCGGCCGTTCCTGACGTTCGACAAGGCCGGTGAGGCCCGCGACGACGCCGCCGTGCTCGGCTACCCCAACGACGGGCCCTACAACGTCCAGGCCGCCCGCATCCGCGGGGAGCAGCGGCTGCGCAGCCCCGACATCTACGGCAGCGGCACCGTCGTCCGCGAGGTCTTCTCGATCCGCTCCCTGGTGCGTCCGGGCAACTCCGGCGGCCCGCTGCTGTCGGTGGACGGCGAGGTGTACGGCGTCATCTTCGCCGCCTCGGTGACCGACCGGGACACCGGCTACGCGCTCACCGCGGACCAGGTCTCGCGGAGCGCCGCGCAGGGGATCACCAACGACCGGGCGGTCGACACGGGCGGCTGCGCCTGACGCGGGACCTGTCGGGTCAGCGCGGCTCGAGGCCTGCGAGCCAGCCGAGCAGGACGTCGTCGAACGCCTCGGGGGACTCCTCCTGCGGGTAGTGGCCGGCGCTCCGGAGCACGTGCACCTCCACCGGCGCGCTGACCTTCGTGCGTGACCGCATGGTGGCCTCGAGCGGCACGACGGGATCGTCGGAGCCGTGCACGAGGCAGGTCGGCACCGTGACCGGGGGCTCCATGAGCTCGTCGAACCGGCGACCGTCCGCGCGTACGCGGGAGCGGACCAGCCAGCGGTGGTACTCCAGGGCGCAGTGGGCGGCCGGCCACAGGCTCAGCGCATGGTGGTAGTGGGCCGCGACCTCCTCGTCGGGGAAGGTCGAGGCCGGGCTGCTCCAGGCACGCAGGTGCTCGGCGACGTACCTGTTCGACGGCTGCGACAGGCGGCGCTCGGGGAAGAACGGAGCCTGCATGGCCAGGAGGTGGCCGGCCATCAGGCGGCTGCGCCCGGTGGCCGCCTCCCGGACGATCGCGGGGAGCATCACGAGGGGGTGGGGTGCGGCGACGGCGCACAGCCCCGCGACCTGGTCAGGGTGGAGCACGGCGGCCGTCCAGGCGACGTACCCGCCCCAGCCCTGTCCCACCAGGATCGCCCGGCGGGCACCGAGCGCCTTGATCACGCCGGCGACGTCGCGGGCCAGGGTCATCGGGTCGTAGCCCCGGGGCGGCTTGTCGGAGCCGCCATACCCCCGGAGGTCCATCGCGACGGGCCGGTACCCGGCCTTCGCGAGCGCGGGCAGCTGGGCCCGCCAGGTCCACCAGAACTCCGGGAAGCCGTGCAGGAGCAGGACGAGCGGGGCGTCACGAGGAAGGTGTGGCGCGTCGGCCTCGGCGACGTGGAACCGGGCCCCGTTGGCAGTGACGTACCTGTGCTGCCAGGGGCCCGGTATCTCGACGACTCCCGCGGGGTCGGGGGGCAGAGCCACCGTGGGTGGTCAGCTCCGCCTGAAGACGGTCTTGGCCTCCTGCGCCTGGTGGATCGCGCGCTCGGGGGCGCGGACCTTCTTCACCTTCTTGACGCCGACCAGAGCGAGGAGGGCCGCGATCAGGACGTAGACGCCGAAGACGATCAGGAAGGCCCAGGCCTCGTGCAGGCCGGCCATCACCAGGAAGTAGGCGAAGGCGATCGAGAGCATGATCACCGCGAGCAGGCCGAGGAAGGCCGCACCGGCGAAGAGGCCCGCCCCGGTGCCGCCGTTCTTGATACTGACCTTGAGCTCGGACTTCGCGAGGGCGATCTCGTTCTGGACCAGGCTGGAGATGTCACGGGTCGCGTCGGAGACGAGGCGTCCGATCGTGGGCTCCTCCGGCGTGGCGGGAGTCACCGCACGCTCGTCCGCGGGAGTGGCTCCTGGGACCGCGGTCGGACCGCTGGTGGTCATGCTGGGGTCGAAGGCCATCGATGCGTTCCTCGTCATCGTCTCGTCGTTGCGTGGCGGGGGTCGGCCTGCTGTGGCTCAGCGGCTCCCCACCACGACTGCGTGCCCTGAGCCTAGAGGACTAAACGTGGGGACGCCGTGTGGCACGCTGCACCCCGCTCCCTGTGGACACGCAGAGACCCCCGCGACGAACCGGGTCGCGGGGGCCGCTGCTGCGTGAGGTCCGGTGCTACTCGTCGCCGGACTTCTCGGAGGACAGCCCCTGCTGGATCAGGCCCATGACCGTGGAGTCGGCCAGGGTCGTGACGTCGCCGACCTCGCGGTTCTCGGCCACGTCGCGCAGCAGCCGGCGCATGATCTTGCCGGAGCGGGTCTTCGGCAGCTCCTGGACGACCATGATCTGGCGGGGCTTGGCAATCGCGCCGATCTCGTGGGCGACGTGCTGGCGCAGCTCCTGGACGATCTCCGCGCCGCCGTCCCCGGCGGACTCGCGCAGGATCACGAACGCGCACACCGCCTGGCCGGTCGTCTCGTCGGTCGCGCCCACGACGGCCGCTTCGGCCACCTTCGGGTGCGAGACGAGCGCGGACTCGATCTCGGTGGTGGACAGCCGGTGGCCGGAGACGTTCATGACGTCGTCGACGCGGCCGAGCAGCCAGATGTCGCCGTCCTCGTCCTTCTTCGCGCCGTCCCCCGCGAAGTAGCGGCCCGGGAAGCGCGACCAGTAGGTGTCCTTGAACCGCTGGTCGTCGCCCCAGATCGTGCGCAGCATCGCCGGCCACGGCTCGGTCAGCACCAGGTAGCCGCCCTGGCCGTTCCCCACAGGGGTCCCGGCGTCGTCGACCACCTCGGCGGACACGCCCGGGATCGGGGTCATCGCCGAGCCAGGCTTGCCCGCGGTGACGCCCGGCAACGGCGAGATCATGATCATGCCGGTCTCGGTCTGCCACCACGTGTCGACGATCGGGCAGCGCTCGCCGCCGATGTGCTCGCGGTACCACATGTACGCCTCGGGGTTGATCGACTCACCCACCGAGCCGAGCACCCGCAGGGAGGAGAGGTCGAACTTGGCGGGGATCTCGTTGCCCCACTTCATGAACGTCCGGATCGCGGTGGGGGCGGTGTAGAAGATCGACACCTTGTGCTTCTCGATGATCTCCCACCAGCGGCCCTTGTGCGGGCTGTCGGGGGTGCCTTCGTACATCACCGACGTGGCGCCGTTCGCGAGGGGGCCGTAGACCAGGTAGCTGTGCCCGGTGACCCAGCCGACATCGGCCGAGCACCAGTAGACGTCCGTCTCGGGCTTCAGGTCGAAGATGCCGTGGTGCGTGTAGGCGGCGCCGACGAGGTAGCCACCCGTGGTGTGCAGGATGCCCTTGGGCTTGCCTGTCGTCCCGGAGGTGTACATCACGTACAGCGGGTGCTCGGAGTCGAAGGCCTCCGGCGTGTGTTCACTCGACTGCTTGTCGACCACGTCGTGCCACCACAGGTCACGGTCGTCGTGCCAGTCGACGTCCTGCCCGGTCCGGCGTACGACGACCACGTGCTCGACCAGGCCGCCGACCTTCGTGCAGGCCTCGTCGACCGCGGGCTTGAGCGCCGAGGGGGCGCCGCGACGGTAACCGCCGTCGGAGGTGATCACGACCTTCGCGCCGCAGTCCTCGATGCGGGAGGCGAGCGCGTCCGCGGAGAACCCGCCGAAGACGACCGTGTGCGGCGCGCCGAGGCGTGCGCAGGCCAGCATCGCCACGACGACCTCGGGGATCATCGGCATGTAGATGGCGACCCGGTCACCGGTCTTCACGCCGAGCTCGACCAGCGCGTTCGCGGCCTTGCCGACCTCGTCCTGGAGGTCGGCGTAGGTGATCGTGCGCTCGTCGTCCTCGGGCTCACCGACCCAGTGGAAGGCCACCCTGTCCCCGCGGCCGGCCACGACGTGCCGGTCCACGCAGTTGTAGGCGGCGTTGAGCTTGCCGCCGACGAACCACTTGGCGAACGGGGGGTTGTCCCAGTCGAGGGCCGTTTCCCACTTCTGCGCCCAGTCCAGGCGTCCGGCCTGGTCCTCCCAGAAGGCCAGGCGGTCCGACGAGGCGCGCTCGTAGTCCTCGGCCGTGAGGTTGGCCGCGGCCGCCAGGTCCGCGGGCGGCTCGAAGCGCCGCTCCTCGTGCATCAGGTTGGACAGGGTCTCGTTGCTCACGTCGTCTCCTCGTCACGTCTTTCCGGGGTGTGCGGCCTCCCGGCCACGATATGGGCAATGACGCCCGACGACGAGGGGGTAACCGGAACTGCGGTGGCCCCGCGTCGACGTGCGGCAGGAAATGGGCGACGAACGGCTCACAGCGGGTAGGGGCCGCGGTCGAGCTCGACGGCCTCCGGAGTGTGCAGGCGGACCATCGTCTGCGAGAGCGTCACCGGCAGCCTCCGCTGGGTGAGCAGGGAGACCCCGATCATGGTGGCGAAGGCGGCGGGGACGGTCCAGGCAGCGGGGTGCGCGAGCAGGGCGGCCACCCAGCCGGACCGGCTCTGCTGGAGCAGGGTGTCGAGGACCGCGACCCCGGCCAGGCCGCCCCCGACGGCCAGCCCGGCCAGCGCCCCCACGTCGGTGAGCCGCCGCCACCAGATCCCGAGCACGAGCAGCGGGCAGAAGGTCGAGGCAGCCACGGCGAACGCGAGGCCCACGGCGCGCGCGACACCGACGCCGTCGGCGACGACCGCGAGGAGGAGGGGTACGGCGACCGCCACGACCGCCGCCGCCTGGAAGGAGCGGACTCCCCGGAACCGTCGGCTGATCACGTCCTGGCTCAGCACGCCGGCGACCGCGATGGTCAGGCCCGACGAGGTGGCCAGGAACGCCGCGAAGGCACCGGCGGTGATCAGCGCCGAGAGCAGGTCGCCGCCGAGCCCCCCGATCATCCGGGCGGGCAGCTCGAGCACCACGGTGTCGGCCCGGTTGGACCCGATCAGGTCCGGCGCGTAGAGCCTTCCGAGGGCGCCGTACACGGGTGGGAAGACGTAGAAGACCCCGAGGAGGCCGAGCACGACGAGGGTGGTACGACGCGCGGTCCTCCCGTCGGGGTTGGTGTAGAAGCGGACCACCACGTGCGGCAGCCCCATCGTGCCGAGGAAGGTCGCGATGATGATCGAGTAGGTGGTGTACACCGGGTGGTCGTTGGTCGACGACAGCGGGGAGGCCCACACGTCGGAGGTGGGCCCGCCGGCGCCCGTCGCGGTCGTGGCGGCCCCGTCACCGGTCCACACGGCGAGCAGGAAGATCACCGGCACGAGCAGGGCGGTCAGCTTGAGCCAGTACTGGAAGGCCTGCACCAGCGTGATGCTGCGCATGCCCCCGAGCATCACGTTGACCAGCACGACCCCGGCGACGATCGCCCCGCCGACCCAGTGGTCGGTGCCCGCGACGGTGGTGAGCGCCAGGCCGGCGCCCTGGAACTGCGGCATCAGGTAGAGCCAGCCGATCGCGACCACGAGCACCGACGAGAACCGGCGGACCGTCCGCGACTCCAGCCTTCCCTCCGCGAAGTCGGGGAGCGTGTAGGCGCCGGACCGTCGCAGCGGCGCCGCCACCAGGACGAGCAGCATGAGGTAGCCCGCGGTCCAGCCGACCGGGTACCACAGCATCTCGGCGCCGAAGGTGAGCACGAGGCCGGCGATGCCGAGGAACGAGGCCGCCGAGAGGTACTCCCCGCTGATCGCCGAGGCGTTCAGGGCAGGACGCACCGTGCGGGAGGCGACGAAGAAGTCGCTGGTGGTGCGGGAGAAGCGCCACCCGTAGGCGCCGATGGCGAGGGTGGCGAGGGAGACCAGGGCGACGGCGGCGATGCCGAAGGAGGGCGTCATCGCGGCGCCTCAGGGCCTCTGCACCATGTCCGCGAACTCCCGTTCGTTTCGTTCGGCGGCCCGGACGTAGAACCAGCCCAGGACCACCAGGAGCGGGTAGACGCAGAAGCCGAGCAGCAGCCAGGCCAGGGGCATCCCGGCGACCCGGATCCCGACCAGGCCGGGGAACAGCCAGTACAGGAGCGGGATCCCGCCGACGAGCACGAGGAGCGAACCCACGACCATCCCGGCCAGGCGCAGCTGCGCGCGCAGAAGGGTGTTGATGTAGATCTCGCCGAGGCGGGTCTGGGCGTCGATCTCGGAGGTGACCGTGACGCGACGGGGGCGCCCGGCAGCCGTGCGAGGGCTGGTCACGCGCACCCGGCGCGGCGGGCCCGGCTCGGGGCTCATCCCCGAGAGGTGCTTCCGGGACGGGCGCGGCGCACGAGGAGGTCTCGTAGCTCGCGGGTGTGGCGCCGGCTGACCGCTAGCTCCTCGCCGTCGACGACCACGGTGCAGCGGCCCCCTTCCATGCGGACCTCCTCCACGTGGCCGAGCGCCACCAGCAGCGAGCGGTGGATCCGCACGAAGCCCGCCTCGCGCCACTTCTCCTCGAGGGTGGTCAGCGGGACCCGCAGCAGGTGGCTGCCGTCGTCGGTGTGGAGCCGCGCGTAGTCGCCCTGTGCCTCGACGTACCTGATGTCGCCACGGGAGATGAAGCGGGTGCGGCCGGCGAGCTCGACGGCGATGGTGTCCTCCTCGCCCTGCTGGGGCGCGGCGCCCCTCGCGTCGACCACCCGGCGGACCGCCTCGGCGAGCCGGTCCTCGCGGACGGGCTTGAGGAGGTAGTCGACCGCGTTGAGGGCGAAGGCATCGACGGCGTGCTCGTCGTACGCGGTCACGAACACCACCGGCGGCGGCTCCTTGAACCGGGCGAGGACGCGGGCGAGGTCCAGGCCGGTCAGTCCGGGCATCCGGATGTCCATGAAGACCGCGTCGACGTGCTCGTCCTGCATGAGGCGCAGCGCCTCGGCCCCGGAGTCGGTGGCGAGCACGTCCCCGATGCGCGGGTCGCGGCCCAGCATCCAGGCCAGCTCGTCGAGGGCCGGGCGCTCGTCGTCGACCACGAGGACCCGCAGCGAGGTGGTCATGGGCGTACTCCTGGCGTGAACTTCGGGATCCTGACGATAACCTTCGTCCCCGCTCCGGGGGCGGTCTCCACGACGAGCCCGTAGTCGTCGCCGAAGGTCGAGCGCAGTCGCTCGTCGACGTTGCCCAGGCCGACCGAGTCCATGGAGTCGTCGCCGGCCAGCGCCCGTCGTACCCGCTCGGGGTCCTCGCCGACGCCGTCGTCCTCGATCGAGACCACGCACTCGGTGTCGTGGTCCTCGCCGACGATCGTGATCCGGCCGGGCCCGTCCTTGTCCTCGAGGCCGTGGCGGACGGCGTTCTCGACCAGCGGCTGCAGGCAGAGGAAGGGTACGACGGCGGGCAGCACCTCCGGGGCGACGCGCAACGTCACCTGCAGCCGGTCGCCGAAGCGCGCCTTCTCGAGCACGAGGTACCGCTCGATCGACCGCAGCTCCTCGGCCAGCGTGGTGAACTCGCCGTGCCGGCGGAACGAGTAGCGGGTGAAGTCGGCGAAGTCGAGCAGGAGCTCGCGGGCTCGCTCCGGGTCGGTGCGCACGAACGACGCGATCGCGGTCAGGGAGTTGTAGATGAAGTGCGGGCTGATCTGGGCCCGCAGCGCGCGCACCTCCGCCTCCATGAGCCGGGTGCGGGACGCATCGAGCTCGGCCAGCTCGAGCTGTGCCGAGACCCACCGGGCGACCTCGTTGGTGGCCCGCACCAGGCCCGCCGACAACGTAGGGGAGTAGACCTGGAAGGTCCCGACGACCCGGTCCTCGACGGTGAGCGGGCTGACGATCACGTGCCGCACGGGGCAGCGCGGGTCGTCGCAGGGCACCTGGGACTTGTCGCCGACACTCGTCGCGCCGTCGGCGACCACCGGGGTGGCGAGCCGGGCGGCCTGGTCCGTGTGGTGCTGGTGCCGACCCTCCCACGCGAGGAGGTGGGCGGTGTCGGTCAGCGCGACCGCCGGTGCGCCGAGCAGGTCGCGGAGGTGCCGGATCGCCTTGGTGGCGGAGGCCTCGGTGAGTCCCGAGCGCAGCGGCGGCCCGGCCAGCGACGCGGTGTGCATGGTGCGGAAGGTGGCGCGGTCGACCTCGCTGCCGAGGTGCCCGGGCCTGAGCCAGCCCCACCGTGAGCGCATCGCGTCCTACCGGAAGTCGATCAGGAGAGCGTCGTCGTCGGGGCCCTCGGAAGGCCCGGGCGGGGCCGTGTCCGTGCCCTCCGCGACCTCGGCGGCCTCCTGCGGGACCGCCCAGGGAAGCACGCTCGTGCGGCACACGGTGGTCACGTAGGGGAGCAGCATCCCGTCGTGGCCACGGCCGTACTCCTCGTAGAGCTCCTCGACCTTGCGCAGCAGCCGGTCGCGCTCTCCGTCGGACATCACCGCGACCCGGGATCGGGAGACGACCAGGTCGCGCAGCGAGTCCTGGTCCAGCGGCTGCCAGAAGCGGTACGTGCGCCGCTCGACCGCGGCGAACATGCCGGTCTCGTCGATCGCCGCGGTCGGGTCCTGGGTCTCGGGGGTGCTGCCGATGAGGCGGCCGAGCCGGCGTACCCAGGGGATCCGCTCGTCGCGGGCGCTCCAGACCACCGCGAAGGCACCGCCCGGGCGGAGGACGCGCGCCACCTCCTGGAGGGCCCGGTCGGCGTCGAACCAGCAGAACGCCTGCGCCGCCACGACCAGGTCGGCGCTCCGGTTGCGCAGGGGCACCTGTTCGGCGGCGCCGGCCACGGCACGGGCGGCGGGGGCGCGCCGGCGAAGCAGGCCGAGCATCGCCTCGGACGGGTCGGTCGCCGTGACGCGCGCTCCCCGGCCCAGCAGCTGCTCGGTGAGCTTGCCCGTGCCGGCGCCCAGCTCGACGACCTCGGGGGCGTCCGCGAGATCACCGAGCACCGCCTTCACCGCGTCGTCGGGGTATGACGGCCGCGCCCTGTCGTAGGCGTCGGCGACCAGGTCGAACGAGCGCGCCGGATCTACGGCCTGGGGGTTGCGGGGCAGCTCGTCCATCGCCGCGAGGCTACCGGGTCCGGCACGACCGCGGGTCGGACGGTCGCGGGTCGGGCAGCCACGGGTCGGTTAGCCTTGGCGACCGTGCCCTCCCCCTCCGACGTGGCCCCGGACCCGCTGGCCCGGCTGGCCTCCCTCGAAGGCGTGGCCTCGGCGATGGCGGCGGCGCGGGACGGCATCGACGTGCTGCTGCGTGACCGCGGCCTGCGGCAGAGCCCGCCCGAGACGACCGGTGAGTCCCTGCTGCTCGGCGCTCACGCGAGCGCGGCGCTCGAGGGCTCCGGCAGCGACCTGGAGCAGATGCGCGCCGGTGAGGGCGACGAGGTCGCGCAGGCGGCGTTGCGGGTCAGCACCGAGGTGCTCGGCCAGGTCCCGGTGTGCAGCCGGACGCCGCTGCAGGCGTTCGCCCGGCTGCACACCCTGGCGGGCAAGGGAACGGTGAGCGACGAGGAGCTCGGGCGTCCCCGCGATGCCGCTGCCGCCGCCCGGCTCGCCGACCTCGGCCGTCTCCTGGTGCGGCCGACCGAGGCACCGGCCCTCGTGGTCGCGGCCGTGGTCCACGCCGAGCTCGCCACGGCAGCGCCGTTCGCCTCGCACAACGGGATCGTCGCCCGCGCCGCCGAGCGGCTCCTGCTCGTGGCCCGTGGCGTCGACCCGAAGTCCCTGGTGGTCCCCGAGGCGGGGCACCTGAGGCTGCGCCGGGAGTACGAGTCGAACCTGCGCGGCTACCGCGGCGGCGGGCCTGCTGGCGTGCACGCCTGGCTGCTCTATGCGGCCGAGGGGTACGCCGCCGGGGCCGAGGCGAGCCCGCTGGCTCGCCGGCCCCGCTGAACGTGCGAGCGGCACCCAGACCATCAGGTGTGAGTGCCGCCGCTGACACGTGAGATCCGGGCTACCAAGCGTGCACCGGTCAACTGTTGCTCCGGGTGAACCCGTGAGACAACGCCCAATAGGAAGGGTAGGTCGCCGCGTGGGTACCTGGCTCACGTGCGGGTCTTGAGTTGTTCTGCTTGGGCTCTTTTCTACGCCACAAGACGAAGTGGGACAAGAGTCCCACGCCCCTTGTCTACAGTCCGGGCGTGTTGCCGGGAGGGGATGACTGGACCACGTCGCGCCCCGCTCAGGCCTGCGAGGTGCGCCGTCTCGCGGCCAGGTAGACCGCGCCTCCGACGCTCACCGCGGTGCCCAGCGCGATCGCGGCCAGGGTGGGCCGGCTCGAGGGCAGCCGCATCCGTCGGGTGAGGGCGACCGGCCGGCTGAACCAGAGCACGGGCCAGCCGCGCGACATCGCGATCCGGCGCAGCTCCCGGTCGGGGTTGACCGCGTAGGGGTGGCCGACGATCTCGAGCATGTGCACGTCGGTCATGGAGTCGCTGTAGGCGTAGCTGCGGGAGAGGTCGTAGCCCTTCAACTCGGCGAGCTCCTGGATCGCGCTCGCCTTGTTCTCGGCGTAGGCGTAGAAGCCGATCGCGCCGGTGTACTTCCCCTCCGCGACCTCCATCCGGGTCGCGATCACCGCGTCGGCCCCCAGCATCTCGCCGATCGGCTCGACCACCTCGGCGCCCGAGGCGGAGACGATCACGACGTCGCGGCCGGCGAGGCGGTGCTCCTCGATGAGCGAGACGGCCTCGTCGTACACCAGCGGGTCGACGATGTGGTGCAGCGCGTCGGCGACGATGTCGCGGACCGTCTGGACGTCCCACCCGGTGGAGAGGTCGGAGAGGAACTCCCGCATCTTCTCCATCTGGTCGTGGTCGGCGCCGCCCACGAGGTAGACGAACTGTGCGTAGGCGCTGCGCAGGACCGACCCGCGAGAGATCAGGCCGCCGTCGTAGAAGGAGCGGCTGAAGGCCAGCGTGCTCGACTTGGCGATGATCGTCTTGTCGAGGTCGAAGAACGCCGCCGGACGGCCGGTCGCGGGCGGCCGCAGTGCGTCGGTGGGGCCCATCGGGGCGGCTCCTTCGCGGAGGTCGGGGCGAGGTGCGGGGCGGTCGTTCAGCGTGTCGCCGAGGCGACACCAAGTAAAGGGAAGCGCTACGCTGGGGACGCTGCACGCGCCGTCTCTTGCAAGCCTCCGGCTTCAGGATACCGGGCGTAACCGGCACAAGGTCCCCAGCGGCATCCCCCCGCCGCTGGCCCCGGCCCGGCTCATCCCCCCCGAGCGCGGGCCTGCGGCCCCCGGTCATCCCCCGACCGGGGGCCGCACCCTACTCTCTACCTTCCCGTGATCCGCAGGGCCCACGGCGGTCCACAGCGAGCGCCCGGACGGGTTCGTCCACAGCCTCGTGCGACGCGGTACGCCGGGGCCACGCGGGTGGCGACGCTGGGGCCATGCCCTTCCTGCGCACCCGGCCGGGCCCTGTCGCCCGCACGGCCGCCGCTGCCGCACCACCCCCGCCCCTGCTGGTCACGGCCGACCCGGCGCTCGCCGAGGACGTGTGTCGGCTGGCCGCGGCGGCGGGTACGGCGATGGACGTCCGCTCCGGAGTCCGCGAGGCGGGTACGGCGTGGCCTGGTGCCCCCCTGGTGCTCGTCGGCGCGGACCTGGTCCAGGACGCAGCCGGCTGCGCCCCGACCCGCCGCGACCACGTCCACGTCGTGGCCCGCGGCGGCTTCCCCGACCATCGCTTCCCGGCGGCCCTGGCCGTGGGGGCACAGACCGTGGTCGAGCTTCCCGCGGCCGAGCCGTGGCTGGTCGAGGCGCTCGCCGACGCGGTCGACGGCTCGGGCCCGGCGTCGAGGATGGTCGGGGTGGTCGGCGGCTGCGGAGGTGCCGGCGCGTCGACGTTCGCCGCCGCTCTGGCAGCCGTCGCGGCCACCCACGTCGGTCCGACGACCCTGGTCGACGCCGACCCGCTCGGCGCAGGCCTGGAGCGGGTCGCGGGCCTCGACGAGACCGACGGCGCGGGGTGGCTGTCGCTCCGCGAGTCGGTCGGGCGGCTCAGCTCCCGGTCGCTGCGGGCGGCCCTGCCTCAGGTCGAGGGGACCGCGCTCCTCGGGTGGGGCGAGGAACGTCGCGAACCCGTCGACCCGCTGGTGGCCCGGGAGGCGGTGAGCGCGGCCAGGCGCGGCAGCGCGCTGGTGGTGCTGGACCTGCCGAGGCACGCGGACAGTGCATCCCGGGAGCTCGTGCAGCGGTGCGACGACCTCGTGGTCGTGACGCCCCTCGCGCTCCTCGCCGTGGCGGCTGCGGCGAGGACTCTGTCGTCGTTGGTCGGCTCCGCTGCGCGACTGCACCTCGTCACCCGGGGCAAGGCCGGTTCCCTCGACCCGGAGGAGGTCGCGGCGGCCCTGGGCCTGCCCCTCGCTGCGACCATGGCCGACCAGCGCAGGCTGGAGGAGTCCGTCGAGCTCGGCCTCGGCCCGCTGGTGGCGCGGCGGGGTCCGTTGGCCCGGGCGGCGCGGGCGACGCTCGCCGAGGTCCTGGGTCCCGTCGGCGGTGCGCCGTGAGCCGCCCGGAGCTCCTCGAACGCGTCCGCGACCGCCTGGCCGCCGCAGGCACCCCCTTGGATCCGGTGGCGGTCGCCCGCGCTCTGGCGGAGGAAGGCCGCCCTGTCGGCGACGCCGAGGCCCTCGCGGTGCTCGACGAGCTGCGTCGCGACGTCCTCGGTGCGGGGCCGCTCGAGCCCCTGCTGCGTGAGGAGGGGGTGACCGACGTCCTCGTCAACGGCCCCGGGGCGGTCTTTCTCGACCGGGGCGAGGGGCTCGAGCTCACCACGGTCCGGTTTCCCGACGACCTCGCCGTCCGACGGCTCGCCCAGCGCCTCGCCGCCTCCGCAGGCCGCCGGCTCGACGACGCGACGCCGTACGTCGACCTCCGGCTGCGCGACGGCACGAGGTTCCACGCCGTGCTCGCGCCGCTGTCCCGGCCCGGCACGGTCCTGTCGCTGCGGGTGCCGAGCGGGCGGCCCCTCGACCTCGCCGCGCTCGGCACCCGCGGGACGGTGTGCGAGGAGGGGGCGAGGTTGTTGCGCCGGATCGTCCGGGGACGCCTGGCGTTCCTCGTCACCGGGGGGACGGGCTCGGGCAAGACGACTCTGCTGTCCGCCCTGCTAGGGGTCGTCGACCCGCGGCAGCGCATCGTCGTCGTGGAGGACGCCTCCGAGCTGCGACCCGACCATCCCCACGTCGTGGGGCTCGAGGCCCGGCCGCCGAACGTCGAGGGCGCGGGCGCCGTACCCCTCCAGGTGCTGGTGCGCCAGGCCCTGCGGATGCGACCGGACCGGCTGGTCGTGGGGGAGGTGCGCGGGGCCGAGGTCGTCGACCTGCTCACCGCCATGAACACCGGTCACGAGGGTGGCTGTGGCACCCTCCACGCGAACTCGTGCGCGGACGTCCCGGCGCGTGTGGAGGCGCTCGCCATGGCGGCCGGGATGCCACGGGAGGCCGCTCACAGCCAGCTCGCGTCGGCGCTCGACGTGGTCGTCCATCTCGTCCGCGACGGGGGCGCGCGGCGGGTCGCCGAGGTGGCGGTCCTGGAGCGCGGCGCGGACGGCTTCGTCGAGGCCGTCCCGGCGGTGACCTTCGGACGAGCCGGCGAGACGCGCACGCACCCGGGCGCCGACCGGCTCGGGGACCTGCTGTGTCGGTGAGCGTGTCGACGGCGGCCGTTCTCGCGGGGCTCGCCGTGTGGATCCTGAGCCAGGGGCCGTCACGCCTGCGGCCGGCCGGCTCTCGGCTCCGGCTGCTCCGCGGCGGGGTCCCGCCGTTCGGGGCGGTGGTCGCGTCGGCAGCGGTCGTCGGCGGCACTGCCATGCTGCTCGACGGCACCAGCCTGGCGCTCGCGTTGATCGTCGTCGGTGTGGCGACGGCCCTCGTCGCCGGCTGGCGCCGGGCCCGAGACAGGGCGGCGGCGGTGCAACGGGCGGACCGTGTCGTCGAGGTCTGCGAGAGCCTCGCGGGCGAGCTGCGGGCCGGTCAGCCGCCGGTCCGGGCCCTCGAGCACGCCGTCGCAGTGTGGCCGGAGCTCGCACCCGCTGCCGCCGCTGCCCGGCTGGGTGGTGACGTGCCTGCCGCGATCCGGCGCCTCGGAACGCTTCCCGGCGCAGGCGGGCTGGCCGAGGTGGCGTCCGCGTGGCAGGTGTCGTCAGCCTCCGGGGCGACGATGGCGGTGGCACTGGCCCGCGTGGCGGACTCCGCACGTCGACGCCGCGCCACCGCCCGGCTGGTGGCCTCGGAGCTGGCCTCCGCGCAGGCCACGGCACGGATGGTCGCAGTCCTGCCGGTGGCGGTCCTGGGCATGGGAACCGGTCTGGGGGGTGACCCTTGGGGCTTCCTGCTCACCACCCCGGGGGGGCTGGTCTGCCTGGGCGGCGGGGCCGGGCTGGGGTTGGCCGGTCTGGGCTGGATCGAGAGGATCGCCCACCAGGCGGTGGACCCGTGATCCCGGAGGTGGCTCACATCGCGGGGCCGGGGGCACTGGCGGCCGTGCTTGCGGCGGCGGCGGTCGCGCTGGTGATGCCGGCAGGGCCGACCACCTGGTTGCGCACGGAAGGGAACCGCCGCGAGCCGGCGCGGGATCCGACGGTCCGCCACCACCTGGTCGTCTCTGCCGCGGCCGGCCTGGCGCCCGTGCTGTTCCTCGGTGGACCGGTCGGTGTCGCAGGAGGCCTCGTCGTCGCCGTCCTGGTGCACCGCACGCTGAGCCGACGGGAGCCGGCGTCCGCGCGCAGGCGGCGGGAGGCGGTCGCGCGCAGCCTCCCGCACGTGGTGGACCTGCTGGCGGTCGCCCTGGCGGCAGGCGCGGCCCCGTCGACGGCGTTCGGGTCGGTCGCCGACGCGGTGGGCGGGCCCGTCGCCGAGGAGCTCGACACGGTCCGTCGCGGGCTCGTCCTGGGGCGCGACCCGGTCCAGGTCTTCGACGACCTCGCCAGGAGGCCCGGCCTCGCCCCGTTGGGCAGAGCGTTGGCGCGCGCGGTGGAGACAGGTGCCTCTGTCAGCGACACCTTGCACCGGCTCGCCGACGACGTCGCCGCGTCCGCCCGCCAGGACTCCGAGGCCCGTGCGCGCACCGTCGGCGTCCGGGCAGCCGCTCCGCTGGGGCTGTGCCTGCTTCCCGCCTTCGTCCTGGTCGGCGTGGTGCCGCTCGTGGCCGGCGCGGTGGGCTCCCTGCTCCTGCGGTGAGTGTCGTCGGCGCCGGCCAGCTTCCCTCCACATCGAGGCGAGCCCGGCCCCGCGTCCCCCGTCCCGGATCCGCCCCTCGCTCGCGGACGTCCTGGCGAGAAGTGTCGACCTCGTCAAACCCACAACGGCCGGCCCGCCCGGCCCCACCCACGGAGGTACCCATGACCACCTCGCCCGTCGCACGGCTCCGCAACCAGCAGGGCGTCACGACCGCGGAGTACGCCGTCGTCACCGCAGCCGCCTGCGGCTTCGGCGGCGTCCTCCTCAAGCTGCTCACCAGCGACTGGGGGCAGTCCCTGCTCAAGAAGATCTTCGACTTCTTCCTCGCCATGATCGGCCTCGGCTGATCCCGTGACCGATCACCACAGGAAGGCCGGGGGAGCGTGCGGGTCGCTGCGCGCTCCCTCGGCTGCTCCACGCCGCGACCGCAACGCCCGGGGTGCCGTGACCGCGGAGGCCGCCGTCGCCGTGGCGACGCTGGTGGCGCTGACCCTCGGGCTGGTCTGGCTCCTCGCGCTGGCGGTCACCCAGGTCCGGGTCGTCGACGCCGCCCGGGAGAGCGCGCGGGCGCTGGCCAGGGAGGAGACCACCCACGCTGCCGTCGCCCTGGGACGCCGGGTCGCCCCCGAAGGAAGTCGGATCGACCTGACCGAGGGAGACGGCACCGTGCGTGTGCGGGTCGTCGCCGAGGTGCGCGGCCCGGGCGGGATCTTCGGCTTCCTGCCCGCCGTGGAGGTCGACGCCGAGGCCGTGTCGGCGACGGAGGGGCGATGAGGCACCTCAGCCCGGGCCGTCCCGGAGGAGACGAGCCGGGCAGCGCCACCGTCGTCGCGCTCGTCCTCGTCACCGTGCTCGTCACCGTGACCGTGGCGGGCACGACGGTCGGGGCGCTGCTCGTGGGCCAGCGTCGTGCTGCCGCGGCTGCCGACCTCGCCGCACTCGCCGCCGCCCAGGCGGTCGTGCCCCTGGCGGGGGCGACCGGCGGCGACCCGTGCGTCGTGGCGGGTGCGCTGGCGCGGGCCAACGCCGCCCGACTGGTCGACTGTCAGGTCAGAGGCACAGAGGTCGGCGTCGAGGTGGCCGTCACCGTCGCCGGCCCGGTCGGACGGTCCTGGACCGCGCGCGGACGGGCTCGCGCAGGACCTAGTGAGCCGAGCGGTCCGTCCCCGTGACGCCGGGGTCGGTGGGCCGGGTGTCGGTGCGCGTGGCGGTGTGCGTGCCGGTGTCGGCCTCGTGCACGGTCCCGTGAGTCGAGGTGGATGCGGCGTTCTCGCGGGCATCGAGCTCGCGAGCCTTGCGGCGCAGCTCCTTCTTCTCGCGGCGGCGACGGTTCGCGCCGGCGACCCCGGCCCTGACCAGGGCCAGCCCGAGCATCAGCAGCAGCACGGTGGCCGCTCCCGCGAAGAACACACCGAGCGTGTTCATCTCGACGTTGAAGGCGCCCAGCTCGAACGTCGACATGTCGTTCGACGCTCCGACGACGGCGGCGAGGAAGGCCCCGACCGCGAGGAGGATGAGGATGATGCCGAGAGCGAACATGGGTGACCCTTTCGAGGACTGCCGGCCAGGCTAGCCCCTCTCGTGGAGGAGAGCGTCGAGCAGCGCGACCGCGGCGTGCTTGTCGAGTGGGTTGTTCCCGTTCCCACACTTGGGCGACTGCACACATGACGGGCAGCCGTCCTCGCAGGCACAGGCGGCGATCGCCTCCCGCGTCGCGGCCCACCACTCCCCGGCGGCGTGGTAGCCGCGTTCGGCGAAACCGGCACCTCCCGGATGGCCGTCGTAGACGAAGACGGTCAGCTGGCCGGTGTCGGGGTGCAGGGCGGTGGAGACGCCACCGATGTCCCAGCGGTCGCAGGTGGCGAAGAGCGGCAGGAGGCCGATCGCGGCGTGCTCGGCCGCGTGGGCGGCACCCGGGAGGTCGCGGCCGGCCAGCCCCGCCTGCTCGAGCACCGCCGCCGGCAACGTCCACCACACGGCCTTGGTGTCCAGCGTCCGCTCGGGCAGGTCGAGCGGCTCCTCGCCGAGCACCTCCCCCGAGGGGACCCGACGCTTCAGGTAGGAGACGACCTGGTGGGTCACCCGCACGTCCCCGAAGCTCATCCGACCTGCCCCCCAGGCGGTGTGCGCGACCTCCCGCTGGATTCCGATGTCGGTGATCTCGCGGGCCGAGGTGGAGTAGGCGGGATCGTCGCGGGTGACCACGGCGACGTGCTCGTCGAGGTCGAGGGAGAGCACGAGGTAGGTCTCGCCGAGGTGGAGGTACACCGCGCCCTCGTGGACGGTGCCGTGCGCGCTCGCGTGGTCGACCGTGCCGAGGAGGCGGCCGGTGCCCTCCTCCACGAGCCGCACCGGGGACCCTCCGGTGGAGCGGATGTCGGCGAGGTCGCAGGCGCGGCTGCGGTCGGTCCAGAACCACCCCCGCGCGCGGCGGCGCAGCAGGCCGGCCTCCGTGAGGGCCTCGACACCGGCCCGCCCGCTCGGCCCGAACAGGTCGAGGTCGGCCTCGCTGAGCGGCGACTCCTCGGCGGCGGCGCACAGGTGCGGACCGATCACGTACGGGTTGTCGGGGTCGAAGACGTTCGCCTCGACCGGCTTGCCGAGGAGTGCCTCGGGGTGGGTCACGAGGTAGGTGTCGAGCGGGTCGTCGCGCGCGACGAAGACGCCCAGGGCGTCCTGCCCCCCGCGCCCGGCCCGACCGACCTGCTGCCACAGCGCCGCCCGCGTGCCCGGGAAGCCGGCGAGCAGCACCGCGTCGAGGCCGGAGACGTCGATGCCGAGCTCGAGCGCGTTCGTGGCGGCGAGCCCGAGGAGGTCGCCCCGTCGGAGCGCCTGCTCGATCGCCCGGCGGTCCTCGGGGAGGTAGCCCCCGCGATAGGCCGCGACCCGCTGCGACAGGCCCGGCTCGACCTCGTCGAGGAGCCGCTTCGTGGTCAGCGCCACCGACTCCGCGCCGCGCCGGGACCTGATGAAGGCAAGGGTGCGCACCCCGTCGACGACCAGGTCGGTGAGGAGGTCGGCGATCTCGGCGGTGGCGGAACGCCGGACGGGTGCGCCGTTCTCGCCGCCGAAGGACGTGAACGGCGGCTCCCACAGCGCGAGGGCGACCTGGCCCCGCGGGGAAGCGTCCTCGGTGACCGCCTCGAAGGGCAGGCCGGTGAGGCGTTCCGCGGAGGCCTCAGGCTCGGCGACCGTCGCGGACGCGAGCACGAACGTGGGCTCGGCGCCGTACATCTGTGCCACCCGCCGAAGCCGCCGCAGGATCTGCGCCACGTGGGCCCCGAAGACGCCGCGGTAGTGGTGGCACTCGTCGACGACCACGAAGTCGAGCATCGAGAAGAACCTCGCCCAGCGGGCGTGGCCCGGGAGCATCGACCGGTGCAGCATGTCGGGGTTCGTGAGGAGGTACTCCCCGAAGTCCCGTGCCCAGTCGCGCTGCTCCCGGGAGGAGTCGCCGTCGTGGGTCGTGGCCCGCAGGTCCGGCACGTCGAGGGCTCGCAACGCGGCGAGCTGGTCCTGGGCGAGGGCCTTGGTGGGGGACAGGTAGAGCACCGTCGACCCTCGCTGCCCCCGCCGGCGACGCTTTGCGAGGACGGAGGTCAGCGCAGGCATCAGGTAGGCGACCGACTTGCCCGAGGCGGTGCCGGTGGACACGACCACATGCCGCCCGGCGTGCGCGGCCTCGGCCACCTCCACCTGGTGGGTCCACGGGCGGTCGATCCCGCGGGACCGCCAGGCGTCGACGAGGCGCTCGTCGACCCAGGCCGGCCAGTCGCAGGAACGCCCGGCCCGGGGTGGGATCACCTCGAGGTGGGTGAGGCGGTCCTCCCGGTCCGGCCGACCCAGCCGGTGGAGGGCCTCCGAGACGGAGGTCCGGGTGTGCGGTGCCACGCCTTCGATCCTCCCAAACGACCGGTGACGGGTCGCCTCCTGGCGGGCGGTGGGCGGCCCGGACCGCCCCGGGGCGTGACCTGCGCCCGCTGTCGGGGCATGATTGAATACGGACTGCACAGGGGAAGGGCGTCGTTCGGCGCGCTTCCATGACTCCGCGCACGCGGCATGGTTGGGAGTAACCACGTGGATCTGTCACTCGAGACGCGTCACGAGGATGGGAACACCATCATCGAGGTCGGCGGCGAGATCGATGTCTACACCGCTCCGCGGCTCAGGGACAAGATCACCGAGCTGGTCGGGGAGGGTCACTACAACCTCGTCATCGACATGGAGAAGGTCGACTTCCTGGACTCCACCGGTCTCGGCGTGCTCGTGGGTGGCCTGAAGAAGGTCCGCGCCCACGACGGCTCGATGCGGCTGATCTGCAACCAGGAGCGCCTGCTCAAGATCTTCCGGATCACGGGCCTGGCCAAGGTCTTCACAATCCACGGCTCCCAGGCCGAAGCGCTCGCCGAGAGCTGAGCGCCATGCCCTCTGTCTCGGGTCGCGCGGCTGACTCCGTCACCGTGACGATCGCGCACGACCCTGCGCTGGTGCGCACCGTGCGACTGGTCGCGGCCTCGGTCGCCCGCCGCACCGGGCTCGACGAGGAGTTCGTCGAGGAGGTCCGGCTCGCCGCCGGCGAGGCCTGTGCGCTCTTCCTCGGCGAGGGCGCGGCCCGCAACGGTACGCCGCACGACCTTCCCGTCGCGGTGACCATCACGCTCGGCGACTTCCTGTCCATCGACGTCTCGTCCCCCGGCCTGGTCAACGTCGAGGACCACCCCGACAGTGACCTCGAAGGCATGGAGGCCTGGGCGCTGCTGCGGGGCATGATCGAGGACTTCTCCGTCTCCCAGGACGCCTCCTCCACCACCGTGTCCATGCGGTGGCCCCTCAGCTGACCGCCCCTTTCCCACGCTGATGGGCGAGAAATGTGGCATACGCCACGGGGGTCCTCCCGGTGTGTCGGCTCCCCGTCAGTAAACTCCGGGCCACATTCATGTCAGACAGGTCACACCCCTGCCTGACCGCTCGCGGGGGACTCCGCGGGTTTCGGCTCAACTGACGGGCCCTTCCGGCCCACCGGAGGAGGACTCATGTCCGGACTCACCCTCGCCGCAGGCGGCGCGGATGTGTCTTTGTCCGGGAGCAACCAGACCTTGGTAGTCGTGGTCGGGGTCATCGGCGTCATCGCGCTCGCGATGGCCCTGATGTTCCGTCGCCAGGTCCTTGCTGCCCATGACGGCACGGAGAACATGAAGAACATCGCTGTCGCGGTGCAGGAGGGGGCCTCGGCCTACCTGACCCGGCAGTTCAGGACGCTCGCGGTCTTCGTCGTGCTGGCGTTCGCGCTGCTCTTCGTGCTCCCCGCAGACGACAACTCGATCAAGATCGGGCGGTCGATCTTCTTCCTTCTCGGCGCAGGGTTCTCCGCCGTCATCGGCTATCTCGGGATGTGGCTCGCAGTGCGTGCCAACGTGCGCGTCGCGTCGGCTGCCCGCGAGCACGGCCGCGACGACGCGATGCGCGTGGCGTTCCGCACCGGTGGGACCGTCGGCATGTTCACCGTGGGCCTCGGCCTCATCGGTGCGTCGCTGGTGGTGCTGATCTACAAGGGCGACGCGCCCGCGGTGCTCGAGGGCTTCGGCTTCGGTGCCGCGCTCCTCGCGATGTTCATGCGGGTCGGCGGCGGCATCTTCACCAAGGCCGCCGACGTCGGCGCGGACCTGGTCGGCAAGGTCGAGCAGAACATCCCCGAGGACGACCCGCGCAACGCCGCCACGATCGCCGACAACGTCGGTGACAACGTGGGTGACTGTGCGGGCATGGCAGCCGACCTGTTCGAGTCCTACGCCGTGATGCTGGTCGCCGCGCTGATCCTGGGCACGGCCGCCTTCGGCGCCGAGGGCCTGGTCTTCCCGCTGATCGTCCCGGCGATCGGCGCGGTCACCGCGATCGTCGGCGTCTACCTCACGAGGCCGCGCACCGGCGAGAGCGGTCTGCGCACGATCAACCGGTCCTTCTACATATCCGCGGGCATCTCGGCGGTGCTCAGCACGATCGCCGCCTTCGTCTACCTGCCGGACTCCTTCGACAAGCTCACCCGGGTCGAGGGCTCGGGCGGGCTTCTCGACCTGGCGCTGTTCGGCGAGGCACCGGTCTCCGGCGGCGACCCGCGCTGGATCGCCACGGGTGCAGTCCTGATCGGCATCGCGCTGGCCGCGGTGATCCTCGCGCTGACCGGCTACTTCACCGGCACCGAGCACCGCCCGGTCCAGGACGTCGGCCGCACCTCCCTCACCGGCCCGGCGACGGTGATCCTCTCCGGTCTCTCCGTCGGCTTCGAGTCGGCTGTCTACACCGCGCTGGTGATCGGCGCGGCGGTCTACGGTGCGTTCCTGCTCGGCGGCGGCGTGACCTTGGTGTCGCTGTTCGCGGTGGCCCTCGCCGGCACCGGCCTGCTCACGACCGTCGGCGTGATCGTGGCGATGGACACCTTCGGCCCCGTCTCCGACAACGCTCAGGGCATCGCGGAGATGTCGGGCGACGTCGACGAGGAGGGGGCGGCGATCCTCACCGAGCTCGACGCGGTCGGCAACACCACCAAGGCGATCACCAAGGGCATCGCGATCGCGACGGCCGTGCTCGCCGCGACCGCGCTGTTCGGGTCGTTCACCGACATCGTCGGCACCTCCGCACAGGAGTCGGGTGCCCTGGACACCCGTCCGGAGAACGCCGACTCGGCCCTGGCCCTGCTGGGCGTGCTCAACGTCGCCAACCCGGCCAACCTGGTCGGGCTGCTGATCGGCGCCTCGGTGGTCTTCCTCTTCTCCGGTCTGGCGATCAACGCGGTCGGCCGGGCGGCGGGGGCCGTGGTCTTCGAGGTGCGGCGGCAGTTCCGCGAGATCCCGGGGATCATGGACGGCACCGGCCGACCCGAGTACGGCAAGGTCGTGGACATCTGCACCAGGGACTCGCTGCGTGAGCTCGCGACGCCGGGCCTGCTGGCGATCCTGGCGCCCATCGCGGTCGGGTTCGGTCTCGGTACGGCGCCGCTGGGCGCCTACCTCGCCGGGGCCATCGGCACGGGCACCCTGATGGCGGTCTTCCTCGCCAACTCGGGAGGTGCGTGGGACAACTCGAAGAAGCTCGTCGAGGACGGCCACCACGGCGGGAAGGGCTCGCCGGCCCACGAGGCGACGATCATCGGCGACACGGTCGGCGACCCGTTCAAGGACACCGCCGGTCCGGCCATCAACCCGCTGCTGAAGGTGATGAACCTGGTCTCGCTGCTCATCGCGCCCGCGGTGGTGGGGATGTCGGTCGGCGAGGACCAGAACGACGCCCTGCGCATCGCGATCGCGGTCGCGGCGGCGCTGATCATCGCCGGTGCCGTGTTCATCTCGAAGCGGCGGTCGGTGGCGATCGGTGACCACCCCGACAACGAGCCGGCCCCGGAGACGGTCCGGGTCTGACGCTCCACCTGCCCCGTTCCCGGGCCCGTCGGCGTCGCGCCGGCGGGCCCGTGGCGTGCGCGGTCACGCTGGTAGCGTGGCCCGGAGCCTGTCCACACCCCACCGACGAGGACCTTTGCCTTGACTGACACCGTCGCCATGCCCGCCACCGGGGGACCCGCGGAGGCATCGAACGGCACGGGCTTCCGTGTCGTGCACCGCACGATCCTGCGGCCGGACCAGGAGATCGACATCCGGCCGCTGTACGTCGGAGGCGTCTCCGGCTTCGGCGCCAGCCAGTCCGAGGACGACGCCGGCGCCTCCGGCACGAGCGCCTCGGACAAGGGCGACGCGGTCAACTACAGCAACGCCGACAAGTCGACGACGACCGAGGCGGTGAGCCTCAGCGGCTTCGGCAAGGTCACCGACGAGGGCGCGGTGGTCCTGCCGGAGCAACGGCTGACCTTCGGCACCTACTTCAACGCGTTCCCCGCCGGTTACTGGCGGCGCTGGACCCACTTCGCCTCGGTGCGGTTGCAGGTCACCGTCAAGGGCGAGGGCGCGCTGACCGTCTACCGCTCGACCGCGAAGGGACACGTGCAGCGCGCCGACGGCGTGACCTTCGACAGCCCCGAGACACAGACCTTCACCTTCGACCTGCCGCTCAAGCCGTTCATCGACGGCGGCTGGTACTGGTACGACGTCGAGGCCGGTGAGGCCGAGGCCGTGGTCGTCTCGGGCAGCTGGGGGTTCGAGACCGACCGCATCACGTCCGGGACGCTGGCGATCGGGATCACGACGTTCAACCGCCCCGACTTCTGCGTCGACCAGCTCGTGGCGCTGGGTCAGGAGCCCGACGTCCTCGACGTCCTCGACGAGATCTACGTCATCGACCAGGGCGACCAGAAGGTCAAGGACGAGCCACGCTTCGCCGATGCCGCGGCGAAGCTGGGGCCGAAGCTCCGCGTCATCGAGCAGGGCAACCTCGGCGGCTCGGGCGGCTTCTCCCGCGCCATGGACGAGACCGTCTCCAAGGGTGATGCCGACTACGTCCTGCTGCTCGACGACGACGTGGTGACCGAGCCCGAGGGCATCTTGCGTGCGCTCGCGTTCGGTGACCTGGCCAAGAGCCCGATGATCGTGGGTGGGCAGATGTTCAGCCTCTACGACCGTTCGGTGCTGCACGCCTACGGCGAGACCGTCGACAAGTGGCGGTGGTTCTGGGGCGCGGCCCCGAACACCAAGCACGGCCAGAACTTCGCGACCCGCTCCCTGCGCTCCACCAAGTGGCTGCACCGACGGGTGGACGTGGACTACAACGGCTGGTGGGAGTGCTTGATCCCGACGAAGGTGATCAAGGAGATCGGGCTGTCCCTGCCGATGTTCATCAAGTGGGACGACGCGGAGTTCGGCCTCCGTGCGCAGGAGGCGGGCTACCCGACCGTCACGCTGCCCGGCGTCGCGGTCTGGCACGTGCCGTGGCACGAGAAGGACGACACGATCGACTGGCAGGCCTACTTCCACCGCCGCAACCGGCTGGTCGCCGCCCTGCTGCACTCGCCCTACGAGCACGGCGGCAACGTCGTCTTCGAGAGCTTCCAGACCCAGGTGCGCCACCTGCTGTCCATGCAGTACAGCCCCGCCGAGCTCGGGCTGATGGCCATCGAGGACATCCTCGAGGGCCCGCAGCGCATGCATCGCGACGTGCTCGAGCGGCTCGGCGAGATCCGGGAGCTGCGGAAGGGGTACGACGACTCACGGTCGGAGCTCGAGCTCGACGCCTACCCGGTGCCGCGACGCAAGAAGCCTCCTCGGAAGGGCAGGGACACCGCCGCGCCGGTGGGCCCGATCGGCCGGCTCAAGACAGTCGCCCGCGGCGCTGTGAAGCAGGTGCTGCCTCCGAGCGACCTGTCACGTGAGCACCCGCAGACGCTGATCCCCCACCTCGACCTGAAGTGGTGGAAGCTGATGCAGTTCGACTCCGCGCTGGTCTCGTCGGCCGACGGCACGTCGGTGTCCTGGTACAAGCGCGACCCGAAGCTGGCCAAGGACATCCTTCGCCGTTCGGTCGCGCTGCACTCGCAGCTGGCGAAGGAGTGGCCGCGCCTGGCGGAGGAGTACCGCCAGGCGCTGCCCGACCTGGTCTCGCCCGAGACCTGGCAGCGCACGTTCGAGGCCTCGAGGAAGGGCTGACCCGCGGACGCCTTGTCGCGGCTGCGTGCCGCGCTCGCGAAGGCCGGCTACACCTATGACGGGGTGGCCGGCCTTCTCGGCCCGACGGCCCACGCCGCCCTGTCCCGCAACGAGACGACCCCGGGCCTGCGCCGTACCGGCGACGGGTCGCCGCTGTCCGCGCTCACGCGCCTGTGGCTGCTGCAGGCAGCCGTCCCGGCCGCCGAGGCCGACCGGGCCCTTCCCGGCCTGGTCGAGCCGCTGGTTGCCGCGGGGATCCTGGAGCGCTCGGGCGAGCAGGTGCGCGCCCTCGTCGACGTGCGTCCCTACGCCGACGACGAGCACGACTGGTGGGTGCTCAGCGACCTCACGCCCGGGCTCGACGGCCGCGGTCAGCGCGTGGGCGGCGACCACGTGCTCGGGATCAGCTCGGCGTCCACGTCCCTGGCCCAGCTGACCGTCCGTGAGTCGGTGGACCGGGCGCTCGACCTCGGCACCGGGTGCGGCGTGCAGGCACTCCATCTCGCGGCCCACGCCCGCGAGGTGGTCGCCACCGACGTCAACGAGCGCGCCCTGTGGATCACCCGCATGAACGCCGAGCTGAACGACGCCCGCGCGGGCGGTCGGCCCGACGTCCGCGAGGGCAGCCTGTACGAGCCGGTGACGGGGGAGCAGTTCGACCTGATCGTCACCAACCCACCGTTCGTGATCTCGCCGGCGACCGGCGAGCAGCTGGTCTACCGCGACTCCGGGCTGCCCGGCGACGAGGTCGTCCGCCGCGTCGTCACGGGGGCGCCGGAGCACCTGCGCCCCGGCGGCTGGGCCCAGGTGCTCGCGAACTGGGTGATCGAGCGGGACCGGCCCTGGGACGAGCGGCTCCGGGAGTGGGTCGAGGGGGGCGGCTGCGACGCCTGGGTGGTCCAGCGCGAGGTCGCCGACCCCGCGGAGTACGTCGAGCTGTGGCTCAAGGACGCCGGCTTGCACGGTGCACCCGACTACGCCGAGCGGTACGACGCCTGGGTGACGTGGTTCGAGGAGCAGGGCATCGAGGCCGTGGGCTTCGGCTGGCTCAACCTGCGCCGGACCGACCGGGAACCGGTGCTGCGCTTCGAGGAGTGGCCCTACGAGGTCGAGCAGCCGCTCGGTCGGGAGGTCGCCGCGTGGGGCCGTCGCGTGGACCTCGAGCGCTCCCTCGACGACGCTGCGCTGCTCGCGACCCGGCTGTTCGTGCGGTCCGACGTACGCCAGGAGACGTTCGGGGCGCCGGGGGTCGAGGACCCGGAGCGGATCGTGCTGCGCCAGCAGCGGGGCCTCCGGCGGGCCCGGCCGGCCGACACGATGGAGGCCGCGCTGGTGGGGGCCTGTGACGGGGACTTGACGGTGGGTGCCATCCTCGAAGCACTGTCCACGCTGCTCGAGTGGGACGCCGGGGAGGTGCAGGCCGCCTACCTCCCCGTGGTCCGGGAGCTTCTCGTCGAGGGGTTCCTGGACGAACGGGCCTGACCCGGCGACCGACGGGCCGGCACTTTCCGACGGCGGCTACCGTTACCGTGGCGTGCGAGCCCCGCCCGGAACGAGGCGTGGAGCACTGATGGAGGAGCACCGAGAAGTGGCAACGAAAACCGACGCCGGTCACAAGCTGGTGATCGTCGAGTCGCCTGCGAAGGCCAAGACGATCGCCGGTTACCTGGGCCGCGGCTACGTCGTGGAGTCGTCGATCGGCCACATCCGTGACCTCCCACAGAGCGCCTCGGACATCCCGGCCGCCATCAAGGGCCAGCCCTGGGCGCGACTCGGGGTGGACGTCGACAACGACTTCAAGCCCTACTACGTCGTCTCCTCGGACAAGAAGTCCCACATCACCAAGCTCAAGAAGCTGATGAAGGATGCCTCCGAGCTCTACCTCGCCACCGATGAGGACCGCGAGGGCGAGGCGATCGCCTGGCACCTGTACGACGAGCTGAAGCCGAAGATCCCCGTGAAGCGGATGGTCTTCCACGAGATCACCCCACATGCGATCAACGCCGCGGTGGAGAACCCCCGTGACATCGACGAGGACCTCGTCGAGGCACAGGAGGCGCGCCGCATCCTCGACCGGCTCTACGGCTACGAGGTCTCCCCGGTGCTGTGGAAGAAGGTCATGTCGGGCCTCTCCGCAGGGCGGGTCCAGTCGGTCGCGACCCGGCTGGTCGTGGCCCGGGAGCGGGAGCGCATGGCGTTCCGCATCGCGTCGTACTGGGACATCGAGGGGCGCTTCGACGCCGGCGCCAAGCACGACGAGCGGATGTTCCCCGCGAAGCTGCACTCCGTCGACGGCGCCCGCGTGGCCCGAGGGAGCGACTTCACCTCCGAGGGCCGGCTGAAGGTCTCGACAAGCTCGACCGGCGGAGGGGGCTCGACCGGCGGAGGGGGCTCGACCGGCG
The DNA here is from genome assembly GCA_002384855.1 of Nocardioidaceae bacterium UBA4001. Lineage (GTDB taxonomy): Bacteria > Actinomycetota > Actinomycetes > Propionibacteriales > Nocardioidaceae > Nocardioides_C. The sequence continues at coordinate 9,684 of DGBP01000008.1, read as the reverse complement.
GAGGGGGCTCGACCGGCGGAGGCGTCGTACACCTCGACCGGCAGAGGGCCGAGACGCTCGTCGCCGGCCTGCACGACACCGACTTCGCAGTCCGGTCGGTGGAGTCCAAGCCGTACCGCCGATCGCCGTACGCCCCGTTCCGCACCACCACGCTGCAGCAGGAGGCATCCCGCAAGCTCGGGTACGGCGCCTCGCGGACGATGTCGATCGCGCAGAGGTTGTACGAGAACGGCTTCATCACCTACATGAGGACCGACTCGATCACGCTGTCGGGCACCGCGATCGCCGCGGCCCGGGAGCAGGTGCGCGAGCTGTACGGGTCGGAGTACCTCCCCGACAAGCCGCGGGTGTTCCAGTCCAAGGTGAAGAACGCCCAGGAGGCGCACGAGGCGATCCGGCCCGCCGGCGAGCTTTTCCGCACCCCGGCCCAGACCGGCCTGTCAGGCGACGAGTTCCGGCTCTACGAGCTGATCTGGATGCGCACCGTCGCGTCGCAGATGAAGGACGCCGAAGGGCGGTCGGTGTCGGTGCGCCTCGGCGGCACCGCCTCGACCGGTGAGGACGTCGTCTTCGCCGCCTCGGGCCGCGTGATCACCTTCCACGGCTTCCTGAAGGCCTACGTCGAGGGCCGGGACGACACGGGCGACCCCGAGTCCAGCGCCCCCGACGACCGGGAGACCCGGCTGCCCGCGGTGGCCGAGGGCGACGTGGTCACGGCGGCTGCGCTCAAGGCGGCCGGCCACGAGACCAAGCCGCCGGCCCGCTACACCGAGGCGACGCTGATCCGTGAGCTCGAGGAGCGCGAGATCGGCCGGCCGTCGACGTACGCCTCGATCATCGGCACGATCCTCAACCGCGGCTACGTCTACAAGAAGGGCACCGCGCTCGTGCCGGCGTGGTTGGCGTTCTCGGTGATCCGCCTGCTGGAGGAGCACTTCACCAGGCTGGTGTCCTACGAGTTCACCGCCGGCATGGAGGACATCCTCGACGAGATCGCCGCGGGGCGGCGCGACCGCAACACCGAGCTTGCGCACTTCTACTTCGGCCAGGGCGACGTCGAGGGGCTCCAGAAGCTGGTCTCCGAGCTCGGCGAGATCGACGCCCGAGGCCTGGCCACCTTCCCGATCGGCGACGGCATCGACCTGCGCGTCGGTCGCTACGGGCCCTACGTCGAGACCCCCGACGGCAAGCGCGCCAACGTGCCCGAGGACCTGCCGCCCGACGAGCTGACGCTCGAGATGGCCAGGGAGCTGCTGGAGAACCCCGCCGGCGCGGAGAACGAGCTCGGCACCGACCCCGAGACGGGTCACCTGGTCGTGGCGAAGAACGGCCGCTACGGGCCCTACGTCACCGAGGTGCTGCCCGAGGACGCCCCGAAGAGCGCCAAGCCGCGCACGTCGTCGCTGTTCAAGACCATGACGCTGGACACGATCACGCTCGAGGACGCACTGCGTCTGCTCACCCTGCCGCGGGTGGTCGGCGCCGACCCGGCGTCCGGCGAGGAGATCACCGCGCAGAACGGCCGCTACGGGCCCTACCTGAAGAAGGGGACCGACTCCCGGTCGATCGACTCGGAGGAGAAGCTGCTGACGATCACCCTCGAGGAGGCCCTCGAGGTCTACAAGCAGCCCAAGGCCCGCGGCCGTGCTGCGGCCAACCCGGGCCGCGAGATCGGTGACGACCCCGCGACCGGCAACAAGATCACCGTCAAGAGCGGCCGCTTCGGCCCCTACGTCACCGACGGCGAGTACAACGCCACCCTCCGGCAGGCCGACGACGAGGCGACGATCAGCCTCGAGCGGGCCGCGGAGCTGCTCGCCGAGAAGCGCGCGAAGGGCCCGGCCCCGAAGAAGCGCGGAGCCAAGAAGACCGCCAAGAAGACCACCAAGAAGACGGCCGCGAAGAAGACCGCGGCGAAGAAGGCGACCGCCAAGAAGGCTGCAGCGAAGAAATCCTCGTGACCGGCTCGTAGGCTAGGCAACTGTGAGCGCCGACCACGAGGCCGTGCATCCCTCGGCCTCCTCGGTCGAGGAGCTGCGGCATGCCCCGTCGCACTCGCTGCTCGCCGTGCTGCGCATCCACGACTTCCGCCTCTTGTGGGTCGGGCTCGGCCTGTCCAGCCTCGGTGACTGGATCGGCCTGCTCGCGCTGACCGCGATGGCGAACCAGTTCGCGGCCGAGTCCAGCGGCGGCTCCTACCTCGCGCAGAACTTCGCGATCGCCGGCGTGCTCTTCCTGCGCGTCCTGCCCGCACTCGTGATGGGCCCGGTCGCCGGCTACATCGCCGACCGGATCGACCGCCGCTTCACCCTCATCTGGGGCGACTACATCCGGGGCGCGCTGTTCGTCACCATCCCGATCGTGGGCGAGCTCTGGTGGGTCTTCGTGGTCACGGTACTCGTCGAGATCGTCACGCTGGTGTGGCTGCCGGCCAAGGACGCCACCGTCCCCAACCTGGTGCCGCGCCACCGCCTCGAGGCCGCCAACCAGATCAGCCTCGCGACGACGTACGGCTCCGCCCTCCCGGCGGCGGTCCTGTTCACCGGGCTGACCCTCGTCGACCAGATCTACCGCAGCCTCTTCGACAACCTGCCCAACGGGCCGATCGACCTCGCCCTCTACTTCAACGGGGTCTCGTTCATCGTCTCCGGGCTCGTGATCAGGCGGCTGCGGGAGATCCCGCGTGGGCCGGCGACGGGCTCGGAGGAGGGCAACGCGTTCCGGGTCGTGGTCGACGGCTGGAAGTACGTCGGCGGCACGCCGGTGGTGCGCGGCCTGGTGGTCGGCATCATCGGGGCCTTCGCGGCCGGTGGTGTGGTGATCGGCCTGGCGCGCACCTTCGTCGCCGACCTCGGTGGTGGTGACCCGGCCTTCGGCGTCCTGTTCGGCACGGTCTTCCTCGGCCTGGGGCTGGGCATGTGGCGGGGGCCGCGGCTGCTCGCCGGGCTGTCCCGGCGACGGATGTTCGGCCTGTCGCTGACCGCCGCGGGGCTGCTGCTCTTCCCGCTCGCGCTCGTGCAGCAGCTCGAGGTCGTCACCGCGATCACGGTGGTGCTCGGCTTCGCCGCCGGCGTCGCGTGGATCACCGGCATGACCCTGCTCGGTCTCGAGGTCCCCGACCAGGTGCGCGGGCGGACGTTCGCCTTCGTCGGCTCGACGATCCGGCTGGCGCTCGCGCTGGTGCTCGCCACCGCCCCGGCGGTTGCCGGCCTGATCGGCGAGCACCAGTACGAGCTGCTCGACCGGCGGCTGGTCTACAACGGTGCCGCCTTCACGTTCCTCATCGCCGCGGTCGTGATGACCCTTGTCGGTGTCGCCTCGTACCGTCAGATGGACGACAGGAAAGGGATCCCGTTGGTCGACGACCTCCGCCACGCCTTCGCCGGGTCACCTGGGGTGTACTCCGAGACCGGTGTCTTCGTCGCGCTCGAGGGCGGAGAGGGCGCGGGCAAGTCGACGCAGGCCCGGTTGCTCGCCGACTGGCTGCGCCGCGGCGGGTACGACGTCGTCCTCACCCATGAGCCGGGGGACACCGAGGTCGGCCAGAAGCTCCGGCAGATCGTCCTCGACCCGACGACCGGCAGCATCTCGGACCGCACCGAGGCGCTGCTCTACGCCGCCGACAAGGCCGAGCACGTCGAGCGGGTCGTCGCGCCCGCCCTGTCCCGCGGCTCGGTGGTGATCACCGACCGGTACGTCGACTCCACCCTCGCCTACCAGGGCGCCGGCCGCTCGCTCCCGGACCGGGAGGTGGAGAGGGTCGCCCGCTGGGCCACCGACGACCTCCGCCCGCACCTGACCGTGCTGCTCGACCTCCCGCCCCAGGCCGGGCTGACCCGCTTCGAGGAGCGCGACCGGATCGAGGCGGAGTCGCTGGAGTTCCACGAGCGGGTCCGGCAGGGGTTCCTGCGGCTGGCCTCCGCACACAGCGAGCGGTACCTCGTCGTCGACGCCCGCCAGCCGGTCGACGAGATCGCCGCGGCGGTGCGGGAGCGGGTCACGCCGATGCTGGAGCAGGCGGTGCGGCCCAAGGCGCTGCCCGCCGGGGGCCCGCCGGCGGATGCGTCGTCGGCTGTGCCGCCGGACGTGCCTCCCCCGACCGAGCAGCTGAAGGAGGACCACCAGTGACTGTCTCGGCAGCGACGTCAGTGTGGTCCGGGCTGGTCGGCCAGAAGCACGCGATCGAGACGCTGCAGCGCGCAGTCGACGGGCACGGCATGACCCACGCGTGGCTGTTCACCGGACCTCCCGGCTCGGGTCGCTCCAACGCCGCGATCGCCTTCGCTGCGGCGCTGCAGTGCGAGCGGGGCGGATGCGGCGAGTGCCACGCCTGCCAGACCGTGCTCGCCGGCTCCCACTCCGACGTCAGCATCACGCGCACCGAGACGGCGGTGATCAAGGTCGACGGCATCCGCGAGCTCGTGCTGCGCTCGGCGCTCGCACCCGCGCAGCAGCGGTGGCAGATCATGATCGTGGAGGACGCCGACCGGCTCAACGACAGCTCCGGCAACGCACTCCTCAAGGCGATCGAGGAGCCCACGCGCAGGACGCTGTGGCTGCTGTGCGCGCCGACCGTCGAGGACGTCCTGCCCACGATCCGGTCGCGCTGCCGCAGCGTGGTGCTGAGCACGCCGAGCGCGACCGAGGTCGCGGACTTCCTCGTGACCCGCCACGGCATCGACCCCGGCGTGGCCGCCTACGCCGCCCGCGCCAGCCAGGGGCACATCGGCCGCGCACGGGCCCTCGCCAGCGACGAGGCGACCCGCAACCGCCGCCGCGAGGTGGTCACGATCCCCACCGGACTCACGTCGCTGGGTGCGTGCATGAACGCCGCGCAGAACCTCGTCGACATCGCCAAGGCCGAGACCGAGGCGGTGGGCGAGGAGATCAACGCCCGCGAGCGCCGCGAGCTCGACGCGGTGTTCGGCGACGACCGGAAGGCGCGCACGTCGCGGTCCTACAAGGCCGCCCTGTCGCAGCTGACCGAGAGCCAGAAGCAGCGCGGCAAGCGGCGCACCCTCGACGTGGTCGACCGTTGCCTGATGGACCTCGTGTCGGTCTACCGCGACGTGATCGCCGTGCAGGTCGGCGCCTCGGGCGACCTGGTCAACGAGGAGATGCGCCGGGACATCGTGGGCCTGGCTCGAGGGTCGTCCCCCGAGCAGAACCTCCGGCGGATCGACGCGGTGTTCGCCGCCCGCGAGAAGATGCTGGAGTTCCAGGTGCCACCGCTGCTGGCCCTGGAGTCGATGATGCTGTCGCTGAAGTTGTGAGCCGGGATCGACGGCGCGCGACCTAGAGTGGGCCCGTGCCCACGACCACCCGCGCCGTCGCCCTGGCCGTCGTACTCCTGACCGCGCTCGCCGGCTGCCAGGTCGCGGTGGAGGAGCCCGAGGCGCTGCCGTCGCCGACGCTGAGCTCGCGGCCCGTGCCCTCACCGAGCGCGTCACAGTCGCCGGCCGCCGAGTCGGGGCTGGAGCGGTACTACGAGCAGAAGGTCGACTGGCAGCGCTGTCGCGGGTCGCTGCGGTGCGCCGAGATCCAGGTGCCCCTCGACTACGCCGAGCCGGGCGGGGAGGCGATCTCGCTGTCGTTGCTGAAGGTGCCTGCGGGCAGCCGGAAGCAGCGGGTCGGCTCGCTGGTGGTCAACCCCGGGGGCCCGGGCGGGTCGGGGATCGAGTACGCCGCCAACACCGGCGCCTACTTCGGGCCTGAGCTGCGTCAGGCCTTCGACATCGTCGGGTTCGACCCGCGGGGCGTCGGCCAGAGCACGCCGGTCGACTGCCTCGCCGACGAGCAGCTGGACGACTTCGTGGCCAGCGACCCGGACCCGGACACCGCGGCCGAGCTGGCCGAGGCCGACCGGATGATCGCGGAGTTCGGCCAGGGCTGCCTCGACCGGAGCGGGGACCTCGCCGCCCACGTGTCGACCGCCGAGGCCGCCCGTGACGTCGACATCATCCGGGCGGTGCTCGGCGACTCGCGGCTGAGCTGGTTCGGCGCCTCCTACGGCACGCTGCTGGGGGCGACGTACGCCGAGCTCTTCCCGGAGAACGTCGGGCGGATGGTGCTCGACGCGGCGATCGACCCGACGCTGTCGACCACGCGGACGAGCCTCGCGCAGGCCCGTGGCTTCGAGGTGGCTCTGCGGGCCTACATCGGTGCGTGTGTGGACCGCGGGGACTGCTTCCTCGGCGGCAGCGTCGACGAGGGCGCCCAGCGGGTCCGGCAGCTCCTCGACGAGGTGGAGCGGGCGCCGATCTCCGGGGACGGCGGGCGTGACCTGGAGGTCGGCAACGCGGTGCTCGGCATCTGGGCGCCGTTGTACAACGACGAGTACTGGCCGCTGCTCGACCAGGCGCTCGAGCAGGCGTTGCGCGGCGAGGGGCGGATGCTGCTGAGCCTGTCCGACGCCTACACCTCGCGCGGTCCGGACGGGTATGTCGACAACTCCCTGGAGGCGTTGTACGCCGTCAACTGCCTCGACCAGGACGACGCCGTGGACCCCGCCCGGATCGAGCGGCTCGTCCCGCGGTTCGAGCGGGCCTCGCCGACCTTCGGGGCGATCTTCGCCTTCGGGCTGTCCGGCTGCGCCACCTGGCCGGTCGAGGCGGCGGAGGACCCCGGCCCGCTGCGTGCCGAGGGTGCGGAGCCGATCGTCGTGGTCGGCACCTCCCGCGACCCGGCGACGCCCCTGGAGTGGGCGGAGGCGCTGGCCTCCCAGCTCGAGTCCGGGGTCCTCGTCACGCGCGACGGGGACGGCCACGGTGGCTACAACGCGAACAACCAGTGCGTGGACGACGCGGTGGAGTCCTACCTGGTGTCCGGCAGGGTCCCCGAGGACGGGCTCGCCTGCTGACCTCGGGGCATGCTCCGGTCGGGCATCATGAGCGCATGACGCGCTACGGCTCGCAGTACGGCCCCGACCTGACCTTCGTCGGCGTGGACCGGTGCGACCTCGACGACCCCTCGACCTACGACGGCGCCGACGTGGTGGTCGTGGGGGCGCCCTTCGACGGGGGCACCTCGCACCGGCCGGGAACCCGGTTCGGGCCGTTGGCGATCCGGCAGGCCTGCTACCTGCCCCAGGACGGGTCCCGTCCGCACCTCGCGCTGCGCGTCGACGCACTGCAGGACCTCCGGGTCGTGGACGCCGGTGACGTGGAGATGTACTCCGGAGACGTGATGGCGTCCATCGCCTCGCTCGAGGAGGCGGTCTTCAAGGTCAGCTCCGCCGGCGCCGTACCCCTCGTGCTCGGGGGCGACCACACGATCGCGCTGCCCGACGCGACCGGGGTGGCCCGGCACCACGGGTTCGGACGGGTGTCGATGCTGCACTTCGACGCGCACGCGGACACCGGCGACATCGAGTTCGGCTCGCTCTACGGGCACGGGCAGCCGATGCGGCGGCTGATCGAGTCGGGGGCGCTGCGCGGCGACCGGTTCCTCCAGCTCGGGCTGCGCGGCTACTGGCCCGGCCTCGAGACGCTGTCGTGGATGGCCGAGCAGCGGATGCGGTCCTTCGAGATGACCGAGATCGGTGCGCGCGGCCTCGACGCCTGCATGGACGAGGCGTTCGAGATCGCGCTCGACGACTGCGACGGCGTCTTCCTGTCGGTCGACGTGGACGTGTGCGACCCGGGGCACGCGCCCGGCACGGGTACGCCGGAGCCGGGTGGCCTGTCCTCGCGGCAGCTGCTGGACGCCGTACGACGTATCTGCCTGGAGCTGCCGGTCGTGGGCATCGACATCGTCGAGGTCTCCCCGCCCTACGACCACGCGGAGATCACCGCCTACCTGGCGAACCGGGTGGCGCTGGAGGCGCTGTCGGGGATCGCCGCACGACGCCGCGGCATCTCCCACGACCCGGCCGGTCCGCTGCTCGAGGGAAGGTGAGCAATCACACCCCCTGCTCGATTCGGCCGGACGATGTCCTCCTCCTACAGTTGTAGCCGCAAGGTTTACGTTCGTTCGCTCAACGGTGAGTGACTGGAAGAATCTCGATGTTCGACGTGTACTGCCCGGCCTGTGACAAGCAGCGGCTCATCGCGCCCGGTCAGGTGCGCACCATGATCAACGACGACCAGGGGATCGCGGTCATCTACGAGTGCTACTGCGGCGAGCTCGGTGCCCTGCGCACGGGTGCGGCCCACGAGGGCGCTCTCGTCTGACTCCCGGTTCGGAGAAAGTCGGACGCTTCCGTATACTCGTCCGGCGTGCCCGGCTACCCGGCCGGGCGCTGCGCCGCCTTAGCTCAGTCGGTAGAGCGATTCACTCGTAATGAATAGGTCGTCGGTTCGATTCCGACAGGCGGCTCTGACAAAGCCCAGGTCAGCGGCCCTTTCGAGGTCCAGCTCCTGGGCTTTTTCATGCCCCCGTGCCCCCAGGTAAGCCAATGAGTAAGCCAATCGTCGTCAATCCCTTGGCCACAGCGCTTGCACCATTCGGTCGGTGGCGGTTCGGTTCAGCTGTGGGTCGACGTGGGTGTAGGTGTTCATCGTGACGCTGATCTGGGAGTGACCGAGGATCTCCATGATGACGCGGGGGGGGGGCAACGTCCTGTGCCAGTAGGAGGCTTCCGGCCGTGTGCCGGAGGTCGTGGAGCCGGACGCGGGGTAGCCCCGCCTTCTGCACGAGTCGCTGGAACGACCGGTAGTCGTTTCGCGCGTGGATCGGGGTGCCCCACCCGGTGGTGAGGACCAGGTCGCTGTCTTGCCAAGCATCGCCGACCAGGGCCCGATCCTCCGCCTGCTGGGTGGCTCGGCGTTCGAAGGCGGAGACCACCGAAGGCGGCATCGGAATGGTCCGCTTGGATCGGTGGGTCTTGGTCTCGACCAGTTTGAGGCTGCCGTCGGGCTGCCGCTGGAGGGCCCGCTCGATCCGGAGGACGCCGTCATGGAGGTCGACGTGCTGCCAGCCGAGGCCGAGCACCTCCCCTTGGCGGAGTCCGAGGGAAAGGGTGACCACCTACCGTGCTTCGAGCCGGTCGTGCGATGCGGCAGTGAGGAAGATCCTGGCTTCGTCGACGGTGTAGGGCTTCACGTCACCGCGAGGCAGGGGCGGCGGGTCGACGAGGAGTGCAGGGTTGGCGTGGATGATGCCCCACCGGACGGCGACGGTGAGAGCCCGGCGCAGCACGGCGTGGATCCGTCGGACGCTCGACGGCGGCAGGTTCTTCGACATCTCCCGAGATAGAAGACGGTGATGTGCTGTGGGCGCAGCTTGTCGAGCCGGTGCTTGCCGAGCCAGGGGTTGATGTAGAGCCGTGCGAACTGCTCGTAGCTGTGGAACGTGGAGGGGCGGACACGGTCTGCGGCGACCTCGCGAAGGTACGTGGTCATCCATGCCTCCACCGTCGGCGGGCGCTCATGGTTGAGCTGCCCGGCTTCGGCTGCGGCCAGCCTCACGGCGCACCGGCGGTATGACTCGACTCGCTCGAATTGCGGCTGGAGGCAGCTTCACAACGGTCGCGAGCACGCGAACATGACGGTGCGGATGCGTCGCTCGGCGAGGTTGGCGGTCGTGCCCCTTGGAGTGGTGTAACTCCTGGCGTGCTGCTTGATGAGCTGGGTGCAACTATGCCGTAGCGAGTTCGGGCGTGCCGGTGGCCTCCTCGATGGTGGTGATGACGGTTGGCAGGCTGGTGGGCTCGGGCGGGTAGAGGGGGCTTGACCCCTGATCTTG
>DGBP01000068.1:1186-16029 GCA_002384855.1 Nocardioidaceae bacterium UBA4001 | reverse complement strand
GAAGGCCCCGGCGAAGAAGGCCGCAGCGAAGCCGGTCGCCAAGAAGGCCGAGCCCGCGGCGGAGGCAGCGGAGGAGGCCGCGCCGACCGCGAAGAAGGCTGCGAAGGCCCCGGCGAAGAGGGCCACCAGGAGCACCGCGAAGAAGGCGGCCAAGGCCGCACCGAGCGAGGCCGCCCCGACCGTCGGCCCCGACGGCAAGAAGGTCCTCCCCGACGTCCCCGACGAGCAGTTCGAGAAGGACCTCGCGCAGGACCCCACGCTCAAGGAGGAGGAGGACGAGAGCAAGGGCTTCGTCATCTCCGCCGCGGACGACACCGACGAGCCCATCCAGCAGGTCATGGTCGCCGGTGCGACCGCCGACCCGGTCAAGGACTACCTCAAGCAGATCGGCAAGGTCCCCCTCCTCAACGCGGAGATGGAGGTCGAGCTCGCCAAGCGGATCGAGGCCGGCCTCTTCTCGGAGGAGAAGCTCGCCTCCGGCACCAAGCTCAGCGAGAAGGCGCGCGAGGAGCTCGAGTGGATCTCCGAGGACGGCCGCAGGGCGAAGAACCACCTGCTCGAGGCCAACCTCCGCCTGGTCGTGTCGCTGGCCAAGCGCTACACCGGCCGCGGCATGCTCTTCCTCGACCTGATCCAGGAGGGCAACCTCGGCCTGATCCGTGCGGTCGAGAAGTTCGACTACACCAAGGGCTACAAGTTCTCCACCTATGCCACCTGGTGGATCCGCCAGGCGATCACCCGTGCGATGGCCGACCAGGCCCGCACCATCCGGATCCCGGTGCACATGGTCGAGGTCATCAACAAGCTCGCCCGTGTCCAGCGCCAGATGCTGCAGGACCTCGGCCGCGAGCCCACTCCGGAGGAGCTCGCCAAGGAGCTCGACATGACCCCCGAGAAGGTCATCGAGGTCCAGAAGTACGGCCGCGAGCCGATCTCGCTGCACACGCCTCTCGGCGAGGACGGCGACTCCGAGTTCGGCGACCTGATCGAGGACTCGGAGGCGATCGTCCCGGCCGACGCCGTCTCCTTCACGCTGTTGCAGGAGCAGCTGCACGCCGTGCTCGACACGCTGTCGGAGCGCGAAGCGGGCGTGGTCTCGATGCGCTTCGGCCTCACCGACGGCCAGCCCAAGACCCTCGACGAGATCGGCAAGGTCTACGGCGTGACCCGCGAGCGGATCCGCCAGATCGAGTCCAAGACGATGTCGAAGCTGCGCCACCCCTCGCGGTCGCAGGTGCTGCGCGACTACCTGGACTGACCTCAGCGCTTTCCCAACGCCCCTGTGCAACCTGTATGTACGGGGGCGGTGGCGTCTTGGTGTCGTACGCCTCACGGTGAGGCGTACGACGGGCAGGCATCCTGCTCGTCAGGAGCACGGGGGAGTCCCGCTATGACCGCACGCCACACCCTCCACCTTCGCCGGCTCGCCGCCGTGGCACTCGCCTCGGCGCTCGGCGGCACGATGGTCGCCGGGTCCGCCGGCCGAGATCGCCGGCTTCAAGGACGCTCGCGGTGACCTCGACCACGGCGCGGACCTCCACCGCGTCCGCGTCGTCAACGCGGTCATCCGCTTCGACCGTGAGGTGCTCGGCAGCCCGGAGCGGTCCGGGCCGAGGTGAGCACCTCGGGCGAGATGGCCTCCACCGGTGACGAGCCGGTCCGGCCCTCGCGGGACTGGCTGGGACGGCCCCGTCACTTCTCCCCGTGGGTCGTCCGCGGTTGAGCTAGCCGCCGGCCACCAGGCCGATCGCCACCGCACAGAGCCCGAGGCCCACCCCTTGGGCTCTGTGCACCTTCTCGTGCAGGATCACCGCGGCGAGCAGCACTGTCGTGGCGGGGTACAGCGAGGCGAGCACGCCCGAGACCGTCAGGTAGCCGGACTGGCTGGCCAGGAGGAACGTCGCGGTCGCCGAGGCGCCGAGCGGCCCGGCGAGCAGCGCCCACCACGTCCGACGCCGCCGCGGCACCCAGGAGGCTCCGAGCAGGGTGGCGAGCAGCACCACCGCCGGAAGCGACACGACCTGGGCGAGCGCCAGCGGCCACAGCCCCGCCTCCGCGGGCACCTGCCCCAGCGCTGCGAACAGCACACCGAAGCCCAGCCCGGCGAGTACGCCGTCCACCACGCCCTCGGCGAGGCTGCCCCGGGGCGCCCCGCCGTCGGGCAGCTCCTCGGCGGTGCTCGAGACCAGCCAGATACCGGGGAGGGCGAGCACCACACCGGCCCAGACCACCAACGACAGCCGTTCGGGGATCAGCGTTCCGGCGAGGACGGGGACGACGGCCGCGCCGACCGCCGACACGGGCGCCACGACGCTCATCCGGCCGGCTGCGAAGCCCCGGTAGAGGAAGCCGGTCCCGACGCCGCTGCCGGCGCCCGCGAGCAGCGCCCAGAGCAGGTCGGCCGTGGTGGGTGAGCCGTCGACGAAGACCGCGACGGCCACCGTGCAGAGGGCAGCCGAGATCTGCCCGACCACGGCCACGGGCCAGGCGGAGACGTGTCGGGACACGAGTCCGCCCACGAAGTCGGAGAGCCCGTAGGCGAACGCGGAGTAGAGCGCGAGAGCGACGGCGACCATGTCAGGTGGCCACGACGCCGGCGATCCAGGTGGCGGTGGCGAGCAGGGCAGCCGCGAGCTCGACCAGGATCGAGAGCCCCACGGCCTTGACCGCGGCCTTGGTACTGGGCCAGGCACGCTCGTGGCCGACGCGGGGGAGCTCGGCCAGGTACACCCCGAGCACGAAGCCGAGCACCAGGCCGATCACCGGGACCACGAAGAACCCGACGATGCCGAGCACCCCGCCCAGCAGGAGCACGGAGGTCGGCACACCCGAGCTGCGTAGCCCGCGCCCGGGGACGACGTACTTCACGATCTGGCCGGTCATGAGCACGGTGGTGGCCACCGCGAACACCACCCAGGCGGCACCGCTGCCGGCCCAGATGGTCCAGACCAGGATGGCTCCGAGGATCAGGAACGTGCCGGGAAGGACGGGCAGCACGATGCCGACCAGGCCCGCCAGGATGGCCAGGGCGACGAGGACCTCGACTCCGCTCACCGGCGTAACCCTGCCACACGACGAGGGCCCCGCACCGTCAGGTGCGGGGCCCTCGTGGGTTCGGGTCTGGGGGTCCGGGTCAGCGCTCGCTGTCCGCGGTCGTGGTCGGGCGGTCGGTGAGACGGTCGGTCTCGTCGTGCACGTGGACTGCGATCTCGCGAAGCTTGTCACCGTGCTCGCGGGCGTGGTGCGCGCAGAAGAGGAGGTCGCCGCCACCGGTGAGCTCTACGCGCAGGTAGGCCTGAGCGCCGCATCGGTCGCAGCGGTCCACAGCCGACAGTGGGGTACTGGGGGCAACTGCAGTGGTCACTTGAGGCCTCTTTCCTTCCATGGTGTCCTGCTCAACGTAGCGACTGGGTCCAATGTTCCCGGTTTTGCCTCCGGCCAATCTCGCCCGGTTCACTCCGTCTTCACCTGACTACAACATCCAACCATGCGAGGGTCTTCCCTCCGCAGGAGTCTTCCGACCCGCGTCCGGGTGACCCTGGACACAAGCGCGGATGACACCTGTGGTTCGTCCACCAGTCTCGACCGGCTGGGTGTCACGGTTGCCGGTTTTCCACCAGTCGAAACGAACCGTTGTCACATCGTGACGTGACCCACATGGTGTCGTGTCGGGGGCTCGAACCGCGGTAGGCGTGGCGTGACGGAGCGTGGGCGTGTCGCGGGTAGATTTGCCCGAGCGGGCGCGCTCGCCCGCTCGAGCACCTGCGTTGAGGAGTGACGTGCCAGCCCGCACCGCCGGAGGAACCAAGATCGACAACTCGTACAACGCCCACCACCTTCTGGTCCTCGAGGGCCTCGAGGCGGTGCGCAAGCGTCCGGGCATGTACATCGGGTCCACCGACACCCGGGGGCTGATGCACTGCTTGTGGGAGATCATCGACAACGGTGTGGACGAGGCGCTCGCGGGCGCCGCGCAGCGGATCGAGGTCACCCTGCACGCCGACGGTTCGGCCGAGGTCCACGACGACGGCCGGGGCATCCCGGTGGACAAGGAGCCCAAGACCGGGCTCCCCGGCGTCGAGGTGATCTTCACCAAGCTCCACGCCGGCGGGAAGTTCGGCGGGGGCTCGTACGTCGCCACCGGCGGTCTCCACGGCGTCGGCGCCTCGGTCGTGAACGCCCTCTCTGCCCGCCTCGACGTGGACGTCGAGCGCTCGCCGGCCATCCAGGGCATGTCGTTCCACCGGGGTGCGCCCGGTGTCTTCGACGGCGAGCTGCCCGGCGCCGCGTTCACGCCGCAGTCGGGGCTGACCCGCAAGGGCGCGCGCGTGAAGAAGGGCGTCTCGGGCACGCGTGTGCGGTTCTGGCCGGACCGGCAGATCTTCACCAAGGACGCCACGTTCGTCTTCGACGAGCTCGTCACCCGGGCGCGTCAGACGTCCTTCATCGTCCCGGGCCTCGAGCTGGTCATCCGCGACCTCCGCGGCGACGAGCCGGTCGAGGAGAGCTTCCGTCATGACGGCGGCATCACGGAGTTCTGCGACTTCCTGGCTGCGGACGAGCCGGTCACCGAGGTGTTCCGGCTGCAGGGCCACGACAAGTTCACCGAGACCGTCCCGCTGCTCGACGACAAGGGCCACATGACGCCGCAGGACGTCGAGCGCGACCTGATGGTCGACGTGGCGCTGCGCTGGGGCACCGGCTACGACACCGAGATGCGTTCCTTCGTCAACGTGATCGCCACGCCGAAGGGCGGCACCCACGTGTCGGGGTTCGAGCAGGCGCTGACCCGGACGTTCAACGACGTCCTGCGCGGCACCAAGCAGCTCAAGGTCAACGACCCCGACGTGATCAAGGACGACGTGCTGGAAGGGCTGACCACGGTCGTCACGGTCCGTCTCGCCGAGCCGCAGTTCGAGGGCCAGACCAAGGAGGTGCTCGGCACCCCGGCGGCCCGCACGATCGTCCGCAAGGTGGTCAACGCGGAGCTGAAGAGGATCCTCACCTCCACCAAGCGCGCCGAGAAGGCGCAGGCCAAGCTGGTCATGGAGAAGGTCGTCAACGCCTCCCGGACCCGCATCGCCGCGCGCCAGCACAAGGAGACCCAGCGCCGCAAGAACGCCCTGGAGTCCAGCGCGCTGCCGGCCAAGCTCGCCGACTGCCGCTCCAACGACATCGACCGGAGCGAGCTGTTCATCGTCGAGGGTGACTCGGCGCTCGGCACGGCGAAGCTGGCCCGCAACTCCGAGTTCCAGGCGCTGCTGCCGATCCGCGGCAAGATCCTGAACGTCCAGAAGGCCTCGGTCGGCGACATGCTGAAGAACGCCGAGTGCGCCTCGATCATCCAGGTCGTCGGCGCGGGGTCGGGGCGCACCTTCGACCTCGACGCCCGCCGTTACGGTCGGATCATCTTCATGGCCGACGCGGACTCCGACGGCGCCCACATCCGCACCCTGCTGGCCACGCTGTTCTTCAAGTACATGCGCGAGCTGATCCTCGACGGCCGCGTCTACTCCGCGGTGCCGCCGCTGCACCGGATCGAGCTGTCCAACCCGAAGAAGGGCATGGACAAGTACGTCTACACCTACTCCGACGTCGAGCTGCAGCGGAAGCTGGCCGAGCTGACCAAGAAGGGCGTGCGCTGGAAGGAGCCGATCCAGCGCTACAAGGGCCTCGGTGAGATGGACGCCGACCAGCTCGCTGAGACGACGATGGACCCCCGCCACCGCACGCTCCGACGGATCACGGTCGACGACGCCGAGGTCGCCGAGCACGTCTTCGAGCTGCTCATGGGCTCCGAGGTCGCGCCGCGCAAGGAGTTCATCGTGCAGGGCGCCTACGAGGTGGATGCGGACGCCATCGACGCCTGAACGCCGATGTCCTCAGCGGTCAGACGACGCGGCTGACCAGGCCGGTGTCGACGTCGTACATGAACCCGCCGACCTCGACCCCGTCGGCGAGCAGGGGATAGGAGCGGACGGCGGCCACGTCCTCGCGCAGGGCGGTCTCCTGGTCACCGGCGACGAGGAAGGGCTGCCACGACGCGTCCTTGCCGCTGGCGTCGCTGACGCGCTGTCGGACGGCCTCGGGCGTCGAGCCGGCGACCGCGCAGCGCGTGTGCTCGATGACCATGACCCGCTCGACACCGAGCAGGTGAGTGGCCAGCACGAGCGCCTCGAGCACCTGCGGGGTGACGCGGCCGCCGGGGTTGCGGAGGATGTTGGCGTCGCCCGGCCGGAGGCCCAGAATCGGCAGCGGGTCGACCCGGACGTCCATGCAGGTGACCACGGCGAGCCCGGCGGCCGCCTTTCCGGACAGGCCGTCGTGCTCGAAGGTCTGGGCGTAGCGCTGGTTCGCCTGGAGGATCGCGTCGAAGTCTTGGCTCACGGCCGCAGGCTATCGGCCACCGTCTCGGGCGGTGCGGCGGGCCCCGAGAACTCCCGCGCGATCAGCTCCTGCAGACCCGTGGCGTCGAACGCCTCGGTGAGTGCCATGCCGACGAGCCAGCCCAGGAGGACCCCCGCGGACAAGATGACGAGTACGGCGGTGAGCACGGTCCGCACCACGTGCTGCCGGCCGTCGAGGTGCCCGTGCATGGGCTCGGCGTGCTGCATGCCACCACGGTGGACCCGCGCGCACCTCCCGCGCATGACCCGGACGGGGGACATTCCGCCGGACCCCCTCGTCCTACCTGTCGCACTCCTCGGTGGTCCGCGTGAACCAGGTCATCGGCTTGAGGGCCTTGCCGCACGACTCGGCGCGCAGGGCCTCGGACTCCCGCGCCTCCACCTGCACCTCCCAGGACCGGCCGTCGACGTGGTGCACGCGGGTCGACCAGGAGCGTTCCCCGGTCGCGTCGTGGCCGGTGATCTCGAGCGCGTCGAGGCCGAGCACGCCGATGGTCTCGCGCACCGCGAGCTCGGCGGCCTGGGCCGGCGCCGGCCAGGTCGACCGGCCCCGGCTGCCCTCCAGCACGGTGGCGCCCTCCGCGGCGACGGTCAGCAGCTGCTCCGCCGAGGTCACGTCGAGGCGGCCGTGGAGGGTGCCAGCCGGGAGCAGCACGGCGGTGGGGGCGAACCGGTGCCCGGAGGTGTGCGTGACCTCCCAGACCCGCCCCGGGTGGCGCGGCGCGACGCCTACGGCGACCGGTCTGCCCTTGACCGCGCAGCACACGTCGCGCTTGCCGTTGGTGCACACCAGCAGGTGGGCGTCGGTCGACGGCTCGAGCGTGGGGAGCGAGCGTCGTACCCCCTCCAGGTCGCCGTCGCGAAGCGCGGCCCAGTCGGTGGCCAGCAGCTCCTCGGGGCGCGCTACGCGGCCCGCCAGCAGCCAGGTCCGTCCGGGACGGGTGTGCGCGACCAGCACGTGCCTGCCGCTCTCGTGACCGCTGGCCGCGTCGGCGTGGTGCCCGGGGCGCCGGATCAGCGAGGGGCGCACGTCGTGCGTCGCAGCCAGGTCCTCGATCGCCTTGCCGACGCCCGGGTCGAGGTGGCTGTCGGTGAACGCGCGGGCACCCCAGGGGCCGTTCTGCTCCAGGGCCACCCAGGAGAGGGCGTACGGCGAGGTGCCCGCGAGCGGTTCGCCGGCGGCCAGCGAGCCGTCGCTGCACGTCGCGTCCGGCCCCGTCATGCTGCGGTCCTCAAGGAGCGGAAGGTGACCAGCGCGAGCACCCCGGCCACCACCGACGCCACGGCGGCCCCGACGAAGACGGTCTGCAGCTGGGCGAGGCCTGCCTCCCGCAGGAGGGTGGTGTACTCCGCGCAGCGGGTCGCACCCCCGCAGACCTCGGCCGGCGCGGGCAGGTCGGACTGGACGCTGTAGTAGCGGCGCAGACCGATCGTGGTGAGGGCGGAGATGCCGACGAGCATGCCGACCATCCTCGCAACCACCAGCAAGGCGCTCGCCACCCCGTGTACGGCGTCCTCGGTGGCGGCGAGGAGAGCGGCGTTGACCGGGGCCAGGGCCAGGCCGAAGCCGAGTCCGCCGAGGACCAGGGGCACGGTCGACACGGGGTCGGCGAGGCTCTCGAGCCCCCACCCGCTCATCCAGGCGAAGCCGACCGCCGCGAGTGCCATGCCGGCGGCGGTGACCACGCCGGTCGGTACCGACCGCACCAGGGAGCCGCCGACCAGGGCGCCGACCGGCAGGGCGACGAGGAAGCGCACCAGCACCAGTGCGGCCATCAGCTGGGAGTCCGGGTGGACGGTGACCCGGGCGAACAGCGGGATGTCCACCAGCGCGGCGATCAGGGCCGACCCGACGAAGAAGCTCACCACCACCGAGCCCCAGGCGGGAGCCGCGCGGAACGCCCCGTGGGGAACGAGCGAGTCGGCCACCCGCCGGTGGCGCAGCCAGAACAGCAGCGCTGCCGCCACGGCCAGGGTGAGGTACCAGGGACCGGCGGGGGAGAAGACCTCCACCTCCGGGTCGGCCGTGGCGAACGCGAGGATCACTCCGCCGAGGGAGAGCGCGAGCAGCCCGGCGCCGGGCAGGTCGGCCGACCGTCCGGTGCGCGCCCAGCCGCGGAGGTCCAGCAGTGGCCGGTCGGCGCGGAGGCTGTGCACCACCAGCGCCGTCACCACGGCCAGCAGCGTGAGCGTCAGCGGGGAGAGCCACCGCGAGCCGCCCACCACGGGCAGGAAGGCCAGACCGGTGGTGACGCCCTCGGTGAGCGGGTCCGGCTCGAGCAGCACCAGGGTCAGCAGTCCGACCACGGCCGCCGCGAGGACCGCCCCGGGCACGTCCCAGGTCCGCCGGCGCGCGGGCCGGTCGCCTCCCGAGGCGGCCAGGACCGCGGCCAGGACCAGGCCGACGGCGAGGTTCAGCCAGAAGATTGCCTCCCAGTCGGCCACGGCGAGCACCACCGCGCCGTACAGGGGCCCGACCACGCTGCCGAGCTCCTGCACCGCCCCGACGACACCCAGCGGGACGCCCCGGCGCCGCGGCGGGTAGATGTCGGCCACGAGCGCGAGGGTGGCCGGCACCAGCCCGCCGCCGCCCATGCCCTGCAGGAAGCGGCCGACGACCATGCTGGCGAGGTCGTACGACGCCGCGGTGACCAGCGAGCCGAGCGCGAACACCACGAGCGAGCCCACCAGTACCGGCAGCCGGCCGCGGAGGTCGGCGATGCGGCCGATCAGGGGCAGCATCGCGACGTAGCCGAGCAGGAAGCCCGACACGATCGGGGCGGCGCGCTGGAGCTCGTCGACGGCGAGCCCGGCCCCGGTCATCATCTCCGGCAGGGCCAGGACCACCACGTAGGTGTCGGCTGCGGCGAACGCGACCGCGACGGCGGCGAGGCCGAGCAGCAGCCGCGGGCTCGCGCTCACGGAACGGTGATGTCCGCGGAGGTGTCGTACTCCTCGAAGCCGATGGTGTAGGTCACGTCGCCGGCCTGCGGGTAGAACGGGCCGGTCAGCACCGCCTCGCGGAGCCGGTCCTCGTCGTCGACGGTGAACCGGGCGTCGAAGTCGGAGTCGGCGTTCGCGCTCGGGATGATCGCGGCCACCGTGTCGCCGGGCACCGTGCCGGAGTACGACGCCAGCACGTCCTCCCCGCTGCGGACCTGCTCGCCCTCCTCGATGCCCTCCGCCGAAGTGAGCAGGGAGGACAACCCGCCCTCGGTCTCCATCAACGCAGCGGGGTCGGGAGCGGCGTAGGCGGCGGGGTCGACCTCGACGAACTCCGTGGTGAACGGCAGCTTGGCGAAGACCTTGCCCTGGGCCGCGACCACCGGCACGTCGGCGGTGATCCCCCCGGTGGAGATCGTCAGGTCACCCTCGAAGGCGGGGTCGTGGGTGCCGACGCCGGTGGCGCTGAGGATGCCGTCGACCTTCGCGGGCAGCTTCTCGGTCGCGAGGGCGATACGGACGCCGGAGGTCTCGTCCAGGGCGGTCTTGGCCGCGGCAAGCACGTCCTCGGGGGTGCGTTCCTCCTGCCCACCGTCGGAGGTGCACCCGGCGAGCGTCAGCCCGGCCACGAGCGTGCCGGCGGTCAGCAGTCGGCGTGGGGAGGTCATGGGCTCAGCCTTTCACGACGTCGTGGGGGCGCCGGGGTGCAGGGCGCTCACGGGGGAGGAGCAGGCGGCGATCGGCTGGGGCGCGGGCACGCCCGAGCCGTCGCGGCGACCGGTCGCCTCGGGAAGGTCGACCGGCGCCCCGCTGGCTGCAGCNNACCACGACGGTGTCGTCGCCGGGGGCGAACGCCGTGAACGACACGACGCGCTGTCCCGGGGCGAGCCGGACGCCTGCGACACCGCCGCCGGCACGGCCCTGCGGTCGCACCAGGCCGGCGGAGAAGTGCAGGAGCTGGGCGTCCGAGGTGACGAAGCACAGCTGCTCCTCGCCGGTGCGCAGGTCGACCGCGCCGACCACCTCGTCACCGTCGGCCAGCCGGATGACCTCCCAGTCGTCCCGGTTGCTGAGGAAGTCCGGGTTCACCCGCTTGACCACGCCCTGGGCGGTGCCGAGCGCGAGACCCGGCGTGTCCGGGTCGAAGGCGGCGAGGGTCAGCACCCGCTCGTCGACCTCGAGGGAGAGGAACTCGCTGACCGGCGCGCCGCCCTGCAGGTGCGGGGCGTTGGCGGTGGCGGGCAGGGTCGGCAGGTCGAGCACGTCGAGCTTGACGACCCGACCNNGACTCCAGCAGCACGGTGCGCCGCGGGGTGCCGTAGGTCCTGGCGACCTCGGCGAGCTCGTCGGACACGACCTGGCGCAGCAGCTTCTCGTCGGCGAGGATCGCGTCGAGCTCCTCGATGGCCCGGACGAGCTCGTCCTTGCGCTTCTCGAGCTCGAGGCGGGAGTACTTCGTCAGCCGGCGCAGGGCCATGTCGAGGATGTAGGTCGCCTGGACGTCGCTGAGGTCGAAGACCTGCATCAGGCGGTCCTTGGCCTCCGCGGCGTTCTCGCTGGTGCGGATCAGCTGGATCACCTCGTCGATGTCGAGGATCGCGATCAGCAGTCCCTCGACGAGGTGGAGCTCGTCGGCCGCCTTCCCGCGGCGGAAGGCGGAGCGGCGGCGTACGACGTCGTAGCGGTGCCCGAGGTAGACCTCCAGCATCTCCTTGAGGCCGAGGGTGCGGGGCTGACCGTCGACGAGCGCGACGGCGTTGATGCCGAAGCTGTCCTCCATCGGGGTCAGCTTGTAGAGCTGCTCGAGGATCGCCTCGGGGTGGAAGCCGTTCTTGACCTCGATCACGAGCCGCAGGCCCTGCTCACGGTCGGTGAGGTCCTTGACGTCGGAGATGCCCTGCAGCTTCTTGGCCTGGACCAGGGACTTCATCCGCTCGATGACCTTCTCCGGCCCGACGCCGTACGGCAGCTCGGTCACCACGATGCCCTTGCGGCGCGGGGTCACGTTCTCCACACGGGCGGTCGCGCGCATCTTGAACGAGCCCCGGCCGGCCTCGTAGGCGTCGCGGATGCCGTCGAGCCCGACGATCTTGCCGCCGGTCGGCAGGTCCGGGCCGGGGATGAAGCGCATCAGCGCGTCGAGGTCGGCCGCGGGGTTCGAGATCAGGTGGCGCAGCGCCTGCACCACCTCGACCAGGTTGTGGGGGGCCATGTTCGTCGCCATGCCCACGGCGATGCCGGAGGCGCCGTTGACGACGAGGTTCGGGATCGCCGCCGGCAGGACGGTCGGCTCCTGCTCGCGGCTGTCGTAGTTCGGCTTGAAGTCGACGGTGTCCTCGTCGATCGAGACCGTCATAGGCATCGCGGCCGGCGCCATCCGGCACTCGGTGTAGCGCATTGCGGCTGGGCCGTTGTCCGGGGATCCGAAGTTGCCGTGGCCGTCGACGAGCGGCACCCGCAACGACCAGGACTGCACCATGCGGACCAACGCGTCATAGATGGCGCCGTCGCCGTGGGGGTGCAGCCGACCCATGACCTCACCGACGACGCGGGCGCTCTTGACGTGGCCACGGTCGGGGCGCAGGTTCATCTCGCCCATCGTGTAGAGGATCCGGCGCTGCACGGGCTTGAGACCGTCGCGGGCGTCGGGCAGCGCGCGGCTGTAGATCACCGAGTAGGCGTACTCGAGGAAGCTGCCCCGCATCTCCTCGCCGACGTCGATGTCGACGATGTGCTCCTCGAAGTCGTCGGGGAGCGGTGCAGGCTTTGTGCGCTTGGCCATTGCGCCATTCTCACCCGGCGGCCGCCGAGGCCGTGCAGGGGCACGCCGGGAGCACCGGCAACGCGCTAGATTGCCGGGGTGAGCGCCTCAGACACGACGCCGGTCACCGCCCCTGCCGCCGGGTCCACGACGGCACGCCCCTACCCGCGCCACTGGGAGGCCGACGTCCTCCTGCGCGACGGCCACACCGCCCACCTCCGGCCGATCGCCGCCGACGACGAGGAGCTCCTCGTCGAGTTCTACTCGCAGGTCTCCGCGGAGTCGAAGTACCTCCGGTTCTTCGCCCCGATGCCGACGCTGTCGCAGCGCGACGTCGAGCGCTTCACCCACGTCGACTACCGCGACCGGGTCGCCTTCGTGCTGACCGTGGCGCAGAAGATGATCGCCGTGGGCCGCTTCGACCGGATCGCCCCGCCCGACGGCAACGGCGAGGAGGCCGAGGTCGCCTTCCTGGTCCAGGACGCCCACCAGGGCCGCGGCATCGCCCAGCTGCTGCTCGAGCACCTGGCGCAGGCCGGCCGCGAGCTGGGTGTGAAGAAGTTCGTGGCCGAGGTGCTCCCCGAGAACCAGCGGATGAGCCAGATCTTCCGCGAGGCCGGCTACCAGGTCGCGGGTGGCTTCGAGGAGGGGGTGATGCGCTTCGAGTTCCCGATCGACTCCACCGAGACCTCCATCGGCGTGATGCTGTCCCGGGAGCACCGGGCCGAGGCGGCGTCGATCCAGCGGTTCTTCGAGGCGCGGAGCGTGGCGATCATCGGCGCCTCCCGTCGCCAGGACACCGTCGGCCGGACCCTGGTGCACAACCTGGTGCTCGGCAACTACACCGGCCGCGTGCACGTGGTGAACCCGTCCGCGGACGCCGTGTCGGGGCTGCCGGCCTACAAGAGTGTCGCCGACATCCCCGAGCCGGTGGACATCGCGATCGTTGCCGTGCCCGCCGAGTCGGT
Organism: Nocardioidaceae bacterium UBA4001; assembly: GCA_002384855.1. Lineage (GTDB taxonomy): Bacteria > Actinomycetota > Actinomycetes > Propionibacteriales > Nocardioidaceae > Nocardioides_C. The sequence goes on along the minus strand of DGBP01000068.1, from coordinate 2,950 downwards.
CAGTGACGTGGTGATCGACTGCGCCGCCAAGGGCGTGCACGGGCTGATCGTCGTCTCTGCCGGCTTCGCCGAGACCGGTGACGAGGGCCGGGCCCGTCAGCGCCGGCTGGTCGGGCTGGCGCGCAGCTACGGCCTTCGGCTGATCGGCCCCAACTGCCTGGGCATCATCAACACCTCCAGCGACGTCTCGCTGAACGCCTCCCTGTCGACGGTGATGCCCCCACGCGGCCGGGTCGGCTTCTTCTCCCAGTCCGGCGCCCTCGGACAGGCGATCCTGGAGAAGGTGTCGCGGCGCGGCCTCGGCCTGTCGACCTTCGTCAGCGCCGGCAACCGTGCCGACGTCTCGGGCAACGACCTCCTGCAGTACTGGGAGGAGGACGCCGCCACCGAGGTGGTCCTGCTCTACCTCGAGTCGATCGGAAACCCGCGCAAGTTCAGCCGGATCGCCCGTCGCGTGTCCCGTCGCAAGCCGGTGATCGCCGTACGCTCCGGACGAACCACCCAAGGCGTCCCGATGGGCCACGCCGTCCGCAGCATCGTCGCGCCACCTGCGGCGGTCGACGCGATGTTCCGCCAGGCCGGCGTGATCCAGGTCGACAACCTCGACGAGATGCTCGACGTCGCCCAGCTCGTCGCCCACCAGCGCCTGCCGAAGGGCCGTCGCGTCGCGATCGTCGGCAACTCCGACGCCCTCGGCCTGCTCGCCGCGGACGCCGCCGCGGCAGAGGGGCTCGACGTGTGCAAGTCGATCGCGCTCGGACCCGAGGCCAACGCCGAGGACTTCGAGGGTGCGCTCGACAAGGCGATCGACGACCCCGGCGTCGACTCCGTCGTCGCGGTCTTCATCCCGGTGCTGAACACCACGGGCGTAGAGGTCGCGAACGTGCTCGCGGCCGTGGGGGAGCAGTCCGAGAAGCCCCTGGTCTCGACCTTCCTCGCCACGGAGGGGATCCCCGAGCTCCTGCGGGTCCCCGACGTGGCCGGCGCCACCGCGGGACGTGGCTCGGTGCCGTCGTACTCCGCCGTCGAGGCGGCGGTCCGCGCGCTGGCCCGGGTCGTGGAGTACGCCACCTGGCTGTCGCGGCCCGAGGGCGCGCTGGTGCCCGCCGAGGAGGTCGACATCAGCCGCGCGCGCCGGCTGCTGAGCCAGGCCCTCATCGACTGCCCCGAGGGCCGTGACCTGGCCTTCGGCGAGCTGCGCGAGGTGCTCGACGCCTACGGGGTGGACCTGTGGCGGCGGGTGGAGGTGAGTACGGCGGACGAGGCGGTCGCCGCGGGGCAGGAGCTCGGCTGGGACGTGGTGCTCAAGGCCACCGCCGACCACCTACGCCAGCGGCCCGACCTGGCCCACGTGTGGCGCAACATCGACACCGAGGCGGAGATGCGCGACGCCTGGGCGTCGATGTGGGAGATCATCGACGAGCCCGAGGCGGCCGGCTTCATCGTGCAGCGGGTCGCCGCGCCCGGTGTGCCCGTGACGATCGCCGGGATGGAGGACCCGCTCTTCGGACCGGTGGTTTCCTTCGGCATCTCCGGGGTCGCCACCGAGCTGCTGGGGGACCGGGCCTACCGGATCCCGCCGATGCACAGCGGCGAGGCGGCCGACATGGTCCGCGAGATCAAGGCCGCGCCGATGCTGTTCGGCTACCGCGGCGCCGAGAAGGTGGACGTCGACGCGATCGAGCACCTCCTGCTGCGCGTCGCCCAGCTGAAGAACGACCTGCCGCAGGTGCGCGCCCTGGACCTGAACCTCGTGCTGGTCGG
>DGBP01000068.1:712-1146 GCA_002384855.1 Nocardioidaceae bacterium UBA4001 | reverse complement strand
CGACGGCCTGGACGCCGAGGTGGTCCTCGCGGCGCGAGGCCGTGCGGCACCGTGAAAGACTGAGCAGCATGCCTGACCGCTACGCAGACCTCCGCGCCACGATCGAGAAGTCCGGGTACTACCCCGACGTGGTGGCCGACGCGGTGAACGCCGCCGTCGCCGGTGAGGACGTCGTGTCCTACCTCGTGCACCACGAGCCCACCATCGACCGCGACGAGGTGCGCCGGCACATGACGGTCGTCGTGCTCACGCCGAGCCGTCTCATCGTCGCCCACACCGACGAGCACGCCCCTGACGACCTCCTGCCGGAGCCGTACACCGCCACGTCCACGGAGGCGGTGATGCTCTCCACGGTGCGGTCGGTGGTGGTGAACCGGATGGTGGCCAACCCGGCGTCGTACGCCGGCCGACCGGTGCCGCCGCCGGGAGCCAAC
>DGBP01000068.1:0-568 GCA_002384855.1 Nocardioidaceae bacterium UBA4001 | reverse complement strand
GTACGTCGTCTTCCTCGTCGACGGGCTCGGCTACGAGCTGCTGCGCGACCACCCCACCGAGGCGCCCTTCCTGCACTCGCTGCTCGACGGCAGCGACCCGGCGACCGTGGGCGTGCCCTCCACGACCGCCACCAGCCTGACCTCGCTGGGCACCGCACTGACCCCCGGAACCCACGGCGTGGTCGGCTACACCTCGCGCATCCCCGGCAGCGACCGGCTCCTCAACGCCCTCGCGTGGGACGCCGACGTCGACCCACGGGTGTGGCAGCCGCACACCACGGGCTTCGCCCGGCTCGCTGCGGCCGGCGTGCACACCACGGTGGTCAACCGCCGTGACTTCATGGACTCCGGGCTGACCGTCGCGGGCAGCCGGGGGGCGGAGTTCGTCGGCGCCGACAAGGTCGGGGAGCGGCTCACCGCTGTGGTCGGCGCGTCCGCGGCCTCCCCGTCGGTGACCTACATGTACGACGGCGACCTCGACTGGACCGGGCACGCGTACGGCGTCGGCTCGATGCAGTGGGAGCAGGAGCTGGCGATGATCGATGCCGCTGCCGAGCAGCTGCGCGAG
>DGBP01000024.1:3350-3556 GCA_002384855.1 Nocardioidaceae bacterium UBA4001 | reverse complement strand
TCGCGGACGCGCCGGCGGTCCGTCCCGGGGGCGGCGGCGGGGGGCCCGCTGGGGCCGGCGGCCGGCCGGGCGGGGGCGGAGGGGGCGTCGCGCTCATGGGCGACACGCTAACCCGGCCGGGGGGCCCTGTCGGCGGGTAGGACTCCCCGTGACGGGGACGACGCCCGGCGGGTCGCTAGGGTGATCGCCGTGACTTCTTCGACCCA
>DGBP01000024.1:0-3235 GCA_002384855.1 Nocardioidaceae bacterium UBA4001 | reverse complement strand
CACATCAAGGAGTACGTGCCCGACGCCGCCAAGGCGCCGCTCGGCGGCAACAGCGTGGCGACCGACCGCGCCTTCCTCGTGCGGGACATGCCGACCCTCGAGGCCCACCTCCACTACCGGATGATCGACGTCTCCTCGATCAAGGAGCTCTCCCGCCGCTGGTACCCGCGGGCCTACTTCGCCTCGCCGGACAAGAACGGCGGCCACCGCGCGCTCGCCGACATCGTCGAGTCGATCGCCGAGCTGCGCTACTACCGCGAGGCGGTCTTCCGGCCGCAGCCCGGGCTGGAGAGCGCCGAGCTGAAGGAGATCGCCGCGCGCCACCAGGTGCGCTGAGACCTCCGCGCCCGGCGGTGCTGGCCGGTGGCCCGGGCACCGATCACCACGGCGAGGTAACCGACGAGCACCCCGGCGAGGTTGTCGAGCACGTAGTGCCAACCGAAGTAGAGGGTCGCGACGAAGGTCAGGCCGAAGAAGGTCCACGCGGCCAGGCGCAGGTAGCGGGCCGGGCTGGTGCGGTGGAGGAAGAGCGCCAGGGCGAAGGTCACCGACACGTGCAACGACGCGAAGGCCGCGACCCCCTGGATGGCGTCGCTCGTGAGCGGGTCGGCGAGGAACTCCACCCGGTTGCTCAGCAGGGCCTGCTGCAGGTCGGCCACCTCGGTGCGCGGCAGCCCCGCGTACAGGCTGGGCCTGGCGTAGACCGGGCCGAGCGCCGGGAGGACGTAGTAGCTGAGCGTGCCGAGGACCCAGTTGAGGCTCAGCGCCGTCGCGTACCACGCCCCCACCGCCACGTCACGGCTCAGGACGAGGACCGCCATGAGGCTCACCGGGACCAACGGCAGGTAGAGCAGGTAGACGAAGGAGAGCAGACCTGCCGTCCAGTCCACCCCGAGGACCGAGTGGAGGACCACGGCCGGGTCGCTGCCGCCGAGGAACCACTGGTCGACGGCGTGCAGCTGGTGGTCGTAGAGGACTCCCTCCCGGTGGACGGGCAGCACGCTCTTGAGGTTGCGGTAGGCGACGTAGCAGACGTAGAAGGTGACCAGACCGGTGCCGACGTAGGCCAGGCGACGCAGGCTCCACTCGTGGCGCACGACCTCGCCCATGCCGAGCCACAGCTGTCGCACCCCGCGGCGCCGGAGCCCGGCGAAGACCAGGCCGATGCCGAAGAGGACGAGTGCCAGCAGGGGCAGGCGCACGTAGGCGGGGCCCAGGAAGCCCTCCGGGTCCTTCAGGGGGATCCCGAGCGAGGAGGTGCCGGCCACCGCGGCCGCCCCGACGAGGACCGAGACGACCACGGCGACGGAGTAGGGCCACGAGCGCACGGTCTGCATCACGACCACTATGGCCTGAAATGGACGACAAGGTTAAATCCAGGCGTCGAGAGGACGACGAAGGGCCCCCGGCGCACCGGGGGCCCTTCGCCCTTGGGGTGAGTAACGGGACTTGAACCCGCGACCCTCGCGACCACAACGCGATGCTCTACCAGCTGAGCTATACCCACCAAGTTCTGCCTGTCTCAGGCAGCGCGGACCATCGTACCTGTTCCCGAAGGGTGCTCGTGACCACCCACCTCCCGGACGCACGCAGGCCGATCAGGCACGATGGGCCGGTGACCACACCGCACCGCTCCGCTCCCCCCTTCGTCCCCGTCATCACCGCGATCATCGCTCTCGCAGCGATGCTCGCCGCACTGGTCGCCACGGCCGGGCCGGCCTCAGCGCACGCGCGCCTGGACAACTCCAGCCCGCGCGACGGCTCGACCCTCACCGCTACCCCACCCGAGGTGATGCTGCGGTTCAACGAGCCGATCAAGAGCGGTCTCAACCAGGTGACGGTCACGTCCGGGTCGACGGACGCGACGGAAGGGGAGCTCGAGGTCGACGGTGCGACGGTCTACCAGCCGTTGAAGTCCTCGCTGCCCGCCGGCACCTACAAGGTCTCCTACAAGGTCGTGAGCGCCGACGGGCACCCGATCAGCGGGTCGCTGTCCTTCCGCTACGCCCCGCCCGGCGGTGACGAAGGACCGGTCGAGGAGCCGGGCGGCGAGGGCACCCCACCCGCGACGAGCACCACCACCACCAGCAGCTCGTCCTCGACGAGCGCGCCCACGGCCAGCACGTCCGCGCCGAGCACGACCTCCGCCACCGCGCCGTCCTCGTCGACCAGCGAGCCGACGTCGTCGAGCACCTCGGAGCCGAGCTCGACGACGAGCTCCAGCTCCTCCTCCACCACCGGTGACGGCGAGACCGAGCCCTCGCAGCGCCCCACCTCGTCCTCGACGACGGCCGCCGTCCCCGCCCAGGACGACACGAGCGACGACGGTGGCGTCCCCACGTGGGTGTGGGCCGCGATCATCGGCGGCCTGCTCGTCGTGGGCGCCGCCGTCGGGCTGCTCGCCCGTCGGCGCGGCGACGACGGCGACGACGAGGACATCCACCTCGAGGAGTGGCGCGGCTGACGCCCGTCAGGGGCGGTCCTCGACCGCCCCCACCGAGGCGTCGGCGTCGACGAGCGTGACGCTCGACGCGTCACCCAGGTCGGCCCCCTCGAGCCGGGCACCGACGTCGACGACGCAGCCCGTCAGGCGCACGCCGCTCGTGACGTGCACGCGGTCGAGCAGGACGCAGTCGAGCACCTCGGCGCCCTCCTCGACCACCACCTCGGGACCGATGACGCTGTGCCGGACCGTGCCGGCGACCCGGCACCCCGGCGACAGGAGGCTCTCGACGGCCTGACCGGTGGCGGCCACCCGCGCGGGCACGAGCTGCGGCTGGGCCGAGTGGATCGGTCGGTCGGGGTCGTCCAGCTCCACCCCCGTGCCGTCGACCAGCTCCATGTGCGCGCGCCAGTACGACGCCAAGGTACCCATGTCGGTCCAGTAGCCCTCGAACGCGACCGCGCGCGTGGAGCGGTGCTCGACGAACCACGGGACGAGGTCCTCGCCGTAGTCGCCGAGCCCGCCGAGCTCGTCATGCAGGCGCTCGAGAGCCCCCGTGAGCTCGTCCGTCGTGAAGCAGAAGATCTCGGTGGCCACGACGTCGGTGCTCGGCTCGTCGGGCTTGTAGTCGAAGCCGGTCACCACCCCGTCGTCGTCGGACTCGACGACGGCGTGCTGGCTCGCGTCCCCCGCGGTGCGTGTGGTGACGATCGTCAGGTCGGCGCCCGTCGCGACGTGCTCGTCGACGACCGCCCTGAGGTCGGCCGTGTAGAGGTGGTCGGCGCTCAGGAC
>DGBP01000057.1 GCA_002384855.1 Nocardioidaceae bacterium UBA4001 | reverse complement strand
TGCACTCAAGCAGAGATCCAGGATATCCGTGCGAAGCCGACCAACGCCGGAACTGCCCAGACCACCCTACGCCACCGACGAAACAGGTACGGAGCGGTGACCGCGACGATGGCCGTGACTACTGCGGTATGGCCAGAGATGAAGCCGGGCCCCCGCTCGACAGCTCACGGGGAAGGTCCGTCATGAACTCTGCAGGTCGCGGGCGCTCGAAGAACGCCTTCAACACGTGAGCGACGACCCAGGCGGCCGTGCCGGCAACCGCGATGCTGAGTCCCAACCGGAACCGACGCAGGGCCAGCACGACCAGCAAGCCCACGACGACGGGAGCCAGGCGCGAGCCGAGCTGCTCAATCACCTGGAACGGGAGCAGCAGCCAGCCCGGCAGTTCGTGCATGAGCCGAAAGACGTTCTCCTCAACCTCGGGCAACCGATTCCGTTGCACGGCGGCAGGGTGATGCCGAACAGGCCCGCCGCCAGTCCCAGACGGACATAGTCTCCGGAACGGTCACTCGGCGGCGCACTCACTCGGTCCCCGGTACGGATCGCCGGGGCGCGGTCATACGTGGCACCCCGCACCCTTCGATCACACCCGGTCAGGCCGCGGTCGGTCCAGGGGCTTACGGCCCTTCCGACCTCCAGGACGACCCGGCAGCTCTTCCGCCGGTCGCTTGACCTGCTCCGTGCTGCGGGCTAGTACCAGCCGAGCTCTCGCAGCCGAGACTCTGACAGCCCCATGGCGTGTCCGACCTCATGTCCGAGGACCTTCAGGACACGGTCAGGGACGTCGGTGAGGTTCGTGCAGGCGCGCAGGATCGGCAGCCGGTACAGGGTGATCGTGTCGGGAAGGGTACCCGGCACCCGACCCCCCTTCCGGGTTCGGGGAATGCCATGGAAGACCCCGAGCCTGCGGACACCGGGCGCCGCCAGTGACGGATCCTCCTCGTCCTCCACCAGTACGGCGATCTCTGCGACGATGGGCGCGATCCACGCGGGCAAGGCGTCGAGCGTCTCGGCTACCAGGCGCTCGAACTCTGTCATCGGGACCAGCCCGGGATCGACCACCACGCTCCCTCTCCTAGCCGTTGAACGAGTACACGAACGCGCGGACCAGGACGTTCACACTGAGTAGAACACGCAGATACCAGTCCAGGTTCCCGTGGTGCACCAGGGTCTCGGCCTCATGACGTCGGCAAGGCCCCGGCATGACGAGCCTTCATCCTGTGGTCATGTTTCCTCTCTACCCTGAGGCCGCCGGCCCCGGCAGGGAGGGAGAACGGGCTCATGTTTCATGGCATCCAGGCACGAGCGTCCAATGAGGATGGTGCGGCCGCTTCCTCCCGTGACACCGAGAGATTCTGGTGGCGGTGGGTCCTGGTTCCCTTGGCCTCGATAGGTGCCGTGGCCGCAGCGTTGATTCCTGGCATGCGCACCAGGATCGGTTGGATCGTCGCCGCCGGCGCAGCGCTGAACGTCCTCCTCCTGCCGTTGGTGACCGAGAGCGGCGAGTCACTCGAGGCGCGGGTTCCTGAGACCTCACTGGTGGAGACGCACGCGGAGATGGGCGAACGGCTCCTCCCCTGGGTCATCGCCCTCGCCATCGCTTTCGCCGCGTTCATGTTCAGCCGCCGGGTGGGACGGCGCTGGGTCTCCGAGATCCTCGTCGCTGCGACCGCAGTGGCAGCACTTGGCGCGACGGTCGAGGTCGTGCTGATCGGACACAGTGGCGCGCAGGCGGCCTGGGCCGATACTCCGCCCAGCGGGCAGGGAGACGGCGATGGCGACGGATGACCCAGCACCCGACCCACAGGTGGTCGGTCGGTAGCCTGTGCCGGTGACGGAGAGACAGCGGTGGCCCGGGTGGGTGTACGCGTCGGGGTCGGAGCCGGACGCCCGGTTCAGCTTCGCCAACGAGCGCACCTTTCTCGCCTGGATCAGGACCTCCCTTGCGTTGTTGGCAGCCGGCGTGGCGCTGGACGCCGTACCGCTCTCGTTTCCCGCGGGTGTGCAGCGAGGCCTGGCCGCGCTCTTGGTCGCGCTGGGTCTGGTGAGCGCGGCGGCTGCGTGGCTCCGTTGGGCCAGGGCGGAGCGGGCTCTGCGACGGCAGGAACCGCTGCCCGCGTCGAGCTTCAACGTCATGCTGGCGGTCGGTGTGATCGCCGCTGCTGTGGTGCTCTTCGTCACCGGGATCTGATGGCCGTGACCGATCCCGGGGCCGGCAACGAACGCACCGCACTGGCCTGGCAGCGAACGGCCCTCGCGCTGGTCGCCGGCTCTGCCATCCTCAGTCGACTCACCTTTGAGCGGTTGGGAGCGGTCGCGCTCGCCAGCGTCATCCTGGCCGCACCGATGGGCTTGTGGGTCTTTGTCGAGAGCCGCGGCCGCTATGCCCACGACGCCGGTATCAATCGTCGACCGCAGTCCCGCGGTGGGCGCGCGCCCTTGACCCTGACCATCGCGACTCTCATCGTCGGGTTCACCGAGCTCCTCGCACTGCTTGTCGCCTGACGCCGCGTCTCGCTCGCGCCATCCCGTGGGCGCGTTCTCAGGGTGGGACTGTCGCCTCCGGCATCACGACGCTGACCTTCGCACCGCTGATGTCGGCAGACCCGCCGTGTGCTTCGGCAACGGCCTGCACCAGCGCAAGACCAAGTCCGGTCCCCGGTGTGGCGCGGCTGGGGTCAGCGCGGGTGAACCGTTGGAAGGCCGAGTCGATGAAGTCACTCGGGAAGCCGGGGCCGTCGTCGTCGACAGAGAGGCTCGTACCGCGCGGTGTGGATGTCGCCGCTATGCGCACAGTGCCATCGCCGTGTCGAAGTGCGTTGGAGACGAGGTTGCTCAGCGCCAGCTCCAGCCAACGTCGGCTGCCGCAGATCTGCAGGTCGGGCGAGACCAGCCGTTCGATCGTCCGATCTTGTTCGGCAGCCTGCTTGTCGAAGCGGCCCGCCACGTCATCGACAAGGGCGGTGACGTCGATCGGCTCCCGCACCCGGATGGTGTCCGCCCGCAGCTCCTCGAGGTCAAGGAGCTCGTCGGACAGGTCGATGAGCCGCTCCACCTGGCCCTGCAGGGACTCCAGAGCCATCTTGGTGTCCTCCGGGGATCGCGGACGCAACAGCGCCCACTCGAGTTCGGCTCGCATCAGGGCCAGCGGGGAACGCAGCTCGTGACTGGCGTCGGCGAGGAACTGCCGTTCCCGTTCAGCCGCCTCACCTATCCGGTGCAGGAGGCGGTTGAAGGTGTGCACCAGTCTGGTGATCTCGTCATCGCGGTTGTCGCTGATGGGCAGATGAGGGGCCGGTTGGGCGCCAGCACGTTCAGCTGCGGCACGATATCGCTCCACGGGGTTGAGCGCGGCCCGCGCGGTTCGGTAGCCGACGAACGCGGCAGCCGCCAACGTGGTCAGGTCCGCGATGGCGAGCTGCAGGAGCAACTCACGCAGCGCCTCGTCGTGATTGGTCCTGCTGATGGCGGAGGCAACGACCAGCGGGCCCGTGGGCGTCTGGACCCGGGCTACGACCACGCGGTAGGGATCCTCGGTCGGAGGGAACAGACGCCCGATGTCTTGATGCTGTTCCTGTCCGTCCATGGCTCTTTGGACCGTCTCCGAGTCCACGAGCCGTTCGTCCGCGGTTCCGCCCGTGAAGGTCCCGTCTGCGGCGTAGACCTGATAGCTCTCGCCGAAGGTGTCGCTGGGCGGGGTGGTGCCGGTGCGGATCTCGCGCTGGATGATCTCCTGGTATGCCCGCAGGTCCTGGTCGAGCTGGCGGTCGAGGGCATACTCGAAGCGCCAGAACACGAATGCACCGGCTACCAGAAGAACCGCGGTCATGGCGCCGGCCACGGCGAGGACCAGGCGGGTCACGATCGGACGATCACCGACGACGCGGCGCCACAGGTTCATCGACGGATCTGCTCCAACCGGTAGCCCACTCCCCTCATCGTCGTGATCGTGACCTGTTCGGAGTCCTGGAGTCGGGCCCTCAGTCGCGACATGTGCACGTCGAGGGCGTTGCTGCGTATGTCGACCTCGTCGTCCCACACGTCGTCGTACAGTCTTGCTCTGCTGACCACGCGACCGGGGTTCTCCATCAACGAGGTGAGCATGGCGAACTCGCGACGCGGCAGGGTGACCTCTTCGTCAGCGATCCACACACGTTGCTCCAACGGGTCCAGCACCACGTCGCCGACGACCAGGCGGTGACCGTGGTCGGGCTCTCGTCGTCTACGGATGGCCTTCAGCCGGGCATGAAGCTCTTCCAGGGCGAACGGCTTCACCAGGTAGTCGTCCGCGCCCGCCTCGAGCCCGGTGACCCGTTCGGGCGCGGCTCCGCGGGCGGTCAGCATGAGGACGGGCACGTCGTTCCCCTCCTTGCGCAGTTGCTTGCAGACCTCGAGCCCGTCCATGCCGGGAAGCATCAGGTCGAGCACGACGGCATCGACGTCGGGCCGGCGGGCCGCCTCGAGCCCGGTCGGGCCGTCGTAGCACCCGGTGGTCGTGACGTCGAACTCGCCCAGGTAGCGGCCGATGAGATCGACCATGCGGGCCTCGTCGTCGACGACCACCACATGCATGAACCCAGCGTAGACGGGTGCCGGCTCAGCATCGTCCCGGTCGGTCGTGGCACGGGCCAGGCGACCGACATCAGGCGACGGATGCATGCTCACTGTGTTCTCCTTTCATGGTCGTCGTGGCTGCGTGTGCGTCGACACCGGATCGGGTAGGGGCATCACCGGGTCTCGGCCGTCGCGGGCCGTCCTGCACTCCAGCGAACACTGCGTAGATGACGGTGCGGAGCGCAACAACAACCGTTGTCATGGCGACGGCAGCCAGTACGTCAGTCATCCAGTGCATCCCCAGGTAGACCCGGCTCGAGCCCACCAGGACGACGCCGACGACGGCGACTGAGTACACCACCGCGCGGGTACGGCGGGCCGCCTGTGAACCCACGAGGAGCGCAACCACAGCAAAGGCAGCGAGGGCCTGAGTGGTGTGACCTGAGGGGAAGGCCCATCCGCTCGCACCGGAAAGCCAGTCCACCTCAGGGGGACGAGGACGGTGGACGAGCTGCGCGACCACGGCGTGGAGTATCACGGCCGTTGCGTACACGGTGACCACGTCGACGACCGGTCGCCAGCTCCCGCGAAGACGGGCAACCACAACCCCCGTCACTACGAGGAGCGGCACGGTGACAGCGTCCGCGCCCAGCCAGGTGACTGTGCTGAAGAAGTGGTTCAGCACTCCGGTGCGATGTGTCATCACCCAGCCATGGACGACCGGGTCGAGCAGGGCAACCTCTTCATGTGCCAGCACATCTTGGGTGAGACCGAGAAAGATCCAGGCCGCGGCCACGGCCGTCGCCGTCGCCGCGGTCAGCGACAGTCCCGTGGGCAGAGCCGGATCCAGACGCCCCGCGACCCAGCTCGTGGTCCGCGGGAAGCGG
>DGBP01000013.1 GCA_002384855.1 Nocardioidaceae bacterium UBA4001 | reverse complement strand
CCGCCTTCAACGCCGACTTCGACGGTGACCAGATGGCGGTCCACCTGCCGCTGTCGGCGGAGGCCCAGGCCGAGGCGCGCATCCTGATGCTCTCGACCAACAACATCCTCAAGCCCTCCGACGGTCGCCCGGTGACCATGCCGACCCAGGACATGATCATCGGCCTCTACTTCCTCACCCACGCCGGTGAGGGACGCGAGCTGTCCGGTGAGGGCCGGGTGTTCTCCTCGCTGGCCGAGGCGATCATGGCCTTCGACCGGCACGAGATCGCCGTCCAGAGCAAGGTCCGGATCCGGATCCCCGAGCTGGTGCCCGCCGTTGGTGAGGCGCTTCCCGAGGGCTGGGAGGCAGGCAAGCCGGTCATCCTCGAGACCACGCTGGGCCGCGCCCTCTTCAACGAGGCGCTGCCGGCCGACTACCCCTTCGTGAACTACGAGGTGGGCAAGAAGCAGCTCGGCGTGATCGTCAACGACCTCGCCGAGCGCTACACCAAGGTCGAGGTCGCGCGGGCGCTTGACAACCTCAAGGACACCGGCTTCCACTGGGCGACCCGCTCCGGTGTGACCGTGTCCATCGAGGACGTCGTGACCCCGCCGCGCAAGGCCGAGATCCTGGAGAAGTACGAGAACCAGGCCAAGAAGGTCCAGCAGCAGTTCGAGCGCGGCCTGATCACCGACGACGAGCGTCGTCAGGAGCTCATCGAGATCTGGACGCAGGCCTCGAACGAGGTCGCGGGCGAGCTCGAGGGCACCTTCGACAAGAACAACCCGATCTACATGATGGTGACCTCGGGTGCTCGCGGTAACTGGATGCAGGTCCGCCAGATCGCGGCGATGCGTGGCCTGGTGGCCAACCCGAAGGGCGACATCATCCCGCGGCCGATCAAGTCCAACTTCCGTGAGGGCCTGTCGGTGCTGGAGTACTTCATCGCCAGCCACGGTGCCCGTAAGGGTCTGGCCGACACGGCGCTGCGTACGGCGGACTCGGGGTACCTGACCCGTCGTCTGGTCGACGTGTCGCAGGACGTCATCATCCGCGAGGACGACTGTGGCACCGAGCGCGGTCTGCCCAAGCGGATCGGCGAGCGCCTCGACGACGGTGTCGTGGTCAAGGCGGAGAACGCCGAGACCGCGGCCTACGCCCGCACCGCGGCCGTCGAGGTCACCCACCCCGGGACCGGCGAGGTCCTGGTCGGTGCGGGCGAGGACCTCGGTGACGTCAAGATCAACGAGCTCGTCGACGCCGGGATCGAGGAGGTCAAGGTCCGCTCGGTCCTCACCTGTGAGGCCCGCACCGGTACCTGCGCCAAGTGCTACGGCCGCTCGCTGGCCACCGGCAAGCTCGTCGACATCGGCGAGGCGGTCGGCATCATCGCCGCCCAGTCGATCGGTGAGCCGGGCACGCAGCTGACGATGCGTACCTTCCACACCGGTGGTGTGGCCTCCGCGGACGACATCACGCAGGGTCTGCCTCGTGTGGTCGAGCTCTTCGAGGCGCGCCAGCCCAAGGGTCGTGCGCCGATCACCGAGGCGGCCGGTCGGGTCACCATCGAGGAGACCGACAAGGCCAAGAAGGTGCTGGTCACGCCCGACGACGGTTCGGAGGTCCAGGAGTACCCCGTCAGCAAGCGGGCCCGCCTGCTCGTCGGCGAGGGCGACCACGTCGAGGTCGGCCAGCAGCTGACCCAGGGCACCCCGGACCCGCAGGAGGTGCTGCGCATCCTCGGCGTCCGCAAGGCCCAGGAGCACCTCGTGGACGAGGTCCAGGAGGTCTACCGGAGCCAGGGTGTGGCCATCCACGACAAGCACATCGAGATCATCGTGCGGCAGATGCTGCGCCGGGTCCTCGTGCTGGAGCAGGGCGACACGCGCCTGCTGCCGTCGGACCTGGTCGAGCGGGCCATCTTCGAGGAGGAGAACCGCCGAGTGCTCGCCGAGGGTGGCAAGCCCGCGGCCGGCCGTCCGCAGCTGATGGGTATCACCAAGGCGTCGCTGGCCACCGAGTCGTGGCTGTCCGCGGCGTCCTTCCAGGAGACCACGCGCGTCCTGACCGACGCGGCGATCAACGGCAAGTCCGACTCGCTGCTCGGCCTCAAGGAGAACGTGATCATCGGAAAGCTGATCCCGGCCGGCACCGGCCTGGAGCGCTACCGCAACATCCGGGTGGAGCCGACCGAGGAGGCGCGGGCGAACGCGTACTCCGTGACCGGCTACGAGGGTTACGACTACGACTTCGGCGGTACCGCCGGGGGTCAGGCCGTGGCGCTCGACGACTTCGACTTCGGCTCCTACCAAAGCTGATCCGAAGCCCGGACGAAACCCGTACGCCACAGGGCCCCGCACCTCACTCGAGGTGCGGGGCCCTGTGTGCTGACCCGCTCTGATCTGGTCCGTACGAGCGCCGGGTCGGCACGACGAGGTAGCCGGCTGCATAGACTCGCCGCATGACCGTCGACGCAGCCCCACCCGAGCGCCAGCGGATCGCGGCCTACGCCCTGCTCACCCGAGACGGCGAGGTGCTGCTGACACAGATGTCCTCGCGGACCAGGATCGAGGGTCGCTGGACACTTCCCGGCGGCGGGATCGACCACGGCGAGGACCCCCGGGACGCGCTGCGGCGGGAGGTCTACGAGGAGACCGGGCTGCACATCGCCCCCGGGCGGGTCAAGGACGTGCACGCCACGCACTTCGTCGGGGCCCGCCACGACGGGGTGGTGGAGAACTACCACGGCATCCACCTCATCTTCGACGCCACGATCGAGGAGGACTCCACGGACGTCGAGCCGCACGTTGTGGAGAAGAACGGCTCGACCGCGATCGCGGCCTGGGTTCCCGTGACGAAGGCCGTGGGCCTGGAGCTGCTCTCCGCAGCCCGGCACGCCCTCGGCCTGCTCGAGGAGGAGGAGCAATGACCGCCGAGACCGTTTTCACCTACGCCGCCCCGGCCCTGAAGTTCGGCCCGGGGGCGGCCGACGAGATCGGCTTCGACCTCCGGCAGTACGACGTCAGGCGAGTGCTCGTGGTCACCGACCCGGGTGTCGCGGCGACCGGGCACCCCGAACGCGTCGCGGAGCAGATCCGAGGCTTCGGCATGGAGGCGGTGGTGACCGACCTCAGTCATGTCGAGCCCACCGACGAGAGCATGGTCGCGGCCGTGGAGCACGCCCGCGAGCACGGCCCCTGGGACGCCTTCGTCGCGGTCGGTGGGGGATCGGCGATCGACACGGCCAAGGCGGTCAACCTCCTCACCACGAACCCCGGTCAGCTGATGGACTACGTCAACGCCCCGGTCGGGGGAGGCATGGCCCCGTCGAGGCCGCTCAAGCCGCTGGTCGCGGTACCCACCACGACCGGCACCGGCAGCGAGAGCACGACGATCTGCGTGCTCGACGTGCTGGCGCAGAAGGTGAAGTCCGGGATCAGCCACGCCCGGCTGCGTCCCACGCTCGCCGTGGTGGACCCGAGGCTGACGATGACGCAGCCGACGGGGGTGACGGCGGCCGCGGGGATGGACATCCTGTGCCACGCGCTGGAGAGCTGGACCGCCCGGCCCTACGACTCCTACGAGGCCAAACGTCCCGAGGAACGGGTCCCGTACTGCGGCGCGAACCCGATCGCGGACATGTGGTCGCGGCAGGCACTGTCCCTGCTGGCCGGGTCGTTCCGGCGCGCGGTCCGCGACGGCGACGACGAGGAGGCCCGCGGGCAGATGGCGCTCGCGGCGACCTTCGCCGGCCTGGGCTTCGGCAACGCCGGGGTGCACATCCCGCACGCGAACGCCTACCCGATCGCCGGCCGGGTGCGCGACTTCCACCCTGAGGGCTACCCGGACGACGAGCCGATGGTGCCGCACGGCATGGCGGTGGCCCTCACCGCGCCGGAGGCGTTCCGGTTCACCTTCGAGGCGTCCCCGGAGCGCCACCTCCAGGCCGCCGCACTGCTCGCCCCCGGGGCCGAGCCCTCGGGCGCCCCGCGTGACCACCTCCCGGACGTGCTGGTGACGCTGATGCGTGACATCGGGATGCCCAACGGGATCGCGGCGGTCGGCTACACCGAGGCCGACGTCGACGACCTCGTCGAGGGGACGATGAAGCAGCAGCGCCTGCTCGCCACCGCACCCCGGGACGTCACCGAGGAGGACGCCGCGACGATCCTGCGCGCCTCCCTGGAGCTCTGGTGAGCCCCGGCGACAACCGCGACCTCGTCGAGGCCCTCGGCCGCAACGGTGTGGCCGACGTCGACGACTCGTCGCTCACCCGCGCGATGTACTCCACCGACGCCTCGCTCTACCGGGTCGTGCCCCGCGTCGTCGTGCACCCCCGTCACGCCGACGAGATCGAGGCGACGCTCGCGGTCGCGCGGGAGCAGGGCGTCCCGTTGACCATGCGCGGCGCGGGTACGTCGATCGCGGGCAACGCGGTGGGCACGGGCATCGTCGTGGACACCTCCCGCCACCTGAACCGGGTCCTCGAGCTCGACCCCTCGAGCCGCACCGCGCTCGTCGAGCCGGGGACGGTCCACGCCACGCTGCAGCAGCAGGCTCGTCCGCACCGCCTCCGCTTCGGGCCCGACCCGTCGACCCACAGCCGCTGCACCGTCGGTGGCATGATCGGCAACAACGCGTGCGGCTCCCGCGCGCTCGGCTACGGCCGCACCGTCGACAACGTCGCGGGCCTCGAGGTGCTGACCGGCACAGGGGAGCGGCTGCGCCTCGACGAGTCGCCCGACGGGTCGGCGGCCTCCCGGCGTCTCGCCGAGGTGGTCGGTGGGGATCTCGCGACCGTCCGCACGGAGTTCGGGCGCTTCGGTCGTCAGGTGTCGGGCTACTCACTGGAGCACCTTCTGCCCGAGAACGGCCGTCGGCTCGACCGGTTCCTGGTCGGCAGCGAGGGCACGCTCGCGCTCGTGCTCGGTGCCCGCGTGGACCTCGTGGAGGACGCGCCGTTCCGGGCCCTGGCCGTGCTTGGCTACCCATCGATGGTCGAGGCCGCCGACGCCGTACCCGCCCTGCTGCACCATCCCCTCGTCGCGTGCGAGGGGCTCGACGAGCGCATCGTCCGCGTGGTCGCCGAGCGCAGGGGTGAGGCCGCCGTACCCTCGCTGCCTCGCGGCGCCGGCTGGCTGTTCGCCGAGGTGACCGGGGCGACCGAGCCCGAGGTGCGGGCACTGGCCGGGGCCGTCGCGGCGGACGCCGGCGCCACGGACCACCGGGTGGTCACCGACGTCGCCGAACAGCTTGCCCTGTGGCGGATCCGCGAGGACGGCGCCGGCCTCGCCGCCCGGAGCCTCGACCGCCCCGCGCACGCCGGGTGGGAGGACGCCGCCGTACCACCGGAGAGGCTCGGCGCCTACCTGCGTGGCTTCGACGCCCTCCTGCGCGACTACGGCTACGACGGGGTGCCCTACGGCCACTTCGGCGAGGGCTGCGTGCACGTGCGCATCGACTTCGAGCTCGACGGCAGCGTCGGGGGGCGCGGCAGGTTCCGCTCCTTCATGCACGACGCGGCCACCCTCGTCGCGGGTCACGGCGGGACCCTGTCGGGGGAGCACGGGGACGGCCGGGCGCGGTCCGAGCTGCTCCCGGCGATGTACTCCCCGGCCGCGCTGGGGCTGTTCTCGCAGGTCAAGGCGGCCCTCGACCCCGACGGAGTGCTCAACCCGGGCGTGCTCGTCGACCCACGACCCGTCGACGCCGACCTCCGGCAGGGTCGGCCGCTGCACGAGCCGCGCACCACGCTCCGGCTCGTCGAGGACGGCGGGTCCCTCGCCCGGGCGGTCCACCGGTGCACCGGCGTGGGGAGGTGCATCGCCGACAGCACAGGCACCGGCGGGGTGATGTGTCCCTCCTACGTGGCCACACGTCAGGAGAAGGACTCGACCCGTGGCCGCGCGCGCGTGCTCCAGGAGATGGTCAACGGCGAGGTCGTGGACCGCGGGTGGGACTCCCCGGAGGTCCACGAGGCCCTCGACCTGTGCCTGGCCTGCAAGGGATGCTCCACCGACTGCCCGACCGGTGTGGACATGGCGACGTACAAGGCGGAGGCCCTGCACCAGCGGTACCGCCGCAGGATCCGCCCGCGCAGCCACTATGCGCTGGGGCGTCTGCCCCAGTGGGCCAGGCTGGCGCGTCCCCTGGTGCCGGTCGCGAACCGAGCCCTGCGTCTCCGGCTCGTCCAGCGCCTGGCGAAGGCGGCGGCCGGGATCGACCAGCGGCGCGCCGTCCCCGGCTTCGCAGTACGCCGGTTCTCCGACTGGGCGCGCGAGCGGGCGGCGCCGCGGCGGGGGAGTGCCCGCCCCGACGTCGTGGTGTGGGCCGACTCGTTCACCGAGCACTTCGCCACCGGTCCGGGCCAGGCGGCGGTGAGCCTGCTCGAGCGAGCCGGGCTGGAGGTGGCCGTCGCCGGCGAGGACGCCTGCTGCGGCCTGACCTGGATCAGCACCGGACAGCTCGACGCAGCCCGGCGCATCGTCGGTCACACCGTCGACGTGCTCCATCCCTACGTCGCCGACGGGATCCCGGTCGTCGGCCTCGAGCCCTCCTGCCTCGCGGCGCTGCGGGCCGACCTCGTCCAGCTCACGGACGACCCGCGGGCGGCCGAGCTGGCCGCCGGTGTGCGCACCCTGGCGGAGCTGCTCGACACGATGCCGGACTGGTCCCCACCGGACCTGAGCGGTACGACGGTCGTCGCGCAGCCGCACTGCCACCACGCCTCCGTGCTGGGGTGGGAGGCCGACGCGCGGCTGCTCGAGCGGGCCGGCGCCACCGTGACCCGTCTGGGGGGCTGCTGCGGGCTGGCCGGGAACTTCGGCGTCGAGAAGGGGCACTACGAGGTCTCCGTCGCGATCGCCGAGCACGACCTGCTGCCGGCGGTCCGCGCCGCGGGACCGGGGGCCGTGGTGCTGGCCGACGGCTTCTCCTGCCGCACCCAGCTCGACGACCTCGCCGGGGTGCGCGGGCAGCACCTGTCCGAGCTGCTGCTGGCCGCCGCGCCCGAGCGGTAGCCCTCACGCACGCACACCGGCCGTCGCGGTGCGGCCCGACGGCGTGTCGTCACACGCTCGATGTGCCGCGCGACGGCTGCTATGGTCACGTGTCGAGCTTCCGTACCGCACGTCTTCGGGGCCGTTTTGACCCTGCTCCGGCGAGCCGGTAATCTTTTTCAGCGTGCCTGGGTAACCCAGGCCATCGCGTGTGCTCCGAGGCGGAGCCCGTCGCCGGCGAAGGCCGGCGAGGGTGCCACCGTGAGCCACGTGGCTGCTTCTCGGCAGCGTTCCACCGAAGCGTTCCTCCGCCGGGCCCGGCCTGGCGGATCGCGGGAGGGCCGACACGCCCGACCGCGGGGGAGCGCCGGGGGAACGGACTCGCCGGCCAGCACGACCTAGACAGCATCACCGAAGAGGAAAGAGAACCGCGCGGTGCCCACCATCCAGCAGTTGGTCCGTAAGGGCCGCCAGGACAAGGTGTCGAAGAACAAGACGCCCGCTCTGAAGGGTTCGCCCCAGCGACGTGGCGTGTGCACGCGTGTCTACACGACCACCCCGAAGAAGCCGAACTCCGCGCTCCGCAAGGTCGCCCGTGTGCGCCTGTCGAGCGGCATCGAGGTCACGGCGTACATCCCGGGTGTGGGTCACAACCTCCAGGAGCACTCCATCGTGCTCGTCCGTGGTGGTCGTGTGAAGGACCTTCCCGGTGTCCGGTACAAGATCATCCGCGGTTCGCTCGACACCCAGGGTGTGAAGAACCGCAAGCAGGCTCGCAGCCGCTACGGCGCGAAGAAGGAGAAGAGCTAATGCCGCGCAAGGGTCCCGCCCCGAAGCGCCCGGTCGTCGTCGACCCGGTCTACGGCAGCCCCGTCGTCACGCAGCTGGTCAGCAAGGTGCTGCAGGACGGCAAGAAGCAGGTTGCCCAGCGCATCGTCTACACCGCCCTCGAGGGCTGCCGTGAGAAGACCGGTACCGACCCGGTCGTCACGCTCAAGCGTGCGCTCGACAACGTGAAGCCGGCCCTCGAGGTCCGCAGCCGCCGTGTCGGTGGCGCGACCTACCAGGTCCCGGTCGAGGTGCGTGCGAGCCGCTCCACCACGCTGGCCCTGCGCTGGCTCGTCGGCTACGCCCAGGCCCGTCGCGAGAAGACGATGGCCGAGCGCCTGATGAACGAGATCCTCGACGCCTCCAACGGCCTCGGCGCCGCTGTCAAGCGCCGCGAGGACACCCACAAGATGGCCGAGTCCAACAAGGCCTTCGCGCACTACCGCTGGTGATCCTGCGGTACGACGAGTCGCCGACCGTCCCACGAGGACGACCCTGCCCGTCGTACTGCTCAGCAGCGCTGCAGCCCACCGCCCCCCAGCACCAACTCCGAGGGAACTGACAAAGTGGCCGTCGACATCACCACGGACCTCAACAAGGTCCGCAACATCGGCATCATGGCGCACATCGACGCCGGCAAGACCACCACCACCGAGCGGATCCTCTTCTACACCGGGATCACCTACAAGATCGGTGAGGTCCACGAGGGCGCCGCCACGATGGACTGGATGGAGCAGGAGCAGGAGCGCGGCATCACCATCACCTCCGCCGCGACGACCTGTTGGTGGAAGGACCACCAGATCAACATCATCGACACCCCCGGCCACGTGGACTTCACGGTCGAGGTGGAGCGCTCGCTGCGCGTGCTCGACGGTGCGGTCGCGGTGTTCGACGGTGTGGCCGGCGTGGAGCCGCAGAGCATGACCGTGTGGCGTCAGGCCAACAAGTACGCCGTCCCGCGGATGTGCTTCGTCAACAAGCTCGACCGCACGGGCGCGGACTTCTTCCGCTGCGTCGACATGATCGTCGACCGCCTCAACGCCACCCCGCTCGTCCTGCAGCTGCCGATCGGCGCGGAGTCCGACTTCATCGGCGTGGTCGACCTCGTCGGGATGCGTGCGCTGACCTGGCGCGGAGAGACCAAGATCGGCGAGGACTACGACGTCGAGGAGATCCCCGCCGAGATGGCCGAGCAGGTCGCCGAGTGGCGCGAGAAGCTCCTCGAGACCCTCGCAGAGTCCGACGACGAGATCATGGAGAAGTACCTCGAGGGCGAGGAGCTCTCCGTCGAGGAGATCGAGGCCGGCATCCGCCGGGCCACGCTCGCGGACAAGATCAACCCGGTGCTCACCGGCACGGCCTTCAAGAACAAGGGCGTCCAGCCCCTTCTCGACGCGATCGTGAAGTACCTCCCCTCCCCGCTCGACATCGAGGCCATCGAGGGCCACAAGCCGGGTGACGAGGAGTCGGTGATCGTGCGCAAGCCGAGCGACGACGCACCGTTCGCCGGCCTGGCGTTCAAGATCGCCGCCGACCCGCACCTCGGCAAGCTGACCTACGTCCGCGTCTACTCGGGCAAGCTCGAGGCCGGCCAGACCGTGCTCAACTCGGTCAAGGGCAAGAAGGAGCGGATCGGCAAGATCTACCAGATGCACGCCAACAAGCGTGAGGAGATCGCCTCCGTCGGTGCCGGCCAGATCGTCGCGGTCATGGGGCTCAAGGACACCACCACCGGTGAGACCCTGACCGTGCAGGCCGACCCGGTCGTGCTCGAGTCGATGACCTTCCCGGCCCCCGTGATCGAGGTTGCCATCGAGCCCAAGACCAAGGGCGACCAGGAGAAGCTCGGCGTTGCGATCCAGCGGCTCTCGGAGGAGGACCCCACCTTCACCGTGAAGACCGACGAGGAGACCGGCCAGACGATCATCGCCGGCATGGGCGAGCTGCACCTCGAGGTGCTCGTCGACCGCATGAAGCGTGAGTTCCGCGTCGAGGCGACGGTCGGCAAGCCGCAGGTCGCCTACCGCGAGACGCTGCGCCGCAAGGTGGAGAAGCACAGCTACACGCACAAGAAGCAGACCGGTGGCTCCGGCCAGTTCGCGAAGGTCGTCGTCTCGCTCGAGCCGAGCATCGACCCCGAGACCGGGGCGGGCGCGGGCTACGAGTTCGTGAACAACGTGACCGGTGGTCGCGTGCCGCGCGAGTACATCCCCTCGGTCGACCAGGGCGGCCAGGAGGCCATGGAGTTCGGCGTCCTCGCCGGCTACCCGATGGTCGACGTGAAGTTCACGCTGGAGGACGGCTCGTACCACGAGGTCGACTCCTCGGAGCTCGCGTTCAAGATCGCCGGCAACCAGGCCTTCAAGGAGGCCGCACGCCAGGCGAAGCCGGTGCTGCTCGAGCCCATGTTCAAGGTTGAGGTCACCACGCCGGAGAGCTTCCTCGGCGACGTCATCGGTGACATCAACTCGCGCCGCGGACAGGTGCAGCAGATGTTCGAGCGCTCGGGCGACCGGGTGGTCGAGGCTCTTGTTCCGCTGTCAGAGATGTTCGGGTACGTTGGCGACCTGCGGTCCAAGACCTCGGGACAGGCTTCGTATTCGATGGAGTTCGACTCGTACGCCGAGGTTCCCCAGAACGTCGCGGACGAGATCATCAAGAAGGTCCGCGGCGAGTAACTGCCTACTGGCAGGCCCCGCGCCGTCACAACACGAGTCAAGCAATCTAGCTAGGAGGAGCCCCAGTGGCTAAGGCGAAGTTCGAGCGGACTAAGCCGCACGTCAACATCGGAACCATTGGTCACATCGACCACGGCAAGACGACGTTGACCGCAGCGATCACCAAGGTGCTGCACGACAAGTACCCGGACCTGAACCCCTTCACGCCGTTCGACGAGATCGACAAGGCCCCTGAGGAGCGTCAGCGCGGTATCACCATCTCGATCGCGCACGTCGAGTACCAGACCGAGGCGCGTCACTACGCTCACGTCGACTGCCCGGGTCACGCCGACTACATCAAGAACATGATCACCGGCGCGGCCCAGATGGACGGCGCGATCCTCGTGGTCGCCGCTACCGACGGTCCGATGCCGCAGACCCGTGAGCACGTGCTGCTTGCTCGCCAGGTCGGCGTGCCCGCTCTGGTCGTCGCGCTGAACAAGTGCGACATGGTGGACGACGAGGAGCTCATCGAGCTCGTCGAGATGGAGGTCCGCGAGCTCCTCAGCGAGTACGAGTTCCCGGGCGACGACATCCCGGTCGTGCGCGTGGCTGCCTTCCCGGCGCTGAACGGCGACGAGAAGTGGGGCGAGTCCGTGCTCGAGCTCATGAACGCTGTGGACGAGTACATCCCGCAGCCCGAGCGTGAGGTCGACAAGCCGTTCCTCATGCCCGTCGAGGACGTCTTCACCATCACCGGCCGTGGCACCGTGATCACCGGTCGTATCGAGCGCGGCATCGTCAAGGTGAACGAGGAGGTCGAGATCGTCGGCATCCGCGAGGGTTCGATGAAGTCGACCGTCACCGGCATCGAGATGTTCCGCAAGCTCCTCGACGAGGGCCAGGCCGGTGAGAACGTCGGTCTGCTCCTCCGCGGCACCAAGCGCGAGGAGGTGGAGCGCGGCATGGTCGTCATCAAGCCGGGCACCACGACCCCGCACACCAACTTCGAGGCGAGCGTCTACATCCTCTCGAAGGAGGAGGGCGGCCGTCACACGCCGTTCTTCAACAACTACCGTCCGCAGTTCTACTTCCGGACCACGGACGTGACCGGTGTCGTGACCCTGCCCGAGGGCACCGAGATGGTCATGCCCGGCGACAACACCGACATGTCGGTCGAGCTCATCCAGCCGATCGCCATGGAGGAGGGCCTCCGCTTCGCCATCCGCGAGGGTGGCCGCACCGTGGGCGCCGGCCGCGTCACCAAGATCACCAAGTGATCTAGCAGTACCTCAGCCGAGAGGCCCCGTCCCCGTCGTGGGGCCGGGGCCTCTCGCCTTTCTCCTGTGTGCGAGAGCCGCGGTCTGCGCGGCGAACCCCGCCCCGTCCAACCATCCCTCCGCTCGTTCCTCGCTCCGGGGGGCCAGTCCCATCCACGGCCGGGCGGTGTCCGCCACTCCGACCGCTCCCGTCCCACGCGGGCAGACACGACGCACCCACCCACCGCTTTGGAGGCCACTCATCATGTCGTCGAACCAGGTCCGCCCGGCGCGGCCCCACACGGGGGTCACCGAGGACGGGCGGCGGCTGGCGCAGGTGCTGACCTACACGCGGCGGGGGAGCCGGATGACCGCACGACAGTCGGCCGCGTGGGAGCGGTGTCGAGAGCGGTGGTGGATTCCCGACGAGGCGGTCGACGACCCGGCCTTCGACGTGAGGTCGGCTTTCGCCGACCCCGGGGCGCCGTTGGTCGTGGAGATCGGCTCGGGCGTCGGGGAGGCCACGGCGGCGCTCGCGGCAGCGAGGCCGTCGTACAACGTGCTGGCCGTCGAGGTGTGGCAGCCGGGGGTGGCCGAGACGTTCCTGCGCCTCGAGGAGACCGGCGCCGAGAACGTCCGCCTCCTCAGCATCGACGCGGTCTGGTCGACCGAGCACCTGCTGGGGGAGCGACAGGTCAGCGAGCTGTGGACCTTCTTCCCCGACCCGTGGCCGAAGAAGCGCCACCACCGGCGCCGGCTGGTCAACACCTCGTTCGCGCGCCTGGCGGCAACCCGCCTCGTCCCCGGGGGCGTGTGGCGGCTGGCGACCGACTGGGCCGAGTACGCCGAGCAGATCACCTCGGTCCTGGACGCCGAGCCGCTGCTCGACAGCGCGTACGACGGTCCAGCTCCGCGCTGGGCCGCCCGGCCGCTGACCCGCTTCGAGCGGCGCGGCATCCGCGCGGGCCGGGAGATCACCGACCTGACCTACCGGCGGACCCCCTGAGGTGCGGCGCGCGTCACGCCGCCCGTCCCGACCTCGATTTGATATGGGCCCGGGAAGTCTGACAAGATAGTCCGGTTGCTCCGGCGGGGTCGCCGGGGTGCCCAGGGAGCGTTGCACGCAGGACGCACCAGCACCGAACCAGGAGACCCCGGTGAGCCCGACCAGCCTGTCGGGCGCCACCCCCAACAATGACAGAACGATCGCGGCTGTCCGTGCGTGATACTGCGCGACACGCCCGACCTCGGGGGTCGGTGGAGCAAAGGCGGAGCACTCCTCCCGGAGATGCGACGAGATACTCAGCGGTACACGAGTAGAAAGACGAACTGAGAGCTATGGCGGGACAGAAGATCCGCATCAGGCTCAAGGCCTACGACCACGAGGTGATCGACACCTCGGCGCGCAAGATCGTTGACACGGTCACCCGTACGGGCGCGAAGGTCGCCGGCCCTGTGCCCCTCCCGACCGAGAAGAACGTCTACTGCGTCATCCGCTCGCCCCACAAGTACAAGGACAGCCGCGAGCACTTCGAGATGCGTACGCACAAGCGTCTTATCGACATCATCGACCCCACGCCGAAGACGGTCGACTCGCTCATGCGACTCGACCTCCCTGCCGGTGTCGACATCGAGATCAAGCTCTGAAGGCCTGAGATCCCATGAGCACTTTTGAACGCAACGTCCGCGGGCTGCTGGGCACCAAGCTCGGCATGACCCAGACCTGGGACGACAACAACCGCATCGTGCCCGTGACCGTCGTCGCGGCCGGCACCAACGTGGTCACGCAGGTCCGCCGGCCCGAGACCGACGGCTACAACGCCGTCCAGATCGGCTTCGGCGAGATCGACGGCCGCAAGGTGAACAAGCCGCGCGCCGGGCACTTCGAGAAGGCCGGGGTCACCCCCCGTCGCCACCTGGTGGAGATCCGTACGGCGAACGCCGGCGACTACTCCATCGGTCAGGAGATCACCCCCGAGCTGTTCTCCGCCGGTGACGAGGTCGACGTGACCGGCACCAGCAAGGGCAAGGGCTACGCCGGCGTCATGAAGCGCCACGGCTTCCACGGTCTGCGCGCCTCGCACGGTGTGCACCGCAAGCACCGCTCGCCGGGCTCCATCGGTGGCTGCGCCACCCCGGGCCGCGTGTTCAAGGGCATGCGGATGGCCGGTCGCATGGGTGGCGAGACCGTCACGACCCAGAACGTCACCGTGCACGCGGTCGACGCCGAGAAGGGCCTGATCCTCCTGAAGGGCGCCGTCCCCGGCCCCAAGGGCGGGCTCGTCGTCATCCGTTCGTCCGCGAAGGCCAAGGAGGTCAGCCAGTGACCGCGAAGACCGTCCAGGTCGATCTGCCGGCCGAGATCTTCGACGTCCAGGTCAACATCCCGTTGATCCACCAGGTCGTCGTCGCCCAGCAGGCCGCGGCCCGCCAGGGCAGCGCCTCCACCAAGACGCGTGCCGAGGTGCGCGGTGGTGGTCGCAAGCCCTACAAGCAGAAGGGCACCGGCCGCGCCCGACAGGGCTCGACCCGCGCGCCGCAGTTCGCCGGCGGTGGCACCGTCCACGGCCCGCAGCCGCGCAGCTACGACCAGCGCACCCCGAAGAAGATGAAGGCCGCCGCCCTGCGCGGTGCCCTCTCGGACCGGGCCCGCGAGGGTCGCATCCACGTCATCGAGGGCCTCGTCTCCGGAGAGTCGCCCTCGACCAGGGCCGCGCTGTCCGCGCTCTCCGGCCTGACCGACCGCCCGCACACGCTCCTCGTGCTCGAGCGCTCCGACACGGTCAGCTGGCTGTCGCTGCGCAACGCCGCCGAGGTGCACCTGATCGCGGTCGACCAGCTCAACACCTACGACGTCCTGCTCTCGGACGACGTGGTGTTCACCAAGGGCGCCTTCGACGCGTTCGTCGCCGGGCCGCAGAGCGGCAAGTCGGTGAAGGCCGTCGCCACGTCCACCGAGGCCGATGAGGAGGAGGGCAAGTGAGTACCTTCCACAAGGACCACCGGGACGTGCTGATCGCGCCGGTCGTCAGCGAGAAGAGCTACAGCCTGCTCGACGCGAACAAGTACACCTTCCTGGTGCACCCCGACGCCAACAAGACCCAGATCAAGATCGCGGTCGAGAAGGTGTTCAACGTCAAGGTCACCTCCGTCAACACCCTCAACCGCCAGGGCAAGACGCGTCGTACGCGCTTCGGGATGGGCCAGCGAGCCAACACCAAGCGCGCGATCGTCAGCCTCGCCGAGGGCCAGCGCATCGACATCTTCGGAGGTCCGGTCTCCTGACCGGGCGGCTGAGGTAGAGGACTGAGAATTCATGGCTATCCGTAAGTACAAGCCGACCACCCCGGGCCGTCGCGGCTCGTCGGTCGCCGACTTCGTCGAGGTGACGCGGTCGACGCCCGAGAAGTCGCTGGTGCGCCCGCTCCCGAAGAAGGGCGGCCGCAACAACCAGGGCCGCATCACCACCCGTCACCAGGGCGGTGGCCACAAGCGCGCGTACCGCGTCGTCGACTTCCGTCGCTACGACAAGGACGGCGTGCCGGCGAAGGTCGCCCACATCGAGTACGACCCCAACCGCACCGCGCGCATCGCGCTGCTGCACTACGCCGACGGCGAGAAGCGCTACATCATCGCGCCTCAGGGTCTGGCTCAGGGCACCGCGGTCGAGGCCGGTCCGAGGGCCGACATCAAGCCCGGCAACAACCTCCCGCTGCGCAACATCCCGGTGGGTACCACGATCCACTGCATCGAGCTGCGTCCCGGCGGCGGCGCGAAGATCGCCCGCTCCGCCGGCAACAGCGCCCAGCTCGTCGCCAAGGAGGGGAGCCGCGCCCAGCTGCGTCTGCCGTCCGGTGAGATGCGGTACGTCGACGTCCGCTGCCGCGCCACGATCGGCGAGGTCGGCAACGCCGAGCAGTCCAACATCAACTGGGGCAAGGCGGGCCGCATGCGGTGGAAGGGCAAGCGCCCGACCGTCCGCGGTGTCGTCATGAACCCGGTCGACCACCCGCACGGTGGTGGTGAGGGCAAGACCTCCGGTGGTCGCCACCCGGTCTCGCCGTGGGGCAAGCCCGAGGGCCGCACGCGCAAGCGCAAGGCCAGCGATGCCCTCATCGTCCGTCGCCGCAAGTCCGGCAAGCGTCGCTGAGAAAGGACCTGACCAATGCCACGCAGTCTGAAGAAGGGTCCCTTCGTCGACGACCACCTGATGAAGAAGGTGGACGGACAGAACGACAAGGGCACCCACAACGTGATCAAGACCTGGTCGCGTCGTTCG
Source organism: Nocardioidaceae bacterium UBA4001 (assembly GCA_002384855.1). Lineage (GTDB taxonomy): Bacteria > Actinomycetota > Actinomycetes > Propionibacteriales > Nocardioidaceae > Nocardioides_C. The sequence goes on along the minus strand of DGBP01000013.1, from coordinate 67,330 downwards.
ATGATCGTGCCGGCCATGATCGGCCACACGATTGCCGTGCACGACGGCCGGAAGCACGTTCCCGTGTTCGTGACCGACGCGATGGTCGGCCACAAGCTCGGGGAGTTCGCCCCGACCCGCACCTACCGCGGGCACGTCAAGGACGACCGGAAGAGCCGCCGCCGCTGATGCGGGCCGGCGTACTGACGACGAGTCGAGAGAGTCGAAGAGAGCTATGAGCGTTATGGAGCGGAGGCGCATGAGCGCCCGACGCGAAAGCCTGCTGGGCGACGAGCCCGGGGCTTTTGCCAGCGCGCGCTTCGTCCGGATCACCCCGATGAAGGCCCGCCGTGTCGTCGACATGGTGCGCGGTCTCGGGGTCGACGAGGCCCTCGCGCTGCTGCAGTTCGCCCCGCAGGCGGCCAGCGAGACGGTCTACAAGGTCCTCGAGAGCGCCGTGGCGAACGCCGTGGGCACCGAGAGCCTCGACCGCAGCACGCTGGTCATCACCAAGGCGACGGTGGACGAGGGTCCGACCATGAAGCGCTGGCGCCCGCGTGCCCAGGGCCGCGCCTCGCGGATCAACAAGCGCACGAGCCACATCACGCTCGTGGTGCAGCCCGTGGCCGACGACGCCGCGGCAGCGACCAAGAACATCAAGAAGGGACGGAAGGCCTGATGGGTCAGAAGATCAACCCGAACGGTTTCCGCCTCGGCATCTCCACCGACCACCGGAGCCGTTGGTACGCCGACAAGCTCTACAAGTCCTACGTCGGCGAGGACGTCGCGATCCGACGCCTGCTGTCGAAGGGCATGGAGCGCGCCGGCATCAGCAAGGTCGAGATCGAGCGCACCCGCGACCGCGTCCGTGTGGACATCCACACCGCGCGTCCGGGCATCGTGATCGGTCGACGTGGTGCTGAGGCCGACCGCATCCGTGGCGAGCTCGAGAAGCTCACCGGCAAGCAGGTCCAGCTGAACATCCTCGAGGTGAAGAACCCCGAGATCGACGCGCAGCTGGTCGCCCAGGGCGTGGCCGAGCAGCTGTCGGGTCGTGTGGCGTTCCGCCGCGCGATGCGCAAGGCGATCCAGACCTCGATGCGCAGCGGCGCGAAGGGTGTCCGGATCCAGTGCTCGGGCCGTCTCGGTGGCGCCGAGATGTCCCGCTCGGAGTTCTACCGCGAGGGCCGCGTGCCCCTGCACACTCTCCGTGCGGACATCGACTACGGCTTCTACGAGGCCCGGACCACCTTCGGCCGCATCGGCGTGAAGGTCTGGATCTACAAGGGCGAGGTCGCCGCAACCCGCGCCGAGCGGGAGGCCCAGGCGGCTGCCCGCGCAGCCGCGCCCGGTCGTGGCCGGCCTTCCCGCGGCGGTGACCGTCCGGGTCGTGGCAGCCGTGGCGACCGTCCGTCCCGTGCGGACCGCGGCGGTCAGGGCGCCGGCGCCCCGCAGACCGAAGCTCCTGCCGTCGAGGCCCAGGCGCCGGCCGAGACGCAGCCCCAGTCCGGACAGGAGGGCTGACCACCATGCTGATGCCCCGCAGGGTCAAGCACCGCAAGCAGCACCACCCGAAGCGGACCGGTGCGGCCAAGGGCGGCACCGCGGTCACGTTCGGCGACTACGGCATCCAGGCTCTCGAGCCGGCCTACGTCACCAACCGTCAGATCGAGTCCGCGCGTATCGCGATGACCCGTCACATCAAGCGCGGCGGAAAGGTCTGGATCAACATCTACCCGGACCGTCCGCTGACCAAGAAGCCCGCCGAGACCCGCATGGGTTCCGGCAAGGGCTCCCCGGAGTGGTGGGTCGCCAACGTCAAGCCCGGACGCGTGATGTTCGAGCTCTCCGGCGTGTCGGAGGACGTGGCCCGTGAGGCGATGCGCCGCGCGATCCACAAGCTCCCCATGAAGTGCAAGTTCGTCACCCGTGAAAGTGGTGAATTCTGATGGCTACCACTGCGCACGAGCTCGACTCGCTGACCAACGGCGACCTCGAGCAGAAGCTGCGGGAGGCCAAGGAGGAGCTGTTCAACCTGCGCTTCCAGGCCGCCACGGGACAGCTCGAGAGCCACGGCCGTCTCCGCACGGTCAAGCGTGACATCGCCCGCATCTACACCGTGGTGCGCGAGCGTGAGCTCGGGATCCGTCAGGACCCGAGCAGTGAGGACGGTGCCGCATGAGCGAAGGAACCAACGTGACCGAGACCGAGCAGTCTGGCCGCACCACCCGCAAGGTCCGCGAGGGCCTCGTGGTGAGCGACAAGATGGACAAGACCGTGGTCGTCTCCGTCGAGGACCGCGTGAAGCACGCGCTTTACGGCAAGGTCCTGCGACGCACCAGCAAGCTCAAGGCGCACGACGAGCAGAACCAGTGCGGCGTAGGCGACCGGGTCGTGATCATGGAGACCCGTCCGCTTTCGGCCACCAAGCGCTGGCGCATCGTCGAGGTCCTCGAGAAGGCCAAGTAACTCAAAGTCCGCCCGGCGTCAGCCGGTCAACGAAGCCAGGAGAAGTTCCCCCAGGCTCACCGTGAGGTGAGAACCGGGGCGACAAGGAGAAAGAGATGATCCAGCAGGAGTCGCGACTCAAGGTCGCCGACAACACTGGTGCGAAGGAGATCCTTTGCATCCGTGTGCTCGGCGGCTCGGGTCGGCGCTACGCCGGCATCGGCGACGTCGTCGTGGCCACCGTCAAGGACGCGATCCCCGGTGGCAACGTGAAGAAGGGCGACGTCGTCAAGGCGGTCGTCGTCCGCACCGTCAAGGAGCGCCGCCGGCCGGACGGTTCCTACATCCGTTTCGACGAGAACGCAGCCGTGATTCTCAAGAGCGACGGCGAGCCGCGAGGCACCCGCATCTTCGGCCCCGTGGGTCGCGAGCTGCGTGAGAAGAAGTTCATGAAGATCATCTCGCTGGCGCCGGAGGTGCTCTGACCATGGCACAGAACAAGAAGAAGAACCTGAACATCAAGAAGGGCGACGTCGTCCGCGTCATCGCAGGCAAGGACAAGGGCGCCGAGGGCAAGGTCATCGCCGTCCAGGCCGAGCGTGAGCGGGTCATAGTCGAGGGCGTGAACCGCGTCAAGCGGCACACCAAGGTCGTCAACCAGGGCGGCCGCGCGGGCAACACGGGTGGCATCGTCACGCAGGAGGCCGCGATCCACGTCTCGAACGTGATGCTGCTCGTCGACGCCCCCAAGGGCAGCGACGACAAGGGCAAGGTCACCACGCGCGTCGGCTTCCGCCGTGACGAGGTCACCAAGCGCCGTCCCGACGGCTCGACCTACACCGCTCAGCGCAGTGTGCGTGTCGCGCGCAAGTCCGGTGAGGAGATCTGATGACCAGCGCAGCTACCGAGACCAACAGCATTCCGCGCCTCAAGCAGCGCTACCGCGAGGAGATCCTCCCGGCGCTGCGTGAGGAGTTCGGTCACGCCAACGTCATGCAGGTGCCCGGCCTGACCAAGATCGTGGTCAACATGGGTGTCGGCGAGGCGGCTCGTGACTCGAAGCTGATCGAGGGCGCCGTGCGCGACCTGACCGCGATCACCGGTCAGAAGCCGCAGGTGACCAAGGCCCGCAAGTCGATCGCGCAGTTCAAGCTGCGCGAGGGGATGCCTATCGGCGCCCACGTCACCCTGCGCGGCGACCGCATGTGGGAGTTCCTCGACCGCCTGCTCTCGCTCGCACTTCCGCGCATCCGTGACTTCCGGGGCCTCAACGGCACCCAGTTCGACGGCCGCGGCAACTACACCTTCGGTCTGACCGAGCAGGTCATGTTCCACGAGATCGACCAGGACAAGGTCGACCGCTCGCGGGGCATGGACATCACGGTCGTGACCACCGCCACGAACGACGACGAGGGTCGCGCGCTGCTCAAGCAGCTCGGGTTCCCCTTCAAGGAGCAGTGAGACCATGGCGAAGACAGCACTGATCGTCAAGGCGTCGCGCAAGCCGAAGTTCAAGGTGCGGGGTTACACCCGTTGCCAGCGTTGCGGCCGGCCCAAGGCCGTCTACCGCAAGTTCGGTCTCTGCCGCGTGTGCCTGCGCGAGATGGCTCACCGGGGAGAGCTTCCCGGCGTCACCAAGAGCTCCTGGTAGAGCACGCACCACCCGACCCCGACTTTTCAAGCAACTAGATCGCTGAAGGTCGCCCGGCAACAGCGGGCGAAACCACGGTGGGAAAGGGCCGTAGAAGGCCATGACGATGACTGACCCGATCGCAGACATGCTCACGCGTCTGCGCAACGCCAACCAGGCGTACCACGACTCGGTGACGATGCCTTACAGCAAGCTCAAGGCAGGCGTCGCCGAGATCCTCCAGCAGGAGGGCTACGTGACCTCCTGGAAGGTGGAGGAGACCCCTGAGGACCAGGTGGGCAAGTCGCTCACCGTCGTCCTCAAGTACGGCCAGAACCGTGAGCGCTCGATCGCCGGGCTGCGCCGTATCAGCAAGCCCGGCCTGCGCGTGTACGCCAAGGCCACCGGCCTCCCGAAGGTGCTCGGCGGCCTCGGCGTCGCGATCATCTCGACGAGCCAGGGGCTGCTGACCGACCGCCAGGCAAACAAGAAGGGCGTGGGTGGGGAAGTCCTCGCCTACGTCTGGTAACGACGAGACCAGGAAGAGGAAGAAGCATGTCGCGTATTGGCAAGCTCCCCGTCACGGTCCCGTCCGGCGTTGACGTGGCTGTCGAGGACCGCACCGTGACGGTCAAGGGCCCCAAGGGCACCCTGTCCCACACCGTGGCGGCTCCGATCACCGTCGCTCGCGGCGAGGACGGCGCCATCGAGGTGGCCCGGCCCGACGACGAGCGGATCAGCAAGTCCCTGCACGGGTTGACCCGGACCCTGATCGCCAACATGGTGACCGGTGTGACCGACGGCTACGAGAAGAAGCTCGAGATCGTCGGTGTCGGTTACCGCGTGCTCTCGAAGGGTCCGACCCAGCTGGAGTTCCAGCTCGGTTACTCCCACCCGATCACCTTCAACGCCCCCGAGGGGATCACATTCACCGTCGAAGGCCCGACCAAGCTCGGCGTCCAGGGGATCGACAAGCAGCTGGTCGGCGAGGTCGCTGCGAACATCCGCAAGCTGCGCAAGCCTGAGCCGTACAAGGGCAAGGGCGTTCGCTACGCGGGCGAGCAGATCCGCCGCAAGGTCGGAAAGGCTGGTAAGTGACGATGGCTATCGCACTCAGGGCTGGAAAGCACACCTCCGCACGCACCGCGTCGCGCCTGCGGCGCCAGGTTCGTGGTCGCAAGAAGATCGCCGGCAGCACCGAGCGCCCCCGCATGGTGATCACCCGCTCCTCGAAGCACATGAGCGTCCAGGTGGTCGACGACCTCGTCGGCAGGACTCTGGCCTCGGCCAGCACGATGGAGGCCGAGCTGCGCTCGTTCGACGGGGACAAGACCGCGAAGGCCAAGCGTGTCGGTGAGCTCGTTGCCGAGCGCGCCAAGGCCGCTGGTGTCGAGGGCGTCGTCTTCGACCGGGCCGGGAACAAGTACCACGGGCGGATCGCCGCCCTCGCCGATGGCGCCCGTGAGGGCGGCCTCGCGTTCTGATCGCGAATCGACTGAAACAGGAAGAGGTAGTTCGACATGAGCGGATCACAGCGCCGTAGTGGCGGCGGCGACCGTCGCGGGCGCGACGACCGTCGCGGCCAGGCTGCGGACAAGACCGCCTACATCGAGCGTGTCGTCGCGATCAACCGTGTCGCCAAGGTCGTGAAGGGTGGTCGTCGCTTCAGCTTCACCGCCCTCGTGATCGTGGGTGACGGCGACGGCATGGTCGGTGTCGGGTACGGCAAGGCAAAGGAAGTCCCCGCGGCGATCGCGAAGGGTGTCGAGGAGGCCAAGAAGAGCTTCTTCCGGGTTCCCCGCATCCAGGGCACGATCCCGCACCCGGTCCAGGGCGAGAAGGCCGCGGGCGTGGTCCTGCTCCGCCCGGCCGCTCCCGGTACCGGTGTCATCGCAGGTGGTCCGGTGCGCGCCGTGCTGGAGTGCGCCGGCATCCACGACGTGCTGAGCAAGTCGCTCGGCTCGTCGAACCAGATCAACATCGTGCACGCCACCGTCGAGGCGCTCCGCAGCCTCGAGGAGCCCGAAGCCGTGGCCAAGCGTCGCGGCCTGCCGGTCGAGGACGTCGCCCCGGCGGCTCTCCTCAAGGCACGGGCGGAGGTGAGCCAGTGATGGCGCGCCTCAAGGTCGAGCAGAAGCGGTCGACGATCGGCTGCAAGCAGAACCAGCGGGACACCCTCCGCACGCTTGGGCTCAAGCGCATCGGCGACGTCGTCGTCAAGGAGGACCGCCCTGAGATCCGTGGCATGCTCCAGACGGTCAGGCACATGATCGTCGTCGAAGAGGTGGACTGACATGACGCTCAAGCTGCATCACCTGCGGCCGGCTCCCGGCGCCAAGACGGCCAAGACCCGCGTGGGTCGTGGTGAGGCGTCGAAGGGCAAGACCGCTGGTCGCGGTACCAAGGGCACGAAGGCGCGTTACCAGGTGCCGGAGCGCTTCGAGGGTGGCCAGATGCCGCTGCACATGCGGCTTCCCAAGCTCAAGGGGTTCAAGAACCCGTTCAAGGTGGAGTTCCAGGTGGTCAACCTCGACCGTCTCAGTGAGCTCTTCCCGGACGGCGGGACCGTGGGCGTCGATGAGCTCGTCGCCAAGGGCGCGGTCCGCAAGGGCCGTCCGGTCAAGGTGCTCGGCTCCGGCGAGGTGTCCGCGGCGATGCAGGTGAGCGCACACGCGTTCTCCGGCTCGGCCAAGGACAAGATTGCCGCTGCCGGCGGCAGCACCACCGAGCTGTGATCGGATAGCACTCTCGGCACAGCACTGACGAGCAGGGGCGTGGACGGCGCAAGCCGGCCGCGCCCCTGCTCGCATCCGACGGGGGCACCGTGCGGTAGCGGTCAGACCGCGGCCGGGTGCCTGTTAGGCTTCCGGGGTTCTGCTTGCCACTCAGCGAGATCCCGCACGTGTAGAAAGAGGACCAGGTGCTAGGCGCTTTCGCCAACGCGTTCCGGACGCCGGACCTGCGACGCAAGCTGTTGTTCGTCATGTTGATCCTGACGATCTTCCGACTCGGCTCGCAGGTTCCTGCTCCCGGGGTGAACAGCGGCAACGTGCAGGCCTGCTTCGCCCAGATCGAGAACGAAGGCCTCTACGGCCTGATCAACCTGTTCTCGGGCGGTGCGCTGCTCCAGCTGACGATCTTCGCGCTCGGGATCATGCCCTACATCACCGCGAGCATCATCCTTCAGCTGCTCGTCGTGGTGATCCCTCGGTTGGAGACCCTCAAGAAGGAGGGGCAGGCCGGCCAGACGAAGATCACGCAGTACACCCGCTACCTGACCCTCGCGCTGGCCATCCTCCAAGCCACCGGCATCACGGCGCTGGCCCGCAACCGCGCCCTGCTGCAGGGCTGTGACCTGCCGCTGCTCCACAACGAGGACTCGCTGGGGACGATGGTGGTCATGGTCATCACCATGACCGCCGGCACCGCCGTGATCATGTGGTTCGGCGAGCTGATCACCGACCGGGGCATCGGCAACGGCATGTCGCTGCTGATCTTCACCCAGGTCGTGGCGACCTTCCCGTCGTCACTGTGGCTCGTGCGCGAGACCCAGGGTTGGGGCGTGTTCACCGCGGTGACCGTGATCGGGCTGATCATCATCGCCGCGGTCATCTTCATCGAGCAGGCACAGCGCCGCATCCCGGTGCAGTACGCCCGCCGCATGGTCGGGCGAAAGATGTTCGGCGGCTCGTCGACGTACATCCCGCTGAAGGTCAACCAGGCCGGTGTCATTCCCGTCATCTTCGCGTCCAGCCTGCTCTACCTCCCGGCCATGGCCGCGCAGTTCGGCGACCAGGGGTCCTGGTTCGGGCGCTTCATCAACACCTACTTCGCCGACGGAAGCCACCCCCTCTACATGGCGGTGTACTTCGCGATGATCATCTTCTTCACCTACTTCTACGTCGCGATCACCTTCAACCCCGTGGAAGTCGCAGACAACATGAAGAAGTACGGCGGCTTCATCCCCGGGATCCGGGCGGGCAAGCCGACCGAGGAGTACCTCTCCTACGTCCTGTCCCGCATCACGTTCCCCGGCTCGCTGTACCTGGGTCTGATCTCGCTGATCCCGCTCGTGGCGTTCGTGCTCATCGACGCCAACCAGAACTTCCCGTTCGGTGGCGTCTCGATCCTGATCATGGTCGGTGTCGCGCTCGACACGGTGAAGCAGATCGAGAGCCAGCTGCAGCAGCGCAACTACGAAGGATTCCTCCGATAATGCGACTCATCCTGATGGGCCCCCCCGGCGCGGGCAAGGGCACCCAGGCGAAGGTGATCTCCGGCCGCCTCGGGATCGCGGCGATCTCCACCGGCGACATCTTCCGGGCCAACGTCTCCGAGGGCACCCCGCTCGGTGTCGACGCCAAGCGCTACATGGACGCCGGCGACTACGTCCCCGACGAGATCACCAACGCGATGGTGCACGACCGCCTCGACCAGGACGACACCACGAAGGGGTTCCTGCTCGACGGGTACCCCCGAACCGTGGCTCAGGTGGAGGAGCTCGACAAGATGCTGGCCGCAGCCGGCCGCTCGCTCGACGCCGTGGTCGTGCTCACCGTGCAGGACGAGGAGCTCATCCAGCGGCTCCTGCACCGCGCGGAGACCGAGGGGCGCACCGACGACACCGAAGAGGTCATCCGGCACCGCCAGGACGTCTACAACCAGCAGACCGCCCCGCTCCTCGAGGTGTACGCCGGTCGCGACCTCCTCGTCGAGGTCGACGGCATGGGTTCGGTGGACGAGGTCAGCGCACGGGTCTTCGAGGCGCTGGACCACCGGCGCGCCGACGCCGGCTGAGCCTCTCGTGTTCCGGGACCGCGGGATCGAGATCAAGTCGCCCGAGCAGATCGACAAGATGCGGGTGGCCGGCCTGGTCGTCGGCGAGACCCTCGAGCTGCTGCGCGGGTCCGTGCGGGCCGGCGTCACGACGCTCGAGCTCGACCGGATCGCGGAGGACAACATCCGCTCCTCCGGCGGGGTCCCGTCGTTCAAGGGCTACCACGGCTTCACGGGGAGCATCTGCGCTTCGGTCAACGACGAGGTGGTGCACGGCATCCCCGGTGACCGAGTGGTCGAGGACGGGGACGTCGTCTCGATCGACTGCGGCGCGGTGGTCGACGGCTGGCACGGTGACGCCGCGATCACGGTCGCCGTGGGGGAGGTGCCCGACGAGGCGCTCGAGCTGATGAGGGTGACCGAGGAGTCGATGTGGCGCGGGTTCGCTGCTGCGCGCCTCGGCGGACGGGTCACGGACATCTCGCACGCGGTGGAGGCCTATATCCGCAGCCAGGGTGAGTACGGCATCGTGGAGGACTACGTCGGCCACGGCATCGGCACCGCGATGCACCAGCCTCCGAACGTGCCCAACTTCGGCAGGCCCGGACGCGGCCCCCGGCTGGTCGAGGGCCTGGCGCTGGCAGTGGAGCCGATGGTGGTCCTCGGCGACCCGACGACGCACGTCCTCGCCGACGACTGGACCGTCAAGACCGACGACGGGTCCTACGCCGCGCACTTCGAGCACTCGTTCACGCTGACCGACCGCGGCGCCTGGGTGCTCACCGCGCTCGACGGGGGAGAGTCGAAGCTCGCAGAGCTGGGCGTCCCCTTCGGTGGTCGCTGAGGAGCCACGCAGCGGCTCGGGCGGCGATTAACGCTTCGGTGAAGGTTTCCCGTAGACTTGCTCGTCGGTCCAACGTGGGCCTGTTTCGTGGTGCCCAGCGGCTGCCCGGTTCGGTCTCTCTGTGAGGCCGTGCCCGGGAAGGGGTCCCACGACGGGCTTCGCGAGGTCCACCGGCCCGTCGCAGCAGCGGGGGTCGGAGGTTCCCGGACCGCCTGCGGGCCACCGCAGTGGAGTAACGGTAGACCAGCCACCAACAGATTGCGGAGGACATGCCGAAGAAAGAAGGCGTGATCGAGATCGAGGGCACGGTTGTCGAGGCGCTCCCGAACGCCATGTTCCGGGTCGAGCTCAGCAACGGGCACAAGGTCCTCGCCCACATCAGCGGCAAGATGCGGCAGCACTACATCCGGATCCTCCCCGAGGACCGCGTGGTCGTCGAGCTGTCGCCGTACGACCTGACCCGTGGTCGGATCGTCTACCGGTACAAGTAACACCCGACCAGCCGTCCATGGCTCCGCCGGCGCGCCGACGGGGTCACGCACACGAGAAGAGCTTCGAGCATGAAGGTCAACCCGAGCGTCAAGCCGATCTGTGACAAGTGCAAGGTGATCCGTCGCCACGGCCGCGTCATGGTCATCTGCGAGAACCCTCGCCACAAGCAGCGCCAGGGCTGAGCCCGGCGTCGCGGGCCCATCGCCCGTAGCACAGCTGAACACAACCCAAGACGTGATCGCTCCTCACCGGCAAGCCGGTGAGGTCACCCCCGGTCGGAGGCCGGGGCCCGTGCCGAAGGCGCGCGGGGCGCGACACGACGGACACCTCCGACAAACCGAAGGGAAACCGCCTTTCATGGCACGCCTCGTTGGTGTGGACCTCCCGCGCGACAAGCGCATCGAGATCGCACTCACCTACATCTACGGCATCGGCCGTACCCGCGCCCAGCAGGTTCTCGCGACCACCGGGGTCGACCCGAACATGCGCGTCCACCAGCTGGGAGACGAGGAGCTGGTCAAGCTCCGCGACGAGATCGAAGGCAGCTACAAGATCGAAGGTGACCTCCGCCGTGAGGTCCAGGCCGACATTCGTCGCAAGATCGAGATCGGCAGCTACCAGGGTCGCCGCCACCGCCAGGGCCTCCCGGTCCGCGGTCAGCGCACCAAGACCAACGCGCGGACCCGCAAGGGCCCCAAGCGCACCGTCGCCGGCAAGAAGAAGGCGAAGTGACCTTCCCGGTCACCCGCTGACTTCCTCGAACGCTTACCAGACCACCCTCAGGAGTTACTGAATGCCTCCCAAGAGCCGACAGGCTGCCGGCGCCAAGAAGGTGCGCCGCAAGGAGAAGAAGAACGTCGTTCAGGGCGAAGCCCACATCAAGAGCACGTTCAACAACACGATCGTCACGATCACCGACCCGACCGGTGCGGTGATCGCCTGGGCCTCTGCCGGCACCGTCGGCTTCAAGGGCTCGCGCAAGTCCACGCCGTTCGCCGCGCAGATGGCAGCCGAGGCTGCCGGCCGTCGGGCGATGGAGCACGGCATGAAGAAGATCGACGTCTTCGTCAAGGGCCCCGGCTCTGGTCGCGAGACGGCGATCCGTTCGCTCGGTGCGATCGGCCTCGAGGTCGGCACCATCGCGGACGTCACGCCCACGCCCCACAACGGATGCCGGCCGCCCAAGCGCCGCCGCGTCTGACCCGACGAGACTGCCGAACAGCGAACACAAGGAGACTTTGACCAATGGCCCGTTACACCGGCCCCATGACGAAGAAGTCGCGCCGCCTCGGTGTCGACCTCGTCGGTGGCGACGCTGCGTACGAGCGTCGTCCCTACCCGCCCGGCCAGCACGGCCGCGCCCGCATCAAGGAGAGCGAGTACCGCTCACAGCTGCAGGAGAAGCAGAAGGCCCGCTTCACCTACGGCGTCCTCGAGAAGCAGTTCCACAACTACTACACCGAGGCCAGCCGTCGTTCCGGCAAGACCGGTGACAACCTGCTGCAGCTGCTCGAGTGCCGCCTCGACAACGTGGTGTACCGCGCCGGCTTCGCGCGGACCCGTCGCCACGCCCGTCAGCTCGTCGTGCACGGCCACTTCCTGGTCAACGGCAAGAAGGTCGACATCCCGTCGTACCAGGTCAGCCAGTACGACGTGATCGACGTGCGCGAGAAGTCCAAGGAGACGACCCCGTTCATCGTGGCTCGCGAGACCCACGGCGAGCGGAACGTCCCCGCGTGGCTCGAGGCGCTCCCGAACCGGATGCGCATCCTCGTGCACCAGCTCCCGGTCCGGGCGCAGATCGACCTTCCGGTCCAGGAGCAGCTCATCGTCGAGTACTACTCGAAGAAGTAACACTCGCGGGGACCTCCCCGCTCTCCGGTGGTGGTCGCCCTGCATCATGCGGGGCGACCACGACCGGCACAACTGAACCAACGTCCGCCGTCAGACAGCGAGGATCCGTCCTCGCCGTTTCGAGCCCGTCAAATAGCGGGTGGGCTCGGAGAGGAAATACCAGTGCTTATCGCCCAGCGCCCGTCCCTGTCGGAAGAGGTCGTCGACGAGTTCCGCTCGCGGTTCGCGATCGAGCCCCTCGAGCCCGGCTTCGGCTACACCCTCGGCAACTCGCTGCGCCGCACACTGCTCTCGTCGATCCCGGGTGCCTCGGTCACGAGCATCAAGGTCGACAGCGTGCTCCACGAGTTCTCCACCGTCGAGGGGGTCAAGGAGGACATCACCGAGGTCATCTTGAACCTCAAGGACCTCGTCGTCTCCTCCGAGCACGACGAGCCGGTGACGATGTACCTCCGCAAGCAGGGCCCCGGCGACGTCACCGCCGCCGACATCGCGCCCCCGGCCGGTGTCGAGGTGCACAACCCCGACCTGAGGATCGCGACCCTCAACGACAAGGGCAAGCTCGAGATGGAGCTCGTCGTCGAGCGGGGCCGTGGCTACGTCAGCGCGGTCCAGAACAAGGGCAACGACAACGAGATCGGCCGGATGCCGGTCGACTCGATCTACTCGCCGGTCCTGAAGGTCACCTACAAGGTCGAGGCGACCCGAGTCGAGCAGCGCACCGACTTCGACAAGCTGATCATCGACGTCGAGACCAAGCCCTCGATCCGTCCCCGCGACGCCCTTGCCTCCGCCGGCAAGACCCTCGTCGAGCTCTTCGGCCTGGCCCGTGAGCTCAACGTCGAGGCCGAGGGCATCGACATCGGCCCGTCGCCGGTCGACGAGCAGCTCGCCGCGGACCTCGCCCTCCCGGTCGAGGACCTGCAGCTGACCGTGCGCTCCTACAACTGCCTCAAGCGCGAGGGCATCCACAGCGTGGGTGAGCTCATCTCGCGCTCGGAGCAGGACCTGCTCGACATCCGCAACTTCGGTGCGAAGTCCATCGACGAGGTCAAGGCCAAGCTGGTCGAGATGGGCCTCTCGCTCAAGGACAGCGCCCCGGGCTTCGACCCGCAGGCCGCCCTCGCTGCCTACGAGGACGAGGACGACAGCTTCGTCGAGGACGAGCAGTACTGACCCGCCTCGCCGGCTCCGGCAGCGGAGCCGGCGGGAACCATCGCACACCCCTCTACCCGGGTACCTGACACGGCCCGGGAGGATCGAGAAGAAGAATGCCTACCCCCAAGAAGGGCGCCCGCCTCGGCGGCAGCCCGGCCCACCAGAAGCTCATCCTCAGCAACCTGGCGACGAGCCTGTTCGAGCACGGCCGGATCACCACCACCGAGGCCAAGGCCCGGGTGCTGCGGCCCTACGCCGAGCGCCTGATCACGAAGGCCAAGAAGGGCGACCTGCACAACCGGCGTCAGGTGCTACGCGTCATCCGCGACAAGGGCGTCGTGCACGCGCTGTTCGAGGACATCGCGCCGCGCTTCGCCGAGCGTCCGGGCGGCTACACCCGGATCACCAAGCTCGGCCCCCGCAAGGGTGACAACGCCCCCATGGCGGTCATCGAGCTCGTGACCGAGGACTACGTCGCCAAGGCGCGGACCACCCGCACCGAGCAGGCCGTGCCGGCTGCCGCACCCGCTGCGGAGGCTCCGGTCGCGGCCACCGAGGCTCCGGCCGAGGAGACCGTGGTCGAGGTCGAGGGTGCCGACACCGAGGCTCCGGCCGAGGAGACCGTGGTCGAGGTCGAGGGTGCCGACACCGAGGCGTTCGAGGAGACCGAGGGTGGTGTCGAGGGCAAGTACGCCGACTCGCACGTGCCGCTCGAGGACGCCGACGAGGCCCCGGACGGCTTCCCGGTGAAGGGCAAGGAGAGCTCGATGAAGTACCACCCGGCCGATGGCCAGTGGTACTCCACCACCACCGCGGACGTGTGGTTCAGGTCCGAGGAGGCCGCCGAGGCCGCCGGTTTCACCAAGGCCGGCGAGTCGGAGTGACCCCGGCGCGCTGACCGCGCGCGACCACGAGGGCCCGGCACCGTGAGGTGTCGGGCCCTCGTGTGTGGCGGAGGGCAGGACGTCCGGACCATCCGTGCATATGGACCTACGGACGGCCGCGCGAGGCACGCGCGTCCACCGGGTCCGCTTGTTGTGCACGGGGTCCGTGGGGTGCTCGTGCGGGCGCTGTCCGGCGATCACACGTCCGGGCAGGTCCGCCGATGCTCACCGAAGCCGGGTAGCCGCCCAGTTCGCGGCCGTCGGGGCGGAGGTAGCCCGGTGGCTGAGCGTGCGTCGGTCGCCATCGACCTGACCCCGTTCAGCCACCCACGCTCACACCGACGAGTAGGGCAGCCCCGCTGACAGGAACTACCCCGGTCGAGGAGACCCGAGGACGGGTTCTTGTCATCCGCCAGGGGTGCCTTGGTGCGCGCTTCAGGACGCGAACTGCGTCAGTGGCTTCAGAACCTGCCCGAACGGTGCACCCTCGAGAGTCCACGTGGAAGCCCCAGGGCTGGGTGGTACCCGACACGTGCTCACGTGCCGATGCAGCGGGTGGACCTGAATCCGACCTGGTAGCCGTCGTCGCTGACGAACACGTAGCACACGGTCCTGGTCCCACCCTGTTGCCCGAGCCGGCCGGTGGACTGCTGCTCGTAGCGGACCCGGAGGGAGACGTGGCCGCCGGCTCCTCGCTGCACCGACCCCGTGGCCTCCTCGACCGTACCGTGCTCGACCCACCCCGCCAGCCTCCTGTCACTGTCGGCTCCTCGGGACATCGCCAGGTTCAGCCGGTTGCGGTCGAGGTCGGCGAGCCTCCAGGCCCAGCGGTCCTGGAGCCCCTGGACCACCACGAGACCGAGGAGCCCCAGCACGAGAGGAACGGCGAGCAGCAGCGCGAGGGTGCGTCGGGTCATGCCCACCACTCTGGCGAGGAGCCGGCGTCCCGGACATCCGTAGGTGTACTCAGTCCCGGCCGTCCCAGGCCTGCTCGAGGAGCCGGACCGCCTCCGGCCGGGTGAGGCCGGCGCGCCGGGCGGTGCGGGCGTAGTCGCTCGCGGCCTCCCGCATGCCGTCGGCCCTGGCCGCCGTACCGTCGACGACCCCTGAGCGGACGAAGGTGCCGCGCCTGCCCTCGGTCACCAGCACCCCGTCTCCCTCGAGCTCGCGGTAGGCGCGGGCCACGGTGTTGGCCGCGAGGCCGAGCTCGCCGGCGGCGGCACGCACGGTCGGCAGCTTCGTGCCCGGGGTGAGATCCCCCTCGGTGACCCGCGTCGCGATCTGCGCTCTCAGCTGCTCGAACGGTGGCACGTCGGAGTCGTGGTCGATGGCGAACAGCTCCATGTGCCGACGATACGCGGCCCCGTGCGGGTGAGAGGATACGCGGGTGCGCCTGCGACTCGACCTGGCCTACGACGGCACGGACTTCCACGGCTGGGCCACCCAGCCCGGCCTGCGCACCGTCCAGGGCACCCTCGAGGCGGCGCTCGCGCAGGTCCTCCGGGTCGACTCCGTCCCCCTCACCGTCGCGGGCCGCACCGACACCGGGGTGCACGCGCGCGGGCAGGTGGCCCACCTCGACGTGGAAGAGGGCGTCGTCACCGCGACCGCGGGCCGGAGCCGACGGACCCCGGTGGACGCGCTCGTCGGGCGGCTCAACGGAGTCCTCCAGGGCGACCTGCGGGTGCATCGCGTCCGGGAGGCGCCCGCGGGGTTCGACGCCCGGTTCTCGGCGATCTGGCGTCGCTACGCCTACCGTGTCGCCGATGCTCCCGAGCTCGTGGACCCGCTCACCCGGGGGTGGGTGCTGGCCTGGCGCCGCCCGCTGGACGTCGAGGCGATGAACCGGGCGGCCGCGGCACTCCTGGGGGAGCACGACTTCGCGGCGTTCTGCAAGCGCAGGGAGGGCGCGACGACGATCCGCACCCTGCACGAGCTGCACTGGACGCGCGACGCCGCGGGCCTCGCCGTCGCGGCGGTCCGGGCCGACGCGTTCTGCCACAACATGGTCCGCGCGCTCATGGGTGCGATGCTCGCGGTGGGGGAGGGCCGCCGCGACCCGGGGTGGCCCGGCGAGGTCCTGGCCCGCGGTGAGCGCAACCCGGGCGTGACCGTCGTCCACGCGCACGGCCTCACCCTCGAGGAGGTGGGCTACCCCGCGGACGACGCGCTCGCCCTCCAGGCACAGGCAGCCAGGCGGGTGCGCACGTTGCCGGGCCCCCTGCGGTACGACGAACCAGGCGGGGGACTGTCACGACGGGGGGACGCCCGTGGATGAGCACTACTTCACCGCCGCGCCGGACGTCGCCTTCAGGAGGATGCCGGTCCACGCAACGGTCTGGGGCCACGACCTCGAGCTGACCAGCGGCTCGGGCGTCTTCGCGCAGGGTCGCCTCGACGTGGGGACGGCCGTGCTCTTCCGGGAGACCGAGCCGCCGGCGGCAGGGACCGTCCTCGACCTCGGCTGCGGCTACGGGATGATCGGCCTGGCCCTCACCGTGGCGGTGCCGTCGGCGCGCGTGTGGGGGGTGGACGTCAACGAGCGGGCTGTCCTCCTCGCCAACGAGAACGCGGCCGCGCTGGGTGTCGCCGACCGGTTCACCGCGGTGACCCCGGACGACGTGCCGGACGACGTGACCTTCGACGAGATCTGGTCCAACCCGCCGATCCGCGTCGGCAAGCAGGCCCTGCACGACCTGCTGCTGCGCTGGCTGCCGCGGATGACCCGGGACGGCCGCGCGGTCATGGTCGTCGGCAAGAACCTCGGTGCAGACTCGCTGCAGCGGTGGCTCGGCGAGCAGGGCTTCCCCACCGAGCGGCTCGCCAGCGCGAAGGGGTTCCGGGTCCTCGAGACGCGGCGAGCCGGCTGACCCCGCGAGGTACCCTGCCACCTTGCCGGGCACGGCAGGATGGGGGCATGAGCGAGGACTACGAGGCAGCGCCGGACCGCTACGACACGATGGAGTACCGACCCACCGGACGGAGCGGGCTCAAGCTCCCGGCGATCTCGCTGGGTCTGTGGCAGAACTTCGGCGCGGACAACCCCTTCGACGTGCAGCGGGCGATCCTGCGCCGGGCCTTCGACCGGGGCGTCACCCACTTCGACCTGGCGAACAACTACGGGCCGCCGTACGGCGAGGCGGAGCTGAACTTCGGACACGTCATGGAGCACGACTTCGCGCCCTACCGCGACGAGCTGGTCATCTCCACCAAGGCGGGTTGGGACATGTGGCCGGGGCCGTACGGGCAGGGCGGTGGCTCGCGGAAGTACATGATCGCCAGCCTCGACCAGTCGCTGGACCGCCTCGGCCTCGACTACGTCGACATCTTCTACAGCCACCGTTACGACCCCGAGACCCCGATCGAGGAGACGATGCGGGCCCTCGACTACGCGGTGGCCTCCGGCAAGGCGTTGTACGCCGGCATCTCGTCCTACTCGGCGAGCAAGACCCGTGAGGCCGCGACGATCGCCCGGGACCTCGGGACGCCGCTGCTGATCCACCAGCCGTCGTACTCCATGCTGAACCGCTGGATCGAGACCGACCTCCTCGACGAGCTCGAGGAGCAGGGCATGGGCTGCATCGCGTTCACGGCGCTCGCCCAGGGACTGCTGACCGGCAAGTACCTCGGCGGGGTCCCGGAGGACTCGCGCGCCGCCCGGGGCGAGTCCCTCCCGGCCGAGCACCTCGACGAGACCACGCTCACCCGGGTCCGCGCGCTCGACGAGATCGCCCGGGGTCGGGGGCAGAAGCTCGCCCAGATGGCGCTGCAGTGGGCGCTGCGCGACCCGCGGATGACCTCGGTGGTCGTGGGCGCCTCCTCGGTCGAGCAGCTAGACGAGAACCTCGACGCGCTCGACGGACCGGACTTCACCGCGGAGGAGCTCGCGAGCATCGACGAGCACGCCGTCGACTCGGGCATCAACCTCTGGGCCGCGCAGACCGAGGACTGAGTGGGGCCGCCCGGTAAGACAGGACGGGCGACCCCCGACAAACGGGGACGTAGGGCCCCTGCCGAGTCCGGATGGGGTAGGGCATGATTCCGTCATGACCCAGTACGTGTACGGATTCGCAGAGGGCAGCAAGGACCAGAAGGACCTTCTCGGCGGCAAGGGGGCAAACCTCGCCGAGATGACCAACCTCGGGCTACCGGTCCCGCCGGGCTTCACGATCAGTACCGAAGCGTGCCGGGCCTACCTGGACGCGGGCGACGAGCCGGCCGAGATGGCCGAGCAGGTCGCGGGCCACCTGGCCGACCTCGAGCAGACGATGGGCAAGAAGCTCGGACAGCCTGACGACCCGCTGCTGGTGTCGGTGCGTTCGGGCGCGAAGTTCTCGATGCCCGGCATGATGGAGACCGTCCTCAACATCGGGCTCAACGACGAGTCCGTGAACGGCCTGGCCGCCCAGTCGGGCGACGAGCGGTTCGCATACGACTCCTACCGCCGGCTGCTGACGATGTTCGGCAAGACCGTCCTGGGCATCGACGGGGAGCTCTTCGAGGGCGAGCTCGAGACCAAGAAGCACGCGAAGGGCTCCACCAACGACCTCGACCTCGACGCCGAGGACTTCCGCGACCTCGTCGCCATCTACAAGCAGATCATCAAGGACCACAAGGGAATCGACTTCCCGCAGGACCCGCGCGAGCAGCTCGACATGGCCGTCCGTGCGGTCTTCGACTCGTGGAACACCGAGCGCGCGGTCCTCTACCGCCGCCAGGAGCGGATCCCCTCCGACCTCGGCACCGCGGTCAACGTGATGGCGATGGTCTTCGGCAACGTCGGCATGGACTCCGGCACCGGTGTCGCGTTCACCCGCGACCCGGCCAGCGGCCACCAGGGCGTCTACGGCGACTACCTGCAGAACGCCCAGGGCGAGGACGTCGTGGCCGGCATCCGCAACACCGTCCCGCTCGCCGACCTCGAGAAGCTCGACAAGGCGTCGTACGACGAGCTCATGGGCATCATGCAGAAGCTCGAGGAGCACTACCTCGACCTGTGCGACATCGAGTTCACCGTCGAGCACGGCAAGCTGTGGATGCTCCAGACGCGCGTGGGCAAGCGCACCGCCGAGGCGGCCTTCCGGATCGCCGTGCAGCTCGTCGACCAGGGCCTGATCGACATGGACGAGGCGGTCCGCCGGGTCAACGGCGCTCAGCTGGCCCAGCTGATGTTCCCGCGCTTCGACGGCGACGCCGAGAAGGACCTGGTGGCCAAGGGCATGAACGCCTCGCCGGGTGCCGCGGTCGGCAAGGCGGTCTTCGACTCCACCACCGCGGTGGAGTGGAGCGAGCGCGGTGAGCCGGTGATCCTGGTGCGCCGCGAGACCAACCCCGACGACCTCAAGGGCATGGTGGCCGCCAAGGGCATCCTGACCAGCCGCGGAGGCAAGACCTCCCACGCCGCGGTCGTCGCCCGGGGCATGGGCCGTACCTGCGTCTGCGGTGCGGACTCGCTCGACGTCGACACGAAGGCCAAGAGGTTCGTCAGCTCCGAGGGTGAGGTCGTCACCGAGGGCGACGTGATCTCGATCGACGGCAGCACCGGCGAGGTGTTCAAGGGCGAGGTCCCGGTGCGGGACAGTCTCGTCGTGCGCTACTTCGAGGGCGACGAGGGGGCCATGGACGACGAGGTCGTGCAGGCCGTCGCGCGGATCATGGAGCACGCCGACCAGACCCGCCGGATGGGGGTGCGCGCCAACGCCGACACCCCCGACGACGCTGCGAGGGCCAGGAGGTTCGGGGCGCAGGGGATCGGCCTGTGCCGCACCGAGCACATGTTCCTCGGTGACCGGCGTGAGCTGGTCGAGCACCTGATCGTCGCCGAGACCACGGACGAGCAGGAGAAGGCCCTCTCGGCGCTGCTCCCGATGCAGCGTCAGGACTTCATCGAGATCCTCGAGGCGATGGACGGCCTGCCGGTCACCATCCGCCTCATCGACCCGCCGCTGCACGAGTTCCTGCCCGACTACACCGACCTGGCGGTGCAGGTGGCGATGGAGGACGACCACGGCAACCGCGACGGCAAGCATCACAAGCTGCTCGACGCGGTCAAGCGGCTGCACGAGGCGAACCCGATGCTCGGCCTGCGCGGCGTCCGCCTCGGCATCGTCATCCCCGGTCTGTTCAAGATGCAGGCGCGGGCAATCCTCGAGGCTGCTGCCGAGCGGAGGAAGGCCGGCGGCGACCCGCAACCGGAGATCATGATCCCGCTCGTGGCGACCGTGCAGGAGCTCGAGCTGGTGAAGACCGAGATCCTCGCCGTGGCCGCCCAGGTCCAGGAGGAGACCGGGATGGACCTCGACTACAAGGTCGGCACGATGATCGAGCTGCCGCGGGCCGCCGTGGCCGCTGGTGAGATCGCCGAGGCCGCGGAGTTCTTCTCCTTCGGCACCAACGACCTCACCCAGATGACGTGGGGCTTCTCGCGCGACGACGTCGAGGCGTCGTTCTTCAGCAACTACCTCGAGAAGGGCGTCTTCGGGGTGTCACCGTTCGAGACCCTGGACCGCGATGGTGTCGGCCAGCTGGTGGCCATGGCCGTCGAGCGTGGTCGCGCGACGCGTCCCGAGCTGCACCTCGGCGTGTGTGGCGAGCACGGTGGCGACCCGGAGTCGATCCACTTCTTCGAGGCTGTCGGCCTCGACTACGTCTCCTGCTCGCCTTTCCGGGTGCCCGTGGCGCGCCTGGAGGCCGGCCGGTCGAACGTCTCGGAGCAGAGCGACTCCGCCTGACGCCGGCACGCGTCCACGCCCCGGTCCGCTCGCGCGGGCCGGGGCGCGTGTGCGTTGTCGGTCGTGGCCTGCGGACCTCAGGTCTCGGTGATGCCCTCGTACAGCCCGATCTGGTTGCCGTCGGGGTCCTCGAAGATCGCCCACCAGCTGGTGTCGCTGATCGGCTGGCGCCCCATCACGACCTTGCCGCCGTGCTCCTCGGCCCGAGCCAGCGCCTCGTCGATCGAGTCGACCTCGACGTACGACCTGGGTTGGGTGAACTCCTGGGAACGCGGAGCCAGCCCGCCGCCGGAGATCTTGTTGGGTGCCTGCCACATCGGATAGCCCTCGAAGCCGGGGACCTCGGCGATCTGCCAGCCGAACAGGGCCTGGTAGAAGCCCTGGGCGCGCTCGGTGTCGCCGACCGGGATGTCGATGTGGGTGATGTCTCCGTGGGCCATGTCTCCTCCGTGGTGGACGGCGCGAGTGGTGTGAGCGACACCACCGAACCTGGCGCCGTGGGGAGACCGCGTCAAGGCGTGCGGCGGACCGCCGGCCGGTCGCGGGTCAGTGTGCCCGGCGGACACGCGGCTGGTGCGTCCACTTCCGAGGCTCGTGGCCCAGCGAGTCCGACATCAGGAACAGCACGCCGATGAGAACCAGCGGCAGCACCACGACACCGGACGAGCCGCCGAGCAGCGCCATGAGACCAGGCCCCTCGCCGGAGAAGAGGCCGCCGTGGACGAGGTGGCCCAGTGCGGTCGCAACCAGCTGCACGAAGGCCAGGGCGAGCAGCAGGAGACCGGCCAGCCGGGCGCGGAAGAGCCCCAGGAAGGCCAGGGCCACGCCGAGCGAGAAGACCGTCACCGCGAGCACCGGGCCCCAGTCGTCGCGGGGGACGACGGTGAGCAGCGAGTCGAGCACCGTGGAGAGACCCACGAACACGGTCACCCCGACGAACACGGGACCCGCGGCCTCTTTCCGGACCAGGACGTAGGCGATCAGCGCCGCCATCGGCAGCACCCACCCTGCGGTCATCAGCACCGCGATCCAGCCGCCGGGGTCCTCGAACGCGTACCCGGCGACGAAGAGCCCGCCGAGCAGACCGAACAGGACCATCAGCGTGAACGCGGCGTACCTCAGGGCCTTCGCCGTGCCGGTCATGGCACTCATCCCTCTCACCCCGTGACGTGGCGGGCGTGGGGTGCGGACGGAGTGTCCGCCGGAGCGCTCGTCCTCAGAACCAGCATGGCGCGCGGGGGAGCGCGCGACGAGGGGCGTTGGTCCCGGTAGGTGAGGTCGTGGCGGCGTCGCCCCAAAATGCGATGCGTGCCTCCTGAGTGCTGGGGGAGGATGGTTCGCTGTGGGACACGTCGACGTCGCAGGCATCAGGTACGAGCTCCCGGACGGCCGGGTGCTCCTCGACGACGTCTCGTTCCGGGTGGGGGAGGGCGCGAAGGTGGCCCTCGTCGGCGCGAACGGCGCCGGCAAGACCACGCTGCTGCGCATCATCACCGGCGACCTCGTGCCCCACGCCGGCGCCGTCACCCGCAGCGGCGGCCTCGGCGTCATGCGCCAGATGGTGACCCAGGACAACGAAGGCAGGACCGTCCACGACCTGCTCCTGTCGGTGTCGCCGGCACGGGTCCGCGCCGCAGCCGCCGCGGTCGAGGCGTGCGAGCTCGCGCTGATGGAGACCGACGACGAGAAGACCCAGATGAGGTACGCCGCCGCGCTGGCCGAGTGGGCCGACGCGGGAGGGTACGACGTCGAGGTCACGTGGGACGTGTGCTGCACGGCGGCGCTGGGGATCTCCTACGACAAGGCGAAGTACCGTGACCTCCGCACGCTGTCGGGAGGGGAGCAGAAGCGGCTGGTCCTGGAGTACCTCCTGAACGGCCCCGACCAGGTGCTGCTGCTCGACGAGCCGGACAACTTCCTCGACGTGCCCGGCAAGACGTGGCTCGAGACGCGGATCAACGAGTCGCCCAAGACGATCCTCTACATCAGCCACGACCGGGAGCTGCTGCGCAACACCGCGACCCGGGTGGTGACCGTGGAGCTCGGGGCGGCCGGCAACACCGCCTGGGTCCACCCCGGTGGGTTCGCCTCCTACCACGACGCACGCAAGGCCCGCTTCGCGCGGTTCGAGGAGCTGCGTCGGCGCTGGGACGAGGAGCACGCCAAGCTCCGGGCACAGATGCTGATGTACAAGCAGAAGGCGGCCTACAACGCCGACATGGCCTCGCGCTACCAGGCCGCCCAGACCCGGCTGCGCAAGTTCGAGGAGGCCGGCCCGCCGACGGCGCAGCCGCGCGAGCAGCAGGTCACGATGAGGCTCACCGGTGGTCGCACCGGCAAGCGCGCGGTGGTGTGCGAGCAGCTCGAGCTCACCGGGCTCATGAAGCCCTTCGACCTCGAGGTCTGGTACGGCGAGCGGGTGGCCGTGCTCGGCTCGAACGGCTCCGGGAAGTCACACTTCCTCCGGCTCCTCGCCGCCGGCGGGTCCGACCCGGACGTCGAGCACCGGCCGGTGGGCGACGTACCCGTCCAGCCCGTGCAGCACACGGGACGGGCCAGGCTGGGTGCCCGTGTGCGTCCGGGCTGGTTCGTGCAGACCCACGAGCACCCGGAGCTGCGTGGGCGCACCCTCCTCGAGGTCCTCCACCGTGGCGACGAGCATCGCAACGGCATGCCCCGGGAGCAGGCCTCGCGGGCGCTCGACAGGTACGAGCTCGCGCACGCCGCCGAGCAGCGCTTCGAGTCGCTCTCGGGCGGTCAGCAGGCGCGGTTCCAGATCCTGCTGCTCGAGCTGTCGGGTGCGACGCTGCTGCTCCTGGACGAGCCCACCGACAACCTCGACGTGGAGTCGGCCGAGGCGCTCGAGGAGGGGCTGGCGGCCTTCTCCGGCACGGTCCTCGCCGTGACGCACGACCGCTGGTTCGCCCGCGGCTTCGACCGGTTCCTGGTGTACGGCGCCGACGGCTCGGTCTACGAGGCGGTGGAGCCGGTGTGGGACGAGGGGCGGGTGGCACGGACCCGGTGACGGTCCCGGTGTCGGGTCACTCGACCACGATCACCTTCTCGCAGTCGTCGGCGAGGGAGTCGAGCCGGTCACGGCCGTTGTAGAGCAGCACCCGGTCCTCGCCGACCCCGCAGGTGATGACGTCGACCGCGCCGTCGTACCAGACCTTCACCTCGTCGTCACCGGCGCCTGCGTGGGCGATGTCCGGCCCGGCCTGGACGGCGAGCAGGTCGTCACCGGTGCGTCCCTCGAGCACGTCCCGGTCCTCGGGCTCCGGGTCGTCGGGGTCGGGCCCGGGCGAGACGATGTCGGTGTCGGTCAGGCTGTCGGCCCCGGGCCCGCCGTACACGCGGTCGTCGCCGTAGCCACCGGCGAGGCTGTCGTTGCCCCCGTAGCCGCGGACCACGTCGTCATGCCTCCCGCCGTCGAGGTAGTCGGCGAGGTCGCCGCCGTGGAGCTGGTCGGCCCCGTAGCCGCCGAAAAGGTTGTCCCGGCCGCCGCGTCCGCGCAGCACGTCGGCCCCGGCCCCACCGCGGAGGGTGTCGGCACCCGTCCCTCCGCTGACCTCGTCGGCGCCCGGGCCGGCCCAGATCCTGTCGTTCCCCGACCCGCCGAGCAGGACGTCGTCGCCGTCGAGGCCGTGGAGCAGGTCGTCACCGGCGAGCGCGACGATCCGGTCGTCGTCGTCGGAGCCGGTGAGCACGTCGGTGCCGTCGGTGCCCACCAGGGCCAGGGCCGCGGCGGCCGCGGGTGCGAGGACCAGTCCCGAGACGAGGGCAGCAGCGGTGGTGGCGCGAAGCATGGGAGTCCCCCTTCTGAGGTGTCACTCCCAGAAGCGTTTCGCCCCGACGATCGGACCGACAGTGCCGAAAGTCACCGTGCCCGGCGGGCGCCCACCTCGACGATCCCGTGGGCCCCGCGCTCGGCGTCGACCATCACGTGCGACACGAACGGGTAGTGGCCGGCCTCGGGGAAGGCCAGCTCGACGAACCCGCCCTGGGCCGCAGCGAGCGCCAGCGTCTGGGACCCGCTGTCGCCGCCGCGGAGCAGGTAGCCGCCCTCGGACCAGACCGTGTCGAACTGCGCGCCGACCACGTGGAAGGAGCTCGGCCGGTTGGGCCCGGCGTCGAGCACCCAGATCCGGACCCGTTCGCCGACCCGGGCCTCGAGCGGGTGGGCGTCGTACTGGCCGGCGTAGCCGTTGAACGCCACCACGTCCGGCGTCTCGGCCTGCAGCTTGTCCAGGTCGACCACGCCGCCCTGCTCGCCGAGGTACATCTCCGACTGCACCAGCAGGTAGCTGCGGTCCACCTCGGGGAGCCCCTCGGGCTCGATCACGACGGCGCCGAACATCCCGTTGGCGATGTGCGCGGACATCGGCATCGTGGAGCAGTGGTACATCCAGATGCCGGCCTTCCGCGCGGTGAACGTGTAGGTCAGGGACTCGCCGGGCGCGATGGTGCGCATCGGCCGGTCGGGGGCCAGCGCACCGGCGTGGAAGTCCACCGAGTGTCCGATCGTGCCGTCGTTGGCCAGGGTGATCTCGAACCGGTCGCCGACCCGCCCGTGCAGGGTCGGGCCCGGCGCGCCGCCGTCGTAGGTCCACAGCCGCTGGGTGACTCCGGGGGCGACCTCCCGCTCGACCTCGGTGACGGTGAGGGTCCGACGGTGCACCCGGCCCGTGCCGAGTGGCGGCAGCACGGCGTCGCGGGCCGTGAACCCGTCGCCGGGGGAGGCCATCGGGTCGAGGTCGTCCGCGGCGTCCCCTGAGGCGGCGTCACCAGGGACGGCGGCGTCCGCTGCGTCCTCGGGATCGGCGGCGTCGTCGTGGGGTGCGGCCCCGGGACCGTGGGCATGGTCCGCGTGACCGCCGGCGCCCTCCCCGCCGGCTGCGGTGGTCACGTCTCCCGCACCCGGTGTGCCGGTCGCGACGACGGTGAGCACCATGCCCATCTGGCGGTGCCCGACCACCGAGCACCAGCCCTCGAGGTCGCGGCCCACGACCCCCACCTCGAGCACGGCGCTCTCGCCGGGAGCCAGCCGTCCGCTGTCGACGCCGGCGTCCAGCACGAGGTCGTGCACGTCGACGTCGTCGGTGTTGGTCAGCGCGATGGTCAGATCGGTACCCGCCGGCACCTCGATCGTGGCGGGGAAGAACCGCATGTCGCGAGCCTCCACCTCGACGGTGCGGCTCTCACCCGTGGCGGCGACACCGGCGGACGCCGCGGCAACGGTGCTCACGCCTCGGAGTGAGGCGGGGTCCACGGCCACCCCGGCCGCGACGGCCAGGACCAGCGCGGCGAGCCCGGTCGCGGCCAGGCCCGTGACCTGTCCGGGGGGCCGTTCTCCGTCGGGTGCGGCGGGACGTCGTACCGCAGTCGCCGCCACGCCGGGCCTCCCACCCGTGGACTTCGCTCGCCGCGAGGCCAGGATCGCGCCGACCAGCAGGGGGACGAAGGCGGCCAGGCCGCCGAGCACCAGGGTCGTGGCCACGACCCGCACCACGCTCGGCACGGGCAGGGCGGAGAGCACGAGACCCCCGTTGACGAGCACGATCCGCAGGGCACCGCCCCGGTCGAGGACGGTGTTCGCCGCGCGCACCGCGGACGGGCCGCCGCCCAGGGCCATCGGCACGAGGTAGGACAGCGCCCCGAGCAGGACCTGTGCGCCGAAGCCCGCCGCCAGGAACGGTGTCATCCACGTGACGGCGGCGTCGGCGTCCGCCCACGAGTCGGCGAGCCCGACCCCGGCGGCCATCGCGACCAGCGAGCCGGCCAGCCACAACACCCCGGCGAGCACCGACCAGGTGGGGTACGACGCCGGCCGCTTGGCCAGGGCCGTGCGCACGAACGGTCCGCCGACGAGGCCGAGCCCGCCGAGGTACCCGGTGAGGCCGAGCACGACTGCCCACCGGAGACCCAGGAGCGCACCCGTGCCGATGACCAGGACGGCGACGCTCAGGACCGGCAGGGCCAGGCGCGCTGCGCGCTCGGTGCCCGTCGCCATCCGGGTCCGCAGCATCGTGGGCCACAGCGTCACGAGGGTGCCGACGACCGTGAGACCCATCCAGCCCAGCACGTTCACCGCCGCGTGGGCGAGACGGACCTGGCCGTGCAGCGGGTCGGTGAGCCCTCGCGCGAGGATCGCCCCGAGGGTCGCGCCCACGGGCAGCAACGTCGCGGCGACGACGTAGTAGCGCACCGTCGCCCCGAAGCGCGAGGGCAGCGCGCGCCGCAGCTGCACCACCAGGGCGACCGCGTGCCAGCCCACGGCGGCTACCACCGCGGTGGCGCCGACCAGCACGAGCGACCAGACGTTGCCGAGGACCCCGACCACGACGAGCAGCACCCCGGCGTTGAGGAGGACCAGCCGGGTCGACTGCACCCGCCGGTCGCCGGGCGGCGGTGCCGTGTGGAGGAGCGCGTCGGCGAAGTGCCGGCTCCAGACCAGGATGGCGTGGCTCACCGCGCCGAGCAGCAACAGGTGGATCATCAGCC
This sequence comes from Nocardioidaceae bacterium UBA4001, assembly GCA_002384855.1. GTDB lineage: Bacteria > Actinomycetota > Actinomycetes > Propionibacteriales > Nocardioidaceae > Nocardioides_C. The sequence goes on along the minus strand of DGBP01000013.1, from coordinate 40,033 downwards.
ACCGGGGTGCCGGGACGAAGGGGTGGACCAGGGACACGAGAACGGTAACGACCAGCCACACGACGACCGGCAGGTCGCGCAGCGGCCAGAAGCCACGCGTCCCGCGGCTCATCGGCGCGCTCCGACGCGGCGGCTGCGGACCACCAACCAGACCACCACGCCGACGAAGGCGAGGAGGGCCGTGATGTTCAGGGCTCCGCCGACCTGCCACGCCGTCGCGCTCCCGAGGGCGTCGCCCACCCACAGCCTCAGCACGAGCGAGGCGTGGAGCAGGACCGCCGGCCCGACCAGCACGGGGTGGTAGGGCATGGGGCTGCGCAGGACGGCGGGGAGGATCACGGGTGCGTGCGCCATGATCATCGACATCGTGAAGCCGAGAAACACCGCGTGCACCACGGCGTCGTACGCCGTCCCGCCGGTCGCGGCCCCGCCGACCACCCACACGGTCGCGGCCACCGCGAGCCAGGCGTAGCCGGCGAGCATGCCGGCGGCCATGAAGCGCACCTGCCCCGTCGAGCGGACGGTACGACGGGCGACGTCGTGCACGCCGAGCCACCCCACCAGGCCCAGCACGGCGACGCCGAGGAGCGGGGTGGTCAGGGGCCAGAGCAGCGAGGCGACCACGGAGGCGACCACCGCCGTCGAGAGCAGCACCAGCCGGGTGCCGGCGCCGGGGCCCATCGCGAGGCGGGCGAGCTCGAGCCGCTCCCCGGCGATGGTCAGCACGATGAAGCCGACCAGCCAGGGGAGGAGTGCGGCGACGGTGACCCCGCCGAGCCACAGGCCAGCGGCTCCGGCCGCGAGGACGGCGCCGAGGGCCTGGACGAGGACGGCGTCGTCGCGCTGCCGCCGCCACAGCGGGACGTAGAGGAGGGTCAGCGCGGCGGCCCCGGAGAGCAGGAGGGAACGGCCGGTCCATAGGGGGGCGGGGGAGACCAGCAGCAGCCCGCCCGCGCCGAGGAGCGCGGGAGCGAGGTAGCCCGCGGGGCGAGAGAGCGCGACCGCCCGCTCGAGGGCGATCAGGGTCCCCACGAACCCGAGCACGAGCAGCATCCCGTGCACCTCGGGCAGCCGGGCGAGGTCGACCGGTGCCGGCAGCCCGATCAGCATGAGCGCCGCGTCGAGGCCGGCCAGGAGGGCGACCCCGCCGGGCAGGAGGAAGGGCAGCCGTCGCAGGGTGTGGTGGCGGGCGGCCCCGGGCCTGCCCTGGACGAGGGCTGCAGCGGTGGTCGCGCTCACGCGTGGTCCCTCTTGGTGAGCAGCACGAGCCGGCAGGCGCCGGGCTCGGAGAACGGGTGGAGCGCGGTGCGGTCGCGGTCGGCGCCGTACTCCTCGAGGGCGCCCTGGACGATGCCGAGGTGGACCCCGCAGACCACGTCGGGGTACTCCTTCGCGGTCTCCAGGAGGGGACACCGGGTGAGCCGGGCGACGGTGGTCCGGGCGTCGGTCTCGGGGCAGAAGCCGACGTCGTCGAGCAGCTCGGAGACCTTCCGGCGTGCGGCCGCCTGGCCCTGGCCTGCCGGCGGTCCGGCCTTGCGGGCGAGGTCGCGACCCCACACCCGCCCGGCGGACACGGCGTCCTGGCGGGGGTCGGTGCTCGTGTGGTGGATGTGTGCGGCGAGCGTGGCGGCGAGGCCGGCGTACTCCGAGCCCTCCCCGCTGAGGTCGGGGGCGGGCTCGTAGAGCCAGGCGGGACGGCCGCGCCCGCTCGGTGCCGCCCGGAACCGGCGCACCAGCCGTCGCGCGACCAGCGTCTCGAGGTGGTCGCGCAGCGTGTTGGGGTGCAGACCGGTCGCCTGGGAGAGGGCCGCCAGCGTGGTCGGTCCCTCGGCCCGGTCGACCGCCTCGAGCACGGTCGCACGCGCGGGGGTGAGTGCGCGGCCCCGGACGGTGCGCTCGGCGGGTCGTGGCCCGTAGCCGGCACGGCCGATGTTGCGCTCGGTATTTTTCACGAGGTTTACTGTAGTAAATAGCCGGTGAAGGCGCCAGTCGCCCCCGGAGGCTACGAGTCGGAGGCTCGACCATGGAGAACGTCGTCATCGCGTCGAGCGAGGCGGACATCAAGGCGGCCGAGGCCGTCGAGCAGCACCACGCACAGATGGCGGGCACGTTGGCCGTGCGCGTGGAGGCGCTCGTCGCCGCCGCTGCCGCGGGGGACCGCGCCCGCGCCGAGGACGCGAGGTCGGTGCTGGTCGGCTGGTGCGAGCAGGACCTCGTCCCGCACGCGCTGGCCGAGGAGAGGACGATGTACCCCGCCGCCCGGGCGAAGGTGGAGGCGAAGCTGCTGGTCGAGGGCATGCTCGAGGAGCACAACGTCATCACCGGGCTCGTCCAGCTGTTGGCCTCCACGACTGACCCGGTGCGTGCTGCCTCGGCCGCCAAGGCGCTGCAGGTGGCGTTCGAGAACCACCTGTCGAAGGAGAACGACCTCGTGCTGCCCCTGCTGGTCGCGGCCCCGGACGTCTCGGTCGCGGACCTCCTGGGCGGCATGCACGAGCTGCTCGGCGGAGAGGACCACGGCCACCCCGCGGAGGAGTCACACCACGCCGGCAGCGAGGGTCACCACTGCAACTGCGGTGAGGAGGACGACGCGGGCTACCCCGAGCTCGACGCCAGGGCCGTCCCACACGCGATCCGGCACGCGACGATCTTCGGCGCCCTCGACGCGGTGCGCCCCGGGTCGGGGATGGTCCTCGTCGCGCCGCACGACCCGCTGCCGCTGCTGAAGCAGGTCGAGGACCGGGCGCCGGGTGCGTTCGAGGTCAGCTACCTCGAGCGGGGCCCCGAGGCGTGGCGTCTCGCCTTCGTACGGCGTCCGGCCGCCTGACCTTCGTATCTGCCGGGTCGGTTTCCCACGTTCACCTGGGAAAACAGCACTCCCCTCGACAAATTCGTCGAGGGGAGTGCCGGTTCACCACGTTCACCTGGGAAAGCGGGAGGCTGGGACCCCCCGCCCCCACGTCACTTCCAGCGCTCGCTTGCGGGGACGAAGTCGAGCGTCCGGCCACCGGTGTAGATCTGCCTGGGGCGGGCGATCTTCTGCTCCGGGTCCTGCACGAGCTCGAGCCACTGGGCCAGCCAGCCTGAGGTGCGAGGGATCGCGAACAGCACCGTGAACATCTCCGGTGGGAACTGCAGCGCCTCGTAGATCAGACCGCTGTAGAAGTCGACGTTCGGGTAGAGCTTGCGGCTGACGAAGTACTCGTCCTCCAGCGCGATCTTCTCCAGCTCGAGCGCGATCTGGAGAAGCGGGTTCACGCCGGTGACCTCGAACACGTCGTCGGCGGCCTTCTTGATGATCTTGGCGCGCGGGTCGTAGTTCTTGTACACCCGGTGGCCGAAGCCCATCAGGCGCTCCTTGCCGTTCTTCACGCCCTCGATGAACTCGGGGACCTTGTCCACCGAGCCGATCCGGCGCAGCATCCGCAGCACGGCCTCGTTGGCGCCGCCGTGGAGCGGGCCGTAGAGGGCGCCGATGCCGGCCGTGATCGCGGAGTAGGGGTCGACCTGCGTGGAGCCGACGGCGCGCACGGCGTTCGTGGAGGCGTTCTGCTCGTGGTCGGCGTGCAGGATGAACAGCACCTCGAGGGCTCGCACGAGCCGCTCGTCGGCCTCGAACTTGCTCTCGCTCATCTTGAACAGCATGGCGAGGAAGTTCGCGGCGTAGCCGAGGTCGTTGTCGGGGTAGATGTAGGGCTTGCCCTGCGCGTGGCGGAAGGCCCAGGCGCCGAGCGTGGGCATCTTCGCGATGAGCCGCACGATCTGCATGTGCCGGTTGTCGCCGTCGGAGATGTTGCGCGACTCCGGGTAGAACGTCGACAGCGCGCCGACCGAGGCGAGCAGCATGCCCATCGGGTGGGCGTCGTAGCGGAAGCCCTCCATGAAGCGGCGGACGTTCTCGTGCACGAAGGTGTGGTAGGTGATCTCGTGCGCCCACGAGTCGTACTGGTCCTTCGTGGGCAGCTCGCCGTGGATGAGCAGGTAGGCGACCTCGAGGTACGTCGACTTCTCGGCCAGCTGCTCGATGGGGTACCCGCGGTACTCGAGGATGCCCTTGTCGCCGTCGATGAAGGTCACCGCGCTCTTGCACGAGGCGGTGTTGACGAAGCCCGGGTCGTAGACCGCCAGGCCCGGTGTGTCCTCGCTGACGCGGATCTTGCCCATGTCGGCGGCCTTGATCGCGCCACCGTCGAGGATCGGGACTTCGTACTCCTGCCCGGTCCGGTTGTCACGGACGGTCAGGGTCTGACCGGAGGATGCTCCGGCGCCCTGGGTGGATTCGGTGGCCGTAGTGTCGGTCACGTCGGCTCCTCTTTGAGTCGGGACCGTCCTGGGCCCGTACACGCGCCTTGTCGTTGGGTGTCATGCAAAGCCCGCATCGGGGGACGTCGTACTGAATCGGTCACAGATAGTCCTGACCAACTTATGCCCGGACCCCGCCCTGAGGGAAACCGGCCCCGTTTTGACCGGGGCCGCGGCGCGCCGGTAGTCTTGTCGGTCGCGGCATGCTCTGGCACGACTCCTGCAGTCGGACGCCTGGCCGCCAGGCCCGGGAAGGTTCGGGCCGAACACACAACCGATCTCGATGAGAAGGCAAACATCCGTGCGTACGTACAGCCCGAAGCCCGCTGACATCCAGCGCGAGTGGCACGTCATCGACGCCACCGACGTGGTGCTCGGACGCCTCGCCGTCCAGACCGCGACGCTGCTTCGCGGCAAGCACAAGCCCACGTTCGCGCCGCACGTCGACATGGGCGACTTCGTCATCATCGTCAACGCCGGCAAGGTCTCCCTGTCCGGCAGCAAGGCGACCACGAAGATGGCCTACCGCCACTCCGGCTACCCGGGCGGCCTGTCGGCCACCCCGATCGGTGAGCTGCTGGAGAAGGACCCGCGCAAGGCCATCGAGAAGGCGGTCTGGGGCATGCTCCCGAAGAACCGTCTCGGCCGCCAGATGCTGAAGAAGCTCAAGGTGTACGCCGGCCCGGAGCACCCGCACCAGGCGCAGCAGGCCAAGCCGTTCGAGATCTCGCAGATCTCGCAGTAATCCACCCGTCGAGAACAGCAGTCGTACAAGTGAGGAACATCCGTGGCTGAGACCACCACCGAGGGCGTCGAGGAGACCTACAAGGTCGACGAGCAGGGCGTCGCTTACAGCTCCGAGAGCGCTCCGTCCGACGAGGCTCCCGTTCGCCCCGCCACCATCGCCCCCGCCTCGGCCACCGGCCGTCGCAAGGAGGCGGTTGCCCGCGTGCGACTCGTCCCCGGCACCGGCCAGTGGACCGTCAACGGCCGCGCCCTCGAGAGCTACTTCCCGAACAAGCTGCACCAGCAGGTCGTCAACGAGCCTTTCGTGACCACCGACCTCGCGGGCCGCTTCGACGTCATCGCCCGGATCCACGGCGGCGGCATCACCGGCCAGGCCGGCGCGCTGCGTCTCGGCGTGGCCCGTGCACTCAACGCGGTCGACGTCGACGCGAACCGCCCGTCGCTGAAGAAGGCCGGGCTGCTCACGCGTGACGCCCGCGTCATCGAGCGCAAGAAGGCCGGTCTCAAGAAGGCCCGCAAGGCGCCCCAGTTCAGCAAGCGCTGATCGCCCCCGCTCTCCCCGTGGCTCGTCTCTTCGGCACCGACGGTGTTCGTGGTCTCGCCAACGAGACCCTCACGGCAGAGCTGGCGGTGGACCTCTCGGTCGCCGCTGCGCACGTCCTCGGCGAGGCCGGTGTCTTCTCAGGACACCGGCCCGTCGCCGTTGTCGGGCGCGACACCCGCGTCTCCGGGCAGTTCCTCGAGGCCGCCGTGGTGGCCGGGCTGGCCTCGGCGGGCGTGGACGTCCATCTGCTCGGCGTGCTGCCCACGCCGGGAGTGGCCTATCTGACCGACGCGCTCGGCGCCGACCTCGGCGTCATGCTCTCGGCGAGCCACAACCCGATGCCCGACAACGGCATCAAGTTCCTCGCCCGAGGCGGCGTGAAGCTCGACGACACCATCGAGATCGCGATCGAGCGGCGCCTCCGCGAGCCGTGGGATCGGCCCACCGGGGCAGGCGTCGGACGCGTCTCGACCTACGACAGGGCCGTCGAGAAGTACGCCGACCACCTCGTCTCGACCCTGGCCGGCCCCCTCCGGCCGGTGGGCGGCCGCCCGATCCGTGTGGTCCTCGACTGTGCACATGGGGCCGCCTCCGAAGCCGGTCCACGGGCGCTCGCCGCCGCCGGCGCGGACGTGGTCGCGATCTGCGCCGACCCCGACGGCCTCAACATCAACGACGGCTGCGGGTCCACCCATCTCGAGGTGCTGCAGAAGGCCGTCCTCGAGCACGGGGCCGACGTCGGCTTCGCGCTCGACGGCGATGCCGACCGCTGCCTCGCGGTCGACCACGAGGGTAACGTCGTCGACGGCGACCAGATCCTCGCCGTGCTCGCGCTCTCGATGCGCGACGCAGGCCTCCTCCACGCCGACACCGTGGTCGCCACCGTGATGAGCAACCTCGGCTTCGTCCAGGCCATGCGCCGCGAGGGCGTGGGCGTCCGCCAGACGAAGGTCGGCGACCGCTACGTGCTCGAGGCGATGAAGGCGGGCGGCTACTGCCTCGGCGGTGAGCAGTCGGGGCACGTGATCATGAGCGACCACGCCACCACCGGCGACGGCATCCTCACCGCCCTCCACGTGCTGGCGCGGATGTCGGAGCGGCAGCTGCCGTTGGCCGAGCTCGCCGGCGTCATGGACCGGCTGCCTCAGGTGCTCGTGAACGTCTCCGGCGTCGACAAGGCACGCACCGACGAGGACGCCCTGGTGGCCGTCGCCGTCGCCGAGGCGGAGGCCGAGCTCGGTGAGACCGGCCGCGTCCTGCTGCGGCCGTCCGGCACCGAGGCGCTGGTCCGGGTCATGGTCGAGGCGCCCAGCGCGGACCAGGCGCAGGACGTCGCCGACCGGCTCGCCGAGGTGGTCCGCAAGCAGCTCACGCTCTGACGGAGTGGAAAGCAGGTGCGGAGCGGGCGTCGTACGCCTAGCCTCGCGTTCCGTGCACATCCGTGAGATCGACGGGTACGACGAGGCGCTGACCCGTCGTTTCTGGGAGGTCGGCAAGGCCGCCGACGAGCGGGACCGCCCCTGGAGCGCATTCTGGTCGTGGCCGGCGGCGCGCGCCGCCTTCACCGCCGACGACGCGCCACTGGAGAAGGTGCTGCTCGGCGCGTTCGAGGACGGCCGGCTCGTCGGCGCCGCGGAGGTCTCGCTGCCGCGCCTCGACAACACGCACACCGCATGACGAGATGAAGGTGGTCGACCTGGTCGACACGAGCACCTGTGGAACCCGGTCCTGGCCGAGACCGAGGAGCCCGCGCGCGGCTACCGCCTGCGGAGCTGGCAGGACGTGTGCCCCGAGGACCTGGTGGAGGGCTACTGCGCGCTGCTCGAGTCGTTCAACACCGAGTCGCCGAGCGGCGACCTCGAGCTCGAGCCCGAGCGGTGGGACGAACGGCGCCTTCGCGAGAAGGAGGAGCGTTTCCGGCGAGGCGGCCGTCACGAGACCACGACCGTGGCCCTCTCGTCCGACGGCGTCGTGGTCGGCATGACCGAGGTGATGGTCAGCGATGACGCCCCCGACCGGGGGTTCCAGGGCGCGACCCTGGTGGCGCCGGCCCACCGCGGTCACCGGCTCGGGCTGCGGGTGAAGGTCACCAACCAGCGGCTCGTGCGCGAGCGGTTCCCGTCGGTACGGCGGCTGCTGACCGGCAACGCCGACGTCAACGTCGCGATGAACGCCGTGAACGACCGGCTCGGCTACGCAGCGGTCGAGCTCGTCCACGAGATGCAGTGGACGCCCGAGAGCAGGTGATTTCGAGCCTCCCGACGCGTGCGACGACCGACCGCGCGGCCTACCCGCTCTGCGGGCGATGCGTGGGGCGCGGCTCGCCATGTGCATGAGCGTTACCCCGGATACATGAATGCGCGGCAGATGGTGCCCTCAAAGTCCTCGGGCCCGGCCTCGACGAAGCCGACTTTCTCCAGCACTCTGGCGCTAGCGTCGTTGCCGACGGCGACGATGGCCCGGAGCGGGACAGCAACGGTGTGCGACAGGTGCCAGCCCACGAGGGCCTCGGCGATCTCAGTGGCAAGACCGAGTCCCCGACGGCTTCGTCGTATGACATAGCTCAGTCCCCGGCTCTCCGAGGTTCCACCGAATCCTGCCCTCCCCACCAGCTGGTCATCGAGGTCCGCCAGACGCCACTTGGTCCAACCGCGGGCGGCGTGCTCGGCGATGTACTGATCGACGAGCTGCCGGACCTCGGGTCGCGTCTCAGGACGTCCAATGGCGCCCATGCCTGCAGGTCGTGAGGCTGTGGTTCGCGCATCGGCACAACACGCATGCTGGTGCGTTCACATTGCGTCGGACCGACCCGTACCCCTGGCCGCCCTCGAGGAAGCCAGCCCAGCACGCGAGGTCGAAGCGACACACGTAGTGGGACGCCGCCTCAGAGGAACCGGCGGAACATCGGCAGCACCGCGACGGGGGTGAACCCGAGCCGGTCGTTGATGTCGACCATGTTCTGGTTCACCTCGGCGTTGGAGGTGACCACCTCGGTCCGCTCGGGGAACCGGCCGTGCAGCTCCCTGAGGTTCGCCACCTTCACCGCGGTGCCCAGCCGGTGGCCCCGGTGGTCACGGTGCACGAGGGTGCCCCACTGGTTCGCCCTCTCGGTCTCCTCGGCCCTCACCACGAGGTCGGTGTAGGCCACGACCTCGGCGTCGCCGAGGAGAGCCACTGTCGACACCCGGGTCGTCCCCGCGGCAGCGAAGCGCTTCTCGGTCTCGCGGAAGGTCTCGGGGGTGAGCGACTCCTCCTCGAAGTCGACGTCGCCCGTCGGTGCGTCGACGCCCAGCTGGTTGTGCAGCCGGCAGTACGACGGCAGGTAGGCGTCGGGAACCTCTCCGACGATGGTCTCGACCCGGTAACCCTCGTGGTGGGGAGCAGCCGCGGACCCGAGCCGGTCGAGGAGCTCGTCGTCGACCGGCAGCGGCAGCACACGCACGACCTCGACGTTGACCTCCTGGAAGCCGTTCTTCTCCGCGAACCGCCGGTAGGGGTGGTCGTGCCTGTCTCCGAAGGAGTAGGAGGTCTCGACGAGGAGCTCCGTGCGTTCGTGGGCCCGCACTGCCTCAGCAAGGTGGCCCAGAAGCAGCGTGCCGACACCCCGGCGACGGTGAGCGGGCGGCACCATCACGTGCACGAACCCCTTGTCGAGGTTGTCCTCGAGAGGGACCTCGAGGAAGCCGCCGGCAAGCATCTCGTCGCCGTCGAAGGTCGCGAAGAGCTCGAGGTGCTCGGTGTCCTTGGGGTGCTCGAAACGCGCACGGAGCTCGGCGTGCGACCAGATCGACTCCCAGGGACGCTCGTACAGCTCGGCCTGTCGGCAGAGGTCCTGGTAGCGGCCGAGGAGCTCGTCGTCGAACGGGTCGACCGGTCGTACGTCCATGACAGAAGACGGTAGACACCGCGGTGCTGCCGGCGCACCCGGTTTTCCGCCGTCAGACCTTGCGCAGCCGCACGTAGCGGACCGAGTGGTCGGCGTCCTTGCGCAGCACGAGCGTCGCCCGGCTGCGCGTCGGCCTGACGTTCTCCTCGAGGTTGGGGCCGTTGATCGTGTCCCAGATCCGGCCCGACTCCTCGACGGCCTCGGCCTCGCTGAGCTCGGCATACCTCGCGAAGTACGACGCCGGGTTGCGGAAGGCGGTCTCGCGCAGTCGCAGGAACCGCTCGGTGTACCACCGGCGGATGTCGCTCATCGCCGCGTCGACGTAGACCGAGAAGTCGAAGAAGTCGCTGATCGCGAGCCCGGTGCGGCCGTCCTCGCGGACTCTGGCGGGCTGGAGGACGTTGAGCCCCTCGACGATGACGATGTCGGGCCGCTTGACCGAGACCCGCTCGTCGGGGACCACGTCGTACGTGAGGTGGGAGTATGTCGGCGCCTCCACCTCGTCGTTGCCGGACTTGATGTCCATCACGAAGCGGAGCAGGGCCTTGCGGTCGTAGGACTCCGGGAAGCCCTTGCGGGCGAGCAGCCCGCGCCGCTGGAGCTCGGCGTTGGGGTAGAGGAACCCGTCCGTGGTGACCAGCGAGACCGACGGGTGCTCGGGCCAGTGGGCGAGCATGTGCTGCAGGACGCGCGCGGTGGTCGACTTGCCCACGGCCACCGACCCGGCGAGGCCGATCACGAACGGTGTGCGCGGCGGGTGCGGCCGGGCCAGGAACTCCTCCTGCGCGCGGTGGAGGTCGCCGGCGGCCTTGACGTAGAGGCTCAGCAGCCGTGAGAGCGGCAGGTAGACCTGCTGCACCTCGTCGAGGTCGAGCTCGTCGCCGAGGCCACGCACCCGGGCGATCTCCGCCTCGGTGAGCGGCTGCTCGGGGGCGGCGCCGAGGGCCGCCCACGCGGCACGGTCGAGCTCGACGTACGGCGAGGACTCGCGCTCGCCGTTCGAGGTCGCGGCGTGCGGCGGGCCGGTGGTCCGTGCGGGAGCCATGCACCGCATTGTGGCGTACCTGCCGGTGGGTGGGCAGGGCCGGTGCCGCCGGTAGGCTGGCGCGCATGTGTGGAATCGTGGGGTACGTCGGACCGCAGCAGGCCCAGGGCATCGTCATCGAGGGCCTGCGTCGCCTGGAGTACCGCGGCTACGACTCGGCCGGGATCGCCCTCGTCGACGGCGGACGACTCGCCACCGACAAGCGAGCCGGCAAGCTGGCGAACCTCGAGAAGGCGGTCGCCGACACGCCGCTCCCCGCCTCCACGACCGGTATCGGCCACACCCGCTGGGCCACCCATGGCGCCCCGAACGACCGCAACGCTCACCCGCACGTCGGTCAGGACGGCCGGGTCGCACTGGTGCACAACGGGATCATCGAGAACTTCGCCGCGCTGCGTGCCGAGCTCGAGGAGGCCGGCCACGACCTTTGCTCGGAGACCGACACCGAGGTGGCCGCGCACCTGCTCGAGCGTGAGGTGGCCGGCGGCGCGAGCCTGACCGAGGCGATGCAGCACGTGGCGGCGCGCCTCGAGGGCGCGTTCACGCTCGTCGCGGTCGATGCCGACGACCCCGACCGGGTGGTGGCCGCCCGCCGTAACTCACCGCTGGTCGTCGGCCTCGGCGAGGGGGAGAACTTCCTGGCCTCCGACGTGGCCGCGTTCATCGAGCACACCCGCGAGGCGCTCGAGCTCGGCCAGGACCAGGTCGTCACGATCACGCGCGAGGGCGTCACCGTCACCGACTTCCACGGCAGCCCGGCCGAGGCGAAGCCCTACCACGTCGACTGGGACCTGTCGGCCGCGGAGAAGGGCGGCTACGACTGGTTCATGCGCAAGGAGATCTTCGAGCAGCCCACGGCGATCGCGGACACCCTGCTGGGCCGCCACGACAAGGCCGGCGCACTCCAGCTCGACGAGATCCGGATCAGCGAGGAGGAGCTTCGCGAGGTCGACAAGGTCATCATCATCGCGAGCGGCACGTCCTTCTACGCCGGTCTCGTCGCGAAGTACGCCATCGAGCACTGGACCCGCATCGCCTGCGAGGTCGAGCTCGCCTCGGAGTTCCGCTACCGCGACCCGATCCTCACCCGTGACACCCTCGTGGTCGCGATCAGCCAGTCGGGCGAGACCGCCGACACCCTCATGGCCATCCGTCACGCCCGCGAGCAGCGGGCGAAGGTCCTCGCGATCTGCAACACCAACGGCTCCACGATCCCTCGCGAGTCCGACGCGGTGATCTACACCCACGCCGGTCCGGAGATCGGGGTCGCCTCGACGAAGGGCTACACCACCCAGCTCGTCGCCTGCTACCTCCTCGGCCTCTACCTCGCCCAGGTCCGCGGCACGAGGTTCGGCGACGAGATCGCCCAGGTGGTCCACGAGATCTCGCGGACCCCCGAGAAGATCCAGCAGGTGCTCGACGGCGCCGAGGAGATCTACGAGCTGGCCAGGGAGCTCGCCGGCTCCCGGTCGGTGCTGTTCCTGGGCCGCCACGCCGGCTACCCCGTGGCGCTGGAGGGGGCGCTGAAACTCAAGGAGCTCGCCTACATCCATGCCGAGGGGTTCGCCGCCGGCGAGCTCAAGCACGGCCCGATCGCGCTGGTGGAGGAGGGGCTCCCCGTCTTCTGCGTGGTACCTCCCCAGGGCCGTGACCAGCTCCACGACAAGATGGTCAGCGGCATCCAGGAGGTCCGGGCCCGGGGGGCTCGCACGATCGTGCTCGCCGAGGAGGGCGACGAGGGCGTCACGTCGTACGCCGACGTCCTGGTGCGGCTGCCGAAGGTCCCCACGCTCCTGCAGCCCTTGGTCGCGATCGTCCCGCTGCAGCTGTTCGCCTGCGAGCTCGCCACCCACAAGGGCCTCGACGTCGACCAGCCGCGCAACCTCGCCAAGTCCGTCACGGTCGAGTAGCACGATGATCCTGGGAGTCGGCATCGACGTCGTCGACATCGACCGGTTCGAGGAGGCCCTCGACCGCACCCCGACACTGCGCGAGCGGCTCTTCACCGAGCAGGAGCGCGTGCGCCCACTGGCGTCGCTGGCTGCGAGGTTCGCGGCAAAGGAGGCGCTCGCCAAGGCGCTCGGCGCGCCGACCGGGATGGCCTGGCACGACGCCGAGGTGGTCAGCGAGCACACCGGAAACCCCCAGCTCGAGCTCCGCGGCAGCGTGCTGTCCCGGGCCAACGACATCGGCGTCGCCCACGTGCACGTCTCCCTCTCCCACGACGCCGGCATCGCCTCCGCGGTCGTGATCCTCGAGTCCTGAGCTGTGTCACACGACCGGATGTGGGGGGGGGGCTCAGCCGGAGCCGACACCCGCGGCGCGCAGGTCCCGGGCGATGCTCGCCGGGTCGCGTCGGAGCTCCATGGCCGAGCAGCGCAGGACCACCGACCCATCGAGGACGAGGCTGCGTTCACGCGGCATGTCGGCGACCCAGTGCTCCACCTCCATGTGGAACGCACCGTCCACCTCGAGGACGACGACGCGGCCGTCGACGAGCTGCCACTCGCAGTCGGTGTAGCGCCGGGCACCGCGGGCGTCTCGACGAGGGGTCTGCCGGTCGGGGGCCCGAAGGTCGAACCTCCGGCACATAATTCCGACATCCAGCTCCGCCATCGACTCCGACCCTCCGGCGATGTCGCGCAAGGTGCTGCGGAAGAGCCGGGCCCGGCGCAGAGGACGCATCAGCTCGATCCAGTCCAGCAGTGCTTCAGGCGTCGTTCGCCGCTGCTGGACGACGGCTGCCAACAGGCCGCACGCGGTCCGCGTCGACCGGGTGTAGCCGGCGAAGAGGAGCACCGCAGGCTCCAGACGGCACACCGGGGCCCACGTCCCGGAGAGCCTCATCGCGCCCATGTCGCGGCGTGTGCGGGTGAATCGCACACCGGCCACCCCGGGGATGTCGTCGGTGTCCCGGACCAGGACGGTGATCTCGTCCCGGTCCCAGTTCCGGAGGCCGTGGACGCGGGCGGCGGTGAGGCCACCGAGGAGGGACCCTGGCGGGGCGTGGAGAACTCCCATCCAGGCCCGCTGGGTCCAGGTCAGGGTGCCCGTCGTCGTACTCACCACCAGTTGCGACGGCGCCACCCAGCGACCTGCCCTGATCTGGTTGCGTACGACGTGGCGATCCACCCCGAGCGCGCGGAGCTGGGCTCGGGAGATCAGTCCGGCCTGTCGCTGCGCCACTCGTCGCCACGGTTCGTCTTGCATCGACTCAGGGTGCCCGGACCAGCGCCGGTCCCGTGCCGACCATCCACAGCCCTACGGTCGTGTGGCTGAGCGTGCGTCATAGCGCACGGTGAACCACACGACCGGATCTAGGGTGGGGCACATGCGGACAGCGCACACCGTGGAGCAGGTACGACGGGCGGAGGCGGCCCTCATGGCCACGCTCCCCGAGGGCGTCCTCATGCAGCGCGCAGCGGCCGGGCTGGCCCACGCCGTGCTCGACCTGCTCGGCAACGGCTACGGCCGCCGGGTGCTGCTGCTGGTCGGCTCGGGGGACAACGGGGGCGACGCCCTCTTCGCAGGGGCGATGCTGGCGCGGCGGGGTGTCGCCGTGGAGGCGCTCCTGCTCAGTCCCGACAAGGCCCACTCGGGCGGCCTCGCGGCGCTCCGGGCCGCCGGGGGCCGGGTGGTCGCGGACCTCGACGACGCACACCGTCCCGACGTCGCGGTCGACGGGATCGTGGGCATCGGCGGACGGGGTGGCCTGCGTGCCGCCGCCGCTGCGGTGGTCGACGGGCTGAGGGGCGTCCCGTTCGTGGCGGTCGACGTGCCCTCCGGCGTCGACGTCGACACCGGCGAGGTCACCGGGCCTCACGTCGAGGCGACGGTCACGGTGACGTTCGGGACCCACAAGGTCGCCCATCTCGTCGACCCCGCCGCCCGCGCCGCCGGCGCCGTGCACCTGGTCGACATCGGGCTCGACCTGCCGGAGGCGCAGGTCGAGGCGCTGCAGGCCGCGGACGTCGCGCGGATGCTGCCGGTGCCCGAGCCCGTCGGCCACAAGTACTCCCGGGGGCTGGTCGGCGTCCGGGCCGGCTCGGAGCAGTACCCCGGAGCCGGTGTCCTCTGCGTCGCGGGTGCCTCCTCGGGCTTCGCGGGCATGGTCAGGTACGACGGGGGAGCGGCCGACGCCGTCCGGACCGGTCACCCCGAGGTCGTCGTCGGCCCGGGGCAGGTGCAGGCGTGGGTGGTCGGCTCCGGCGGCGGCACCGGAGCGGGCAAGGCGCTCGGGGCGTGCCTCGACGACGGTGTCCCGGTGGTGGTCGACGCCGACGCGCTCGCGCACGTCACCGGCCCCGTCGAGGTCCCGGCCCTCTTGACGCCCCACGCCGGGGAGCTCGCCCGGATGCTGGGGGTGGAGCGGGAGGCGGTCGAGGCGGAGCAGCTGCGGTTCGCCCGGGAGGCGGCCGAGCGCTTCGCGGCCGTCGTACTCCTCAAGGGCCGGCACACGCTCCTCGCCGCCGCCGACGGTCGGGTGCGCGTGAACACCACCGGCACCCCCTGGCTGGCCACCGCCGGCTCCGGCGACGTCCTGGCCGGTCTGTGCGGCGCGCTGATGGCCGCCGGCCTCGAGGCGTACGACGCCGGGGCGGTCGCCGCGTGGCTGCACGGCGCGGCAGCCACCGAGGCCGGGCAGGGCGGCCCGATCACCGCACCGGAGGTTGCGCGCGCCGTGCCCGTCGTGTCCCGGAGGTTGCTCCGGCTCTAGGGGTGGGAAGATTGTCCTGCCATGACCACCACCGCCCCGACGCCGCCCCGCGCGGAGATCGTCGTGGACCTCGACGCGGTGAGACACAACGTCCGCGCGCTGAAGGAGCGTGTCGGGGGCAGGGCCCTGATCGCGGTGGTGAAGGCCGACGGCTACGGGCACGGCATGCTCCCCGTCGCACGGGCGGCCCGGGAGGCCGGGGCCGACTGGCTCGGCGTCGCGGTGCTCGAGGAGGCGCTCGCCCTGCGCGAGGCCGGCGACACCGGCCCGGTGCTGTGCTGGCTCGCGGTGCCCGGTGAGGACTATCGGCCGGCCGTCGAGCGGGACGTCGACGTCACGGCCTACACCGTCGAGGAGCTCGCGGAGATCCGCGAGGCCGCACGCGCGGTGGGCCGCACCGCTCGGGTGCAGCTGAAGATCGACACCGGCCTGGCTCGCGGCGGCTCGACCGAGGAGGCCTGGCCCGATCTCGTGTCGGCCGCGGCCGAGGCCGAGCGCTCGGGGCAGGTGCGGGTCACCGGGGTCTGGTCGCACTTCGCCTGCAGCGACGAGCCGGGGCACCCGGCGAACGACGCCCAGGAGCAGGTCTTCCGCTGGGCGGTCGACCTCGCGGAGCGCTCGGGCCTCACGCCGGAGATCCGGCACCTGGCGAACTCCGCGGCAACCCTGAGCCGGCCGTCGTCGTGGTTCGACGCCGTCCGCTGCGGGATCGCCTGCTACGGCCTCACGCCGATGCCGGAGGTCTCCTCGGCCGAGGAGCTGGGACTGGTGCCCGCGATGACCGCGAGGTCCCGCCTCGCGGTGGTCAAGGGCGTGCGCGCAGGGTCGGGGGTCTCCTACGGCCACATGTACGTCACCCCGCACGACACCACCGTCGGTGTCGTGCCGGTGGGCTACGGCGACGGCATCCCCCGGCACGGCTCCTCGACGGCCCCCGTCCTTGCGGCCGACCAGGTCCGCCGGATCGCCGGACGGGTCTGCATGGACCAGTTCGTGCTCGACCTCGGCGACGCCGAGGCCTCGCCGGGCGACCCGGTGGTGCTGTTCGGGACCGGCCGCGACGGCGGGCCCACCGCCCAGGACTGGGCGGACGCCTGCGGCACCATCAGCTACGAGATCGTCACCCGCATCGGAGGACGCATGCAGCGCAGGTACACCGGGGAGGGCGCATGAACGGTCGGCGGACGCTGCTCGGCGTGGCAGCCGCAGCCACCGGCACGGTCGTGGCAGGTGGCGTCGCCGCCGCCCTGGCCAGCCGTCGGCAGGTACGTCGCCGACGGGAGGGGTCCACCAGCCGCGACCCCTTCGGAAGCCTCCGCTCCGAGCCGGTCCACGTGACGACGCTCGACGGGATCCGCCTGCACGCGGAGGTGGACGAGCCCGAGGCGCCCACCGACCAGCCGACGCTGGTGTTCGTGCACGGCTACGCCCTCAACCTCGACTGCTGGCACTTCCAGAGGCTGCACTTCCGGGGCCGTCGCAGGATGGTGTTCTACGACCTGCGCTCCCACGGCCGGTCCGAGCGCTCGCCGGTCGGCAACGCCACGATCGACCAGCTCGGCCACGACCTTCGTTCGGTCCTCGACCAGCTCGCGCCCGACGACAAGGTGGTGCTCGTGGGCCACTCCATGGGCGGCATGACCGTGATGTCGCTGGCCGAGAGCCACCCCGAGATGTTCGGCGACCGGGTCGTCGGTGTCGCCCTCCTGGCCACCACCGCGGGGGGCCTGAAGACGCACCGGGTGCTCAACCCCTACCTCCCCGACCGGCTGATGCGCCAGGTGACGCCGCGCGCGATGGCGCTGCTGGCGCGGGCTCCGGGTCTGGTCGACGGCGCCCGCCGCACCGGCTCCGACATCGGCTTCCTCGTCACGAGCAAGATGGCCTTCGGCTCCGAGGTGCCGACGCCCTACATCGAGTTCGTCGACGAGATGCTCGCGCAGACGCCGTTCGAGGTGATCGCGGAGTTCTTCCCGAACTTCGACGAGCTCGACAAGTACGAAGTGCTCTACGCCTTCGAGCACGTGCCCACCCTGATCGTCGGGGCGACCGACGACGTGCTCACCTCGATCGGCCACAGCCGCAAGATGGCCTCGCGGATCAAGGGCGCCCAGCTCGTCGAGATCCCCCAGGCGGGACACATGGTGATGCTCGAGCGCAGCGAGCAGGTCAACACCGCCCTCGAGCGGATGCTCGGCAAGGTCGCCGCCCGAGGAGACGCATGAGCGAGACCGGTCCTCCCGCCCCCGTGGTCGTGCACCGGGTCGGCCCCGAGCGCGCCGCCGACGTCGTCACGGTCGTGCACGCCGCCTTCGGTGCCCGCCCCGTCCTGGACCCGCCCTCGACCGCCACGGACGAGACCGTCGAGTCGGTGGCAGCCACCCTCGCCGAGCACCGGGGCCTGCTGGCCGTCAGCGGCTCGGTGCCGGTGGGGGCGATGCTGCTCGAGCCCGCCGGCCACCTGCTGCGCATGCGACGGGTCTCGGTCGACCCGCACGCGCAGGGCTCCGGCGTCGCGGGTGCGCTGGTGGGTGCCGCCGAGCGCGTCGCCGAGGAGGAGGGGTACGACGGGACGGTGCTCGCCGCGCGTGCCGAGCTGCCGGCGACCGTGGACTTCTGGGGCCACCTCGGCTACGACGAGCTGCAGCGCGAGGGCACCTGGCTCACCCTGGCCAAGGCCCTCCCCGTCCACGTCGAGGCAGCCACCGCGGACGACACCCGGCAGCTCGGCAAGCGACTGGCGTCCGTCCTCCGCGCCGGGGACCTGCTGATCCTCAGCGGTGACCTCGGGGCGGGGAAGACCACCTTCACCCAGGGCCTCGGCGAGGGGCTGGGCGTCCGCGGCGCGATCACCTCGCCGACGTTCGTGATCTCGCGGGTGCACCCCTCGCTCGCCGACGGCCCGGCGCTCGTGCACGTCGACGCCTACCGCCTGGGTGGCATCGAGGAGCTCGACGACCTCGACCTCGACACCTCGCTCGACGAGGCGGTCACGGTCGTCGAGTGGGGCGAAGGCGTCGCCGAGGGGCTGGCCGAGACGCGCCTGGAGGTCTCGATCACCCGCACCGTCGGGGGAGACCCGACCGGGGAGGACGACGTGCGGCACGTCCGGTTCATTCCCGTCGGCGCCCGCTGGATCGGTGCCGGGCTGCACCAGGCCCTCGCGTAACCTCGACTCGTGCTGCTCGCCTTCGACACTGCCACTCCCGCCGTCACCGTCGCGCTGTGGGACGGTGAGCGGGTCGTCGCCGAGCGGACCACGGTGGACGCCATGCGCCACGGCGAGCTGCTCGCCCCGGGCATCGACGGCGTGCTCCGCGACGCCGGCGTCGTCCGGCAGGACCTCACCGCCCTCGCCGTTGGGGTCGGGCCGGGGCCGTTCACCGGCCTGCGGGTCGGCCTCGTGACGGCCCGGACGCTCGCCGCCGTGCTGGAGATCCCGGTGTACGGCGTGTGCACGCTCGACGTGCTCGCCGTGGACGCCGTCGACGCGCGCACGGTCACCGGCCCGTTCCACGTCGCCACCGATGCCCGTCGCAAGGAGGTGTACTGGGCGTCGTACGACGCCGACGGCAGGCGCCTCGAGGGGCCCGACGTGGTGAAGCCGGCCACCGTCGCCACCGACGGGCCCGTCGTGGGTCGCGGCGCGGTGCTCTACCCGGACGCGTTCCCCGACGGCCGCGGCCCCGAGAACCCGAGCGCCGCCGTGCTCGCGCGGGTCGTCGCCCAGGAGCGGGCCGAGCTCGTCGACCCGGAGCCGATGTACCTTCGGCGCCCCGACGCCGCCGCGCCGCACAAGCCCAAGCCGGTCTCGTGACCCTGCGCGTCGCCACCGCAGCCGACGCGCCCGCGGTGGCCGCGCTGGAGCGGGTGACGTTCGGCGTCGACGCCTGGTCGGAGGGCTCGGTGCTCGAGGAGCTGACCGCTCCGGGGCGGCGTGCCGTGGTGGCGGTCGAGGCCGACGAGCTCGTGGGCTACGCCGTCACCGCGTCCTCGGGCGACGTGGTCGACCTCCAGCGGATCGCGGTGCGGTCGGACCAGCGCAGACGGGGCCTGGCCCGGGCCCTGCTCGACGCGCTGACGACCGAGGCGGCCGGGGGCGGGGGCGGGGGCGGGCGGATGCTGCTCGAGGTGAGCGCGGCGAACGACGCGGCGCTCGCCTTCTACACGGCCGAGGGCTTCGAGGAGATCGGCCGGCGGCGCCGCTACTACCGCGACGGCTCCGACGCCGTGGTGATGCAGCGCCGGTGCCGGCTGGTCACGGGTGAGGGGAGAGGATAGGGACATGGTGAGCTCCGACGGACCCCTCGTGCTCGGGGTCGAGACCTCCTGCGACGAGACCGGCGTCGGGATCGTGCGCGGGCACACCCTGCTCGCCGACGCGGTCGCGTCGAGCATGGAGGAGCACGCCCGGTTCGGCGGCGTCGTGCCCGAGGTGGCCTCCCGCGCGCACCTCGAGGCGATGGTCCCCACCATCGAGAGCGCCTGCGACACCGCCGGCGTGAGGCTCGCCGACGTCGACGCGATCGCCGTCACCAGCGGGCCCGGCCTCGCCGGCGCGCTGCTGGTGGGGGTGGCCGCCGCCAAGGCCCTCGCCGTGGGTCTGGGCAAGCCGATCTACGGCGTGAACCACCTCGCCGCGCACGTCGCCGTCGACCAGCTCGAGCACGGGCCCCTGCCCGAGCCCTGCGTCGCGCTGCTGGTCAGCGGCGGTCACTCCTCCCTGCTGCGGGTCGACGACGTCACCTCCGGGGTGGACCCCCTCGGTGCGTCGATCGACGACGCGGCGGGGGAGGCCTTCGACAAGGTGGCGCGGCTTCTGGGGCTGCCCTTCCCCGGTGGGCCGCACATCGACAGGGCCGCGCGGTCGGGCAGCTCGGTCGCGATCGACTTCCCGCGCGGGCTCACCTCGGGCCGCGACCTCCAGCGGCATCGCTTCGACTTCTCCTTCTCGGGGCTCAAGACCGCGGTGGCCCGCTGGGTCGAGGCGAAGGAGCGCGCGGGCGAGACCGTGCCGGTGAACGACGTCGCGGCGTCCTTCCAGGAGGCCGTGGTCGACGTGCTCAGCCGCAAGGCCGTCGACGCCGCCGTCACCCAGGGCATCGACGACATCCTCATCGGCGGCGGCGTCGCGGCGAACTCGCGGCTGCGTGTCCTCACCGAGGAGCGCGCGACCGCGAAGGGCATCCGGGTCCGGGTGCCACGCCCGGGGCTGTGCACCGACAACGGGGCCATGGTGGCCGCTCTCGGCTCGGAGCTGGTCGCCCGCGGGCGGGATGCGTCGTCCCTGGACCTCCCCGCGGACAGCAGCATGCCGGTCACGACCATCGTGGCGTGACCGGCACGTGCTGGGAGGTCCGTGGGCCGGGGGTCACCAGGCGTCGGTGGCGAACCACAGGGGGAAGTCGTCGTGCTGGGGGTCGACCTCGACCGGGTCGGAGGCGGCCACGGCCCGGCCGTCGAGCTCGAACCGCACGACCTGGAACGTCGGTGCCTCGGTCACGATACCGAGCACACTGTCGTCGTCCTCCCAGGTGCCCTGGAAGAGCGCGGACTGGTGCTGCCTGTCGTTCGAGAACTCCACGAGCTGCTCGTGGGTGTCGGCGTCGAGCACCGTCAGGCTCGGGGCGCCGATGCCGTCGGCATCCGGGACCGTGGCAGCGATCAGGCCGCCGTCGGGGCTGAAGCTCTTGAGCCAGTAGTCGCAGGTCTCCCAGACCATCTCGGTCGTGCTCGCAGCCGGGTCCATCACGCCCCAGCAGGAACCGTCGACCAGGTCCGAGCGGGTCTGGCCGATGACCAGGCCGGTGACCTTGCTGGCGTCCGCGCCGGCCACGAACCCCTCGAGCTCGGTGACGCCCTCGGCCGAGGCCAGCGACACTGTCACGGTGCCGTCAGGAGCCAGCGTCTCGTACACGACGGCTCCCTCGTCCACGAGGCCGATCGGCTCCACCGCCGGGGACTTCGGCAGCGACCACGTCTGGGGGTCGAGCCCGTCCGCCGGGGCGTTCACCAGCGTCTGGGAGCCGTCGTCCTCGATCTCCACGTAGACGACCTGGCTGCCGTCGTCATCGACCACGAAGGTGCTCCCGCTCCGGAAGGACCGGATGACCTCCATGCCGTCGTCCAGCATGAGCATCTCCGCGCCGTCGCCCTCGTAGCCGAGTGCCAGCCAGCCGTCGTCGTACCGGGTGATCTTCTGGTAGACGGCCGGCAGTCCCATCGACCCGTCCGGAGTCACCAGAGCGGCCCTCGGGTAGTCGATGAAGGGCACCTGGGCGTCCTCGCCCCGGGTCAGTCCGTCCAGCGTCATCACGAAGGTGCCGTCGGGACGTGGGGTCGGCTCGGGGGTGGGGGTGGCCGCGGTCGGGCTCGAGGCGACCGTCGAGCCCTCGGGGGGACGGTCGTCGTCGAAGGCGCCCGTGAGCGCGAGGCCGCTCGGGACGGCCACGGCAGCCATCACCGCGGCGACGGCGCCGCTCACGACGTTGCGCCTGCGCCTCATGCCGTGGGCACTCCGGCGCACGTCGTGGAAGGACACCGTGGCGCCCTCGACGTCTCCCGAACGCTCGCGCAGCTCCTTGACCAGCAGGTCCTCGGGGTCGAAGCTCATCGCTCCCCATCTCCTTCACGGCTCAGCATCGGCTGGGTGTGGACCCGGTCGCGCAGCGCGGCCAGTGCACGGCTGCACTGCGACTTCACGGTGCCCACCGAGATACCGAGGATGTCGGCGACCTCCGCCTCGCCGAGATCCTCGTAGTACCTCAGCACGAGCACCGCACGTTGCTTGCGCGGCAGCGTCTGGACGAAGTCCCACAACGCCGACCGCTGCCCGTCGTCGTGCCGGTCGGTCACGCCCACGCGGTCGGGCACCGCGTCGGTGCTGACCTCCTTGCGCTTCCAGGCCCGGCGCCACAGCGAGTTGTTCTCGTTCACCAT
Organism: Nocardioidaceae bacterium UBA4001; assembly: GCA_002384855.1. Lineage (GTDB taxonomy): Bacteria > Actinomycetota > Actinomycetes > Propionibacteriales > Nocardioidaceae > Nocardioides_C. The sequence goes on along the minus strand of DGBP01000013.1, from coordinate 17,853 downwards.
GATCCGTCGGACGTAGCCGTCGATCATCTCCCGTTTCTGCACCTTGTCCCAGGACAGGTACAGCTTCGCCAGGGAGGTCTGCACCAGGTCCTCGGCGGTGTGCCGGTCACCGGTCAGCAGGTACGCCGTCCGCAGGAGGCTCGGCTGGCGGGCAGCCATGTACTCCGCGAACTCCTCGTCGCGTCCGACCCGCGCGGAGGAAACGCCACGGTCCATCGCCGCCCCCGTCTCGATCACGAGCTGCACCTGCGTCACATCCTCTCCGCATCCTGCACCCAAGACGCGAGACGAGCGTGCAAGGTTGCAGAACCGCATCCACGAGAATGGGGACGTGACCGGGACCCTGCTCGACCTGCTGGTGCTCCTCGCTGGCGCGGCGCTGCTCACCGGCGGAGCGGAGGCCTTCGCCGAGCACATCGGCGAGGCCGCGTCGCGCCTCGGCGTGAGCGTGCTCGCGCTCGGCATCCTGCTCGCCGGAGCCGAGCCGGAGGAGGCGGTGACCGCGATGCTCGCCTCGGCGCGGGGTTACCCCGAGCTCGCGGCGGGTGACGCGATCGGCGCGAACCTGGTGATCCTCACCCTCACCGTCGGGCTGGCCGCGCTCCTCGCACCGCTGCCCGTCGGCCGCCGGGTGGTGGAGTACGCCGCCGCGGCGGCCGTCGCGGGAGCGCTCGCAGTCGGCCTGCTGTGGGACGGCACGCTCGGCCGACCGGAGAGCACCCTGCTCCTCGTCGCCTATGTGGCCGGTGTGGTCTGGGTCTGGCGCAGGGAGAAGGAGCCGCCGCTGCTCGGGGAGCTCGCCGAGCTGGCCGAGGAGGAGGACGGCGACGAGGAGGAGGAGAGCACCTCCCGGGCCCTGGTCTTCGTCGCTCTCGGGCTCGTGGGGATGGTCTCGGGCGGTTTCCTCGCGGTCCGCGGTGCCGAGGGGCTCGTGGGAGCATTCGGGGCCACCGAGTCGGTCGTCGGCCTCACCGTGCTCGCACTGGCCACGAGCGCCGAGATGATCGCCCTCGTGATCGCCGCACACCGGCGCGGAGTCACCGAGGTCGCCCTGGCCGGCGCGGTGGGCTCGGTCGCCTACAACGCCACTGTCTCGCTCGGCCTCGCCGGACTGGTCGAGCCGTTGCGGCTGGGAGACGGCAGCCCGGTCCTGGTGGTCGGCGTGGTCACGGCGCTGCTGCCCCTGGTGCTCCTGGCCGGACGTCGCACCGGCCACTTCCCGCGTCCGCTCGGGTTCGGCCTGGTGGCCGCGTACGCAGCCGCGCTGGCCTGGTTGCTCGTCGGCTGAGGCCTGGTGCGCACTGGCTAGGGTGGCGAGGACAGACATCATCGCTGGTCCTACCCAGGGAGGCACGCGTGCAGCAGGTCCGAGGAGTCATCGCGAGGTCCAAGGGGGCCCCGGTCGAGGTGGTGACGGTCAACGTCCCCGACCCCGGGCCGGGTGAGGCCGTGGTGAAGGTCCGGGCCTGCGGCGTCTGCCACACCGACCTGCACTACCGCGAGGGCGGCATCAACGACGAGTTCCCGTTCCTCCTCGGTCACGAGGCGGCCGGCGTGGTGGAGGCCGTGGGCGCGGGCGTGGAGAACGTCGCCCCGGGGGACTTCGTGATCCTCAACTGGCGTGCCGTCTGCGGCAGCTGCCGGGCCTGCGACCGCGGCGAGCCGTGGTACTGCTTCAGCACCCACAACGCCGCGCAGAAGATGACCCTCGAGGACGGGACCGAGCTGTCCCCGGCGCTGGGCATCGGTGCCTTCGCGGACAAGACGCTCGTCCACTCCGGTCAGTGCACGAAGGTGGACCCGTCGGCCGACCCCGCAGCGGTGGGTCTGCTCGGCTGCGGCGTCATGGCCGGTATCGGCGCGGCGATCAACACCGGCGAGGTCACCCGCGGCAAGACCGTCGCGGTGATCGGCTGCGGCGGGGTGGGCGCCGCCGCGGTCATGGGCTCGGCGCTCGCCGGTGCGTCGAAGGTCATCGCCGTCGACATCGACGACCAGAAGCTCGAGTGGGCGCGGCAGATGGGCGCCACGCACACCGTGAACAGCAAGGAGACCGACCCGGTCGAGGCGGTCAAGGATCTCACCGGCGGCTTCGGCGCCGACGTGGTGATCGAGGCGGTGGGCCGTCCGGAGACCTACAAGCAGGCGTTCTACGCCCGCGACCTCGCCGGGACCGTCGTACTCGTCGGCGTGCCGACCCCGGAGATGCAGCTGCCTGACATCCCGCTGCTGGACTTCTTCGGCCGCGGCGGTGCGCTGAAGTCGAGCTGGTACGGCGACTGCCTCCCGTCGCGGGACTTCCCGATGCTGGTGGACCTGTACCAGCAGGGCCGTCTCGACCTCGACGCCTTCATCACCGAGCGCGTCGGCCTCGAGGACGTCGAGAAGGCCTTCGGGCGCATGCACGAGGGCGACGTGCTCCGTTCGGTGGTGATCCTGTGAGCGACCCGTCCTGCCCCCGCACCCGCATCGACCACACGACCACGAGCGGCACGTTCAGCCTCGACGGGCAGACCTTCGACGTGGACAACAACGTCTGGGTGGTCGGTGACGAGCACGAGTGCGTCGTGATCGACGCGCCCCACGACGTGGACAAGATCCTCGCCGCGGTCGGCAACCGTCGCGTCAAGGGAATCCTGTGCACGCATGCCCACGACGACCACGTGCGGGTCGCCCCCCGGCTGCGCCTGGAGACCCAGGCACCGATCTTCCTGCACCCCGAGGACCGGCCGGTGTGGGCGCTGACCCACCCGACCGAGCTGTGGGACGTCGACCTCGCCGACGGTCAGCTGATCGAGGTCGGCGACGTCCGTCTCCAGGTGCTCCACACGCCCGGGCACGCTCCCGGGGCAGTGTGCTTCTACGCCGAGGACCTCGGCTGCGTCTTCACCGGCGACACGCTCTTCCAGGGCGGCCCCGGGGCGACCGGCCGGTCCTTCAGCGACCAGGACACGATCGTCGCCTCGATCCGCGCGAAGCTGTTCGCGCTTCCCGATGCCACGGTGGTGCACACCGGCCACGGCGACGACACGACGATCGGGGCCGAGAGGGCAGCGCTCGGCTGATCCGCGATCACGTGCGCGCGCACCACTCGGGGTCGCAGGCGGCTCAGCGCAGTGCCTGCTTGATGCCGCGGGCGCCGTCATCGAACAGCTTGTTGAACATCGGCCTGGTCAATGGGGCGACGAGCTTCAGGACGCCCTTGAAGTCGAAGGTCGCGGTGTAGGTCACGAGCGTGCCGCCGTCGACCTCGCGGAAGGTCATCGTGTCGTGGGCGACCGTGCTGCTGTTCTCCCCGCGCAGGGCGAAGACCTTCCCCGGCACGAGCCGCTGGACGACGTACTCCACCACGACCTCGCGACCGAGGAACTTCGAGGTGTTGAGGTAGACGGTGCCGACGCCGCCGTCGCCCTCGGTGCGCACGGTGCGCACGGTGCCGGCGTCCCACTCCTCGGTGTTGGTGAAGTCGCTGAGGTAGGCGAACACCTCGGCCACGGGCCGGTCGACGGTCACGGTGCGTTCGAAGGTCGGCATGCCTCGACGGTACCCGCGACCCCGAAGCGCGGTTTGGCTTCGGCTCTACGGCCCGGTCTAGGGTCGTGGCTCACAGGTTAGACGCGCCGACAGGGGGAACGAGTACACCGTGATCGCCACCTACCGCCTGCAGCTGCACGCCGGCTTCACGTTCGCCGACGCCGAGGCCACAGTGCCCTATCTCGCGAGGCTCGGGGTCAGCCACCTGTACCTCTCACCGATCCTGCAGGCGGTGCCCGGCTCGCTCCACGGGTACGACGTCCTCGACCACACCCGGGTCAACGAGGAGCTCGGTGGCGAGGAGGGGCTGCTGTCGCTGGCCGACACGGCCCGGGAGAACGGGCTCGGCATCGTGGTCGACGTGGTGCCCAACCACATGGCGCTCGTCGCTCCCGAGCACGCCAACGCCCCGGTATGGGAGACCCTCGAGCACGGTCGCGAGGCCGGGACCGCCCACTGGTTCGACGTCGACTGGGACGCCGGCGACGGCCGCCTCGGGCTCCCGATCCTCGGCGGCACCCTCGACGAGGCACTGGCAGCCGGCGAGGTCACCCTCGGGGAGCACGACGGCCGGCCCGTCGTCCGCTACCACGACCACGTGCTTCCCGTGGCACCGGGCACCGAGGGCGACGACGTGGTCGAGGTCCTCGCGAGGCAGCACTACGAGCTGGCCAACTGGCGCGACAGCGACGCCATGCTCAACTACCGCAGGTTCTTCGACGTGACCGAGCTGATCGCGGTCCGCGTCGAGCTGCCCGATGTCTTCGAGGCGACCCACCGCCTCCTGCTCGACCTGAACCAGCGCGGCATCATCGAGGGCTTCCGCATCGACCACCCCGACGGCCTGGCCGACCCGGAGGGCTACCTGAGCCAGCTGCGCGGGGCCACGCGGGTCGGCACCGGCATCTGGGTCGAGAAGATCCTCGAGGGGGAGGAGCGGCTGCCGCGGTCGTGGCCCTGCGACGGCACGACCGGCTACGACGCCATGCGCGCGGTCACCGGCGCCCTGGTCGACCCCGCCGCCGCACCCGTGCTCGACGAGGCCTGGGTCGAGGCCGGCGGCGGTCTCGACCTCGCGAACGCCGTCGAGCGCGCCAAGCGCAAGGTGGTCGACGACCTGCTCGGCCCGGAGGTGCAGCGGCTCACCCGCCGTGCGCTCGACGCCCTGCCGGACCTCGACGAGGAGCGCACCCGCGACGCCGTCGTGGAGCTGCTGGTGGCCAGCGAGGTCTACCGCGCCTACATCCGTCCCGACGAGCGGCTCACCCCCCTGGCCCGCAAGCGCCTCGCGCAGGCGCGGTCGGAGGCCATCGCCGCCCGGCCCGATCTCGAGCCCGAGCTGGTCGCCCTGGCCGAGCTGGCCAAGGCGGAGAACCCCGACGACGACCCGTCGGCCGACTTCGCCATCCGGCTCCAGCAGACCTGGGGACCCGTGATGGCCAAGGGCATCGAGGACACCACGTTCTACCGCTGGCACCGGCTGGTCGCGCTCAACGAGGTGGGCGGCGACCCCATGGTCCTCGACCACGCGAGCCCCGAGATCATGCACCGGTGGGCGGCGTTCCAGCAGGAGGCGTGGCCGCTGGGCATGACCACGCTGTCCACCCACGACACCAAGCGCAGCGAGGACGTGCGGGCCCGCCTGATCGCGGTAGCCCAGGACACCATGGCGTGGGAGGACTGCTCGCGGCTCTTCCGCGCCGCCGCCGACGAGGCCGGGGTGGACCGGCCGACGGCGCACCTGATCTGGCAGACCATGGTCGGGGCCGGCCACCTGCCGCAGGAGCGCCTGCACGGCTACCTGGTCAAGGCGATGCGTGAGGCCAAGCGGCACACGGAGTGGACGGCCGTGAACCACGACTACGAGTCGCGCGTGCTCGGGTTCGCCGACCAGGCCTCCTCGCCGGGTCCACTGCGCGCCTGTGTCGACGAGGCGGTGCTCGAGAACGAGCAGGGCATCCGGGCCACCGTGCTCGGGCAGAAGCTGCTGCAGCTGTTGCTCCCCGGCACCGCCGACACCTATCAGGGCTGCGAGGTCGTGAACCTCTCCCTGGTCGACCCCGACAACCGCCGTTCGGTCGACTACGACGCCCTCGCGGCGCGGCTCGACAGGCTCGAGACGCAGGAGCCGGGCTCCCTCGACGACGAGAAGCTCCTCGTCACGACCCGCGCCCTGAAGGTCCGGCGCGAGCTGCGCGCCGCCTTCGGCGACGAGGCGACCTACGAGCCGTTGGCGACCGACACCGAGCACGCGACCGGCTTCGTCCGCTCCGGCGGGGTCGCCGCGGTGGTCACCCGTGCACCACGCCGGCTCGTGGACGACGGAGGCTGGAAGGACCAGACCGTGACCCTGCCCGGAGGGACCTGGCACGACGAGCTGACGGGAGCCGTCCACACCGGCGGCCGGATCCTCTGCTCGGACCTGTTCGCGCGGCTGCCCGTCGCGCTGCTCGTGGCGCGGGAGGAGGGCTGATGCGCGAGCTCACCGTGTGGGCACCGCACGCCCGCTCCGTCGACCTGTTGCTCCCCGACGCGCGGCACCCCATGTCGTCAGGGGAGGACGGCCACTGGCATGTCACGGTCGAGGCCGGCCCGGGCTCGACGTACGCCTTCTCCCTCGACGGAGGAGACCCGCGCCCCGACCCCCGAGGGCTGCGACTGCCGGACGGGCCGCACGGCTGGTCCCAGCTGTTCGACCCCGGCGACTTCGACTGGTCCGACGGCCAGTGGTCGGGACTCGAGCTCCAGGGGTCGGTGATCTACGAGCTGCACGTCGGCACGTTCACGCCCGGGGGCACCCTGGACGCCGCCGCGGAGCGCCTCGACCACCTCGTCGACCTCGGCGTCGGGCTCGTCGAGCTGATGCCGCTCGCGCCGTTCCCCGGCACGCGTGGCTGGGGGTACGACGGCGTGGCGCCGTACGCCGTCCACGAGACCTACGGCGGACCTGCCGCGCTGCAGCGCTTCGTCGACGCCGCGCACGCCCGAGGGCTCGGCGTCTGCCTCGACGTGGTCCACAACCACCTCGGGCCCGACGGGAACTACCTCGGCGAGTTCGGGCCGTACCTCACCGACACCCACCACACGCCCTGGGGTTCGGCACTCAACCTCGACGCCCCTGACAGCGACCCGGTGCGGCGCTGGGTCCTCGACAACGTGCAGCAGTGGTTCCGCGACTTCCACGTCGACGCGCTTCGCCTGGACGCCGTGCACGAGCTCCACGACGACCGCGCGGTCCACGTGCTCGAGGAGATGTCGCGCGAGGTCGACGAGCTCGCCGCACGCGAGGGGCGCCGGATGTGGCTGATCGCCGAGTCCGACCGCAACGACCCGCGCACGGTCACCCCGCGCGGACGCGGGAACGCGGTGGGCGGGCTCGGTGTCCACGCACAGTGGGCCGACGACGTCCACCACGCGCTGCACGTCGCGCTGACCGGCGAGACGCAGGGCTACTACGCCGACTTCGCCGACCCCGGCGCGCTCGAGAAGGCCATGCGCAGCCCGTTCTTCCACGACGGCACCTGGTCGACGTTCCGGGGGCGCCGCCACGGCCGGCCGGTCGACACCGCGTCGGTCCCGGGCTGGCGCTTCGTGGCCTCCCTGCAGACCCACGACCAGGTCGGCAACCGTGCCACCGGCGACCGCATCTCCGCCTCGGTGCCCGTGGGCCTCCTCGCGTGTGGCGCCGCCCTGCTGCTCATCTCCCCGTGGACGCCGATGCTGTTCATGGGTGAGGAGTGGGGCGCCTCGACCCCGTGGGCGTACTTCACCGACCACACCGATGCCGAGCTCGGCGAGGCCGTCCGCCGCGGCCGACGCGCGGAGTTCGCCTCCCACGGATGGGACGAGAACGACGTCCCGGACCCGCAGCACCCCTCGACGTTCGAGGCGTCGAAGCTCGACTGGGCCGAGGCCGGCGAGGGCGACCACGCGCGGCTGCTGCAGTGGTACCGCAGCCTGATCCGCCTGCGCCGCGAGCGCCGTGACCTGCACGACGCCCACCTGGACCTGGTGCGCACCCGGTACGACGCCGCGTCCGGCATGTTCATCCTCCAGCGGGGGGAGCACCAGCTGCTCGTGAACCTCGGTGAGAAGCCCGCCCGTGCCGATGCCTACGGCACCGTCCTGCTCAGCTGGGAACCCGGCGTGGAGCTCCTCGACGGAGCGCTGGAGGTGCCCGGGCAGTCAGCCGTGCTCGTGGGCGTCTGATGCGGCGTCGCGCACTCACGTCGGCGGTCCTCGGCCTCGGGCTGGCGCTGACCGCGTGCTCCGTGCCGGGCGGCGAGCAGGACCGGTCGGCCGCGGAGCCTGCCTCGCCCTCCGGCCCTTCCCCGTCGTCGACCTCCCCCTCGGCGGGCCTGTCACCGAGCCCGTCGGTGGCCGCGTCGTCGGCCCCCTCGACCGCCCCTGCCTCTCCGACCGGGCGCGCGACCCCGCGACGCACGGAGCGACGGACGGCCGCCTGGGGGCCCACGCGCGCCGAGCTTCAGCGCGCTCGTGCGGCGGTGGACAGGCTGCGGCTTCCCCAGCTGGCCGGTCAGGTGATCGTCGCCGAGTACGACGGGCAGGGTGCGCCGAGCACGCTGGTGAACCGGCTTCACCTCGGCGGCGTGATCGTCATGTCCGACAACGTCGCGAGCACCGGCCAGGTGCGCCGGAGCAACCGAGCCCTCCAGACCGCGGCGCGCGGCGACGGCCGCCGCTGGCCGGTCTTCATCGGCGTCGACCAGGAGGGGGGTGTCGTCGAACGGGTCCAGGGTGAGGCCACCCGGTTCCCGTCCTTCATGAGTGCGGGCGCGGCCCGGGACACGAGGCTGACCCGGCAAGCAGCGGCGGGCAGCGGTGCGGAGCTGAGGGACCTCGGCTTCAGCGTGGTCTTCGCGCCGGTCGCCGACGTCACCTCCGGCCCGGCCGACCCGACCATCGGCTCCCGGTCCCCGAGCAGCCGGCCCGAGCTCGTCGCGCGCCACTCGAACGCGGCCGTCGACGGCTACCTCGCCGCGGGCGTCCTGCCCGTCGCGAAGCACTTCCCGGGTCACGGCTCGGTGCCCGCGGACAGCCACGTCGAGCTTCCGGTGCAGACCCGGAGCCTCCGACAGCTGCGGCGGGTCGACCTCGTGCCGTTCCGTGAGGGGGAGCGTCACGGTGTCCCGTCGGTCATGGTCGGTCACCTCGACGTGCGCGCCGTCGACCCGGGGACCCCCGCCACCGTGTCCCGCCCCGTCGTGACCGGGATGCTCCGCAGGGACCTCGGCTTCGACGGCCTCGTGGTCACCGACGCGATGAACATGGCCGCGGTCGCGGACCGGTACCCCACCGGAGCGGCGGCGGTGCACGCCCTTCGGGCCGGGAACGACGTCGTGCTGATGCCGCCCGACCCCGCGCGCGCCCGCGACGCGATCGTCCGCGCGGTCCGCGAGGGCAGGCTCGACCGGGCCCGCCTGGAGCAGGCGGCCGCTCGCCAGGTCGCGGTGCTCCGGCACCAGGCCGCGTCGAGGCCGTCGGTGCGGGGCGGTGCGGGGGAGAGCGGCGCGGCGTCGTACCGCCTCTCGGCGGGGGCCGCCACCGTGGTCTCCGGCCGCTGCGGCAGGCGGCTCGTGGGCACGGCGGTGCGCGCGACGGGACCCGCGGACGCCGTACGCCGCTTCGAGGTCGCCGCGCGCAAGGCCGGCCTGCGGACCGGGACGGGCACCCACGTGGCGCTCGTCGGCTACGGCGGCTCCCCGGCACGAGGCGACGTCGTGGTCACCACGGACACGCCCTACCCGCTCGGACGCAGCTCGGCCCGGGTCGCCCGCATCGCGATGTACGGCGACACCCCCGGTGCCATGCGCGCCCTCGTCCAGGTGCTGCTCGGGAGGGCCGACGCCCCGGGCCGGCTCCCGGTGCCGGTACGCGGCGTCCCCAGACGATCCTGCTGACCCGGCTCTTGTGCAGGTCTCGGACGCCTGCACACGCCGGTCAGCCGACGGGGCGCACCAGCAGGGCCGTGCCCTTGCCCTCGACGCGGGTGAGTACGACGGTCGCCTCGGCGTCTCCCCTGAGCCCCAGACGGCGCCGGAGCTCGTCGGGGACCACCTCGACGCCGCGCTTCTTGATGGTCAGCCGGCCCACGCCGCGTTCGCGGAGCGCGGCCTTGAGCGTCTTCTCCTTGTAGGGGAGCGACTCGAGCACCTCGTAGGTCCGCGCGAACGGCGTCGTGAACCCCTCGGCGCTCGTGATGTAGGCGATGTGCTCGTCGAGCAGCCCGCCCTGCACCCCTGCGGCGACCGCGGTCACGAGCCCTGACCGGATCACCGCGTCGTCAGGCTCGTAGAGGAACCTCTGCGGCCCGCGCACCGACTTGTCGCCGGGGTCGTCCTCGTCGGTGATGGTCGCGAGCCCGGTAGCCCGGATCACCGTGGCCCGACGCCGTGCGGCGGCGAGTTGCGGCGACCACAGCGACGCCTCCTTGAGCTCGCCGAGGTCGCTGACCCACTCCGCCTCGACGCCGGCGGGCACGAGGTCGTGAGGGATGCCGGGGGCGACCTTGACGGCCGAGGGTCGGCGCAGCAGATGCTCCACGAACGACCAGGGAGGTGAGTAGGCGTCGACGTCGAAGACCCGCCCCCGGTCGGTACGACGGGCGGGGTCGGCGAACACGACGCCGAAGGCGGAGAGGTCGAGGGACTCCGCGTCGGCGACCTGCACCGCCCCGCCGAGCCCGAGGGCGCGGAGGTTCGCCGTTGCCACCGCCACCCGCAGCGGGTCGCGGTCGACGCCTGCGACGGTCAGGCCCGCGCGGGCGAACGCGACGAGGTCCCCGCCGATGCCGCAGCCGAGGTCGAGGACCGACGTGGGGGCGGCTGCGGCGACCCGGGCCGCGCGGTGCTCGGCGACCCGCAGCCGGGTGGACTGCTCGAGGCCGTCGGGGGTGAAGTACATCGAGGCCGCGAGGTCGCCGAACTTCGCTCGTGCCCTGGCCCGCAGCTCGACCTGGGTCATCGCCGCGGCAGTGTGCTCGGGCGAGGCCTCCCGTCGCAGGACGGCGGCCGCGGACAGCGCGTTCGCCGGGCGACCGTCGTACACCTCGACGGCCCGCGCGAGCAGCTGTCCGCCCTCCTCGGTGAGCAGCCACCGGAACGCTTCGAGATCCACACGAGCAGTCTGGCACTCGACTTGACCGAGTGCTAATCCCGGCATAGATTCGCGTTAGCACTCTCCGCGAGAGGGTGCCAGAAGCCTGGAAGGGCGCGCGACCCCCGCGACGGCGTGCGGCCACGCCAGGCACCCATCAGCCATGAATCTCTCGAACACGAGAAAGTGGAGGTCGACATCGTGTCGGTCAACATCAAGCCGCTCGAGGACCGCATCGTCGTCAAGCCGCTCGACGCCGAACAGACCACGGCTTCTGGCCTGGTCATCCCCGACACCGCCAAGGAGAAGCCGCAGGAGGGCGAGGTTGTCGCCGTCGGTCCCGGCCGCTTCAACGAGGACGGCGACGAGCGCATCCCGATGGACATCAACGTCGGCGACAAGGTCATCTACAGCAAGTACGGCGGCACCGAGGTGAAGTACTCCGGCGAGGAGTTCCTGATCCTCTCCGCCCGCGACGTGCTCGCGATCATCGGCTGACCCAGCCGCCAAGAAAGATCTGTGCGACACCGCCCCGGGCGGCCTGACTCGTTCGGGCGCTCGGGGCTGTGTCGTTTCACCAGTCCAACCGGAAAGGTTGAAGTCTCACGATGCCGAAGATTCTTGAGTTCGACGAGAACGCCCGCCGTTCCCTCGAACGGGGTGTCGACACCCTCGCCAACGCCGTCAAGGTGACGCTGGGTCCCAAGGGCCGCTACGTCGTCCTCGACAAGAAGTGGGGCGCGCCCACCATCACCAACGACGGCGTGACCGTCGCGCGTGAGGTCGAGTGCGACGACCCGTTCGAGAACCTCGGTGCGCAGCTGACCAAGGAGGTTGCCACCAAGACCAACGATGTCGCCGGTGACGGTACGACGACCGCGACCGTGCTCGCCCAGGCGATGGTCCACCAGGGCCTTCGCGCCGTGGCCGCCGGTGCGAACCCGATGGGTCTCAAGCGCGGCATGGACCTCGCAGTCGAGGCCGTCGGCAACGCGCTGCGCGACGCCGCCCGCGACGTCGACTCCAAGCAGGACATGGCCGCCGTGGCCACCGTGTCCTCGCGCGACTCGGTGATCGGCGAGCTCATCGCCGAGGCCTTCGACAAGGTCGGCAAGGACGGTGTCATCACCGTCGAGGAGTCCAACACCATGGGCACCGAGCTCGAGTTCACCGAGGGCATGCAGTTCGACAAGGGCTACATCTCGCCCTACTTCGTCACCGACGCCGAGCGGATGGAGGCCGTCCTCGACGACCCGTACATCCTGCTGCACCAGGGCAAGATCTCGGCCATCGCCGAGCTCCTCCCCCTGCTGGAGAAGGTCATCCAGGCCGGCAAGCCGCTGTTCATCATCGCCGAGGACATCGAGGGCGAGGCGCTCTCGACCCTGGTCGTGAACAAGATCCGCGGCACCTTCAACGCCGCCGCGGTCAAGGCCCCCGCCTTCGGCGACCGCCGCAAGGCGATGCTCCAGGACATCGCGACCCTCACCGGCGGCCAGGTGGTCTCCGCCGAGGTCGGCCTGAAGCTCGACCAGGTCGGGCTCGAGGTCCTCGGCCAGGCCCGCCGCGTCGTGGTCACCAAGGACAACACCACGATCGTCGACGGCTCCGGCAAGCCCGAGGACGTCGACGCGCGCGTGGGTCAGATCAAGTCCGAGATCGACAGCAGCGACTCCGACTGGGACCGGGAGAAGCTCCAGGAGCGACTCGCCAAGCTGGCCGGCGGGGTCTGCGTGATCCGCGTGGGTGCGGCGACCGAGGTCGAGCTCAAGGAGAAGAAGCACCGCATCGAGGACGCGGTCTCCGCGACGCGCGCCGCCATCGAGGAGGGCATCGTCGCGGGTGGTGGCTCGGCCATCGTCCACGCCGTCTCCGCCCTCGAGGACGACCTCGGCCTGTCGGGTGACGAGGCCATGGGCGTGAACATCGTCCGCAAGGCCGCCGACGAGCCGCTGCGCTGGATCGCCGAGAACGGCGGCGAGAACGGCTACGTCATCGTCGCCAAGGTCCGCGAGGCGGGCCCGGGCAACGGCTACAACGCCGCCACCGGTGTGTACGGCGACCTCGTCGCCCAGGGCGTGCTCGACCCGGTGAAGGTGACCCGCTCCGCGCTGGTCAACGCCTCGTCGATCGCCGGCCTGCTCCTGACGACCGAGACCCTCGTCGTCGAGAGGCCCGAGGACGAGGACGACGAGCCCGCCGCCGCGGGCCACGGTCACGGCCACGGGCACTGACCCCTCGCCTCACCAGGCACCGGCGAACGCCGCTCGACCCTTCGGGGCCGGGTGGCGTTCGCCGTACCTGGGTGGATGCCGCGTCCGTCGTACCCGGTCGCCGCACCCGTCGTACCGCCCACCTACCGCGAGAAAACCTCACTCACCTCGAGACATTTCACGCGGTAGGTCCCGCTTTCCCAGGTGAACGTGGGAAAGCAGACTGCCCACCTGCCCCCACCTGACCCCCCGGTAGACTGGAGCCCTGCTCTCCCACGCTCCGGAAGGCCTCATGGAACTCACCCCCACCGGCGTCCCCGACAAGTTCGCAGCCCTCGGGCTGACGTACGACGACGTGCTCCTCCTGCCGGGGGAGACCGACGTGATCCCCAGCGAGGTCGACACCACCAGCCGCCTGACCCGCGACCTCGAGGTCCGGATGCCGCTGGTCTCGAGCGCGATGGACACGGTGACCGAGTCCCGGATGGCGATCGCCATGGCGCGTCAGGGCGGGATCGGCATCCTGCACCGCAACCTGTCGATCGAGGACCAGGCCTACCAGGTGGACCTGGTGAAGCGGACCCAGACCGGGATGATCCCGAACCCGGTCACGATCGGGCCGAAGGCGACGCTGGAGGAGTTCGACGAGCGCTGCGGGGAGTACCGCGTCTCCGGCCTCCCGGTCATCGACGAGGGCAACACGCTGATCGGCATCATCACCAACCGCGACCTGCGCTTCCTGCCGGCCGCCGAGTGGGCCACCACGCAGGTGGCCGACGTGATGACCAAGATGCCGCTGGTGACCGCCCCGGTCGGCATCAGCCGTGACGAGGCCACCGAGATCCTCCGCAAGCACAAGCTCGAGCGTCTCCCGCTCGTCGACCAGCACGGCAGGCTGGGCGGCCTGATCACCGTCAAGGACTTCGTCCGCGGCGAGCAGTTCCCCCACGCCTCGAAGGACGGCGTCGGACGACTCCTCGTCGGCGCGGCGATCGGCTACTTCGGCGATGCCTGGGAGCGCGCGACCACCCTGGTCGAGGCCGGTGTCGACGTCCTGGTCGCCGACGTCGCCAACGGTCACGCCCGGCTGCTCCTGGAGATGATCCAGCGCCTGAAGAAGGACCCCGCCACCCGTCACGTGCAGGTGGTCGGCGGCAACATCGCCACGCGCGCGGGCGCGCAGGCACTCGTCGACGCCGGCGCCGACGCCGTGAAGGTCGGGGTCGGGCCCGGCTCGATCTGCACCACCCGGATCGTCGCGGGCGTCGGGGTCCCGCAGATCACGGCCGTCTACGAGGCCTCCCTCGCAGCCAGGCCCGCAGGTGTCCCGGTGATCGCCGACGGCGGCCTCCAGTACTCCGGCGACATCGCCAAGGCTCTCGTCGCCGGTGCGGACACGGTGATGATCGGCTCGCTGCTCGCCGGCTGCGAGGAGAGCCCGGGCGACCTGATCTTCGTCAACGGCAAGCAGTACAAGGCCTACCGCGGCATGGGCTCCATCGGTGCGATGGCCTCCCGCGGCAAGAAGTCCTTCTCCAAGGACCGCTACTTCCAGGCCGACGTCTCCAGCGACGACAAGATCGTCGCCGAGGGGATCGAGGGTCAGGTCGCCTACCGTGGTCCGCTCGCCAACGTCGCCCACCAGCTCATCGGCGGCCTCCACCAGTCGATGTTCTACGTCGGTGCGCGCTCCATCGCCGAGTTCCAGGAGCGAGGCCGGTTCGTCCGGATCACCTCCGCCGGGCTCAAGGAGAGCCACCCGCACGACGTCCAGATGGTCGTCGAGGCGCCGAACTACTCCAGCCGCTGACCCGGATAGAGTCCTGACGTGACCGAGATCGAGATCGGCCGTGCCAAGCGCGGCCGCCGCGCCTACTCCTTCGACGACATCGCGATCGTCCCCAGCCGACGGACCCGGGACCCGCAGGAGGTGTCGACCGCCTGGCAGATCGACGCCTACCGGTTCGAGGTCCCCATCGTCGCCGCCCCGATGGACTCGGTGATGTCCCCGGCCACCGCGGTCGCGTTCGGCCGACACGGCGGGCTCGGGGTGCTCGACCTCGAGGGCCTGTGGACCCGGTACGTCGACCCCACCGACCTCCTCGCCGAGGTCGGCACGCTTCGTGGCCAGGCGGCGACCCGCAGGATGCAGGAGATCTACTCCGAGCCCATCAAGCCCGACCTGATCACGGAGCGGTTGAGGGAGATGCGCGAGGCCGGCGTGACCGTCGCCGGCTCGCTCTCACCGCAGCGCACCAAGGAGTTCGGCAAGACCGTGGTCGACGCCGGCGTCGACATGTTCGTGATCAGGGGTACGACGGTCTCCGCCGAGCACGTCTCGGGGCAGACCGAGCCGCTGAACCTCAAGGAGTTCATCTACGAGCTCGACGTACCCGTCATCGTCGGCGGCTGCGCCACCTACCAGGCGGCCCTGCACCTGATGCGCACCGGCGCTGCGGGGGTGCTCGTCGGCTTCGGCGGCGGCGCCGCGCACACGACCCGCACCGTGCTCGGGCTCGCGGTGCCGATGGCGTCCGCCGTGGCCGACGTGGCCGCCGCGCGACGCGACTACCTCGACGAGTCGGGCGGCCGTTACGTCCACGTGATCGCCGACGGATCGATCGGCCGCAGCGGCGACGTCGCCAAGGCGATCGCCTGCGGAGCCGACGCGGTCATGATCGGCTCGCCGCTCGCACGCGCCGACGAGGCCCCCGGAGGCGGGTTCCACTGGGGCGCCGAGGCGTGGCACTCCAAGCTGCCGCGGGGCGAGCGGGTCGAGATCGGCACGGTCGGCTCCCTCGAGGAGATCCTGTTCGGTCCCTCCCGCGTGGCCGACGGCACCATGAACCTCGTGGGTGCCCTGCGCCGGTCGATGGCCACCACGGGCTACACCGAGCTCAAGGAGTTCCAGCGCGTGGAGGTCGTGGTCCAGTGACCTCGAGCGGCCCGACGGCGGTGCGATGACCCACGACGGGCGGCTCAGCCCGCGGGCGCGCGAGGAGGCTCTCGACCGCCTCGAGCGCGACGAGCTCGACGTGCTGGTCGTCGGCGGCGGGATCACCGGCGTCGGCACGGCCCTCGACGCGGTGACCCGGGGCCTCAGCGTGGGGCTCCTCGAGCAGCGGGACTTCGCCTCCGGCACGTCGTCACGCTCGAGCAAGCTGGTCCACGGCGGGCTCCGCTACCTCGAGATGCTGGACTTCGGCCTGGTTCGTGAGGCCCTCCAGGAGCGCGGGCTGCTGCTGACCCGCCTGGCCCCCCACCTGGTCAAGCCCGTGCCCTTCCTGTACCCCCTGACCCGAGGCTGGGAGCGACCGTACGTGGGCGCCGGCCTGGCGCTCTACGACGCGATGGCCGTGGCAGGCAAGTACGACATGGGCGTCCCCCGCCACCGCCACCTCCTGCGCCGACAGGTCCGCCGGATCGCCCCCGACCTGAGGACGGAGGAGCTCGCCGGCGCCATCCGATATTTCGACGCCCAGGTGGACGACGCGAGGCTGGTGGTCACCATCGCCCGCACCGCCGCCTCCCACGGCGCCCTGTGCGTCAACCGCACGAAGGTGGTCGGCTTCCTCCGGGAGGGCGAGCGCGTCACGGGTGTGCGCGCTGTGGACCTGGAGACGGGGCGGCAGCTGACCGTCCGTGCGCGGGTGGTCGTGAACGCCGCCGGGGTCTGGACCGACGAGATCCAGGAGATGGTCGGCGGCCGCGGTGCCCTCCACGTCCGGGCCAGCAAGGGCATCCACCTGGTGGTACCCCGCGACCGGATCCGCTCGGAGGCCGGGCTGATCATGCGTACGTCGGTCTCCGTGCTGTTCGTGATCCCCTGGGGCCGGCACTGGATCATCGGGACGACCGACACGCCCTGGGCCCTCGACAAGGCCCACCCGGCTGCCTCGCGCCGCGACATCGACTACCTCCTGGAGCAGGTGAACCGCGTGCTGCGCGAACCGCTGACCCACGAGGACGTCGAGGGTGTCTACGCCGGCCTCCGACCGCTGCTGTCGGGGGAGTCCGAGCCCACGAGCCGGATCTCCCGCGAGCACACCGTCGTGACGCCCGTGCCGGGCCTGGTGATCATCGCCGGCGGCAAGCTCACGACGTACCGCGTGATGGGGCGCGACGCCGTCGACGCCGCGGCGCACTCCTTGGGCGGCGGCGTCCCGCCCTCCCTCACCGACCGCGTGCCGCTCCTCGGCGCCGAGGGGTACGAGACGCGCGCCAACCAGCGCAGTGGGCTCGCCCGCCGGTCGGGCCTGCACCGGGCTCGGGTCGACCACCTGCTCAACCGGTACGGCGACCTCATCGACGAGATCCTCGACCTGCTGGCCGACCGACCCGAGCTGGGGGAGCCGCTCACCGGCACGGAGGACTACCTCGCTGCGGAGGTGGTGCACGCGGTGACCCACGAGGGGGCTCGCCACCTCGACGACGTGCTCACCCGCCGCACCCGGATCTCCATCGAGACCTTCGACCGGGGAGTCCACGCCGCACGTCCTGCCGCGACCCTGATGGCCGCCGAGCTCGGCTGGGACGACGCACGCCTCGAGGAGGAGGTCGACCACTACCTGCGCCGGGTCGAGGCGGAGCGACAGAGTCAGCTCGCGTTGACCGACCAGGAGGCGGACGAGGCCCGCGTGAGCGCGCCCGACATCGTCTGACCGGCAGCCGGGGACCTGCTCCCGGAGCGCCGTCGGAACCTGGACTGCGCCGAGAAGGCGCGTGACCGGCGACACAGCGACCCGATTTGACCTTCGGAGAACCCCGCCCGTAATGTTCTCTCCTGTCGCCGGGAAAGCGACGGAGCGCAACGCCGCAAGGCAGGGCGCTCGGCCCCGGGACACACCCAACTCACTCACCTCGCCGAGGTGGCTCGAGTGCGCGCACAAGCGGCCTCGGATCAGCTCGGTGGGACTGACGTGTGAGGGGGCCGGAGAGGCCGGGACCGGAGTTGACCGGGGCCCAGCGGATCCGGTAAGTTTGGTCGGGT
>DGBP01000011.1:25394-31118 GCA_002384855.1 Nocardioidaceae bacterium UBA4001 | reverse complement strand
TCCAAGGATCGGGGGGAAGGCCCAGCGGCCGTGCGTGAAGAGGGCTCAGTTGGCCACGAAGATGTCGTGCCTGGCGCATTCGGTCGGCACGGTGACGCCACTCGCCTGGTACGGGCCCGGTTCGACCTCGCGGGATGAGTGCTCCAAGACGAAGCCGCCCGCCACCTGGACGTCATCACCGACAGTGAACGTCCCGTAGTCCGGGATGTCGATGGTCAGGGGATCGTCGTCGATGACGTCCGTCCCATGGGGCCACACGATGACATAGCCGCCGGCTCCGAGGCACCCGCCGACGACTTCGATGCGACCGCCACCGAGTGCATCCATTCCTGCATCGGCACGCTCCGACACCAGCACGGTGACGTCGCCCGACGAGATGACCTGGCCTCCACAAGCCGACAGCAGGCTCAACCCAGCGACGGACATCAAGGTCACCCTCGGCATCGTCCTCATGCGTCCCCTCCTGGTCGACGCTCGGTTCGACGCACAGAACGAGAGCCCGGTTCCCGTTGACGACGCGTCTCCACGCGCTGTCATCGGCACGCTCGGCCTTCCTTCATCGACGGCGGTACGTGTGGATGGCCGCAAGGCACGCTGGCTGCGCCATGACCCGGCATTCTGCCAAGTCGTGCCGGGCCCGTGCGACGATCTCGGCAGGTCCACCTGTGACCTTTGTGGCCGCCCGACGGACGACCACGAACGCGCCGTTCGGTTCGTCCTTCCTGTCCCGGTTCTCGAGCTGCCCGGACGTGACAGCACCGAGGGTGTCTGGAAGTCAGAGGAGGATCCGAGCCGCGCAGTGATGATGATGGTGCCCTGCTGGGTTGGGATGTGTTCGGCGCTCCGGTCGATCTCGCGGTGACCGATGCAGACGAGACGCCGTACTGCGTCGCCAGCTCCGATCACGACCTCGCTGCTCTGGTGACGGATGAGTGGGACCACGAGCGGGTTCTGTCCCGCCTGCCGAGCTGACTCGATCCGGTCAGCGGTCACCCTGGACGGGCAGCTGCCCGTCCAGGCCGGCTCTTCTGGCTCAACGCGTACGAGCGAGATCCCGTCGGATGTAGCGCAGGTGCGCCCACTCCTCCTCCAGGATCACGCGAATGCAGTCACCGACGCTGGGTCGCCAGTCACCGCCGCCCCACGGGTCCTCGCGTTCCTCCGCGAGAAGCTCCTCTGTGGCCGTGGCCAGGAAGTCGGTCACCAGCGCCTGTCGCTCGGCACGCACCGTGAGGATCTCCTCCCAGGTCGGCGGGTCCACGCGGAAGACCGACATGTCGAAGCCCATCTCTTCGGCACCGGTGAAGATCTGGCCGATCTCGTGGAACGGCTGCTGGACCCGTAGGATCCCGCCGCGGAGCCAGGCGTCGGTCGCCAGGATGAGGTGCCGCAGGGTCTGGGCCAAGGACCATTCGTCCTCGACGTGGACGTCCACCAGATCCGGCGGCGTGCCCTCCACCGTCGTCCGCCACGCGGACTGCACGGCGACCCAACCCTCGCGCAGGCCTTCAGGCGTCTGCGCCTTCTGCAGCTCGCGGCCCGGGAACTGCCGGTTGAGCTCCGCATCCACGAGCGGCACCACGTCGACCCCATTGACAAAGAGGCTGCCGAAGAACAGGTCGTGGCTGTCGATGTCGAGTCCGTCCACCTCGACGCTGCGCATCGTCACACCGCTCACATCGGAGAATCGCAGGACTGCGCCCTTGAAGCTCGCCCTGACGAAGGTCGCGCCTTCGAACTCCTTCGTGCCGGCATAGGTCGTCATCGCTCCATCATCACCGCTGGCGCTCGGTCGATCCAGAAGGTGGGTCGGCCGCCGCCACGCAGACTGTGCACGACCTAGGCTCCACCCAGGTCGTCACACTGACCTTGAGCACCCGGGGTCGGTGGCGCACGGGCCTCAGCGACCGGGCAGGTCCAGCATGCGCTGGAGCGCGACCTTGGCCCACTGCTGGGTGTCGGGGTCGACCTCGATCTGGTTGACGACGTTGCCGGCCACGAGGTTCTCCATCGCCCACACGAAGTGGGGGAGGTCGATCCGGTTCATCGTCGAGCAGAAGCACACGGTCTTGTCGAGGAAGATGATGCTCTTGTCGGGGTGTGCGTCGGCGAGCCGCTGCACGAGGTTCAGCTCGGTGCCGATCGCCCAGGACGACCCGGCCGGCGCCTGCTCGATGGTCTTGATGATGAACTCCGTCGAGCCGACCAGGTCGGCCCGGGTCACCACCTCGTGGGTGCACTCGGGGTGCACGAGGATGTTGATGCCGGGGACCGTCTCGCGCAGCTCGTCGACGACGGTGGCGGAGAACCGGCCGTGCACCGAGCAGTGGCCCTGCCACAGGATCACCTTGGCGTCGCGGATCTGCTCGCGGGTCAGCCCGCCGTTCGCCCGGTGCGGGCTCCACACGACGCAGTCATCGAGGGAGTACCCGAGCTTGAGCACGGCGGTGTTGCGGCCGAGGTGCTGGTCGGGGAGGAACAGCACCTTCGTGTCGGGGCCGTGCTGTTCGAACGCCCACTCCATCGCGACGTCGGCGTTGCTCGAGGTGCAGACCGTGCCGCCGCGACGGCCGACGAACGCCTTGATGTCGGCGGAGGAGTTCATGTAGGTCACCGGGACCACCTGGTCGGCGACACCGGCGTCCTCGAGGGCGTCCCAGGCGTCCTCGACCTGACCGAGCCTGGCCATGTCGGCCATCGAGCAGCCCGCGGCGAGGTCGGGGAGGACGACCCTCTGGTGGTCGGCGGTGAGGATGTCGGCCGACTCGGCCATGAAGTGCACGCCGCAGAACACGACGTACTCCGCCTCCGGCCGCGCGGCCGCCTCACGCGAGAGCTTGAAGGAGTCACCGGTGACGTCGGCGAACTGGATCACCTCGTCACGCTGGTAGTGGTGCCCGAGCACGAACACCCGCTCGCCGAGGGCCTCCTTCGCCGCGCGGGCACGCTCGACGAGGGTCGGGTCGGACGCGACCGGCAGGGAACCGGGGCACTCGACGCCGCGCTCGGCGTTCGGGTCGACACCGTGGCCGAGGAGGAGCAGAGGCAGATGAGTTGTCGTCACTTCGACAGTATCTCACGAAGAACGGCCGAACCCCCGTGCTGCCGGTCGCGCCCGGTGTGCGACTGGACCAGTGGTCCTCACAGGAAGTGGCCGCTGGGGAGGTACGGCATCGGCGGCTTCATGTGCCTCAGCCCGAGGTAACCCTGGCTGCGCAGGTCGAGGCGCGCGGCGAGCCCGACGTCGACGGCCCACTCGTTCGCCGGGGTCACGTGACCGACCGTGCACGACGCCGCGGGGTCCGACGACGCGAGGCACTCCCACAGCAGGTCGGTCGCGCTGCGACGGTTCGTCGCGGCCACCAGGTACGGCGACCCGTCGGACTCGACGTAGGCGTAGCCGGAACCGGTCGAGCGGTCCACCACGACGAGGCGGTACAAGGTCGTGAGCAGCTCGTGGTCCACACCGTGGGCGCTGTCCCGGACCTGCCGGTCGACCGAGTCCATCAGGTCGATGTCGCTGGACGAGCCCTCCCGAACCCGTTCGACCACCGGGAGGCACGACCGGTCGACGACTCCGCTGAGGTCCATCGTGGGATGGAGGGAGAACCCGGCGAGCCGGTAGCGCCGCGCTGCCCGAGGGTCGGGGGAGGCGCTCAGCATCCCGCGCAGGCAGCCTCGACCGTGGTCGAGCGCCGACTCGAGGAGCCGGGACCCCAGCCCCTGACCCTGGAGAGCCGGGCTGACCACGAACGTCGCGAGGATCCACGTCAGGTCGCGCTTCATCGCGGCCGCGACCCCGACCACGCCGTCCTGGGTCTCCGCGACCCAGCAGCCGCCGGGGTCGTGCGCCAGGATGTGGTGCATGCGCCTCTGCCACCGCAGTGCCCGCCCTTGCGAGCGCCGGGCCGGCACGGGACGGTCCGGCGGCGTCGTGCGCACGTCGAGCTCGTAGAACCCCTCGTCGGTGAGGCGTTCGACGGCCGGCACGTCCGCCTCCCGCATCGGCCGGATCGTGGCGGGAGCGGCTCCGGTGGTGGACACCGGGCCAACCTACCGACGGCCGCACCCACGAGCACGGCAGGATGTGGGCATGCGCGTCGTCATCGCCCCGGACAAGTTCGCAGGCACCCTCACCGCCGTCGAGGCCGCGGAGGCGGTCGCCGAGGGGTGGCGCCGCCGGGCGCCGGAGGACGACCTCGTGCTCGTGCCGATGGCCGACGGGGGACCCGGTTTCGTCGACGTGCTGCACGCCTCCCTCGGCGGGGACCTGCTCGCGGTGACCGTGACCGGCGCGTACGGCGAGGCGGTGCCCGCGCACCTGCTGCTCGTCGAGGGCACGGCGTACGTCGAGAGCGCCCAGGCCTGCGGGCTGCACCTCACCGCCGCCGAAGAGCGGGACCCGGAGCGAGCCACCACCCGTGGGGTCGGGGAGCTCCTCGCCGCCGCGGTGGATGCAGGCGCCCGGCGCATCGTGGTGGGCCTCGGCGGCTCCGGGACCAACGACGGAGGGGCGGGCCTGCTCGCCGCGCTGGGCGCCGCCGCGTCTCCGGAGGGAAGCCTCGACCAGGGCCCGCGCGGCCTCAGCGCCCTGGACAGCGTCGACCTCACCGCCGCGCGGGAACGCCTGAGTGGAGTCGAGATCATCGCCGCCAGCGACGTGGACAACCCTCTGCTGGGCCTGATCGGCGCGACCAACGTCTTCGGCCCCCAGAAGGGCCTCGACCAGATGCGGCTGATGACCGTCGACGGCATGCTCGAGAGGCTGGCAGCCGCCACCGACAAGAAGCTCGCGCTCGCCAAGGGCGCCGGCGCGGCGGGAGGCCTGGGGTTCGCCCTCATGCTCCTCGGCGCCAGGCGGGAGGCGGGGGTCGAGCTGGTCGCCGCTGCCGTGGGGCTCGAGGAGCACGCTCGTGGCTCCGACCTGGTGATCACCGGCGAGGGTGCCTTCGACTTCCAGTCCCAGGCCGGGAAGGTGCCCTACGGCGTCGCAGCCGTGGCGGCGCGAGCCCTCGTGCCGTGCATCGCGCTCGCCGGCAAGGTCATGGTCAGCTCCCGGGAGATGCGCACGCTCGGCATCGAGTCGGCGTACTCCGTCTCCGACCTGGTGGGGGAGGAGGCGTCGTTCGGCGACCCCGCCGGGAGCCTGGCCGCCCTCGCCGAGCGGACCGCGCGCACCTGGTCGCACTGACCAGGTGCGCGCGGTCCGCTATCGGACGGTGGCGAGGACGTAGCCGTCGCACCCCTCGTACCGCTCAGGGATGACGAACGTCATCGTGTCGCCCTCGACCGTCATCGTCAGGTCGAACAACGACAGGGCGTAGCCCGTGCCGGTCTGCTCCCAGGTCCACCGCTCCCCGAAGGCGTTGCCACCCCGTCCCAATCGCCCTGGCGACGTACCCCCCGGGGGTTCGACCGGGCCATCCCAGACGGGCACGCACCGGACGAAGACGGCCAAGTAGGACGCGCGGGGTTGGGAATACCGGCAGATGTGAGACCATGGAAACCTGCACAGGACCACGTCTGAGCCATGGGAGTCACCAGGATGACCGAGCAGGTCGAGACCACCGAGCGCCGCACCGACGGCATCAACCTCAGCGACACCGCTGCGGAGAAGGTCAAGAGCCTTCTTCAGCAGGAGGGGCGTGACGACCTCCAGCTGCGCATCGCCGTGCAGCCCGGCGGCTGCTCCGGCCTGCGCTACCAGCTCTTCTTCGACGAGCG
>DGBP01000011.1:0-25387 GCA_002384855.1 Nocardioidaceae bacterium UBA4001 | reverse complement strand
GCCGCCACTGAGCCGCCACTGAGCGGCTCGGCGCGGGCCGGCGATGCCGGCCCACCCGGTCGAGCGCCGTCGCGGCCGCACGCAACGCACGAGGCCCCCACCGTCCAACGGTGGGGGCCTCGTCGCGTCGAGCGGGGTGTGCCTCAGCCCAGGTGCTGGTCCAGGGCGGCGCCGAGCCGGGCAGCGGCGTCGGTGACACCGATCGTGGGCTTCGCGACCTCTCGGGGGTAGTCCTCGAACAGGATGCTCGGGGCCGGCCGGGTCGCGGCACGGGCGGAGCGCTCGGCCGCGGTGCGGCGCTGGGGGAGGTGCAGGGAGGCCTCGACCGCGCGGCAGTCGGAGGTCATCTCGCTCGAGGTGGCGGCGTCGTCGTACGCCAGGCGGTGGTAGGTCATACCCCTGACGTTAGGGGTTACCGGCTGGTCGCCCCAGCGGTACCGACGGGTAGGGTGGCGCGTGTTCCGTCACACCCGTCCGACGCTCCGAGGGACCCCTGTGCCACTGCTCGTCACCGGCTCCGTCGCCACCGACCACCTGATGACCTTCGGCGGCAAGTTCTCCGACTCGCTCGTGGTCGACCAGCTCGACAAGCTGTCGGTCTCGTTCCTCGTCGACGACCTGGAGGTCCGTCGGGGCGGCGTCGCCGCGAACATCTGCTTCGGCCTGGGCTCCCTCGGCCTGCGCCCGGTCCTCGTGGGTGCCGTGGGCGAGGACTTCGCCGACTACCGGTCCTGGCTCGAGCGGCACAACGTCGACTGCGAGTCGGTGCACGTCTCGGAGACCAAGCACACCGCGCGCTTCGTGTGCACCAACGACGCGACGATGGCGCAGTTCGCCTCCTTCTACCCCGGAGCGATGAGCGAGGCCCGCGACATCGAGCTCAAGCCGGTCGCGGAGCGGGTCGGGTCGGTCGACTACGTCCTCGTCGGGCCCAACGACCCCGAGGCGATGCTGCGCCACACCGACGAGTGCCGTGACCGCGGCTACCCGTTCATCGCCGACCCCTCGCAGCAGCTGGCCTTCGGCGACGGCGAGCTGATCCGCCAGCTCGTCGACGGTGCCTCGATCCTGTTCTCCAACGAGTACGAGTCGGCCCTCATCGAGCAGAAGACCGGCTGGTCGGCCGACGAGATCCGCTCACGGGTCGGCACGTGGGTCGTCACCCTCGGCGCGAACGGCGTCCGCGTGGAGCGCGAGGGCGAGGAGCCTGTCGTCGTCCCGGCGGTGCCCGAGATCGAGAAGGTCGAGCCGACCGGCGTGGGCGACGCCTTCCGCGCCGGCTTCCTCGCCGCCCTCGAGTGGGAGCTGTCGCTCGAGCGGGCCGCCCAGCTCGGCTGCCTGCTCGCGGTGTACGTCGTCGAGCGGGTCGGCACGCAGGAGTACACCCTGCACCGCCAGGCCTTCCTCGACAGGTTCGCGGGCGCCTACGGGCAGGAGGCCGCGGCCGAGGTCGCCGAGCATGTCCAGATCGCCAAGCCCTGACCGCGCGGCCGTTCGGTTCCATGCCGTTCCCGTCGACGTGGACGGGAACGGCATCGCGGATCCGCTGTTGGCTGCTGTTGCCGTCCATATGGACGGTTCTGGCAGTGGCACGCGGTCGACACCGCGCGGCTCAGCGCAGCCGGCGCACCAGGTAGCGCGGCGTCCCGTCGTCGGTGGTGTCCTCCCCGAGGAACTCGTGCCCGCGAATCCGGCACCACGCCGGTACGTCGCACCGGGCGGCTGCGTCGCGGGCCACCACACCGACCGTCCCACCCACCGGCACCCGCCCGATCACCTGGGAGAGGCGGATGATCGGCATCGGGCAGGCGAGGTCACGGCAGTCGAGCTCGAGGTCCACCGGCGTCATCGGCGACCCACCCCTGCCTTGGCCCGGAGGTCGGCCACGACGCCCGGCAGCACGTCGAGGAAGCGGTCCACCTCCTCGGGCGTCGTGTCCCTGGTGAGGGAGACGCGCACGTTGCCGTGGGTCAGCGCGCCCATCGCGGCGAGCACGTGCGAGGGCGTGAGCGTCGACGCCGTGCAGGCCGAGCCCGACGCCACGGCGAAGCCGGCCCGGTCGAGCTCGGTGACGAGCGCCTCCCCGTCGACGTAGAGGCAGGAGAAGGTCACCAGGTGGGGCAGCCGCTGGTCGGGGTGGCCCACCACCTCGACGTCCGGCACGGTGGCCGCCACCTGCTCCCGGATGCGCTCCACCAGGGCGAACTGGCGTGCAGCGACCTCCGAGCGCTCGGCGGCGACGGCCTGCAGCGCGGCGGCCGCGGCGAGGGCGGCCGGGACGTTCTCGAAGCCGCTGACCCGGGGGTCGACCCGGTCGTCGACGGGGAAGGGGGCTCGCCACCTCGCGCCCTTGCGGACCAGGAGGACTCCCACCCCCGCCGGGCCACCCCACTTGTGGGCCGACGCCGCGGCTACCGCCCAGCCGCTCGGGAGGTCGAGCCGGCCCGCCGACGCGGCGAAGTCGACGAACACCGGGACCTCCGCCCGAGCGGCCACGGCGTAGACCTCGTCGAGGGGCTGCACGGTGGCGACCTCGTGGTTGGCCGACTGCACGGCGAGGACGCCGACGGGCCGCTCGAGGGCGGTCGCGACGTCGTCGACCGACACGCGCCCCTGCTCGTCGACACCGACCACGTCCGTCGTACCCCGGCGCTGGGTCTCCCACCACCGGCCGGCCCGGATCACCGCGGAGTGCTCGACCGCCGAGTGCGCCAGCAGCCCGCTCACCCGCGAGCGCCCCTCCAGCAGGCCGAGGAGGCCGAGGTGGACCGCCGCGGTGCCCGACGAGGTGAAGGTGACCTCGTCCTCGCGCACCTGCAGCACCTGGGCCACCACCGCGCGGGCGTTGTCGAGCAGCAGCCGGGCGTCGCGGCCGCGGTGATGGAGCCGGAGCGGGTCGCCGAAGCCCGCGTCGAGGGCGGCCAGCAGGGCCTCCCGGGCCACCGGATGGAGGGGCTCGGAGGAGGCCGCGTCGAGGTAGCCCCGACCCGGGGTGGGGCCGGGGGCCGAGTCGGGCCCGTTCGTGCTGCTCACAACGTGGAACTTAGCGCCGACCTGTCCGCGACTCATCGGCGACCGGGTAGTAGGGTTCGGTCTCGACCGTCGTTTTTGAGAGAGAGGCTCGTTCGTGGGTCTGCAACTCCCCAAGCGTGCCCGTGCGTCACGCGCGCGTGTCAGCACGATGCTCATGGTGCCCGCGGGTCTGGTGGCCCTGGGCGCCTGCTCGGCCGAGGACCAGGAACAGATCACGCGGCTCGCGATGCCGGAGCCGGTCACCGACCGCGCACCGTTCGTGTACGAGCTGTGGCAGTGGGGCTGGCTGGCCGCCGCGATCGTCGGCGTCGCCGTGTGGGGCCTGATGTTCTACGCCGCCTTCAAGTTCCGCCGGCGCAGCGACGACGAGATCCCCGTGCAGACGCGGTACAACCTCCCGATCGAGGTGCTGTACACGATCGTCCCGGTCATCATCGTCGTGGTGTTCTTCTTCTTCACCGTGCGGGCCCAGGACGGCGTGCTCGCCGAGGCCGCGGAGAACGGCGAGACCGACCACACGATCAAGGTCGTGGGGCAGAAGTGGTCGTGGAGCTTCAACTACGTGGAGGAGGACGCCGTCGGGGGCGAGACCGTCTACACCGCCGGCACGCCCGCCGAGATCCCCACGCTGATGCTGCCGGTCGACGAGACCGTCACCGTCCAGCTGCACTCACCCGACGTGATCCACTCCTTCTGGATCCCGTCGTTCCTCATGAAGATGGACGTCGTCCCCGGGCGTGACAACAGCTTCTCCTTCACGCCCACCGAGGAGGGGGAGTACCTCGGCAAGTGCGCCGAGCTGTGCGGCACCTACCACTCGCGGATGCTGTTCAACGTCGAGATCGTGAGCGCGGACGAGTACGACGACCACCTGCGCGACCTTCGTGACCAGGGCAACGTCGGCGAGGTCCTCGGTGGCGACGACGTCAACCAGCAGGCCGGCCTCGAGGACGGGGTCCACGACGACGAGACCTCCGAGTTGGGAGACCAAGAGTGAGCGGCGCAGCATTCGAGGCGCGCGGTGCCTACACCGAGCGCAAGCCTCTGGGCCAGCAGGTCGTCAGGGTCCTCACGACCACCGACCACAAGCTCATCGGCAAGATGTACCTCGGGACCTCGTTCTTCTGGTTCCTGATCGGCGGCCTGATGGCGCTGGTCATCCGCTCCGAGCTGGCCTACCCCGGTCAGCAGGTCGTGAGCGACGAGACGTACAACCAGATGTTCACGATGCACGGCACGATCATGCTGCTGCTGTTCGCGACCCCCCTGTTCTTCGGCTTCGGCAACCTGATCATGCCGATCCAGATCGGTGCGCCGGACGTCGCCTTCCCGCGGCTGAACATGTTCAGCTACTGGCTGTTCGCCTTCGGTGGCCTGATCGCCGCCAGCGGCTTCCTCACCCCCGACGGCGCAGCGTCGTTCGGCTGGTTCGCCTACACGCCGCTGTCGAACGAGGTCCACTCGCCCGGCGTCGGCGGTGACCTGTGGGTGCTCGGCCTGACCCTGGGTGGCTTCGGCACGATCCTGGGTGCGGTCAACTTCATCACCACGATCATCACCATGCGGGCGCCCGGCCTGACGATGTTCCGGATGTCGATCTTCAGCTGGAACACCCTGGTCACCAGCCTGCTCGTGATCATGGTCTTCCCGGTGCTGGCCGGCGCGATGTTCATGCTCGCCTCGGACCGCATCATCGGCACCCACGTGTTCGACCCGTCCAGCGGCGGACCGATCCTGTGGCAGCACCTGTTCTGGTTCTTCGGCCACCCCGAGGTGTACATCATCGCGCTGCCGTTCTTCGGCATCGTGACCGAGGTGATCCCGGTCTTCGCCCGCAAGCCGGTCTTCGGCTACGTCGGCCTGGTGGCGGCGACCCTCACGATCGCGGCGCTGTCGATGGCGGTCTGGGCCCACCACATGTTCGTCACCGGTGCGGTCGACCTGCCGTTCTTCTCGGCGATGACCTTCCTGATCGCGGTGCCGACCGGCGTGAAGTTCTTCAACTGGATCGGCACGATGTGGGGCGGCTCGCTGTCGTTCGACACCCCGATGCTGTGGGTGATGGGCTTCCTCACCACCTTCCTCTTCGGTGGCCTGACCGGCGTCATCCTGGCCTCGCCGCCGCTGGACTTCCACGTCTCGGACTCCTACTTCGTGGTCGCCCACTTCCACTACGTGGTCTTCGGCACCGTGGTGTTCGCGATGTTCGCCGGGTTCTACTTCTGGTGGCCCAAGATGACCGGCCGGATGCTCGACGAGCAGCTCGGCAAGGTGCACTTCTGGCTGCTGTTCATCGGCTTCCACACGACGTTCCTGGTGCAGCACTGGCTGGGCGTCGAGGGCATGCCGCGCCGCTACGCCGACTACCTTCCCGAGGACGGCTTCACGCTGCTGAACCAGATCTCGACGGTGGGTGCCTTCCTGCTGGCGGCCTCGATGATCCCGTTCTTCTGGAACGTCTACATCACCGCCCGCAAGCCGTACGTCGAGGTCGGCGACGACCCGTGGGGCTGGGGCCGGTCGCTGGAGTGGGCCACCTCCTCCCCGCCGCCGCGGCACAACTTCGTGCGCCTCCCGCGGATCCGCTCCGAGTCGCCGGCCTTCGACCTGCACCACCCGGAGATCGCGGCGCTGGAGATGGCCGAGAACGAGGCCCTGCGCCACGAGAGCGACGCGGCCGACGCGCCTGACGTCGAGGGCCGCCGGGGCCACCTGGAGCAGCAGATGGGACGCTCCGTCGAGGACGTCGCCCGTGACCACGACCACGACGAGGACGGCCGCTGATGAAGGTAGAGACATACATCTTCGGGCTGAACGCCGTCTTCTTCATGCTGGTCACGCCGGCGTACTGGTTCATCGCCAAGGACCCGACCGGCACGGCCGCGCTCACGATGACCGCGCTGCTGACCCTGCTGATCACCTTCTACCTCGGCGTGCACGCCCGCAGGATGAAGGAGGAGCGCCCCGAGGACCGTCACGACGCGGAGATCGCGGACGGCGCGGGTGAGCTCGGCTTCTTCCCGCCGTACAGCTGGTGGCCGCTGTGGGCCGCCGCGGTGGCCGCGATGGCCTTCTACGCCCTGGCGCTGGCCGCCTGGTGGCTCCTCGTGGCCTCCTTCGGCCTCGCGTCCATCGCGATCAGCGGGTGGGTCTTCGAGTACTACCGGGGCGAGCACGCTCACTGAGCGCTCGTTCCCTCGACGGTGGCGTCTCCCTCTGTAGGAGACGCCACCGTCGTCCTGTCGGTCAGAACGGTCCCGGGTTGCTAACGTAAAGGAGCCCCTGCACCCCGAGCTCGACGGATCGCACCCATGACCTTCCCCCTCAGGCGCTCTCGTGCGCGCCGTGCCGCGGCTGCCCTGGTCGCAGCGTCCGCGCTCGCCCTGACCGGGTGTACGACCGGTGGCGACCCCCGTGCAGCCGGCGAAGGGTCGGTCGGCGAGCCCGCCGCGTCCGCGAGCCCGACCCCGGCTCCGGAGCCGGCCATCTCGACGAACCTCGACGACGAGGCGGCTGTCCCGGTGAATCGTCTGGTCGAGGTCTCGGTGGACCGCGGCGAGCTGGCCCGGGTCGTGGTCCGCGCAGCGGGGGACCGTCTCGAGGGTCGGCTGGCCGGTGACTCCTGGACCGCGACGGAGCGCCTCGAGCCAGGCCTGCGCTACCGGGTCGCGGCGGTCGCGGTGGACGACGGGCGGCGCACCACGCGTCGTACCTCGTTCCGCACCGAGGACCTGCCGCTGGACCGGCAGACCTTCCCCTCGATCGCCCCGCTCGAGGGGGAGACCGTCGGGGTCGGCATGCCGGTGATCGTCCAGTTCGACGTGCCCGTGCGCGACCGGGCGAGCATCGAGCGCCACCTGTCGGTGGAGTCCTCACCGCGCCAGGTCGGCTCCTGGCACTGGGTGAGCGGCAAGGAGGTCCACTGGCGACCGCGGAAGTACTGGGAGCCGGGCACCGAGGTCACGGTCAACGCCGACATCAACTCGGTGCCGGCCGGCAACGGGGTCTACGGGCAGGTCAGCCGTTCGGTGTCCTTCGAGATCGGCGACGCGGTCGTGAGCAAGGTGAACATCGCGACCCACACCATGCAGGTCTTCGTCAACGGCGAGCGCAGGCGGATCATGCCGGTGAGCGCGGGCAAGCCCGGCTTCATCACGCGGTCGGGCACGAAGGTGGTCATCGAGAAGGTCCGCGACAAGGTGATGGACGCCGCGACCCTGGGCATCGCCAAGAACGACCCCGAGTACTACCGCCTCGACGTGGAGTACGCCATGCGCGTCACCTACTCCGGGGAGTTCCTGCACGCCGCGCCGTGGTCGGCGGGCTCGCAGGGCGTCGCCAACGTGAGCCACGGTTGCGTCGGGATGACCACCGACAACGCGCGCTGGCTGTTCGACCTCACCAAGCGAGGTGACGTCGTCGAGGTGACCGGCAGCAACCGCAGGATGAGCCTCTACAACGGCTACGGCGACTGGAACGCGTCCTTCGAGGAGTACGCCGGCGGCTCGGCGCTCTGAGCCGACCCGGCGGACCCTGACCGTCTGAGCGCTCAGTCGTCTGTGCTCAGGGCGGCGGCGACGGGGAACGCCAGGCGCACCGTCGTACCCGGCCCCGGGCCGCTGGAGATCTCCAGCCGCCCGCCGCACGAGCGGGCGGTGGAGCTGACCACGGACAGCCCCTGGCCGGTGCCGTGCGAGATCTCGCCGAATCCTGGACCGTCGTCGACGACCTCCACCCAGGCCGCATCGTGCGAGGAGCCCACCTGCACGACCACGTCACCGTCGACGCCCGCCGCCCGTCCCGCGTTGTCGATCAGGTTGTCGAGGGCGCGACGGACCAGGTGCGGGTCGCCGGCCACGAGCGGTGGCTCGGTGACCTCGCTGACGTAGCGGACCTTGTGGCCGTACTCCGCGACATCGACGCACTCCTGCGCCAGCAGGGCCAGGTCGAGCAGCGCCGTCTCCTCCTGCTGCGGCTGCTCGGCGGTCTGAAGCAGCGTCGAGGCATGGCTGAGCGTCTGGTGGAGCAGATCGAGGCGGCGTCGCGTCTCCGGCTCCATCTCGAGGTTGTCGGGCAGGGTGGTCAGGAGCAGGCCCGCGGTCACGTACTGGCGAAGATCGTGACAGAGGGTGGACAGCTCGTGGGCCCGGCCACCCGGGCCGTCGCTCTCAGCGTGCCGTCGCGTGCGTCGTTGTGACGGCACGTGTGGCGGATTCACCATCGGATTTCCCCCCCGGTGCAACTCACTGCGTCGTCGTCCGGCTCGTTCCTGAACCCCGGGACGGAGCAAGGGCACTCGCCCCTGCTCACGCGCATCCCCCCGAATGCTCCCGTCCATGACGGTACCCGCGGTTGCGGCTGATCGGGAGACGGTGTGAGGGCATTTGATCCCTTCGGACCACCTGTTGTTCGCCTGTTGCCCCCCTGTGGGCCACACACAAGACCCCTAACGGGTCACCGGGGGAAGCCGCTGGGCCGTCACCTGTGCCTGGCGGTCCACCGTGGGTCCGCGTCTCGCCAACCTGGGGGACGACGGGGCCCGCCGGACGGTCGACCATGGGACCGGGATCGGGACCTCCGCTCCTGACCCCCTGACGGCTCGTCAGTCGCGCACGAGGCAGCCAGGAGGGCCCGGGCCGGTGCCCGGCTCTCCGTCCGGTCGGCCTCGGCCCGCGGTCGCGCCGGTCCGCCCCCCCATAGGGATCGGCCGGTCGTAGGAGCGGCTGACGAGTCAGGCGGGGAGTGGGACCACGAGCCGCGAGGCGTCGCCGTGGGTGTGGTGCGTGCGGCGCCGGTCTGTTCGCCGCCAGTGGCGAGGGGCCGGGCCCCCGCGAAGCCGAGCTTCCGGCAGGTCAGTCCGTGCGGGGGAAGCCCCAGCCTGCGTCCCGGGCCATGGCCACCGCGGCCAGCTGGGAGGTCACGCCGAGCTTGGCGAGGATCGACTTCACCTGGGTGCGCACCGTGGCCTCGGAGACGAAGGCGTCCTGAGCCACCTCGCGGACCCGCTTGCCGTGCACGAGCTCCCCGAGGACATGCGCCTCACGGGGGGTCAGCCGGCCCAGGCGCTTGCGCCGCTCGTCCTCGTCGCTGCTGCGCGCCAGCCAGAGCTGCACGAGCTCGTCGCGCTGTGCCCGGTTGATCACGGGGAGCCCGTGGGTGATCCGCTCGATCACGTCGACGATCACCTGCAGTGGAGCCGTCTTCGGCAGGACCGTCAGCGCGCCCCGGGCCAGGCAGGCGCCCCACCGCACCGGGTCGGGGCAGGCGGTCAGCACCACGACCTTCTGCTCCGCCCTCACCAGCGGGCGGATCACCCGGGTCCCGTCACCCGCCTGACCCAGGTCGAGGTCGAGGAGCACCACGTCGGCGCGGGCGGTGAGGATGCTGCCCAGCAGGTCGAAGGGCTGGGGGGTCGGGGCAAGGCGCACGCCGACGACGTCGTACCCCTGGAGGGAGAGCGACACGCTCAGTGCCTCGGCCAGCAGGGCGTGGTCCTCCACGAGGGCCACGCGGGCGGTACCGGAGGGGCTGTTGGCCAGCCGGCCGTCCGGCGCACCGGCCGGCCCCGGCGGGCGGTGCACCGCGGCGGCTCCCCGCCCGCTCATCACCGGACCGTTCAGGCCGGCACCGCCGAGACGGGGCACCGCGGGACCACGAGGAGGCTGGCGCACGCCTTGCGCGCGCAGGGCCGACGTGACGACTGGCTTCACTGCTCGACCAAGATCTGGCACGGATACCCACCCCCCGGCGTGTACGGACTGAAGTGACGCTACGCAGGCTTTCCCCGAACTGGGAGAAGAACGGTGAGTTCCTTACCCAAGACAGGGGACCGGTCGAGAGCGGTTCGTGATGGCTGTGACCTGTGGGATGCACGGGACCGTTCATGAACGCCGAAGGGCCCCGGGACGGATGTCTCGTCCGGGGCCCTTCGACGGCTGTGGCTCATCCGAGCCGGGCTCAGTGCTTGCGCAGCTCCTCGCCGTGGATGTCGTGGCGGCCGTCGAACTGGTGGCCGTCGGCGGCGTGCTCCTCGCCGGCGTGGACCTCGAGCTCGTGCTGCGCGTGGTGACGCGCCGCCTCGAGCTCCGCCCGCGTCGGCTTCTGCACGTTGTCGGCGTACCAGAAGTGCTGAAGTCGGGCACGAAGCCGGTCCTTGCGGGCCGTCGGTGCCGGGACCCCGTTGACGTCCTCGCCGGAGGTCAGGGCCGGCACCTCCTCGCGGTCACGCGCGGTGATCGTGAAGGCCTCGGCCTCGCTGATCGGCAGGTGACGCTCGGTGTACTCGCCGTCGGGCGACCGCATGATGACGCCGGTCTCGTAGCCGTGGAGCAGCTTCTCCTGGTCGTGACGCTGCAGCGAGATCGCCCAGCGGCGCGCGATGATGAACGCCAGGACCGGACCCACGACCACCGCGACCCGCATGAAGTAGGTGATCTGGTTCAGGTCGAGCCGGAAGACCACCGCCAGGATGTCGTTGCCGCCCGCTGCCCACAGGAGCCCGTAGAAGGTCATCAGCGCGACCATGAAAGCGGTCCGGTTCGGGGCCTCACGCGGACGCTGGAGCAGGTGGTGCTCCCGCTTGTCCCCGGTGATCCACTGCTCGATGAACGGGTAGAACATGACCACCGAGAGCAGCACGACCGGCAGAAGGGCCGCAGGCAGGAAGACGCTCAGCGGCAGGGTGAACCCGCCGATCTCGTACTCCCACGCAGGCATGATCCGCATCAGGCCCTCGTTGAAGCCCATGTACCAGTCGGGCTGGGACCCCGCGGTGACCTCGGCCGGGTTGTAGGGACCGTACTTCCACACCGGGTTGATGCTCAGCAGGGCGCCCATGAGGGCGGTGACGCCGAAGACGATGAAGAAGAAGCCACCGGCCTTCGCGGCGTACACCGGCATCATCGGGTAGCCGACGACGTTCTGCTCGGTGCGGCCCGGGCCAGGCCACTGTGTGTGCTTGTGGTAGACGAGCAGCATCATGTGCGCGCCGATGAGGGCGAGCAGCAAGCCGGGCAGCAGCAGGATGTGGATGGCATACAGCCGGGGGATGATGACGTCACCGGGGAACTCGCCTCCGAAGAGGAAGAACGACAGGTAGGTGCCGATCACCGGGCTCGACTTCATGATGCCGTCGGCGATCCGGAGGCCGGTGCCGGACAGCAGGTCGTCGGGCAGCGAGTAGCCGGTGAAGCCCTCGAGGATGCCCAGCAGCAGGAGCAGCGAGCCGATCACCCAGTTGAGCTCACGCGGCTTGCGGAAGGCGCCGGTGAAGAACACCCGCAGCAGGTGGACGAACATCGCGGCGATGAACAGCTGGGCCGCCCAGTGGTGGATCTGCCGCATGAGCAGACCGCCGCGGACGTCGAAGCTGATCTCCAGCGTCGAGGCGTAGGCCTCGGACATGTGGAGGCCGCGGTACTGCTCGTAGGAGCCGTCGTAGATGACCTCGGCCATGCTCGGCTTGAACCACAGGGTCAGGAAGACGCCGGAGAGGAGCAGGATCACGAAGCTCCACAGCGCGATCTCGCCCAGCATGAACGACCAGTGGTCGGGGAAGACCTTGCGGATGTTCTTCTTGGCCGCCCCGGCGATGCCGACGCGGTCGTCGACCCAGGTGGCCGCTGCCCCCGCCTTCGAGGGCTTCGTCGCCGTGGCGGCGGTCTTGCCGTTGGTCTGGATGGAGGACATCACTCACTCACCGCGTTCCCAGTAGCTCGGGCCGACGGGCTCCTCGAAGTCGCTCAGCGCGATCAGGTAGCCCTCGTCGTCCACGCCCATCGGCAGCTGCGGGAGTGCGTGGCCCGCAGGTCCGAAGATGACCTTGCCGTTGTCCGCCAGGTCGAAGGTCGACTGGTGGCAGGGGCACAGCAGGTGGTGCGACTGCTGCTCCCACAGGGAGATCGGGCACCCGACGTGGGTGCAGATCTTGGAGTAGCACAGGATGCCGTCGACGCCCCAGTTCGCCCGCTCCTCGAGCGGGGTGATGTCCCTCGGCTGCATGCGCACGAGGATCACCGCCGCCTTGGTCTTCTCCACGAGCACCTCGTGGCCGTCCATGATCGGCTCGCCGTTCTCGTCGGCGTCGAAGAAGACCGACGGCTCGGCGTTGACCAGCTGGCCGATCTCGACCTCCTCGGGACGGATCGGGGTGCCGGAGACGTCGTTGACGATCCGCATGCCCTTGCGCCACACGGTGTGCGCGAGGGCGTTGCCCGGCGCCGGGCCGAGGTCGCGCAGGCCGACGATGGCCGGCAGGCCCAGGAGCGCGAGGGCGCCGAGGAGCGAGTTGCGGATCAGCGGTCGCCGGGCGATGCCGGAGTCGTCCGCGCCCTGGCGGAGGGCCGCCACGGCGGACGCGCGGTCCTCGTCCGAGGAGGCTGCCGGGTGGCGGTGCTCGACCATCTCGACGTCACTCATGAGCTTGCGGGCCCACTGGATCGCGCCGATGCCGATGAGCAGCAGGGCGGTGCCGAGGGTCAGGCCGAGGAAGAGTGTCGAGGCGCCGAGGCCGAGGAAGGTGTCGGGGTCCTCGCCGACCTCGAAGGCGAAGTAGGCGACCACGAACAGGATCGACATGAGCGAGGCGATGCCGAACAGGGTGGCGACCTGGCGCTCGGCGCGCTTCTCGGCGGCCGGGTCGACGTCCGTCGGTCGCCAGTGGTGTGCCGGGAGACCTGGGTTGTCGATCGGCTCGGCCGGGACCGGAGCGTGCGGGTCGTTGACCGCGTCCTCGTTGCCGGGCAGCGCCGGCTGGTCGGGGTTGTGCGTCACGCCTTCTTCCTCTTCTCGGACTTGGCGGTGTGTGCAGCGATCCAGACGGCGAACCCGACGAGGCCACCGATGCCGATCAGCCAGCCGAACAAGCCCTCACTGACCGGACCCAGGGCCCCCATCGAGAACCCGCCGTAGCCGGGGTTCTCCTCGAGGCTCTTGACGTAGGCGATGACGTCGCGCTTCTCCTCGGGCTTGAGCACGTCGTCGGAGAAGACCGGCATCTGCTGCGGGCCGGTGAGCATGGCCTCGTAGATGTGCTTGGCGTCGACGCCGTTCAGGGTCGGGGCGTACTTGCCACCGGGCAGGGCGCCGCCGGAGCCGTCGAAGTTGTGGCACGCCGTGCAGTTCGTGCGGAAGAACTCGCCGCCGCGGACGAGGGACTCCTCACGCTCGTCATCCGGGATGGAGGCGGGGTCGTACTGCTCCGAGGTCGGGATCGAGGGGCCGGGGCCGAGCGAGGCGACGTAGGCGGACAGCGCGCGGGTCTCCTCCTCGTTGTAGACCGCGGGCTTCCGGGGCGCCTGGGCGCTGGGGTTGGCCATCGGCATCCGGCCGGTGGCGACCTGGAAGTCGACGGCGGCGGCACCGACACCGACCAGCGAGGGGCCGTACTGCGAGTCGCCGTCCTGGGTGACGACTCCCTCGGCGTTGCGGCCGTGGCAGGACGCGCAGCCGACGAGGAAGAGCTGTCGGCCCTGGTCGACCAGCGCCTGGTCGGAGGCCAGGTCGTCCGTGGCGACGGCCGACGACAGGGTGGCGGAGACGCCGCCGGTGAACAGCAGACCCATCAGGAGCACGACGACGCCCGCGAGGGGGCTGCGGCGCTTGGCTGAGAGTCGAGCGCTAAGGAATCGCACGAAGTGTCCTCGCCTACTTGATCAGGTAGATGGTCGCGAACAGCCCGATCCACACGACATCGACGAAGTGCCAGTAGTAGGACACGACGATGGCGCTCACGGCTTGCTCATGGGTGAACTTGCGGGCCATGTAGGTGCGACCCAGGACGTAGAGGAAGGCGATGAGCCCACCGGTGACGTGCAGGCCGTGGAAGCCGGTCGTCAGGTAGAACATCGAGCCGTAGGCGTTGGCCGGCATCGTGACACCCTCGTGGACGAGCTCGGCGTACTCCAGCGCCTGGCCGCCGATGAAGATGGCGCCCATGACGTAGGTGAGCACGAACCACTCGCGCAGACCCCAGCCCTTGATGTTGAGGAGGCCGCCGGTGCGCCCGACCTGTCCGCGCTCCGCGGCGAACACACCGAGCTGGCAGGTCAGCGAGGACAGCACCAGGATCGTGGTGTTCGCGGTCGCGAACGGGATGTTGAGCTTCTCCGTCTCCATCGCCCACAGGTCCGGCGAGACCGCGCGGATGGTGAAGTAGGCAGCAAAGAGCGCCGCGAAGAACATCAGCTCGCTCGAGAGCCAGACGATCGTTCCGACGCTGACCATGCTGGGACGGTCATGGTGCCCGTGCAGACGGGATGCAGGAATCACTGTTGCTGTCGCCACGCGGACATTATGTCGGTAAGCCTGCGCTGATGACATCCGACCCCCTCCAATCGGCGAGATCTGTATCTGGTTCGTGACGGACCGGCCTCCGGATGGCTTCGGGGACGTGCCTAATCTGGGGGAGTGCCCGTGCTGACCGGTGCGGAGGAGCTCTCCGACCTGCCCCCCTTCTCGTTCGCCGCGATCTTCACCGAGTGGGGGGTCGACCCCTACCTTTTCGTCCTGAACGTCTGGGTCGCTGGTCTGTACCTGTGGGGGGTGTACGTCCTGCGCTCCCGGGGCGACTCCTGGCCTGTGGGGCGCACGATCAGCTTCGTCGTGCTCGGCATGGGCAGCTTCTACGTCGCCACCTCTTCGGGGCTGGCGGCGTACGACACCACGCTGCTGAGCGTGCACATGGTGCAGCACATGGTCCTGTCGATGGCGGTGCCGCTCTTCCTGGCGCTCGGGGCGCCCGTGACGCTGGCCCTGCGGACGCTCCCGTCCCGCCCGCGACGATGGCTGCTCGCCGTACTCCACTCCCGCGTGGTGAAGGTGCTGTCCTTCCCGCCTCTGGCCTTCACGCTGTTCGTGGTCAGTCCGTGGGCGCTCTACTTCACCGGCTGGTACGACGCCTCGCTGGCCTCGACCTACGTCCACGAGATGATGCACATCCACCTCGTGCTGGTCGGGTCGCTGTTCTTCTGGCCGCTCGTCGGCGTGGACCCGGTGCCGGGGCGGGTGAGCTATCCCTTCCGGATGATCCTGATCTTCCTCACCCTGCCCTTCCACGCCTTCCTGGGCACCACGATCATGGACCAGGAGGAGCTGATCGGAGGGGAGTGGTACACGTCCCTGCCGATGGACTGGCTGCCCGACCCCGCAGCCGACCAGCACCTCGCCGGCGGGATCCTCTGGGGCTCCGGCGACATCGTCGGGCTGATCTTCTTCGGCGTGCTCTTCGTGCAGTGGGTGCGCTCGTCGATGAAGGAGGCCAAGCGGGAGGACCGGCGCCTGGACCGCCTCGAGGCACAGGAGCGCTCCCGGGCCGGTGGTTGAGGTCGGATCCGGTGGGAGCCTTCCGGTGGTTGAGGTCGGATCCGGTGGTTGAGGAGCCGAGCCGCCAGGCGAGGCGTCTCGAAACCACCTCGCCCTCACCCGCCCACCTCCGAGCGGTAACATCGGCCGCGTGACCGTAGCCACCGCCGCCTCGCAGACCGCAGCCCCGTTGAAGGTCCTCGTCTACAGCGACGACGTCAACATCCGCCAGCAGGTGATCATGGCGCTGGGCAAGCGCCTCCACCCGGACCTCCCGGAGCTGGAGTACCTCGAGGTGGCGACCGAGCCGGTGGTCGTGAAGATGTTCGACACGGGCGGCTTCGACCTCGCGATCCTCGACGGCGAGGCCGTCCCCGCCGGCGGCATGGGCATCGCCAAGCAGATGAAGGACGAGATCTACCAGTGCCCGCCGATCCTGGTGCTGACCGGGCGCCCGCAGGACGCCTGGCTCGCCACGTGGTCGCGCGCGGACGCCGCCGTGCCGCACCCGATCGACCCGATGCTGCTCGGCGAGAACGTGACGCGTCTGCTCCGCTCGCGCGTCCCGGCCGCTCGCTGAGCGCGGCTCGCCTATGACGACCGAGCACACCTGGCCCGAGGTCCTCTCCGCGCTCATCGCGCGCCACGACCTCAGCGGCGAGCAGACCTCCTGGGCGATGGGGGAGATCCTCTCCGGCGAGGCCACTCCGGCGCAGATCGCTGGCTTCGCCGTTGCCTTGCGCAGCAAGGGTGAGACCGTTGACGAGGTCCAGGGTCTGGTCGAGGCGATGTACGAGCACGCCACGCCGCTGGTGGTCACCGGGCGGGTGCTCGACGTCGTCGGCACCGGCGGGGACCGCTCGATGTCGGTGAACATCTCGACGATGGCGGCGATCGTGGCCGCCGGGGCCGGCGTCCCGGTCGTGAAGCACGGCAACCGGTCGGCGTCGTCGAAGTCCGGCAGCGCCGACGTGCTCGAGGCGCTCGGGGTCCGGCTGGACCTCTCACCCACCGCCGTTGCACGGGTGGGGGAGCAGGCCGGCATCACCTTCTGCTTCGCCGCGGCCTTCCACCCCGCCCTGCGCCACGCCGCGGTGGCGCGCCGCGAGCTCGGAGTCGGCACCACCTTCAACTTCCTCGGCCCGCTGGCGCACCCGGCCAAGCCCGAGGCCCAGGCGATCGGCTGCGCGGACCTGGCGATGGCGCCGACCATGGCCGGGGTCTTCGCCAAGCGCGGTGTCGATGCGTGGGTGTTCCGCGGCGACGACGGGCTCGACGAGCTCACCACGACCACCACCTCCCGCGTGTGGGAGGTCACCGGCGGCACCGTCACCGAGCACGTCCTCGACCCGCTCGACCTCGGGATCCCGCGAGGCACGGCGGAAGGTCTTCGCGGCCAGGACGCCACCTACAACGCCGACGTCGTACGCCGCCTCGTGGCCGGTGAGCAGGGGCAGGTCCGTGACGCGGTCGTCCTGAACGCCGGGGCTGCGCTCGCCATCCACGCTGCCGAGCCGGGGTCGATCGTCGAGCGGCTGGCGCGGGGGGTCGAGCGGGCCACGGAGTCGATCGACTCCGGCCGGGCGAAGGCTGTCCTCGAGAAGTGGGTCGAGGTCAGCACGGGGGCCTGAGCTCGTCGCGCCCCGATCCTCCATAACCGCACACCGATCCTGTCCGCGCGCCTATCGTCGGAATCGGACATTCGGCCGGTCACGTGCGGGGGAGCAATGGTCAAGCGAAGGAGCGCGCTGGTCGCCTGGGTGATCGCGCCCCTGGTCACGTTGGGCGGCTGCGCCACCTCGTCGGGGGTTGTCGCTGGCCCTTCGCCCGCCACGGAGACGGTCACGAAGAGCAGCGGGGAAGTCGGCGACCGGCCGAGCCGCGACGCTCAGGTGGTCGAGGTCGACGGCTACGGCATCTCCTTCGAGCTCCCGAAGGCATGGATGA
Source organism: Nocardioidaceae bacterium UBA4001 (assembly GCA_002384855.1). Taxonomy (GTDB): domain Bacteria; phylum Actinomycetota; class Actinomycetes; order Propionibacteriales; family Nocardioidaceae; genus Nocardioides_C. Next base: position 8,107 of record DGBP01000011.1, on the reverse strand, counting down.
CACTCGACGCCAAGGAGGTCCTGGACTCCTCCAACCCGGTGTTCGAAGAGGTGGCCGCCCGGATGGGGATGACGTCCCAGCAGTTCGTCGAGAGCATCGGCGCTTCGGTGCTGACCTTCTCGATCACCGACCGGGGTGCCGTCAGAGGATTCGTGGACAACGTCAACAGCGTGGGGATGTCTCGATCCGAGTTCTCCGACGACCGGATCAAGCTCCAGCTCGCCACCATCGGGGCGAAGCCGGCCAGGTTCGAACACGCGACGAGCGCTGCCGGCGACGTGATTCGGGTGCCGTACAGGTGGCGGATCACCGGGACGACGGTCCATGGGGTGCTCATCCTCGTGGACGTCGGGGACGCCGCCACGCAGATCACCGTGTCCTCGCACGCTGCTGGGACGGCCGACAAGCTCGCCGACCGGATTCAGAGGTCGCTTCGCACGACCAGGTGAGCCGGTCACGGATGTTCGGAAAGCCGGGCGCCGACGGGTGAGTTCGCCCAGAATGGTCGGGCTTGTCTATTCGGGGGAGTGCCTGTGAAGTTCGTTGCCCGCGCCGTGCTCGCGGTGTCGCTGCTGCTCGGTGTCTATGTCCTCGCTGCCGGCGTGCTCGCCCTGCTGGGCCTCGCGGTCTACGAGGGCGTGGTCCACGGGGTCGCCGGTGCCCTGCTCAGCAAGGTCGGTGGTCTGCTGATCTTCGTCGGGCTTGCTCTGGGGCGCGCCTTCTGGCTCTTCCGCAAGGCTCGTGGCAAGGAGCCGTCTGGTCTGCTCATCACCCCCGACGAGCAGCCGGGGCTCTGGGCGGAGGTGCATTCGATCGCCGAGACGGTCGGCACGAGGGCGCCGGACGCCATCCGGCTGGTGCCGGAGGTGAACGCCTCCGTGTGGGAGAACGCGCGGTTCCTCGGGCTCGTCTCCGGTCGCCGCGTCCTGACCGTGGGAGCTCCCCTCGTGCTGGGGCTGAGCAGGCAGCAGATGCGTTCGGTCCTCGCTCACGAGCTCGGCCACTACAGCCACCGGCACACGGCGATGACGCCCGTGGTCTACCGAGGTCACGTGACTCTCGCCCACCTGGTCCAGAGCCTGGGCGCGACAACCCTGCTCGGAAGGCTGTTCTCCGCGTACGGCCGGCTCTACCTGCGCGTGACGCGTTCGATCACGCGGAGGCAGGAGATCGAGGCAGACGAGTGGAGTCACCGGGTAGCAGGCCGTGCCGCCTCGGCAGGGGCGATGCGCGAGGTGCCTGCCATCGACATGATGTGGAGCCACTTCCTGGAGAGCCATGCCTTCCGGGTGGCCGGGGTGCGGCCCGATGCGCTGTTCGCCGGCTTCGAGAGCCTCCTGGCAAGCCCGGAGCGGCAGCGTCAGATGCAGGAGCTGAGAAGCACCCCTCCTGAGGAGGAGCTGAGCATCTACGACTCGCACCCCAGTCTTCGCAGCCGGATCGCCTACTTCGAGTCCCAGCCCGAGGACGGTATCTCGGACGACGGCGTCCCGGCGACCGAGCTGCTCGCCGGAGCAGACCGCGTCCTCGGAGCCCTGGAGACGGAGATGTTCGCCGGTTCCGACCTCGAGCCCCGACCTTGGTCATGGATCGTGGAGACCGGAGGGATCCAGCGGGCACGGCACAACGCCTCGTTGCTGGTGAGCGCCACCGCGGACGCCGGTGCGGGGGCGGCCACCCTGTACGACGCCGTCAGGGTGCTGGTCCGCGACGACGGTCGGCGGTTGATCCGGCCCTTCATCTCACCGGACACACCGTCGGACCATGTCGAGGCGGTCGCACGAGGCCTGGTGACCGACGCCGTCACCGCAGCGCTGGTCGAGCACTGCGGAGCGCACTTCAAGGTCGACTGGGACACCGAGGGTGCGCTGGTCGACGGCGCCGGCGAGCCGATCGACGTCAGAGGACTGGTCGCCGCGGCCGTCGAGGGGAGGTCTGCGGACTGGCTGATGCAGATCCTCGAGAGTGAAGGGGTCCCCTCCTCGTACAGCGTCGACCCCAGCACCGTCGACCGGTCCGCAGCGCACGCTGACGTGCCGGTGGTCCACTCGGTGGCAGCGTGCGTCAGCTGGCGGCGACTACGGGTTCTGGTCGTCGGCGACCACGGGATCCTCGTCAAGCGACTGGGCCTCGGCGAGGGGTTCGCCGCGGCGCTGCGGCACGGCAGGACGGACCCCTACCTGACGGCCGTGCACCACGTGGCTTCCATCCCGATGCCGAGGCTGCTCGAGGACCGTCGGGCGACCCTCGTCCCGTGGGACCGGGTCGGCTCCGCACGGATATCAGGGCGACGTCTGGCGCTGGCGCTCGACGGGAGGAACCACCGGATGAAGGTCCAACCGCAGGCCGTCGCCGGTGACCTCGTCGGCTCGCTCCAGCTGCACCTGGGCGAGCGTCTCGCGGTGGCTTAGCCGACGATTCCGGTTCGGTGACTTCGAGGGCTTGATGCATGGGGATGTTCCTGGCGGTGTCGCCCTTCCGACACGTGGGCGTGCCGACGTTGGTCGACGCCATCGGCGTCTACCTCGACGAGGTGAGCGTTCCGCGTCAGCGGCGTGCCGCAGGGCGATCCTTCGTGGCGCCGTACAGGTAGGCGGCGCCACCGATGCCCAGCACCGTGTAGAAGAGGAACACCGGGTTGCCGTCGATCAAGGCCAGCCCGAACAGCACGGCCATGACGACGAACATCACCCTCTCCACCGACATCCCGTGCACGCTCATGTCTGCAACATATCCACGGTCCGGCAGAGCCATGCGTAAAGAATTCCCGGTTCCCACGCGGTGGCCGCGCTTGTCCTGGTAGGTGCCCCCAGGCATGGGGAGTCCCCGATTACGTCCAGACGCCTCGCGTGGGTGAGGATTGGCGGGTGAACGGACTCAGCAGGGAGCTGCTCGACCTCGCCCACGCCCGGGGTGTCGCGACCGACTACTGGGACTGGCGAGGGAACCACGTGCAGGTCCCGGAGGCGACGATCGTGGCCGTGCTCGCCGCGATGGACGTCGACGCCTCGAGTCCGGAGAAGGCCGCGACGGCGCTGAGGTCCGACGTCGACGCGCACTGGCGGCGGATGCTGCCGCCGAGCGTGGTGACCAAGCAGACTGACTCCGAGACGGTCCGGGTGCACGTGCCCCACGGGTCCCCCGTCGAGGTGTGGCTGGAGCTGGAGACCGGTACGACGCGGCAGGACCTGGAGCAGGTCGACCACGCCGTGGAGCCGCGGACCGTCGACGGCACGCTTCTCGGCGAGGCCGCCTTCCATGTCCCGAGCGGTCTGCCGCTGGGCTATCACCGGCTTCGCGCTCGGGCAGGCTCCCAGGAGTCCTCGTGCACGCTCATCGTGACCCCCGACTGGCTCGGCCTGCCCGAGGCCCTGGGCGACAGTCGTGGCTGGGGCTTCGCCGCACAGCTCTACAGCGTCCGCTCCGAGCAGTCCTGGGGCGTCGGCGACCTCGTGGACATGACTGACCTCGCGGTGTGGTCGGGGGACCGCCTCGGTGCCGACTACCTGCTCGTGAACCCCCTGCACGCGGGGGAGCCGGGCGCGCCGATGGAGCCGTCGCCGTACCTCCCGAAGTCGCGGCGGTTCTTCAACCCGCTCTACCTGCGCGTCGAGCGCATCCCGGAGTACGCCGCCATGCCGGCTGCCGAGCGAGCCAAGGTGAGCCGGATCGCGGCGTGGCTGGGCAAGGAGCTGGCCGGGGTCGACGCGATCGACCGGAACGTCTCGTGGACGGCGAAGCGGAAGGCGTTGCGAATCGTGCATGCGGCACCGCGCACGGCGGGCCGCGAAGTCGACTACCAGGCATTCTGCCGTCGCGAGGGCCAGAGCCTTGTCGACTTCGCACGGTGGAGTGCGGTCGCCGAGGCCCACGGCAACGACTACCGGACGTGGCCGGAGGACCTGAGGCGTCCTGACTCCTCGGCGGTCGAGGCCTTCGCCAAGGAGAACGCCGAGCTCGTCGACTTCCACATGTGGCTGCAGTGGCTCGTCGACGAGCAGCTGCAGTCCGCGCAGGCCAAGGCCGTCGGAGCCGGCATGCGACTCGGAGTCATGCACGACCTGGCCGTCGGGGTGTACCCGGGTGGCGCGGACGCCTGGCGGTTGCAGGACACCTACGCGACCGGGATCCAGGTCGGCGCACCGCCCGACCCGTTCAACCAGGTGGGTCAGGACTGGGGGCAGCCGCCGTGGCGTCCGGACCGCCTGGCCGAGCTCGCCTACACACCGTTCCGCGACCTGATCGCGGCGGTGCTGCGCCATGCCGGTGGCGTGCGGATCGACCACATCCTCGGACTGTTCCGGCTCTGGTGGGTGCCGGTCGGGAACTCCGCCGCCCAGGGAACCTACGTCTACTACGACCACCGCGCGATGATCGGTGTGCTCGCGCTCGAGGCCTACCGCGCCGGCGCCGTCGTCGTGGGGGAGGACCTCGGCACGGTCGAGCCGTCTGCACGCGACTACCTCCGCGAGCGAGGCATCCTCGGCACGTCGATCCTGTGGTTCGAGAACGGCTCCGACGGCAAGCCGCTGCCGGCCGAACGGTGGCGGGAGTACAGCCTCGCCTCGGTCACCACACATGACCTCCCGCCGACGGCCGGCTACCTCGCCGCCGACCACGTCCGGCTGCGCGACTCGCTCGGGCTGCTGACCCGACCCCTCGACGAGGAGATCGCCGCGGACTCAGCCGAGCGTGAGGCCTGGATGTCCGAGCTTCGGTCCCGGGGGTTGCTGGGCGATGACCCGTCTGTCGAGGAGACGGTGGCTGCGCTGCACCGCTACCTCACGCTGACGCCGGCTCGTCTGCTCTCGGTGGCGCTTCCTGACGCAGTGGGTGACCGGCGCACCCAGAACCAGCCCGGCACCACGGACGAGTACCCGAACTGGCGGGTGCCGCTGGCCGGTCCTGCCGGCGAGCCGATGCTGCTCGAGGACGTCTTCCGATCCTCTCGTGCGACCTCCCTGGCGGACGTCGTACGGGGATAGGCCTCGACATGGCGGCAACCCGCCCGACCTGGATGGTCGGACGGGCTGCTCTGGTGGGGCCTAGCGGACGCGCACGGTCCAGGACGTGGCCCTGAGCCGGTTCCCCGCGTTGTCCCCGATGCCGGTGGTCAGCCTCAGGGTGCACTTGGCTCGTCTCTTCATGAGACGGCTCGGGTTCAGCGTCGCTGTCTTCCTGTCGGCGCTGAGTGTCACGCGAGCAGAGACCCGCGTCGTTCCCTTGAACAGCCGCATCGTCGTGCCAGACACGCCCTTGACGGGCTCGCTGAACCTCGCTGTGAAGTTGGCGCCGCGCTTGGCGTAGGTGAGCGGCGTCTTCTTCACCACCGTCGGCGGGGTGGTGTCGGTCGGCGGTGGGGTCGTGGTGGGCGGGGGTATCGTGGTGCTACTGGTCGGGACCGTGAAGCCGCGCCACTGCGTCGTGCCGAGCTCAGCGCCGCCGGCGTCCTTGGCAATCACCCGCCACTGCCAGTTGCCTGCCGTCATGGTGCGGTCAGCGGCCCACGCCGTCGCGGCGGTGGTGACGTTCGCCCAGTTGTACGTCGCACCGGCGCCCCGGACCTGGACCAGGTACTGCGATGCACCGGGGACGGGATTCCACGTGAACAGCGGCCCGTTCGCGGGGACGGATGCGCTCGCTGCTGGAGACACCAGGCTCGGGAGACTGCGGCGCGAGGTGAAGGTCCCTCCGATCGTCCACGGCCCGGGGTTCGCGGTGGGCAGGTTGCTGTCCACGCGCCGGACGCGCCATATATAGGTGCCGCCCGAAGCCGGGATCGGCTTGTCCCAGGTGTAGGCAGTCTGCTTGACACCTAGGGTGTAGCCGTTCTTCGCCTGGAAGAGGCGACGGGCGGTGTCACTCTCCGGAACCTTGCACCCGTTCGTGTCGCACTGGGCGTTCCAGACCTCCAGCTCGTAGCGTGCGGTCGATGAGGTGGCCCTCCATCGGAAGTCGACGTTGCCGGACACCGTGGACCCGGTTGTCGGCCACTCCGTGGTGATGTCAGGCGTCTGCTTCTTCACATATCTGGGCTGCGACCAGGGCAGGTCGTTGCCGTCGGCATCGATCGCCTGCACCCGCCACCACAGGATGCCTTCGCGGTAGAGCTTCGTGGACGAGGTGAACTTGCTCTGGTCCACGAGCGCGGCCTCGAGGGGGCTTGTGAACTCCTGGTCGTTGTCGATCTGCACGCGGTAGCGCTGTGCCGCCTGCGGCCCTCGTTCACCCGTGACGAACCAGGTTGTTCCCTGGCTCGTGGTCAGGTAGTCCTCCCAGTCGAGAGTGATGTCTGGCTCGGTGATGACGGCGGCGTTCGCAGGCGCCAGCAGCTTCACCCGAGGGGAGACTTTGCGGAACTGGTTGACGGCCACGTCGGGCGATGAGATGGGACTGGGACCGCAGACGCCTGGACCCTTACAGGGTCGGATGAACCAGTGGTAGGCCTGGTTGGCCTCGCTGTCCTTCAGTGCCGACTTCGCCTGGCTCAGGCTCGGGGCCCATTTGGTGTTCGCCACGGTGGTGACATTGGTGAGTGGCTCGACGACGTTGGTGAAGGCACCCTCGCCGATGTAGACCATGTAGTAGGTGGCCCCTTCCACCGGTTCCCAGGAGAGCACCGGTGTGGAAGGGATCTGGTCGCACAGCGCCGGCTTGGTTGCCGCGCAGCCGTTTCCGGCTCCCACGGTGCTTCCGTCCACGGCCAGCGACTGGCCGGTGACCTCCCAGAGGCCCTTGATGCGGAAGGTCTCCTCGGGCCCGAGCCCGAGAGAGGCACCGTCCATGCCGATAGCCTCCACCCACCAGTCGTAGCTGCCTGCAGTGAGGAAACGCTTGCCAGTGTCCGTCACCGCCGGGTAGGGAAGTGGTTTGCCGTAGGCGTCATCGAACGTGCCGGCGAAGCTCGTCGGTCCCGGTGCGTCATCATCGTCGGCCGGACCGACGTAGAGCTTGTACGTCTTCGCGTCGGGGTGAGGTTCCCAGCTCAGGGCCGGGGCCCGCAGCGTCGGTGCATCAGACTCGAGACCAGTCAGGGGGGTCAGCGCCGCCGCTCCGCTGTCGGGGTCGTTCCCGCTCACGTTGAACGTGTTGCTGTAGGTCAGTGAGGCTCGGTGTCCGAGCTCCCCGGGAATGCGGGGCCCCTCGGCGTCGTACCCGGTGACTGTCCACGTGAACGGCCCTCGGTTCGGTTGCAGGGCGGCCACATTCACCGGGGTGTAGGACTTTGACCGCGTGGTGACAGCCATGCCCACGCTCAGCCCGTACGCGTCCTTGATCTCGACCCGGTACCTCTCAGCCTCACGCGGAAAGTCCCACCTGAGCGTGGGGATGTCCACAGTCTCCCCGCCGGAGGGGGAGAACGAAGCCCCCAATTGTGGACGCCAGACGAACTGCTCGGTCTCGGAGAAGATGCCTTGGACGCCAGGGACCAGTGCTCCGAACTTGGTGTAAGGAAGGTCGAGGGGCCTGACTCGCCAGTACATCGTGATGTCTGGGTCGATCCAGCAGTCCTCATGCTCGCGGACGCCTGTCTGGCCTGTGTCGTTGTTCACCCAGAACATCTGGGGGGTGTACGTCGTGCCGGCCACCTGGCAGGTCTGATAGGTGCCGGGCGAGAAGTTCTCGTTGGTCCCCACCTGGATCTCGTAATGGGTTGCCAGGCGCACCGGGGTCCATTGGAAGTACGGCGCGGGTGGCATCTGTTGGGTGACGAGGGACTGATCGTCGTCGTCGGCGGGGAAGACCGTCTGGGGCGTGTCCGGCCAGCCACGGGTGAAGTGGCCCACCTGCTCGGGCCAGGGCGAGGCATTGCCATTGGTGTCGATGGCTCGGACCCGCCAGTAGTAGGTCCCGTTGTCATAGGTCGTCAGGGGTGAGTAGTGAGTCCCGAGGACCTTGACGCTGGTTTGCTGCCCGTCAGGGGCCGGATCGACGAGTGACGCGAACTGTGAGTCCATTGCAACCTGGAGCTCGTACCAGGCTGCACCATTGACAGCGCTCCAGGACAGGTCGACATCGTCCACGGACGGGGAGAACCCCACGGGCGCCATCCCCTGAACCGCCGGCAGCGGCGTCAGTGAGAACTGAATCGCCCCGGGTCTGATGG
>DGBP01000037.1 GCA_002384855.1 Nocardioidaceae bacterium UBA4001 | reverse complement strand
GCCTTCTTCGCCGGGGCCTTCTTGGCGGTGCTCGCGCGCACCGTCGAGCGGCTGCTCGCGGCGGCAGCGGCGCGCCGCGAGGTGCTCGACTCGGCAGCGGAGAGTGCGACGGTCACGCCCTCCTCACTGAGGAAGCGCAGCAGCGCCTTGAGGTTCCTGCCTGAGATGCCGGCAGCCTCACTCGTGTCACGAACGGCGTCGGAACTGACCTGGCCGGTGGCCCTGCCCTGCTCGAGAAGCGCGACCACCTCGGGGTGGGCGAGGATGTCAGCAGGGAGCTTGCGGGACGTGCTCGTCGACACGAACTACCTCTCGTAAACGGTTCAGGGGCGCGGCACAGCCCGTACACGTCAAGAGCCGCACAGTCATTGTGACACGCGCCCGCGACAACCCAAGGTGACACCCCGGCCTCAGCGACGCGCTGCGGCCTTCTGCTCCTTCTTGAACGCACGCACCCGTTCGAGCGACCTGTCGTCGACGACGTCGGCCACCGAGCGGAACGACCCCGGCTCGGAGTAGACCCCGGCGGCCTCCTGCCAGCCCTCGGGCTGCACGTCGAGCTGCTTGCCGAGCAGGGCCACGAAGATCTGCGCCTTCTGCTTGCCGAAGCCGGGAAGGGCCAGCAGGCGCCTCATCAGCTCCTTGCCGCTGTCAGCCTCTCGCCACAGCCTCTCGGTGTGGCCGTCGTACTCTGCCACGACGTGCGCCGCAAGCGCCTGGACGCGGGCGGCCATCGACCCCGGATACCGGTGGATCGCCGGCGGCTCGCTGCACAGCGTGGCGAACCGCTCGGGGTCGGCCGCGGCGATCTCGGCCGGCTCGAGCGTCCCGAACCGGTCGAGGATCTTGGCCGGCCCGGCGAAGGCCCTCTCCATCGGGAACTGCTGGTCGAGCAGCATGCCGCTCAGCAGCGCGAACGGGTCGTCGGTCAGGACCTGGTCGGCGTGCTCGTCCTGGGCGATGTGAAGTCCCATGCGCCGAGTATCCCGCACCCGGCCGGACGGCGAGCGCCCGGCCGCTGGGGCTACCCGCCGGCCTTGACCGCCAGCACGGGGCAGGGGGCGTCGAGCAGGACGCGCTGGGCGTTGCTGCCGAGGATCAGCTTGCCGACCGGCGAGCGGCGACGCAGGCCGATCACGATCAGGTCGGCGTCGACCTCGTTCGCGACGTTGACCAGGTCCTCGGCAGGGTCCATACCCCGGACGAGCTGACGGATGTCGAACTCCACCCCGTGGCCGGCCATCTGGGTGCGGACCTCCTCGAGCTGAGCCTCGGACTCGATGGCGTCGTCGCTGTCGAACTCACGCCCGCCGCGGTGGGAGTTCACGACCACCAGTCGCGAGCTCCGGAGCTTGGCCTCCTCGGCCGCCCTCTCGAGCGCAGCCTTGCCCTCGGGCTTGGGCACGTATCCCACCACGATGGTCCCCATCGACCGTCCTCTCTCTCGTCAACCGGAGCGCGTTCCGGCGCAGCGCCGGAACCCTCGTGCGCACGGTACCGCAGACAGAGCGGCTGGTCTGTGGACAAAGCCGGACGACCTCGGCGAGAACGCGGCAACCTGGACCCATGAACGACGACGACGACACCGCCGCGCTTCTCCGGCTGGAGGTCGGCCGCCTGCGGTCACGCGAGTCGCGGCGTCGCTTCGACCCCGTCGTGCACGTCGGACACCTCGGTGGCGCGCACCGGTCCTCCCGGGTGCCCTCCGCCGACCCGCTGCTCGGTCACCTGCTCGACCCGGGCACACGCGCCGAGGTCGTCTCCGCGCTGCTCGAGGAGCTCGGGCCGGCCGGCTCCTCGGTCTCGGCCTGGCTCACCCGGGTCGGCGATCCGGTGGTGCAGGACGAGGACCTCGCCTGGCTGTCCGCGGCGACGCACGCGCTGGGTACGTTCGGCTTCGACCTCGAGGGGTTCTGGACGTTCACGCGCACCGGTTGGCTGGACGTGCGCACCGGCGAGTCGCGCACGTGGAAGCGGCTGCGGCTCTGACCGACCCGGGTCTCGACGGGCTCGACCACCGGGGTCGGCGCACCGGCGTCGGCACGACGGGCTCGACCACCGGGGTCGGCGCACCGGAGTCACTCCCAGGTGTGCACCGGCTCGTTGGTGTGCATATGGTCGCGGTAGTCGTTCAGGGTCAGCCGGAGCGCCTCGGTGCGGTCGCTGCAGCCCCTGCACCGGTCGTGGAACCTCTCCGCGAACCACGACGCCCCGTTGCGGCCGGTCAGGCAGCGCTGCTCGATGATCCCGAGCAGCCGGTCGCGCTCACCCGCGTCGACCCCCCAGGCGTCGAGGCCGGCACGGGCCATCGGCAGCAGTCGGCGTACGACGAGCTCGGTGGCCGGGACCTGGCCGATGCCGGGCCAGTAGACGTTGGCCTCGATGCCCTGGCGGGCGGCGACGTGGAAGTTCTCCTCCGCGGCGCTGAACGACATCTGCGACCACAGCGGCCGCTCGTGCTCGGCGAGGGTGCGCACGACCCCGAAGTAGAAGGCAGCGTTGGCCATCGTGTCGGCCACCGTCGGCCCCGACGGCAGGACGCGGTTCTCCACGCGCAGGTGCGGCTCGCCGTCGACGACGTCGTACACCGGCCGGTTCCAGCGGTAGATCGTGCCGTTGTGCAGCCGCAGCTCGGACAACGCCGGGGTCCCCCCGCGCTCGAGGACCTCGACCGGGTCCTCCTCGTCGATGATCGGCAGCAGGGCCGGGAAGTAGCGGACGTTCTCCTCGAACAGGTCGAAGATCGAGTTGATCCAGCGCTCACCGAACCACACCCGCGGGCGGACGCCCTGCGCCTTGAGCTCCTCGCTGCGGGTGTCGGTGGCCTGCTCGAACAACGCGATCCGGGTCTCCCGCCACAGCTCCTTGCCGAGCAGGAACGGCGAGTTCGCACCGAGCGCGAGCTGGACTCCGGCGATCGCCTGGGAGGCGTTCCAGTAGGCCGGGAAGTCCTCGGGGCTGACCTGGACGTGGAACTGGGTGCTGGTGCAGGCCGCCTCGGGGACGATCGAGTCCGACGTCGTCCGCAGCCGCTCGGTGCCCGCGATGTCGATCGCGAGGTCCTCGCCGCGGGCGGCCAGGATCTGGTCGCTGAGCAGCTGGTAGCGGGGGTTGGGGCTGAGCGACAAGGGGCTCATGTGGCCCGGCTCGAGGGTCGGGAGGATCCCGATCATGACCAGATGGGCGCCGACCTCGCTCGCCTTCTCCTCGGCGATGTTGAGGCTGTGGCGGATGTCGTCCTCGAACGCGGTGAACCCGCACTCGCTCAGCTTCTGCGGCGACAGGTTGATCTCGAGGTTGAACTGGCCGAGCTCGGTGACGAACTTCGGGTCGGCGATCGCCTCGAGGGTCTCGGCGTTCTTCAGCGCCGGGCGCCCCTCGGCGTCGACGAGGTTGAGCTCGATCTCCAGACCGGTCATCGGGTCGTCGGAGTCGAAGCGCGACTCGCGCAGCATCCGCGCGAACACGTCGAGGCACCGGCGCACCTTCTCGCGGTACCGGGTGCGGTCCTCGCGTGAGAACTCCTGCGCCGCAACGTCTTCGCCCATGTGGGAAGCCTAGAGCCATCCCGGGGGCCTGCCCAGGAATCGCGCTCATCCCGCGAACAGCGGCAGGTCCTCGGGCGGGACCGGCGTCCACGTCGAGGGCGGGATCGCCGCGACCAGGGCCTGGGTCAACAGCCCCGCGAGACTGTAGCCGGGCTCGGCCTCCTGGCAGCGGTCCAGGGCGCACCAGGCCAGCGCGCCGTTACCGGAGAGCCAGGCCGCGAAGGCGAGCAGCGCGGCCGGGGCCGCCAGCAGGTCGTGAGGGGTGCGTCGGACCAGGTCCCGCCACAGCTCGACGTGCGACGCGGCGTTCTCCCGGGTCATCTCCGACCAGGCGACGTCCCTGACCGCGATGTTCACCAGCGCCACGCTCAGCCGGCCGGCCTCATCGGAGTCGAGCGGCTCGCGGGTGTCGAGGTAGCGGCGCACCCGGTCGCGCACCCACAGGCCCTCGGCCACCAGGTGCTGCCGGGCACCGCCGGTGGCGTGAGCGGGGAACGGGATGACGTCGCCGTCGACATGGAGCACGTCCTGCCCGGCAGCCCGGCGGAACCGCCGCATCGCCTCGTCGGCGGCCTCGGCCACCGCCTCGATGTCGTCGACGTCGGAGCCGATCAGGGAGTCGGCGAGGGCGCGCCTGCTCGGAAAGGTCACCTTGCCGTCGAGGACGGCCTGCGCGGTGATCGGGTGGTCGCGCACGTCGTAGGGGCTGCCCTCGGACGGGTAGGCATCGTCCTCGCAGCCCAGCGCCCACCACCGGTCGACCTCGGCGCGCAGCGCGATGACCACCTCCACGCCGACGGCGGCGAGCGCCTCGGCGAGCTCGTCGACTGCCTCCTCGGCGAGGAAGCAGTCGTCGGTGTAGGCCACCAGGGCCACCGTGCGTGCGCCGACCCGACGCACGGCGGGCAGCAGGGACTCGACGGCGGCGTCGATGTCGACGTCCTCCCGGACGAGATCGACCCGCGCGTGCAGGTTGCCCGCCTCCGCCGCGAGGACGACCAGAACCAGGGAGTCCTGGGGATGGAAGCCGAGCACGCACGGCACCAGGGCCAGCAGGTCGGTCGGGGACTTGAGTCGCAGTGTGGGTTCGCTCATGGGTCCACGGTCGTCCAGCCCGCCCCTCGGGCGGTGGGTCCGCACGCGCAGGTGTGCACGGTGGCGGCACCCGTCGACCTGGGGAAGGAACCCGGCTCGACCCGCGCATCCGCGAGGCATGATGGGCGCGTGCGCGCCGACCCGACGATCCTCCACGTGGATCTCGACGCCTTCTTCGCAGCGGTCGAGCAGCGCGACAAGCCGTCCCTGCGGGGCAAGCCGGTCGTGGTCGGTGGGGTGGGGGGGCGCGGCGTGGTCGCGACGGCGTCGTACGAGGCCCGCGCCTTCGGCGTCCGGTCGGCGATGTCGACCGCGGAGGCGCGCTCGCGGTGCCCGCACGCGGCGTACCTCTCCGGGCGGTTCGACGCCTACCGCGAGACCAGCGCGAAGGTGATGGAGCTGCTGCGCGAGATGTCGCCACTGGTCGAGCCGCTCTCGCTGGACGAGGCGTACGTCGACCTCGCGGCGGCCGACCTCGACGACCTGTCCGTCGAGGGGGTCACCGCCGTGGCGCGGGACCTCAAGCAGCGGGTCCACGAGGTGACCGGCGGCATCGACGGCTCGGTCGGGATCGGCACCTCGAAGCTCGTTGCGAAGATCGCCAGCGACCTCGACAAGCCGGACGGGCTGGTCGTCGTACCCCCCAGGACCGAGCGTGACCTGCTGCGCCCGATGAAGGTCACCGTGATTCCCGGGGTGGGGCCCGCGACGACCGAGCGGCTGCGCCGAGCCGGCGTACACACCGTGGCCGAGCTGGAGCGGCTGTCTCAGGAGGAGCTGGTGCGGATCCTCGGCCAGGCTCACGGCACCGGGCTCTACCACCTGGCCCGGGCCGAGGACGACCGCCCGGTGGTGTCCGAGCGGGAGGCGAAGTCGGTCAGCGTCGAGGGCACCTACGAGGCCGACCTCGTGGACCGCCGGCTGCTCGAGGGACTGCTGGAGCGGCAGGCCGGCCAGGTCACCGAGCGGCTCCGCAAGGCGAGGCTGTCGGGCAGGACCGTCACGGTGAAGGTGCGCCTGCACGACTTCTCCACCCACACCCGCTCGACGACGTTGCCGGCGCCGACCGACGACACGAGGGTCGTCGCCCGCTTGGCGCGGTCGCTGCTGACGGAGGTCGACACCTCCGGCGGAGTGCGCCTGCTCGGCGTGGGTGTCTCGGGCCTCGCGGACTGGATCCAGGAGGACCTCTTCGCCGACGTCGACCTGGAGGGCCGCGAGGGCGCGGA
>DGBP01000043.1 GCA_002384855.1 Nocardioidaceae bacterium UBA4001 | reverse complement strand
CCTCCACGCGCACTCCCCCCGTCGGGACGGTCAGTACAACAGCTGGGGCAGCCAGGTGACCAGGTTCGGGAAGACCGAGAGGATCACGATCGCGACCGCCAGCACGCCGACGTACGGCAGGCTGCCGAGCAGGATCTCCTTCAGCGGGATGTCGGGGGCGATGCCCTTGAGGACGTACAGGTTGAGGCCCACCGGAGGCGTGATCAGGCCCATCTCCATGTTCAGCGTCATGATGATGCCGAACCAGATCGGGTCGAAACCGAGGCCGACGATCAGCGGGTAGAGCACCGGCGTCACCATCACGATGATCGACACCGGCGGCAGGAACAGGCCCATCACCAGCAGGAAGATGTTGATCACGAACATGATCACCCAGCGGTTGACCTCCAGCTCGGTGACCATCATCGCGAGGTCCTGGGGCACGCTGAGGAAGCTGAGCACGACCGCGATCACCGCGGAGAAGGCCGTGATCATCAGGATCATCGTGCTCTGGTTGGTGGTCTCGAGCAGGACGTGGACGAACTGCCTGGGCCCCATCCCGCGGTAGCCGATGACGATGAGCAGCAGCACGAGGACCACACCGACCGCCGCCGCCTCGCTCGGCGTCGCGATGCCGGCGTACAGCACGCCCAGGATCGCCACGATGAGCAGCAGGAACGGGAAGGTCTTGAACATCGCCGTGAAGCGCTCGGCCCACGTGTAGCTGAGCGGGGTGTACGACGGTGCCGGGGNNGTCACGAGGATGCCGGGGATGATGCCGGCCGCGAACAGCTGGCCGATCGACTCCTCCGACGCGATGCCGTAGAGGATCAGCGTGACGCTGGGCGGGATCAGGATGCCGAGGGTGCCGCCCGCCGCGATCGCACCGGTCGCCACGCGCGCGGAGATCCCGCGCTCGAGCATCTCGGGCACGGCGACCCGGCCGATGGCCGCTGCTGTCGCGGGGCTCGAACCGGTCAGTGCGGCGAACACCGCGGACGCGAGCACGCTGCTCATACCCAGGCCGCCCTTGACCTTGTTCAGCCAGGCCTCGCCTGCCGCGAACAGCTGCCTGCTCGCTCCCGACCCACCGAACAGGTTGCCCATCAGGACGAAGAGCGGGATGGCGAGCAGACCGAAGTCGTTCGTCGAGTCGTAGAGGAGCTTGCCGAACAGCTCGAACTCGGAGGCGTCGAGGAAGAGGAAGATCGAGATGATCGCCGTCAGGCCGAGCGCGAAGGCGATCGGCATGCCGGTCATGAACAGGACCATGCCCATCAGGCCGATGAGGGCACCCATCGTCAGCGAGCTCATGGGCGACCGTGCCTTTCGTCGTCGTGGGGCAGGTACGCGGGCGCCGTACCGGCGCTGCCGACCGATGCGGGATCGGTGTCGGTCTCCTCGACCGCCGCGGCGAGCTCGGCGTTGCCCTGGCCGAGGATCGACGCCTTCTCCGCCTCGCCCTCACCGCCGAGAAGGCCCTGGACACCCTCGATGACGAAGGCGAGGTACTGGAGGGCGACGAGGAGCATGCCCAGCGGCAGGATCCCGTAGACGACCGAGAGCGGGGCGCGCAGGGCGGTGGGCGACCTGAAGTCACCCTCGACCGCCTCCCACCAGATGCCGTACGACGTCCAGATCGCCGCCCCGACCACCACGAGCGCGAGAACTCCGGTGGCGACCCTCGCCGCGAGGCGGGCCCGCACCGGCAGCCGCTCGACGAGCAGGTCCACGCCGACGTGCGCGTGGTGCTTGAGGCCGTAGGCCGCGCCCACGAAGGTCACGAAGACCAGCAGGTAGATGCTCGTCTCGGTCTGCCACACCGTGGGTCGGCCGAAGAGGTAGCGAGAGGCCACCCCGTGGACCATGATCCCGGTGGCGAGCACCAGCGCCACCGCGCTGAGGTAGCCCGCGGTCTCCGACAGCACGTTGGCCCATCGGAACGTCAGGACGTACTTGAGCACCCGCACCGGCCCCTCCTCGGTTTCCATCTCGATCGTCGTTCGTCGTACCAGACCGGTGGGCCCCGTGTCGGGGCCCACCGGCTGTCAGGTCACTCCCCCGAGGCCTCCTTCGCCAGGTCGAGCAGCTCCTGGCCGTTCGGGGCCGCCTGCGCGTAGGCGTCCCACTGCTTCTCGGCGAGGGCCTGCCACTCGTCGAAGGCCGCGTCGTCCATGGTCACGACCTCGACCCCGGCGTCGGCGAAGATCTTCTCCACGCGGGTGTCGTCCTCCTCCGAGGCGGTGTAGGCGAACTCCTGCAGCTCCTCACCGACCGAGTCCACGACCTCCTGGTGGTCCGAGCAGAGGGCGTCGTAGCTCTCCGTGCTGATGATCAGCGGCTCGAACATGAACCAGAACGTGTTCTCGGTGGGCGAGGTGAACGACTTCACCTGCTCCTGGAGGTTGTAGGAGGCGAACGAGCCGGTCGAGGTGACGGCGGCGTCGAGGACCCCGGTCTGCATCGCGGTGTAGATCTCGTTCGAGGGGAGGCTCGAGATGCCGGCGCCGGCGTCCTCGAGCATCTTCTCGACGTAGCTGCCCGCGGCGCGCATCGTCATGCCGCCCTTCACGTCGCCGGGCGCGACGACCGGGTCGCCCTTCGTGCCGATGGCGCCGGCGTTCCAGACCCAGGTGAGGATCTTGGAGCCGTTCTCGTCCATGACCTCCTCGAGGCGCTGGCCGATCTCGGCGTCCTGCCACGCCTGGGCCTCCTCGTGGTTGCGCACGAGGGCGGGCATGAGCGTGACGCTGAAGTCGGCGACGCGGCCCGAGGCGTAGTCGAGCGGGAAGACCGACATGTCGAGCGAGCCCTGCATCATGGCGTCGTACTGCTCGGTCGACTCCACCAGCGAGCTGTTCGGGAAGATCTGCACCTTCAGCTGGTCGTCGGTCTCCTCCGCGACCTTGTCGGCGAACTGCTGGGCGAGCTCGGAGCGGAAGTCGCTGTCCTCGCCGCCGGTCGCCGCGGGCCACTGGTGGGAGAGCCGCAGCGTGGTGCTCTCGCAGTCCCCGCTCGCGGCGGAGCCCCCTCCGTCACCGTCCCCGCCACCACAGGCGGCCAGGGTCATCACGGGTACCAGCGTGGCGGCGACGATCGCGCCGCGGCGCGTGCGTGCGATGTTCATGGTCGTACTCCTTATGCGGGGCGGACCGCGCAGCAGCGGCGGTCGGGGGAAGCCACTGTTCAGGTGGCACAGTGGCTGAGCCACTGCCAGAGTGTTAC